>JAHDQN010000046.1 GCA_018433775.1 Deltaproteobacteria bacterium
GCCTTGGCATGTCCCTGTTCCGCAGCCAGCCGATACCACTTTGCAGCTTTGACATAATCCTGTGGTACACCTCGACCATTATCATACATTACCCCAAGGTTGTACTGAGCATCGGCATGTCCCTGTTCTGCCAATATGGTGAGATGTTTAACTGCGGCTTCATAGTTTCCTGATACATAATACCTGTAAGCAGTATCTAAGTCCGTTTCAGTTGACGCAATGCCAGAGGTCGAAAAAACCAGTGCCGCCGAAAGAATCATGATGATGATCCTGGAAATCATTAATGCCTCCTGTTTTGGAATTTCGAGACAAAGAAAGCCCTTTTTTGCCTCACTCTTTATATAATCGTCATAATCGAGTTATACTTAATAGTTATGATTAAATTAATCTATCCGTTTATGTATCTTGTTGCCATGAAGAGTAATCGTTCGTTTATTATTAATAAATCTGGGGCTCCTGGCCTTCCTGATCCACTTGTTGTGTGGGAATAATCCGGGTAATGACCTGGGGGGGCACCCCGAAGAACCAGTGGACTTCTTTTTAACCTTATATAACCTTATTTAATGCTAATACATATTATATTGTATTATGTTTTTGTCTTTGCTACCGATAAGGAATAACTGTATGGTGTACTTGGGAGGATACGACGATGATATACTTGATCGCATCAGAAAAGGGCGGCGTGGGCAAAACCACGCTGGCTTGGAATCTGGCTATCCTACTGGCCCAGGAGGGCAGGGATCTCCTGCTGGTCGATGCAGATCCCCAAGGCTCCATCTCCGAGGTAGCAACCGTCAGGACCGAAACGGGACGATCACCGTCCGTGACATGCATTGCCCTCGGTGGAAAAGGCCTCTCTGCTGAAATTAAGAAACTCTCGCCCAAGTATGAGGATATTGTCATCGACTGCGGAGGCAGGGACTCAGTAACGCTGCGATCCTCGCTCCTGGTGGCTGATCGAGTGCTGGTGCCTATTCTGCCGGGACAACTCGACGCATGGACCCTGGAGACAATGGACGAGCTCGTGGCACAGGCCCAGGCGTTTAACGCAGACCTCAAAGCGTTCCTGGCCCTGAACAAGATCGACACCAACCCGCAAATACGTCTGGCCGATGCAGTAGCCGAGTTTTCGTCAGACCTCCGGAATCTCACCCTGCTCCAGAGCAGGATCGGATACCGGATCTCGTTCAGGCGATCCATTGCCGAGGGTTTGGCGGTCAACGAGATCCCCAAGAGAGACACCAAGGCAATTTCCGAAATAAAAAATCTATTCAAGGAGTTCTGTGATGGAAGAAATTAAAAAACGATCCCGAAACCCGGAAAACTTTGTGGAATCCGCACGAGCGGATACTGTTGTGATCGACAACTCGATCTGGGTTAAAAAATACAAGCGCGGGGAACCGTGTAAACTCAAAAATATCAATTTGCCCGTTTCCATGATCGGGCGTTTACAGGAGATTGCAGATGAGCGATGGGACAGCAATTTCTCTGCCCTCATGGTCAGAATCATCAGAGACTACCTTGACCGGGAGGATCAGAATGACCGATAACGCGGCGAAACAATCGAAGAAAAAACTGCCGGCATGGGTGGCAAAGGCCCAGGCTGAGTTGGAAGCCATCCCCAAGGAAGAGTTTGAGCGACGCTCAATGGAAGCTCAAGCAAAGCTGGAGGCCCTGGAACTCCGCAAGAAGATTGCCCCAAGCGGAGAGTTTCCCCCGGAGCAGGGACAGCTTTTTACCGAGGCTCCGTACCCCACAGACTTTTGTCGGGTAAGTCCGTTCTATCCGGCAAACAGGAACCAGGTCAATCAGATCAAGTACCTCAAGAGAGAGGTCATCACTGACTCGTCCTGGGGCCGACTGATTTACAGTGGTGAGCAACTAACAACCTACGATGAGGATGTCCTGATCGGGATTTTTACCCTGCTGTCTGACGCTAATATCAGGAAAAGAGAACTCACCGATGATGGTAACCCTACTTACACATACCAGGGATCTCTCCTGGCCTTGCTAAAATCAATGCCAGGAGAGACATATCGCCCAAACAAGAAATCATACAATCGGGTGCTAGACTCGCTTGAGAGGCTTGTTGGAGCCGTCATCACCATCGAGATATACAAACGCAATTCCAGGGGGAAGCGCAAGGTCATGGGAGCCAAGATCACCAACATGCTCACCTATGCAGATTGGGTCGAACGAGAGGACGGAAGTAAGGAGTTCAAGATCACGATCAACCCGTATTTCGCTGAGTTGTATGGGCAAGGACTTGTCTCTCTCATCGATAAAAAAATCAGGAACGCGATTAGTTCGCCCGTTGCCAAGTGCCTGCATCGGTTTATTTCGTCGCAGAGAGAGGACAAGTGGCCCGGTCATTACATGGTCTTGGCGATTGCTATTAACCTTGATGTCCAAACTCAACCCAAATATCAGATCAGACGGCAGATCAAAAATGCTATCGCGGAGCTCGTAAAGGTGGGGTATCTTGACCAGGGAAGTGGATTCCTTCAGGACCGAGAAACGGTTGTGCTCAGAAGAATTCCCCGGAAGCGAAAAAAAACCAAGCTGTTACCTGGGTAGAAAAAATAAAACGTTCCTAATCCACATGTTTTTCGGGAGTTAGGTTCGTGCTATGAGTCATGGTGCCAAGCAGAAATCTCTCTATGCCTATCTTTGCGAGTCTATCTCTGTTATCAAGATAACTTACATAATTAAGAAGTTAGGAATAATGCGGGTTCCCAGGGGGGCTTCGTGCTATGAGTCATGTTTCTTCGTGCTATGAGTCATGTTTCTTCGTGCTATGAGTCATGTTTCTTCGTGCTATGAGTCATGGTGACGCCAGGAAAATGGCTCCAGGCCTCGCTCTCCAGGCGCAGTAAGGATTATAAGGATTATAAGGATTTATAAGAGTTAAGGGTTACGCTCACACACACCTATCGGCGTGTGTTCTCTCCACCCTTTCCCCAGAAAAAAATCTCCCTGAAAACCACTGCTGGTCACCTCTTGAGTGGTGCCAAGCTCGGGATAGATCCGCACACTCCCAGTTATCCTCTGAGCAGTTTATTCCACCAGGTCTTGGCTTTTTCGGCCCTCAACTGCCTTTTGAGATCCTCGATGGCTTCGTCCTTCTTGATAACGAGCGCACCCATTTTTGTAAGAACGAAAATTACCCAAGTTAACCGTACCTGATCTATGAACTGGCAAAGATCAATCTCCATGAAAAAAGTCTCCTTTTCATCGTTTGCTGTTAATACTGTTGCATGACGATGATGCATTTCTATGTGCACGTTTATTTTATATATCTGTTTAAGGAGGTATTTTATCAGGTAAAAAATTCAGGATCACCCGGAAGCTGGCTCCGGGCCTTCATTTGGGCGAAGAGCATCACCCAAGGTAATAGCGGGTAACATCCACTCTGCTGTGCCCCAGTTCCTCGGAAATCTCCAAGCGGATCTCTTTGTCGATGTCTTTGATCTGTTCGATACTCAAGCCTGTGGCGTTAGCCGCATATTCCCGCCACTCCTTTGTGCCCAGGCCCATCACAGCCGGACACTGGAGGCCCAGGCCAGCCTGGGCATGGAAAAGACTCGCAAAACGCTCATGAGCGTACTGGTGCCGCTCTCCGTGGAAGTGGAACTCAGGATGCCCGACCGACTGCCGGATTTTATCAAGCGTTTTATAAGCATAATCCTTGCCCTGGGCGAGAGATTTCTCAGGCGGGATCAGGGATCGCCAGCCCTGACTCAAAGCGAACGCTTTTGCTTCCCACAAAACTTGTCGCTGCTGATCGCTGACAATCGGGATCTCTCGCGGACGGCTGTTCTTGGGCAGATCACCCTTGGTTATTATCAGCCTGGGCGCATCAGGATCTTTTTCTGCTATCTTGAGTGCAAGGCTCTCTCGCGCTCGGAGCCCAAAGGCCTCTTGGAACCTCAAGGAGTGATATAAGGCCATGCTTCGAGGGTCATCCTGTCCCTTGCCATACACGGCCTCAACGACAGCGGTTGAGGCCTCCCGGCTGTTGCTCTTGTCGGACGTGTCCACCGGACCCCTGCTGAGTCCGTATTCTTTTGCCGAGACAGCCTGATCGCCCTTGCCAAAATATCGGAGGGTGGTGTTGAGAGCCGATACCCTGTCCGCTGTGGCCGCAGATAGGAGCTCCCCGCTCTCAAGGCGTTCACGGAGAGAGTCAAGGTACTGCTCAATCGTTGGCTTGTCGATCTTTGACAGCGTTTTCAGGCCGGTTTCGCTGCGTATGTCGTTGAGCATCGTCCTCACTGCGGAGGCAAGGCCATCACCTCGATTATTCCATTTGGACACAGCCCTGCCGACATACGCGGCTTTTGCCCTGGTGCTGAACTTGTGCGGTCTGTCCGCTCGCATATTGCCTCCTTTGGTGCTGGTGGTGCTTGTGGTGCAAAAATCCTGGAGGGGAGGCATTACGCCTCCCCCCCAGGGGTGGAACAAAGTGTGGGCGCGTTTTCCTGTAAAAGCCGCTCCTGCCTTCTTTTCAACGCTCGGCTAGGATTGATCTTTATGCTCAGGTGCGCCCGATCTACAAATTTTCTCAATGATAAGGCATGGTTATAGATCGTCGTGGCAGATAGCCCCTTGCTGCTCAGATGCCTCATATACGCCGTATAATGATCCTGCCGGAGCTGGTTGATACGCTCCAGTCGAAAATTGCGACCACAGAACTCCAGCCAGCCGATGACGTGCTGCTCTCTCTGTCCGTCGTATCTCGTGATCTCGCTCTTACGTTTCCTCGGCGCAACGCGCCGTCCCTGTTGCCGGAAATCGTTTGTGATTTTCATGGTTTACCTCCTTTCCGTGCTGATTTTCTTGAAAGCGATACCTCTTTCCAAACCAGCCCAGGGTGCTGGTTTGCGGCAAGGCAGCCGTGTATATGGGATCAGGGCACTGTCCTGTTCAGGAAATTGTGCTCTGTTGTCGGGGGGTCAGGCTCGCCAGGGAGTCAACAATGAGCCCAAGGCAAGCAGGAGGGGAAGGGTATTTCATGCACGTTTCATGCACGAAATACCGTGCAAATCATTTGATAGTGGTCGTTTACGACTCACTCTTGTTAGCTTCGCAACAAGAGCGAGTCATGGCTTGTGCATTAACACAGTGGAGGTGTTAATGGCCGTTCGACTTTGTCTGGATTATTTTTTGATTATCTTGGATTCTCACTCATGGGCAGGAGGCCCAAGAGCATCATCATGCATACCGCACATCATTGCCTTGTGGCGATGATGTGCTCACACAAATATTTGTAGGGATTCGCTGAACAACTTGTTTCAGGAACTACTTTTACCACTCGGGGTGGCTCAATGACTGATAATATCAGTCAAGGATATATTATGAAACGACTTATTACCATATTCTGATTAAATTGTCAAGCATTTTATGTGGATAAACCCATTCTTTTATGTCCCCGTTTCTTTATAAATTTTATTCTTGACGTTTGTTAGCCGCTTCTGTATACGTCCTAAGGACGTATACAGAAGCGGCGGTACACATCCCACACTCAGTAAGGCTCAGGCCTTTCCTAAAAACTATTTGTTTTCTGTTTCATAGAAAACGAAAATTGTGTTGACAGGTGGGACTTCTTTTGATAAGCGTCCTAAGGACGCTTATCAAAAGAAGTCTCGGAGACAAACAAAGCATGGAACTTATCAAGGCAATAGCTCTACAGCTAGGAGAATCGAACAAGCCTGTTGTAACAGAATATGATTTAGGCGTGATCGTATCGAATCTCTATCGGACAAAAAAATTTAAGGGGGAGAGAATCAAAACCATTTCCAAGGACTTTCCCTCCAAGAGGATTCTTTTAAAGAATATTGCAGCCCTTTTGTCCAATGGGGTCATACAACGACAGGATACCTATTTCACCGTGCTTGGGAAAAAGAACTATGGTCCGGGAGAAATAATGTGTTCTTTGGATCCCTTTGCTTACGTTTCTCATATCAGTGCCATGTCATTTCATGGATTAACGGATAGAATCCCAAGTAGTATATATCTCTCCACCCCTAATCAAAAAAGGTGGAGAGAGTTCGCTAGAGAAAGGATGGAAAAAGATTATGGAGATAAGTTTCAAGAGTTCTCCATGAGCACCCTCCCAAAATTAACAAGGCCTCATGTCGAAAAGGTTGGTAAGTTTCCAGTACATATATATTCAAGTGTGCACGCAGGGGCTTTCAAGCATGTTAGTGATAGTATCCTTCGAGTTTCCACAATCGGCAGGACGTTTTTGGACATGTTGAGAGAACCCATGTTATGTGGTGGTATGCGACATGTAATGAACGTTTATAAAGAACACGGGAAGTTATATAAGACCTTAATCATAGATGAGCTCAATCAACACGGCAATAAGATTGAGAAAGTCCGGGCTGGATATTTACTCGAAGAACTTTGTAATCTAAGAGATGAGCGGATTGACGAATGGCTAAGTAATGTCGAACGAGGCGGATCAAGGAAGTTGGATCCCAGCGCGGAATATCGACCAACTTATTCTGAGCGGTGGTGCCTTTCCATCAATGTGGACTAATACATGGAACCTCTAGACATTGGAGCATGGATTGAGAGCAGTGAAACGGTTTCCATTAAAGAATTTAGGCAAGCGGTACATACTGTTATCGTAGCAGTTTCCAGGTCGCCGTTTTTACAAACCAATATGGTTATGAAGGGTGGCGTTCTGCTCGCAATAAGGTTTAAAAGTTCCAGACTTACCCAAGATATTGATTTCTCGTCATCTGAACTATTCTCCGGATTTGATAAAACAAAACTCCTTGAAGACCTAGGAGATCGTTTGGCTCTTGCAGGAGAGGAGCTTCCTTATGGCCTTGCGTGTAGTATCCAGTCTCACGAAGTGAAGCCTCCTAACGAAGAAGCCTCGTTCCCCACCCTGACTATTAGAGTGGGACATGCGTATAAGGGAACACCAAAGCACAAAAGGCTGCTAAATGGCGCATGTCCAGATATCTTGAAAATAGATCTAAGTTTTAACGAGTACAACTATGCGATAGACACGTTGGATATGGTCGATGCTGGGAGTATCAAGGCGTACAGTTTAGTAGACCTTGTGAGCGAGAAATACCGGGCGATTGTCCAACAAAAAGACCGGAACAGAATAAGAAGACAGGATGCTTATGACATATACTGGCTTCTTATAAACGGTTATATAAACGATGTTAGTATGAAAGCCCAAATATTGAGTTCCTTGAAAACCAAAGCTAAACATAGAAACCTTGTTGTCGATAAATTTTCCCTAAGAGAGGAAGAAATAATCAGACGATCAGAACTTGAGTACGCGACCTTGGCTCAAGAGGTCGAAGGAGAATTACCTCCTTTCGAAGAAGTATACGGCGTGACTAGAGACTACTACGAATCTCTCCCTTGGGAGAGTTCAGGGCAAAAAATCATCAAAAACTAGTTTTGTTCTTTCCCGAGTTCTTTGGATCGTGGAGGCCCCGTGATTTGATAAACCTGTCAAGTGTTAACCAGGATGTTCCGGTGATTCTTGCAATGGCAGCTTTCGATACCTTCGATTTCAGCAACCGGATGATCTCATCTTCCCTTCCATCGAGCTTGCTCTTTCCCAGGGAGCCCTTCGGCCTGCCGAGCACCTTCCCCTGGGCCTTCAACGCGGCAAGAGCCTCCCTGGTTCTCATGCTGATAAGATCCCGCTCAAGCTCTGCCATGAGGCCAAAGAGTGTTACGACGATCTTACTGGTCATGTCGTGACCATTGTTGATGCTGAGATTCTGTTTGATGGCGATGAACCGGACCTTCTTTCTGACCAACTCATTGACAAGCTCGATCACCTCGCCAGTCGATCTGCCCAGGCGGGAAAGTTCGGATACGATCAGGGTATCCCCTGGAGAGAGTTTCTGCAGGACTTCTTCGATGCGCCTCTGCTTCCTGTCCTTCCTGGACGAAATCTCAATCTCGATGAATTGATCAATGGTTAGATCATGGGTCCGGGCATACTCCAGGATCTCGTATCGTTGATTCTTAACGTCCTGGGTGTTGGTGCTCACTCTGATATAAGATAAGACGCTCATTAATACTCCCTGTTGAACTTATTTCTGATGAGCCTTGAGCCATTCCCGAGCCAATCGCTGGCCTTCGGCTACCTGTTCGGGGGTCATTTCACTCCGGCACTGATCCCGATTTTTTGTCGAAAGGCTGTCACCTCCTGTAGCCGCCAGATTGAACCACATATACGCCTGAACATGATCCTGGGGTACACCTTGACCATTGTAATACATTACCCCAAGGTTGTGCTGAGCATCGGCATGTCCCTGTTCCGCAGCCAGCCGATACCACTTCACCGCTTCAGCGTAATCCTGGGGTACGCCTTGACCACCGGCATACATTACCCCAAGGTTGTACTGTGCATCGGCAACTTCCTGTTCTGCAGCGAGGCGATACCACTTCAACGCCTGAACATGATCCTGGGGGACACCTTGACCATTGCTATACATAAACCCAAGGTTGTGCTGTGCCTTGGCATGTCCCTGTTCCGCAGC
>JAHDQN010000082.1 GCA_018433775.1 Deltaproteobacteria bacterium
ATGAGCTCGATGTCATTGAATGCTTTGAGGTACCAGGTCAGCAACGGCAGGTCGGCGAAATTACGAAACGCCAGATGGATCTCTATGTCAAACTGGGCCTCACCACCCCTGCCTCGTTACAATAACTCGGGAACTCAGGTTTTCATTGGTAAAATTTGGTAGTCCCAAGGGGAGTCGAACCCCTGTCTCCGGCGTGAGAGCGCCAGGTTTCGTCTTATTCCGCCCTTTTTAAGCCATTTTCAATCATTTTTGACTCTTACGTGCGGGTCATTTCACGACCAGATTTACGACCATGATATTTATAGTTTTGATTCCGTGTAATAACTCAATAAGATAAAAAGATTGTTATCTGAAAATTTATGCAACCCTCTATTCTAGCCGTGTAGTTTCAAGTTATTGCATGATATAGTCGTAAAATCAGATTCTAACAACTCCAGGGAGGTCAAGTGTATACATTGTTCCAATTTGGGTAGTAAAAGATTGTGCTCAGCTTGAAATTACTTTTTGTTTCCCTTTTTCCCTTTTTTATCAGGAGCCTGAGACAGAGCTGATGCAGCTACCGATTTAACAGTTTTTGATGTTTTGGGACTAGACAATAATTTTGATGCCTTTGATGCAACCTTTTTTGATGTCCTTTCATTCTTTGCCATAAATCCTCCATTAATCGATTTATAGGTACTAAATGAACAGATCACAATGAATATAATATGTCAATATTACAATGATGAAATAGTTTGATTATATTAATATTTATATGTTAAATATTTTATTTACTCAACAAAACTATCATTCTTTGATTTAAGGTAGATTTAAACAATGTAGTATAACTTAAGAGAGGTGTTAGGAAAGATAATGGCTACATCAAAAAGAACAAGCAAAACTGAAGCTAGTAAGGCAGCTAGAATATTAAATAATCCATGCTCAACGAAAAGAGAGAAGTCTGTAGCCGCTAGTGCCCTTTCTAGGAGGTCAATAGCATCCCGCACAGTCAAGTCTGCACCAAAATCTGGTCAGTTTAGTGAAGAAGTCATCAAAAAAGCTATTAAATCAGTTTCACTGACAAGAGATTCTATAAAGAATCGTTAAGTGATGAAATACTCTTATGCAAACAATGTGTTCATTAACTGTCCTTTTGATGCAGAATACCTCGATATTCTCAGGGCCATAATGTTTGCAATTTTTGATTGCGGTTTTATTCCTCGATGTGCCCTTGAAGAGGATAATAGTGGAAATGTTAGGTTTCAAAAGATCCAAAAAATGATCATAGAATCAAAATTTGGAATTCATGATATTTCAAGAACTGAATTAGATAAAAAAACGAAACTCCCAAGGTTCAATATGCCATTAGAATTGGGAGTTTTCATAGGAGCTATTCGTTTTGGAACAAATGTTCAAAAACAAAAGAATTGCTTAATTCTCGATACAAAGCAATACAGGTATCAAAAATTTATCTCCGATATTGCGGGACATGACATCCGTGCTCATAATAATCATCCAGATAAAGCTATTACAATTGTACGCAATTGGCTTAATTCTGCATCTCGAAGAAAAACTATACCTGGAGGTAGTAATGTCGTTCAGAGATATAAAAAGTTTCAGTTTGATTTGCCCGCAATTTGTAAAAAAATACCAATAAAAATCAAAGAATTAACTTATAACGATTATAGTAATCTTATGTCCAACTGGCTAAAGATTAATTAAATTATTTATCCATGTCAATCTCTTATAGTCATATTGGTTAAAGAATATTGTACCACTATCACATACTATCTGTTTTAACAGTAAAGATGGAAGGCTCATTTACTAGATGTATAATATAGTACTGTTCACCTTCTCCTATACTAAGATCCACTGCACGAACGTATTGATAATCGACTGCAATTTTACGAGCGTAATCTATCATATCCCGTACTTGCTCATTGAATCTATCATATGGGAATGGTTTAGAAATTAAATCAATAACCTGATCTAATTGATCTAAGAATATCTTCTTTGCCAAGTTTTTATCGAAGGTGTAAATATATTTCTCATTACCAAGTTCTTGTTTAATAATAAGAGCTATTATCTGAGGTATAATGATAGAGGGACTAATCCTTGCGGATGATATAAGGAGTTTAGTTAGCCAAGCCCAATTCTCAGAATTAAACTCTTCTCCTCCTTCTCGAGGTGAACCATATATAATTGCAAACGTATAAATT
Source organism: Deltaproteobacteria bacterium (assembly GCA_018433775.1). GTDB lineage: Bacteria > Desulfobacterota > Desulfomonilia > UBA1062 > UBA1062 > Phosphitivorax. Next base: position 2,199 of record JAHDQN010000082.1, read on the forward strand.
ACGTAAGGATAGTCGGGATCTAAGCTGTTAATTAGTTTTTGAGGAAAATTATGAAAAAGATTTCTTGCTGTTTCAATAATTGATCTGCGCAATAAAATAGTATTTGTATTTCTTATATTAGATTTTCTCTCCTCGATTTCCCATCTATTATTTGTTCTCCAGAAGTAATAAAGATCGTTTGCAAATCGAAAACTTTTTTCTAATACGTTTGAAATTTCATTTTTTATCCAAACGAAATGCTCTTGTTGATCAATGGGATTTCTTATCGCTAGTCGCCAAAGACCTACAAATGCTTCTAGTTCATTTCTATTTGCTTTGACGCCCTGTTCTTCAACCATAATTTTAAATAATGACGATGCTAATGACCGTATTTCTTTGCCATTTAAAAGGAAATCACCAAACTGTTCCAGTTTTGGTGAAATACTTGGATTGTTATACAATGCTCTAGGTAAAGACAAGCCATCAATATGATTGGATAAATCATTTTCTTTCCAGGCTTTTATTGCTCTAATAATATCTTGGTCGCCGATTTCATTATTAAGGTCTTCGAAATTTAGTCTAGTCCAGTAGTCCGTTGGTTTTGAATGACGTATTCCTTGAGGTATTGTTTGGGGATCATAATCAATATTCCTATTCCAGCAAGGGAACAAGAACTCTATAAGAATTTCTGCTGCTGAAGTATCCCACGATACTTTTTTCCCGAGATCATTCCATTTGATTAATAGTGATTCTCTATTCTTGTCTCTTTTATCTATTGCTCCCTGATAATAAAGTGACCTAATTTGACTTATGTTGTCGATAATAAAGTCAAAAGCTTCTGGCGCTGAGTATCTAATCGTATTTGCAATCAAGAGATCGTCGAAATCAATTTCACCATGCAATGCTTCCCAAGTATGCATTGTCCGACGGAGTACCGTTTTTAGAATTCTTATTGTTTTTAATAATCTTGTTAGACAATTGATTGGGTGTGACTCTTTCGAAGAGAACAAGTAACCAGATATATCGCTATAAAAATTATAATTTAATCTTTCTCTTCTTATCTCTGAACCTATTAAATCAATGTCATTAGGAAATTTATCTAGACATCCTTTCCGGAATTCTAAGACTATTTCAACGAGTTTAATAGAACTTATCAAGCTATAGTCTCCACATGATCACAAATTCTAACCAGTATATTCGAGTAATGATGCTCTGTTCCTATAGCAAGAACGAAAGAAACGCATCTTAGAGACCTCAATCGATCTAAAAGAGATGGTAATTCATCGCGAATGATCTCATCTGATAAGTTCCTATCTAGATCCTCTAGAAAGATTATGAGGCGCATCCCTCCAGTTCCTAATATATTATCTAACTTCGTAAGCTGTTTTATAGGGTCGGTAGTGGGGCTTAAACATGTTGAGATGATAGCTGCCCATGAGTTCACAGAACCCTCCAAAGCTTTCTTATAATCTGCAGGCAAAGTGATAATTGAAAGGCAATCAATTTTAGTTTTTAGACAATTAAGTGCAATAGATAAAATTTGTTGAGCTATTGATCCTTTGGTCCTACCCCAACCATCAACACGGCATACTACAAAATTACCGAGGAATGTACGCTCATTTCTGCCCTGGAAGTTGCTCTGGTCTTTCATATGCATTATATCTTTATTAATTAAGTAATACTCTATTAGATTTAATAGACTTGATTTTCCACAGCCGTATGGGCCAATTACGCCGATTGTTTGGATTGATTCCATTAACAGTTTGGATGAGATTCTTTTGGCGATTCTTGAAATTCCCAGTAAATCTTCTTGGGGGCGAGTGATAGGTGTCTCTTTTGCAATCCATTTAGAAATACTCTTAAAGTTGATATCTATCTCTCTAGTCGGTTCTTTTATATCCTCTGGAAGCTTTTCTTGCTTATGATATGAATAAAGTTCCGGATAAGAATAGATTGAAGCTATGATTAATCCAATTATAACAAAAGACAAATATTTTAAGAAATAAATTAAGTTTTCGTAGTGAATACCAAAGACGTTTTGTACAGCTGTTAAGTAAACGACTGCTCCAAGAATTCCAGATAACCAAGTTGGTGGATACCGGCATATTGTAATGAGTTTCATTTGGAATATATGAAAGCCACCAATTCTTGTCATTAAATAAAGGAGCCCACCGGAAATAAAACTGGCGAAAAGATAGTGGATGGCAATAGGCCAAGTAATTGTTAATGAGCTAACATTATCCCCAATGATTGTTAGATAGGGATTTAAGATAAAACATATCAACAGAGCAACTAAACTTAGAATAATAAAATCTACCCATCTACTTGATAAGACAGATAACAGAAATAATTTAGCCCTGCCAATGCCAATTTCTGAAAACTGAAAAGGATAAGAGATCATTTTATCTTATTATTTTATCATTAAGCCATTTCTGTCCTTTGCACTTTTCTTAGGCCTAGTCACCATCTTTTTAACCAATCTTAGTGCAATTTTTGAGTGTTCCCCTTCAATCACTTGTCTCTTGAGAATGTCATTAGCTAGCAACGACTCAATCTCAGCATCTTCTACCTTCAATCCACGGGAAAGCTTCCTTAGCTCTCTTTTAACTAAATCGATTGAAGGCTTACTCATTAGTATTGCACTGATCACATAAGGGTTAACGCATTTTAACCTTTCGTGATAATCAGCTATAACATCCTTGCTAAGGCCTTCTTTAGCAAGAAGGAAAAGTTTCTGCTGATCTTCCTTTTTCCTCGGATTGATATCAAGAAAGTCTAGTTCGAAAACCTGTTCGTATTTGACAGATTGCTTCAAAGATATACTGTACCCTTTCCATATCAGGCCGTTGGTAAGAATAACCCATTGTATTCCTTCATGAGCTCCATAATTGATTGCTTGACGCAAGTGATTTTCCTTCAGATCAGTGCTGACCGCTTTCACTTCAATGAGATATTTGATTTTATCGTCTACCTTTATAGCCAAGTCACAGAAGGTTCCCTTGATAGCATACTCACTAGTGACCTCCGTATAGCGATCATATCCAAATAAATCCGATAATATGTCAGCAACGACCTTTACAGTGTCTGTCTCATTAATATCCCTATTAAAAGCCTGTTTGATTACTTTTTGGAACTTAGATGTTTGCTTGATGAACCTGTCATTTACTTTCTTAGGAATAGTCGCCATCATACACGCTCCTTCATAACACAATTCATTGATATTCAATATTATATCAAATAAGGAAGAGATTCAATGCCTTATGTGAATTAGCATGTAACTGATTAATTATATTATATCAATTTCCTTAAGTTTTGGATAGGTGTATCCTGTTCACCCAAACCGTGATACTTGGCACAGAGCGCAGAACCTACCCCTGGATGAGAGTGTTTAAAGACGCTTTTCCCCTTTAAGCCTGTTATAAGTCAGGGAGCGAAAGAAGGGCTTGGGTGTCAAGGCCGAGCGGAGCGAGCCCGGAGGGCTTGGCCTTGATAGCCAAGCCCTTCTTTTGCTATGCTTGTTGAGCCAAGGCGAGAAGAGTTAAGTTTCAAATCAACAATGAGTTATGCCGAGTAGTGATATCGATGAGTGATATACGACAGTGGCAAAAAGAGAAGCCTTCCTACTATCGTGTCGCAATTCTTATGCCTCTATTTTTATCCGATATTGTGTTCGATCAACTCAAAGATCATTATAAAAAACTCTATGTAAAAGGCTGGAACAGCATTTCGAATATCAAAGAATGGATAGGATATTATATAAAGCCCAACATAGTAATTCGAAAATCTCAAGAAATCATTATCGAATATCTCAAAAGGGATGAATTCTTTTTCGAAGCTATCCTAATTATAGTCAAGACTATTTATGAGAACGAGAAGAAAGAATTTCGATTACTTATAGATGATTTCTTTGACCTAATCCCAATGAATACAAGATCTGAAATATATGAAAAATACAAAGATCATGAATGGGATGACAAATATGAGATAATAATCGAGCAAAATCTATTACCGAATGATATAAATAAAATATTATATATTCCAGAAATAGTATTTATCGTACGGGTATATCTGCCTTGCATATTGATCCTTGGTAAGAAGCCGGAAAGACTTTTCAAAGAAGCAAAGAGGGGCAAATTAATTAGCTTATGCAATTTGCTAAGAATGGATAAAGGGATCATTTACGATTCTGATATTGCTGGAATCATTCATAAATGCAGTCTAGATATTAATTCATCTGAATTTAAGAAGATCAGGAATGCCTTTTCATCAACAGTTACATCCAAGCAGTATAATAAGGCTGCTATGATTTTTCGAATCGGGGCGTTCATAGAAATCATTTCAGAGAAATACGGTACACCCTTAAGACGAAAAGAGATAGAAGACCTGTTCAATGATCTAGCTGAATTTGGTACAGGGCGTAGAGTGCATGTTGACATTCAATCGGGCGAAGCTTTAGCCAAAGGTATCCAAAGAGCACGGAAAAACCTTTTATAACTGGACACAAAAAGTCCCCTTTTTATGTCCCGAGACAAACCCCCTATCATGAGCTATCACCTAGCCCATGAAGATAATAACAAGATCAACCCTAAAGACAGTCAAGAGAGAGGTTCGGGTACACCAGGGCATCAAGTGCAAGGATGAGCTTTCCTATTGGTTATACAAGGAATGCATTGAATCCTCGATAATCACGAAAGATTTCACGATTTCCATGGTTTCTAACGAAGCCGGGGAAACGGGGAGGGGGGGCAAATGACTATCAGCCCCCCTTCAAAGGTGAAAAGCTCTCCCGGTAGCATTGTCAGAGTCCTGGCATCAGGAGTTGATTCCCTGGTGCTTTCGATTGATGTCTATTGGCATAAAAAGGGCTTCTTGAATTACCTCGAAGAAAGAAAGGCAGAAGCTCAGCTAAAGGGAAAAGAAGTTCAAGGAGCCATAAAAGACAAGGACAATGAAATCATCTGGCCGTTTACTGTCAAGCCCCACGGCTCAAGAGGCTATGAATGGATCTTGAGCAGTAAGGAATACACACTCCTGGTTGGCAACTGGCATGCTCCCAAAACTAAGCCAAGCATCATAGCAGAGATACGCTCTGAAACCCTCTGGCTTCATGGCGTGGAACAGGCAGTCAAGCATCTGTTCCATATCGTGAAGAGCACAGGGGCAACATTTCGGTTCATGAAGCTCAGCAGGGTAGATCTCTGCATGGATCTCCTTTTGCCTGAGAAGATCTGGAATCAAGATATCTTGGGCTTCAAAGTCACCAGGGCAACCAGGGCAAGCCAGTATTACACGCACAATTCCTTGGAAGGCATCAGTATCGGCAAGGGCAGCATCCAGGCAAGGATCTATGACAAAGAGCTTGAGATCAAACAGCAGTCAAAGAAGTTCTGGCTCTTCGATATATGGGGAATCAGCAAGGCGCCACAAGGCCATAAGATCATCAGGGTAGAGTTCCAGCTCAGAAGGGAAGTCATCAAGGAACTGGGCTTGGATACATCCGATGACCTGTTCGAAAAGATGGGAGATCTCTGGGCCTACTGCACCGAGAAGTGGCTTAAATTTCAGACAAGACCAGGGAAGCACCATACCCAGAGAAAAACCCTTGCCTGGTGGGAAACCATTCAACAGAGTTTCAGAGGAGACCATGAAGCCAACCCCTTGATTCGCACAAAGTCACTACGGATTGATATGGATCAGCATATCAGCCAGATCATGGGGAATCTCGTTTCACTCCAAGCCTTAAGGCGTGAAGGATCAAAAGATGCCAAAGAAGAGAACATCAGCATCTATACCATGATCAATGGATTTATCGATGAAGCACAAGTAAGGGGCATGGATCTCTGGGATCTCGATGAAGCGGTAAAGATCAGAAGTGCCAAGTTCCATCATCATTCAGTTCTCAAGGAAGCCACCAGATCAGGGGAGAATAAGGTATGCAGAGACTAGAAGAATCCCTTGGAAAACGCATGAGTGTCAAAGAGGTTGCCAATTATCTTGAGCTTGACAAGGAAACCGTGCGCCGTCATCATAAGGATCTTGGCGGAATAAGACTGGGCAACCGAATTTTGTTCTTTGAAAACCTAATAGTGGAATCACTACGGAGGAAGTGTAATGCCATACAGACGCAAGAGAAAGAACAAAATCGAATGGATAGCCGAGGTAATGCGCCAAGGGAAGAGATTTTACAAGGTCTGTGCAACCAAGAAAGAGGCCTTGGATTGGGAATCGGAAACAAGATCAAAGCCTCTCGAAGAGCTAGAGACCCCTTTGGTCTGCTTGACCCTGCTTGAATGGGCAACTCAATATCTGGAGTTCTCTAATACCCGCTATGCGGATAGGGTGTTTCGAGAGAAGAAAGCGGCCTTTAAGGTGTTCTTCCAGAGCGTTGATTCATCCCTTACAGTGAACCAACTGAAGCCGGGAATGGTGCTCAAGCACCTTCAGGTTCAAGCAAAGAAACGTTCAGGCTATGCAGCGAACAAAGAGCGTAAGAACCTTATGGCGGCATGGAACTGGGGCATGAAGTATCTAGGCCTTCCATCTCCTAATCCATGCATGGTTGAGAGATTTCCAGAAGAGCGGCACGCTCGTTACATCCCGCCTGAAGAAGACTTCTGGAAGGTCTATGAGACCACCGAAGGGCAGGATCAGGTTATGCTCCTTGCCTGTCTTCATCTGGCAGCAAGAAGGTCTGAATTGTTCCGTCTGAAATGGGACGATATCGACTTTGCCAACCAGAGAGTCAGGATTGGCACCAGGAAGCGGCAAGGCGGAAGCCTTGAGTATGACTATCTGCCCATGACCGAAGAACTCTATAACGCTCTGCTTAATCACAAAGAGCTTGCCCATGATGAATGGGTGTTTGTCGATTCACTGACGGGTAAGCCCTTCTCGGCACGAAGGCGATTCATGAGAGGATTGTGTGAGAGGGCAGAAGTAAGGCCATTTGGTTTTCACGCCATCAGGCATTTGACCGCAAGCATCCTTGCTCAAGCAGATGTTCCCATGATCACCATCCAGAGGATCTTGAGACACAAGAATCTTATGACCACTGAGCGATACGTCAGGGGGCTTGAACCCGTGAGGCCAGCACTGGAGATCCTCTCAGGAAGGCACTTACGACCACAGTCCCGACCAGTGGCAATCGGACACTAGGCAAAAGAAAAGGAGCGGCTTAACCGCTCCTTTTCATTGGTAAAATTTGGTAGTCCCAAGGGGAGTCGAACCCCTGTCTCCGGCGTGAGAGGCCAGTGTCCTAGGCCACTAGACGATGGGACCTCAACCGTTTTGGCTGGGGGACTAGGATTCGAACCTAGATCGACGGAGTCAGAGTCCGCTGTCCTACCGTTGAACGATCCCCCAGCAGCCGTTAAAACCGACTATGACCTTCTAACTATTGGGTATGTGGTTGTCAAGTATTTTCAAGAGGGGCCAAACCACTCTTGTGAAGCCTCTGCGCAGGTGATATGCATGAGGTATGACAACGAAGGATGAAAAACTCTACATAGTTATGGTGGGCCTGCCTTCCCAGGGCAAATCCACGGTCGCGTACCGGCTCAAGGACATCTTCACCAAGAACGATATCCCCACCCGGATATTCAACAACGGGCAGCTCCGCAGGCAGTACGCCCGGCTCAAGAATACCTGGGCCGCAGAGTTCTTCCATCCCGGCAATGTCGAGGCCACGGAGCTCCGGAAGCGCTTCGCGATCATTAACATGAACTGGGCCAGGAAATACGTGAACACCAAGGGCCAGGTGGCCGTGCTCGACGCCACCAACGTGAGCCAGGAAAGGCGCAACCTCATCAATGAATGTCTGAACGACCACCCCATACTCTTCATCGAATGCATCAACGAGGATGAAGAGATCGTGGATATGAGCATCACCCTGAAGGTCAAGGCTCCGGAGTTCGGGGGCCTGGACGAGGCACACGCCACCAGCGAGTTCAAGAAGAGGATCGAATATTACCGGATGATCTATTCCCCCCTGGCGAAAGAGAGGAATTACATCCGCATGGACTCGCTGCACAACCGGATCCTGGAGGAGAGGCTCACCGACCAGCTCCCCCTGTATTCCCGGATCCGCGACTGCCTGGTGACCGACGTGGTGAAGAGCCTGTTTCTCATCCGGCACACCGAGACGTTTTTCAACACAGAGGACAGGATCGGGGGCGACTCTGACCTCACGCCCAAGGGGGTCGAACAGGCCCACGCCCTGGCGAGGTTTTTCAGGAACAAGAAGATCTCCTACATCTTCACCAGCGAGAAGAAGAGGACCATCCAGACCGCCGCGCCCATCCGCGCCCTTCAGAACGACTGCACCATCGTGCCCTTGAAGGAGTTCAACGAGATCTACAGCGGGATATGCGAGGGGATGAGCTACGACGAGATCCAGCGGTTCATGCCCGACGTCTACTCCGCCCGCAAGGCGGACAAGTACCACTACTCCTATCCCAGGGGCGAGGGCTACAACTCCATGAAGGAGCGGATCAAGATCGGGATCAAGAAGGCCTTCTACCTCAACCGCAAGCCCGACAACATCATGATCATCGGCCACCGCGCCGTCAACCGGATGATCCTCTCGCACTTTCTCTACCGCCGCCAGGAGGACGTGCCCTATATCTACGTGCCCCAGGACAAGTTCTATCACATCGTGGCGACCCAGGACAGGAAGGTCTTCGAGCTCAAGAAGTACCAGTGACGGGCATGCCGGCGGGTCCGGCCTGAGGCACTGATCAGGGGACGGAGTTTTCGGACGACTCGATGGCCTCGATCATGCCCCTGGCCGTGTCGAAGTTGGGGTTGATCTTCAGGGCCTTGATAAAGCACTTCTTGGCCATCTGGGGATTGTCCAGCTCCAGATAGGCCCTTCCCAGGTTGAAGTGGATGTTCTCGTCGTCGGGGCTGATCTTGATGGCCTTCTCGTAGAGCACGATGGAGTCCTCGAGCCGATTCTGCCTGCGATAGAGGATCCCCAGGCTGTTGTACACGTTGATGGTATCCGGGTTGAGCTTGAGGATCTCGTTGAAGATGCTTTCCGCACTCTCGTGCATCTCGCGCTCCAGAAAGATCTCGCCCGCCATCTGCAGGTACTTCTCGGCCAAGTCCTTGCGGCCCATGCGCAGGTATACCTCGGCCATGGCCTTGTATGCCTTGGCAAACATCTGGTTGATCTGGGTCGCCTTGCGGAATGCGGCCAGGGCCTCGTCGTACTCGCCCTTTGCCGTCATGATGTAGCCGATGTTGTAATAGACCTCGGCCGACTCCAGGATATCGAGCACCTTCTCGTATTCCCTCAGTGCGGCCTCGAACCGTTCTTCCCGGAGATAGAGGTCCCCCTTGGCCATCAGCGCCTTGGCCTCTTTGGTGCTGGGGCTCATCTCAAACTCGAGGATGAGGCGCAGCTTTGCTTCGAGATTCTCGATCTGGACAGGGTCGATGACGATGGCGTTCACGCCTGCCTCCCCCGCCTTGACCACGTCGGGCTTGGTGACCTCTCCGGTGCACAGCACCACCGGGGTCTCGCTGGTCTCTTCATCGGCGCGGATGAGCTTGAGCAGTGCCATGCCGGTGATCTCCGGCATGTGCCACTGGGAAATCACGATATCGGGCCTGATCCTCTTGATGGCCTCCCATGCATAGGCTCCATCCCTCATTTCTTCAACGTCATCGAAACCGAGGCTGTGCAGCATCTGACGCATGGACTTCTGGTACACAAAGCCTGGCCCGACAAGGAGTATCTTGATTTCCAGGGGATTTGCAGCCATATTCTTTGCCGTCCTCTATCCTTTCTTTCCGCCTTTTCCCAAGTCGATATCGTCAAGCAGGGCTTTTTTCTTGACTGCCTCGAACAGCTCGATGCAGTGCTTGTTTCCCTGCTCTAAGATGGCGAACGGACCGGGCGAGAAAAAGAATCTGCCCCCTTTGAGGTGGATGGCTCCCTGGAAGTGGTCATCGGGGATGAGCGAATCCTTGCCGTGCAGAAGGGACTCGACTCCTTCCAGGAGGATTTTCCTGACACCCGATTTCATGCGCAGCTCCCGGGGAGCAGTGATCCGGGTGGCGCGGCCCACCAGCCCGGCAAGGGCCGCCCAGGTGAGCACCACCCACGCATGGGCGTGCCGGAACTCGCGGGTCTGTGCGACGCCCCAGTGCCGGCGCTCCTGCCCGAGGGCCAGCCTGTCGAGCTCAAAGCTCATGGATGGTGGCCAGGAAAACACCGGGAGCTCATCCCGTTTTAAGGGGACGATCCATTTCCGCAGCCGCAAGGCGCTGGTGAAGTCGAGCCCGCTGAAGTCCTCCGGAGCGGAGTCCATCTTCCAGGCGCTTCTCAGAACCTGCATGAGCTCTCTGGTGGGCGGAAACGATGAGAAGAGGCCCAGGAGGCTCATGCGCAACTTCTCGATCCGCTCCTTGTCCGTGCGCTCCTCGTGGTGGTGGAGCATGTGCAGGTAGGGGATGATGAAGGGGTTTGCCGAAGGCACGGAGAGAGCGGAAGGGTAGTCCTTCTTCCTGATGAACTCGGCTGTCTGGCTGTCCAGATAGTGCGAGAACGGATTCCATTCGCGGGAGCGGACTGAATCGTGCATCTGGGTGATGACCCCGGGCAGGCCCCCGATGTAGATGCACGCATCGGAGGCTGCCTTTTTGTCCGTGACCGGGTGCTTGCCCGCAAGCACGATGCCGGTGCGCATGATGTCGTAGACCAGGAGCTGTCCGAGCGGGCCGGTGCTTACATGGGCGGCGAGGGGCGTGCCGTGTTTCTCGAACACTCGGGCCACTGCGGCGATCTTTGTCCTGACCTCCTCCGTATGGTCTTCATCCCTGAGGAGACATACGGCCATGATGGAGGTGGAATGCCTGCCCGCAAGGCTCGGTACGGGAAGAGCGATGAGGCTTTCGATCAGCACCCTGTCCGGGAGCCTGCCGGCGACGATCGCAGGCTTTCGGTCCAGGTATCCGGCAAGCAGCTCGTATTCCCGGGTGCTGCATCCGGGGCGGCCGTAGATCCCGATGGACGGGGATCCTTCGGAGAGCAGCGGGGGGATCAGGGTGATCAGGTCCCTCAAGCCGGGATCGAAAAAGGGCAGGGAATACCGTGCACGCTGGATATTTCTCTGTATGAGCGCCTGGGCCGACTGCATATGGGGACCTATCGTCATAACAGGACGCGGTCTGAAGAGGGGGAAGAAAAAAGCCGGGGCCTTTAAAACCTGCAGCCGAGCCCTAAACCCACGTGGAAGGTTTCCTGCTCGATCTCCACGTCGATGCCGGCCAGCCCCTGCCCGGTTTCATCGAAGGACGAGGTGGCGGGGTCGTTTCCGTACCAGTACTGCGTCTGGTCCCCGCTCGTCTTGATGCGCAGCCCGGAGCAGTTTGTGGACGCATACCAGGTGTCGGTGAAGAAATACTGCATGGACAGGGAGAACATCCTTCCGATTCCCGTGCCCTCGCTCCGGGAGACCCGCATCCTTCTGAGATGGTTGTCTTCGTCCTCGGCCCTGGCATAGGGGATATAGGACGTGTCCAGCGTGAGGTAGAGCCTCCTGTCCGCGTGAATCCTCAAGGTGGCTCCGATATGGGCAAACCAGTATTCCACGGTATAGGTGGCGGCTGGACCCGATACGCTGCCGGTATAGTTGCGCCACGAATTGTATCCGGTTTGTCTCGTGTCGTACGCCTTGAAATCCGCCTCCTGGTAGTGGAGCCCTCCTACAAGCCCGAAAGATGCGGGGGGCAGCGAGAGCGGAAAGATTCTCACGTTCGATCCGAGCAGAAATGCCTTGGAGTCTACGGTGCTCCGGGAATAGATGTCCAGCGCGTCATAAGGAACCCAGGCAGTGCTCCGCGATTCGTTGATCCAGTCGCAGTCTTCCATGGGATGTGCGCTCTCGTTCCAGGGTGATGCCTGGATCCGGAACTCCGCCTCGATGAAGTCCCGATAGGTGAGGGCATAGCCGGCCCCCAGAAGCCGCATGTCCATGGGCCAGCTCAGACGGCTTATCCCATCGTCAGGGGTGATTTCATACGTGGTTTCTCCCCACAGCGAGCCCACCTCGAAGAGGGCTCGGTGGCCGAAGTCCGCAGCGTTCAGGACGGACAGGTGGATCAGGAACAATCCGATGGTCATGATGCCGGTTCGCACGGTCCTCATTGCAACCCTTTATCTATGTAAGTATTGTCCTTTTCGATGCCACGGGCAAACCCGACTGTACGACCCGGAACAGCGGACAAAGCCGGGACCGGCATGAAAAAGCATAAACAGCCGTATTTTTCATCCGTTTTTATCACGAGGTGAAGGACAAAGGCAAGCCATTGTTTTCCTTTATGTTCCATCCTGTCCGGCTGGTCGCTGGTCGTCCGGGGAATGTTCATCACCGCAACATCATCGGCACGGGCGCGGCATATCTTGATACCCGCCGTGGGTGTCTGTCCCTAAAACGCTTTGTTCCGGCCGGGCCGAAGAAGGACGTGCCGGTTCCTTTCCTGTTCATGTTTCCCTGTTTTTTTTCCGACAAGCACAGTTGGCTTCATCAGGAGGTTTTTGGCCCAGGGTATCCGAGTCCGGCAACACGGATAATGACGGGACAATGCAGAGGAAAAAGGAAAATACCAGCTTCCGGAGAGATCTACGTGTGCAGGGCTCCCTGCATACCCTGTTCGTCCGCATGGTGCTGTGTATGGGCGACCCCTGCTTCGTGCTGGACGCACGGGGAAAGGTTGCGGCCTGGAACGATGCCATGACGGAGCTGACGGGAATTCCCGGGCAGGACATGCTCGGGAAATCCGATCGGGAGTATGCGCTGCCCCTTCACGGGGACCGAGCGCCTCTCCTCGTGGACTACGCACTCCGGCCGGAGCTCCTTCATGGCGCGCCGGTTTCCGATATCCTCACGGAAGGCCCGGTTCTGTCGCGAAAAGAATCCTTTCCGAAGATACGGGGCAACCGCACCTTCCGCACCCGGGCGACTATACTGACCGGACCCGGGGGAGAAGTTCTCGGGGCGCTCCAGTCGTTTCACGAGATCACCGGACCTGAAACGGACAGGGAAGCCCTGCCGGCGATGGAGGAGAAGTACCGGACCTTTTTCCGGAACTCAGCGGATTTCCTGTTCATCCATGACCTCAGCGGCAACATGATCGAGACCAACATCGCTTCCAAGATGCATACCGGCTACACATCCGAGGAAATCAGCCACAAGAACCTCAAGGACCTCATGCCCGAACAGTATCGGCCACTGTTCGACCGTTACCGGAAAAAGATCATTCGCAGGGGAGGAGGCGAGGGGATCATCAGCATTCAGACCAAAGACGGCCGCGAACGGGTGATCGAATACCGTAATACCCTCATCCGGGATTCCCTGGGCAATCCCCTCTATGTGCAGGGTTCGGGCAGGGATATCACCGACAGGATCAAGAGCGGGATCGCCTTGAAAGTCAGTGAAGAAAAATACCGCAACATCCTGGACAGCATCGAGGAGGTCTATTTCGAGGTGGATCTTGCCGGCAACTTCACCTTCTTTAACCAAGCCTTGTCCAAGAACCTCAAGTATAGCAGCGAAGAGCTCATGGGCATGAATTACCGGAAGTACGTGGACGAAGAAAACGCGAGAAAGATCTTCGATGCGTTCCACCGGGTGTTCATGACCGGCAAACCCACCAAGGCCTTTGACTGGGAGATCAGGGACAAGAACGGCGGCAGGCTCTTTGTCGAGGCATCTGTCTCTCTCCTGAGGAATTCCCGGCAGACCCCCATCGGGTTCCGGGGGATTGTCCGCGACATCACCCTGCGCAAGGAGGCGGATCGAGAGCGTGACCGCTACGAGATGCGCCTGTCGCAGGCCCAGAAGATGGAGGCCATAGGAGCACTGGCCTCGGGCATCGCGCACGATTTCAACAACATGCTCTCGGCCATCATGGGATACACCGAGCTTGCCAGAAACGGGCTGCCTTCCGGGTCACCGGCTGAGCGGAGCCTCGACCAGGTGGTGAAGGCGGGAATGAGGGCCCGGGACCTGGTCGCCCAGCTCCTGTCCATCGGCAGGAATTATCGGCTGGACCGCGAGGCCATGAAGGTCGATACTATTCTCAAGGAGGCTGTCAACCTGCTGCGGGCCACCATCCCCTCGTCCATCGAAATCCGCGCCGACCTGCATCCGGATGCGGGCCTGGTGTATGCCGATCCCACCGAGATCCACCAGCTCATCATGAATCTCTGTACCAATGCATACCAGGCCATGGAAGACAGGGGAGGCCTGATCCGGGTGAGCTTGAAGCCGATCAGCCTGCGCAAGGAAGAGATGAACGGGAAGATACATCCGCCGCTTCAGGAGGGGGAGTATCTGGCGATCACCGTGGCAGACACCGGATGCGGCATGGACGAGGACACCATCAGGCACATCTTCGATCCCTTCTTCACCACCAAGGAGCGGGGCAAGGGCACGGGCCTTGGCCTTGCCACCGTCAGCCGGATAACCGCCGACCTCATCGGCGGCATATCCGTGGAGAGCAGGCTTCATGAGGGCTCGACCTTTACCCTGTATCTGCCCCGGTACCCGGGCAAGGCAAAGAGACCGGAACACTGATATCATCTATGCCTGCCGGGGTGTCCATTTGCACCCCTGCTCTTCGTGCAGGAAGGAGCCCCGTGCTTATCACGCCGTACTGATTCGAAGAGCTGTCCGGAGCCGGTGCGTGCCTCGTGCATGAGATGCAGGGCGATCCTGTGGCAATACCCTGCGAGTAACCGGACAGAACGGGAATGCTCAAGAAACGGTAGAAAGAGAATGAACGAGGTGACGATCCTCTCGCATCAACTTGACCTCCCCGGGCGCGGCATGCTCTCTGAGAAAAAAGCGCGGGCCCGGCCGTACCGGACCCGCGTGAGGAGTAGTTGTCGGGCGTTGCCGCGTGCCTTGGAGCACGGCCCGTATTCCCTCCACCCGGGAGGCGAAACCCCGCGAGATGCCGGGGGATGCCGTTTCCCCGGGGAGGAGAAGGGGTGTTACGCCGTCTTTTCGTGCACCCACTGCTCATACTTGGGCATCAGGTGCTTCCGGAGCTCCCGGGGTGAAGAGACCTTCCACTTCTTGAGAAAATCCGTGGGGCTCACCCCTGCGTCTTTCATGAGGCGCTGGAGCTTGCCCCACTCACCGGCGGTGATGGGATGCGTCTCTTCACCGGACTTGGACTTGGTTTTTTTCCCGCCCCCGGTCTTGGGCGGCTCGTCCTTTGACTGCTTCTTGGTCTGCGGCAGGGCCCAGTCGGGAAGCGCCGGGGGGTTCCACCGGAAAAACACCGGGTTCAGCCGGGCCTTCCGGTCGCTGTCGCTCGCATATGCGACACCCCGGTGCGTGCCGTTCTCGTCGATCTGCGCAAAGGTCGCCTCCAGGTTGTAGAGATATCTGCCGATGCCCCACTGGACAGCAGCCCGCTTCATGGCATCGGAGAGCCCGCCCTTCACCGATTCGATGTCGGTGTTGTCGGCGCCGTCCCACTTGGTCACCCATTCTCCGTTTATCCTGATGGAGATGCCGCACAGCACCCCGCCGTTGGGGCCGGGGATGAACTGGTTCTTCCAGTTCTCGAGCCCGCAGACCGCATCGAGCCGGTTCTGAATAGCCCGGTTCGTGACATAGGCCAGCACCATGGCCCACGGTCTCCCATGCCTGTCTATCCCGTTCCTCTGCTCCCGCCACTCGATGTCCTCGGGCGGGAACGGCTCCTTGAGCAGACAGAGATTGATTTCTTTTGACATTGATCACTCCTTTTTTTGTCTGAAACATAAGCGGGCAGGACACCCGCACTGGCTGCACACGATTGTTTGTACCTTAAGACGCTTCCGGGACGCCCTTTAAAGGGGATGATCGAATGAACCCTCCGGCGACCCGTACGCTTTGAAATGCCTGAACCGTTACACGATACTAGATACCCTACTGCCTTTTCTCTTCGCTGCTCTGTTTCCCCACTGTCCGCGAAACCGGCCCGCGCCCGTCTACAGGATCGAGCCGGCCTCATCACGCCTGCCGGCGTTTGCCGGTCACCTGTGAGGTATACTATAGTTCGCCCGGAAATCCAAGCACAATATTGAGCCCTGGAATGCTGGCAAGATGAGTATTTTCAGGGGCATGGCAGGCGCCAAGCGCCCGCCATGCCCCTGCTTCTTATCGAGAAGATTTCACGGCCCTGTTCGGGCGGGTTCCGCTCACAGGGCGCCCTCGCTGAGTGATTCGGTATCGGCCGCTTCTTCCCCGCCGGCCTGCTTGCGCCTGCCGAAGAGCTTCTCGACGAGCACGTAGAACAGGGGGGAGAAGATCACCACCAGGACCGTGGCGCTCACCATCCCCCCCAGCACGCTGGTGCCGATGGCGTTCTGTGCACCCGCGCCTGCGCCCGTGGTCAGGGCCAGGGGCAGCACCCCGAAGCCGAAGGCGAGCGAGGTCATGAGGATCGGCCGAAAACGGAGCTTGGCGCCCTGCATGGTGGCCTCCAGGAGCCCCATGCCTCTTTCCAGCCCGCTCTTGGCGAACTGCACGATCAGGATGGCGTTCTTGGTCGTCAGGCCCAGTGTGGTGAGCAGCCCGATCTGGAAATAAACGTCGTTCGCCAGCCCGCGCATGCTCGATGCCACGATGCCGCCGATGACCCCGAGCGGCAGCACCAGCAGGACCGAGATGGGGATGGTCCAACTCTCGTAGAGCGCTGCCAGGCACAGGAAAATCACGAACACGGAAAAGGCGTAGAGCAGAGGCGCCTGCGAGCTCGACATCCGTTCCTGGTAGGAGAGCCCGGTCCAGTCGTAACCGATGCCCTGGGGCAGCTTCTCCACCGCCTCTTCCATGGCCTGCATGGCCTCGCCCGAGCTCGTTCCGGGTGCCGGCTCTCCCCAGATGTTGATGGAAGGAAAGCCGTTGAACCGCGCCAGCTTGGGCGGGCCGGAGATCCACCGGCCCGTGGCGAAGGAGGAGAAGGGCACCATGCCGCCCGATGTATTGCGCACGTAGAGTTTGTCCAGGTCACTGGGCAGCATGCGGTAGGGTGCGTCGGCCTGGACATACACCCGCTTCACCCTGCCGCTGTGGACAAAGTCGTTGACAAAGGACCCGCCGAAGGAGGCGGACAGGGTCCGGTGGATGGAGCTGATGGGGACCCCCAGCGCCCCGGCCTTGTCCCAGTCGACGTCGATGCGGTACTCGGGCACATCGGCCATGCTGTTGGGCCTCACCGAGGTGATCCTCGGGTCCTGCATGGCGAGGGCCAGGAGCTGGTTCTGGGCCTCCATGAGCTTCTGGTGCCCCAGACCCCCCCGGTCCAGGAGCTGGAAGTCGAATCCCTCGGCCATGCCCAGCTCGGGCACGGCCGGCGGCGGGAACACGAAGACCATGGCGTTCCTGATGCCCGAAAGGGCACCCGTGGCCCGCTGCGCGACTGCCTTGACCCTCAGGTCGTCACGGTCACGCTCGTCCCAGTCCTTGAGCTTGATGAATACCATGCCCTGGTTCTGAGCCCTGCCGGAAAAGCCCACGCCCGTGATGGTCATGGTGGATTCCACGGCCTCCTGCTCGTTCTCCTTGAAGTAACGCTCGATTCCCTTGGCGACCATCCCGGTCTGCTCCAGGGTCGCGCCTGTTGGCATGATCACCTGGGCAAGCAGGATGCCCTGGTCCTCGTCCGGCAGATAGGCGGTGGGCATGCGCAGGTAGAGGAGCCCCATGACGCCCACGATCACCAGAAACACGGCCAAATAGCGTTTTTTGCGGGAAAGGGAGTGGCCCACCAGCTTCACGTACCGGTCCCTGAAGCCGAAGAACATGCGGTCGAACCACCGGAAGAAGGGCCTCAGGAAGAAGATGGCGTTTTCGGCCGGCTCGTGCCCGGCCTTCACCGGCTTGAGGAGCGATGCGCACAGCACCGGGGTCAGGATCAGGGCCACCACCACGGACAGGAGCATGGCCGAGATGATGGTGATGGAAAACTGGCGGTAGATGACCCCGGTCGAACCCGGGAAGAACGCCATGGGACCGAACACGGCCGAGAGCACCAGCCCGATGCCGATGAGCGCGCTGGTGATCTGCTCCATGGACTTGGCTGTCGCCTTCTTGGGAGGCAAACCCTCCTCGCTCATGATCCGCTCCACATTCTCCACCACCACGATGGCGTCGTCCACCAGAAGCCCGATCGCCAGCACCATGGCGAACATGGTGAGCATGTTGATGGAGAAGCCGAAGAACCCGAGCACGGCGAAGGTGCCCAGGATGACCACGGGCACGGCGATGGTCGGGATGAGGGTGGCGCGCATGTTGCCCAGGAACAGCCACATCACCAGGAAAACGAGCACGATGGCCTCGAAGAGGGTGCGCACCACCTCCTCGATGGCCACCTCGATGAACAGGGTGGTGTCGTGGGGGTAGACGACCGTGAGCCCTTCCGGGAAGAACCGGCTCATCTCCTCCATCTTGGCCTTGACCGCATCTGCGGTGTCCAGGGCGTTGGTGCCGGCGGCCTGGCGGATGGCGATGCCCGCGGAGGGCCTGCCGCTGAACTCGCCCTGGATGTCGTAGATCTCGGTGCCCAGCTCGGTCCGGCCCACGTCTCCGATCCGCACGATGGACCCGTCCGGGTTGGTGCGTATGGGAATCGCGGCGAATTCGTCGGGGGTGGAGAGCATGTTCTGGACCACGATGGAGGCGTTCAGGCGCTGGCCCTCCACCGACGGAGCCCCGCCGAACTGCCCGGCCGAGACCTCGACGTTATAGGCCTTGATCGCGGCGATCACGTCCTCGACCGTCAGGCGGTAGTCGGTGAGCTTGTCCGGGTTGAGCCACACGCGCATGGCATACCCGCCGCCGAAAATCTCCACCTCGCCCACGCCGGGCACGCGCGCCAGGACCCGCTCCAGGTTCGACTTGGCAAAGTCTCTCAGGTCGGTGCCGTCCATGCTGCCGGTCTCCGAGATCAGGCCCACGATCATCAGGTAGTTGCGGGTGGATTTCACGACGTTCACGCCCTGGTCCCTCACCATGTCGGGAAGGCTCGACAGGCTGGACTGCACCTTGTTCTGAACCTGGGACCACGCGACATCCGGGTTTGTGCCCGGGGCAAAGGTCAGCTCGATGCGCGATCCGCCCGCGGAATCGCTCGAGGCGGACATGTACAGCAGCCTGTCCAGCCCGGTCAGCCTCTGCTCGATGACCTGGGTCACACTGTTTTCAACGGTCTCTGCCGAGGACCCCGGATAGGAAGTGTAGATGGTGATGGAAGGCGGGGCCATTTCGGGGTACTGGGAGATGGGCAGGCCGTAAATCGCAAGCCCGCCTGCCGCCATGATGATGATGGCGATGACCCACGCGAAGACCGGACGGTCGAGAAAGAACTTTGAAAGCATAGCGCCGCCCCTCTCTTCAGTTCGAGGCCGCGGCCGGAGAGTCCGCTGCTTGCGCCACGGGGTGCTCATCCCCGCCGGAAGGGATCGCCTTGACCTGCATGCCCGGCCTCACCTTGAGCGCACCCTCGACGATGACCCGGTCTCCGGCGGAGAGGCCGGAGGCGACGATCCACTTGTTGCCCATGGCCCGGTCGATATCGATCTGGCGCTGCCTCACAAACCCTTCCCCGTCAACGACCAGCACCAGCGCGTTACCCTTGGGGTCGCGCGACACGGCATTCTGGGGGATCAGGATGGCCTGCTTGTCGATACCCTCCCGCACCACGGCACGCACGAACATGCCCGGCAGCAGGACGTCGCCGGGGTTGGGAAACACTGCCCGCAGGGTGACCGTTCCGGTGGTGGGGTCGACTGTCACGTCGCGGAACTCCAGGGTTCCGTCGAGAGGATATTTGGAGCCGTTCTCCAGGATGAGCCCGACCTTTTTCTGGCTCTCTCCTTCGACAGTGAGACTGCCGCTTTCGATCCGGTGCTTCAGCCGGAGCAGGTCGGTGGTGGACTGGGGAACGTCCACGTAGATCGGGTCGAACTGCTGAATAGTGGCCAGAGGCACGGGCTGGTTCGCTGTCGCCAGCGCCCCTTCGGTCATGTTGGATTTGCCGATCCGGCCTGAGATCGGGGCTGTGACCCGGGTATAGCCCAGGCTGATCCGGGCCGATTCCACCGCCGCCTCCCAATAAGCGACCTCTGCCTGTGCCTGGTGGAAGGCCGAGTCGACATCGTCGAAATCCTGCTGGCTCACCGCCCCGCCGGCAAGCAGCTCCCGATACCGCTCTGCCCGTGACTTCAGGGCGGGAAGGTTTGCCTGGGCACGGGCGAGCGAGGCCACCGCGCTGTCGTATGCCGCCTGGAATGGAGCGGGATCGATCTGGTAGAGAAGCCGGCCCTCCTTCACGAAAGAGCCCTCTTTGAAATGACGTTTCTTGATGATGCCGCTCACCTGGGGCCGGACCTCGGCGATCAGGTGTGGGGAGGTGCGGCCCGGCAGCTCGGTGGTGAGCTCGATCTGCTGTTCCTTGACCTCGACGGTAACCACCTCGGGCGGGGGTGGTGATGTCTGTGCCTGCTGCCGGTCGCATGCGCCGATGAGCAGAGTGAACACGGCAATGGTCAGGATACAGAACCGGGTATATCGGACGGGTTCAGCACAGGATTTCATCACATTCCTCCAATTCTCTTTATGGGTTACACATTCCCGGAAAGCCGGGTTCCATTCATGCATGGTCAATCCACCAGGCCTTTGAGCAGGATGTCGAGGATTGCTTCGGGATCTTCCGGAAAGGTTCGTTCCTCAGGTTTTTCGAGCCAACGGAAGAGAAAGGCCGTGGAGATCCCGTCGAGCGCCACGGCGAGTGCGTGGGGGTCGGCGATTCTTCTGAACCGGTTTTTCCGCATTCCGCTCTCGAAGACGTCGGCGAGGACCTTCAGGGACTCCTCGTGCCGCTGCCTGATCCGGTCGTTCAGCTCCGCCATGAGATTGAAGCTTTCTCCGTACTGCTCGGAGAAGTAGAGCCGGATGACGGGGACATGAACGCGGAAGATCTCGCTCTTGACCCTGATGTAATTCCTCAGGCGGTCCACCTCGCCGTCGTGCTCCCCGATCGCCTCGACAATAGCCGCATGGAATGCTTCGGTCTTTTCAAGGATAAGGGCCTTGTAGAGATCTTCCTTGTTTCTGAAGAACTTATACAGTGTGCCGATGGCGAACTCGGCCTTCGAGGCGATCTCATGCATGGTGACATTATGATAGCCTTTCTCCGAGAACAGGATCAGGGCGGCCTCCAGCATATCCCGCCGCTGCCGGGCCTTCTCCCTTTCGCGCCGGGAAGGCCGCTTCTTGTGCCTCACAAGATATTCGTTCTGCATGTGATTTCCTCGAGAAACATATCGCAGAAAATGAACACGATGTCATTTCATAGAACAGAGTGTCACTCCAGTCAAGATTGTTTTGATAATATTTCATGAACTTCGCAAAAACACACAGGGTACGTGCAGGCAAAATTCTAAGGTGCCCTTGATCACCCGCTGGAGGTATAAGTTTTAATAGCTTGACATCATCCTGCGAATACATTAATCAAAAATGAACGATCGTTAATAAAATTAACGATCGTTCATTCATTATGATAATGACGGTCTCCGATGATTTGCCGGTCAAATTGAGCAGCAAGGAGGAGTGCTTCTGATGAGCAAAAGGGTAGTTGGAATAGAGGACACGCGGTTTGTTCTGTTTGATCAGCTGGATGTGGAGGCTTTTTTTGGATTTGAGCGGTTCAGTGCGCATTCTCGCG
>JAHDQN010000044.1 GCA_018433775.1 Deltaproteobacteria bacterium
CGTCACGGTCGCGGTCTGGGCGTTGTTGTTCGAGGCCGTTGGCACAAAGCGGATACTCGCCGCGTCAGTCAGCAGCAGCGCCGCATTGCCCGCCACGGCCCCCATGGAGGTCCATCCGCCGCCGGTGTTGTACTGCCAGGTGCCGTCGCCCGTCACGGCGGTTACCGCGATTCCCTCCACCGCGCCGCTGTCCGGGTCCGTGATCCGGTCGCCCCCACAACTGGCGATGATCGCGGCCACCGTATCACCGGCCGGGGCCGCGGCATCCTCGGTCACGCTCGTCAGCACCATCGCCCCGCTGTTGTCCAGCACCGGGGCGTCGTTGACCGCGGTCACCGTGATCTCGATGTCCTTGGCGGCCGTCTGTGCCCCGCCGTCGCCGGTGCTGCCCAGATCGTCGACGCCTACGCTCAGGGTATCGGTACCGCTGAAATTCATATAGGGCGCATAGGTCATCCCGTTGACGGAGGCATTGACCTCGGCGAGACTGCCCGTGAGACTGACGGTTCCCGACCCGTCTCCCGTCACCGCGGTCAGGCCGTCGACCTGGGACAGCGTGATCGCGCCGTCACTGGCCTGCAGCGTCACCTGGATGTCCCCCTCGCCGGCGTCCGCGTCCGCGATGCTGAGCGTGTTGATGGCCACGATCCCCTCCTCGCAGGTTTCGATCGGTGTCGAGATCCAGGTCGCGCCGGCACCTACCACGGTCAGATCGTTGGAGCCCACCGAATCGTCGATGGTCGCGCCGCCGCCGCCGTTCATGCGCCAGTAGCTCACCAGGCCGGGCTCGGAGCCGATCAGTGCCCTGTCCATGTTGTCCAGGATTTGGACCCCGGTCCGCACCACGTTCCAGACGCGCACCTCGTCCACGTCCCCGTAAAAGGACTGGGTGTCCTCAAAACCCCCTCCGAGGGAGTCCTGCTCCTGGCCGAACACCAGGGTCCCGCCGCCCACCAGCGAGTGCCCCGCCTGGATGGATCCCGTATGTACCGCCGCACCGTCCACATAGAGGACCGATTCGCCGGTGGCGCTCTCCCAGGTCCAGGCCACGTGGTGCCACTGGCCGTCGTTGACGGCCACGCCGGTGCCTTCGTTGCCGGCGGCCTTGGTGGCGTTGATCTCCGGGCTCAGGTTGGCGTAGTTGAACAGAAGCGCCTCGTTGGGCGAGACGGACGATGCATAGGAAAAGAGCGAGCCGTCGTGCGCCGCGTCGTCGGTGCGGACCCACAGCTCGATGGTCAGCTCGGTGGAGGGAAAGCCATCGAAGCCGCTCTTGACGAGGTAATCGGTGGCCGTGCCCTCGAGGTGCAGGGCATAGCCGGCATCGTTGATCTCGGGCGCCAGATTGGTGTGTATGCCTGTTCCCTGAATGGCGAAGTTGTAGGGATTTTCGTCGCTGTCGTCGTTTGCGATGCTGATCTCGGCCGATCTCGTTCCCGCGGCCGTCGGGGCAAAGGTGACCTGGAAGGTCGTGGAGCCTCCCGCGGCAACGGTGCCGGCCGGGTCTTGGGTTACGCTGTAATCCCCTGCCGCGGCACCCGACAGGGACACGAGCGGCGCACCGCCGGTAAGGGTCAGCTCGCTGTCTCCCAGGTTGTCGATGGTAAAGGTGCGCACCGTGCTCCCGGAGCCCGCCTCGGCGCTCCCGAAATCCGTGTGGTCACTTGAGGAGGGTGATGAATCACCGTCGCTTATCGTGGTGCCGTTCCCCTTGATGTCGATTTCCGGCGCAGGCTGATGTAACCCTCCCCCGGCGATTGATAAGGTACAGGTAATTTCCGTATCATAATCGTACATGAAGAGGTAATATGTCTGCCCTGCGGTAAGAGCGTGTACGATCCTGAAATCAAAACCGACTTCATCGTCACCGGAGGCAATGGTGGCGCCTCCGGAATCCAGTAGATCGGCATACGCGTCACTCGAACCGGAAGACTGGATCGTATACGTCGCGGAGTCGGCCGGAATTATTTTAAAGAATAGTCCTAAGATTTCAGGGAGGAGAACTTCTGTTTCGGCCTCGGTAATGAGAGGGGCACTCCCCATGTCTTCGCCGCCTACCAATGCTGCATGTGCCGCAGGGGCGGATGAGAGGACGATGCCGAGTGAAAGCAGGAGGGGAAACCACAGCCCTCTCTTTTGTCCCGGAACAAGTCCCGAATCCGGGTTCGTGCCCAGGGTATTTTCCGTTCCGGCTTTGCAAGAGAAACACAGGTGTCTGAACATGAGATGATCTCCTTCCCGCAGCATGGTTGAAAGCAATGACAACGGAACTGTCCGGACAGCTCATCATCCTTTTTTTTCAGTGTGTTTTCCGTCCGGTTCATACAGTACCCCTGACTGGCCTTATGGTTTATTTGACTCAGGTAGCGCGATTCTTCTCTCCTCGGTGATCGGGCCTGTTTTCTTTAACCTTTCTTGCCGATGTTGCCGGACGATCCTTATCCCCGGGTCATGAAGCGGAGCCGGCGATGGAAAATGTTTCTGCAGAGGGAGGACATAGGCGGGAAACGAGGCCGGGAAGGATGATCTCTTCCGACCGCCGAAACGACGTGATCCTCTTTGTCCGGATCGCAGATGACTCCTGAATACTCGTGTACGCGGATCATCGACATGCATTGAATCCTCCCTCTTAGTCCGCTTAGGAGGACTTTGAAGGTGGGGGCACATTCCCCGTAAGCTTGCGGCTTCCATGGGAGTCAAAGGGCTTGCCGTTGAAGATTCATACCAGTGATTCCTCCTTCGCCTCGGCTTCGGAGGGCTAAGCGCACAGGATCTTAAACCACGCGGTCAAAAATCACTCGTCGGCTGCTTGGGCTATTTCGCGCGCGCACGTGCGGCACCGTGGATCTAAGGCAGGATCTAACCCGGATTGCTGCCATTTCGCGCGCGCACGTGCGGCACCGTGTATTATGGAAGGAGAATCCGGCGCGCCTTCAGGACAGTCCCGGGGCACGGCGCAAGAGAAGAGAACGTGGAGGGCGGGATGATACGGCACGGTTAAGGTATGGCGGAGAGAGAGGGATTCGAACCCTCGGTAGAGCTTCTGGCCCTACATTCGCTTAGCAGGCGAACGCCTTCGTCCACTCGGCCATCTCTCCGTATGGTCTTTGGCGGAGGGAGTAGGATTCGAACCCACGGTACCTGAAAAGGTACAGCGGTTTTCAAGACCGCCGCCTTAAGCCACTCGGCCATCCCTCCGCGTGCAACGGTGTATTTCTCCTTAACCGATCGGTTCGATGAGGTCAAGCCTCATGTAAGGTCTCAATGCCTCGGGCACTTCCACCGACCCGTCCGGCCGCTGGTAATTCTCCAGCACCGCGGCGAGTGTCCTGCCCACGGCAAGGCCGCTTCCGTTGAGGGTGTGGCAGAAATCGGTCTTCTTCGACTCCGGCGAGCGGTAGCGGATCTGGCCCCTGCGTGCCTGGAAATCGAGGAAATTGCTGCACGAGGATATCTCCCGGTACACGCCCTGGGCGGGCATCCAGACCTCCAGATCGTAGGTCTTGGCCGAGGAGAACCCCAGGTCGCCCGTGCAGAGCGCCACGACCCGGTAGTGGAGCCCGAGCCTCTTCAGGATGTCCTCGGCGTCGCCGGTAAGCTCTTCGAGGTCCGTGAACGACCGGGCCGGATCTGCAAACCTCACCAGCTCCACCTTGTTGAACTGGTGCTGCCGGATGAGGCCCCGGGTGTCCTTGCCGTAGGACCCGGCCTCCCGCCTGAAGCAGGGGGTGTAGGCCACGAGCTTGACCGGCAGGTCCTCGCCCTTGAGGGTCTCGGCCCGGTAGAGGTTGGTCACCGGCACCTCGGCCGTGGGGATGAGAAAGTAGCCGTCCGTGGCAAAGAGGTCTTCTTCGAATTTCGGGAGCTGGCCGGTGGCGGTCATGCTCTCGCGGTTGACCATGAAAGGCGGCAGCACCTCGGTGTAGCCGTGCTCACACGTGTGCACGTCGAGCATGAAGTTGATCAGCGCCCTTTCCAGCTGCGCCCCCGCGCCCCAGTTCACGGTAAAGCGGGCGCCCGTGATCTTTGCCGCACGCTTGAAGTCCAGGATCGAAAGCCCCTCTCCGATATCCCAGTGGTCCTTCGGGGCAAAGGGAAACCCCGGCTTCTCTCCCCAGGTGCGGACCACCTGATTGTCCTGCTCCTCCCTCCCCACTGGCACGCTCTCGTGGGGGATATTGGGGATTTCGAGCACGAACCGGTTCACCGCCTCGTCCGCATCCCGGATCTGCTCGTCCAGGGCCTTGATCCTTTCGGAGATGGAGCGCATCTCGCCCTTTTCCTTTTCGAGATCCAGGCCTTCGGTCCTCGCCTTTGCGATGCGGGTGGAGAACTGGTTTCTCCGTGCCTTGAGCTCGTCCGCCTCCTGGATCAGCGTCCTTCTCCGGGCATCCGCTTCGAGCAGCTCCTCGAGGTCCATCGCAGACCCGCGATTCTTGAGGGCATTCTTCACGATGTCAATATTTTGTCTAATAATTTTCATATCTAACATAGCTTTTTTCTACCACCATGAAGCCTTGACGTCAAGATGTCCTCTTGCCCTTGTACAATATTTACGCTCTGCAGCCGCACGACACGGAGCGGGCGCAAAAGTATCCCCAAGCTTGCTTTTTAAAAAACCATGGGCCACTTTTCCAGGTTAAGATCAAAGACCATGGATTCGCATTTTTTCCACATCGGCTCGAGATATTCATACCCCGCACCATACATGGAGGCGGCAGTGATGAAAGCTGTCGATACCCACTCCAGCACATACGATCAGGCTCTGGAGGCTATAGACGGTCTCCTCGGGCAGGATTTCTCTCAGGACGACATGAGCGTCATTATCCAGGATTAGGTGATCAGTGCCCGGATAAACCACCGAAGGGACAACATCGACGTCACCAGGATGCCCCCCGGCCTCGATCGGATGGCGGCCGGCGAACAGAGTGAGGACACCATCGAAGCGGGCGGCGTCTTCGCGGCCGGCGAGCGTGCCGCGATACCGGCAAAGACCGCATCTGACGCATCCGGGAAAATATGAACCGGCTGGAATCCGGTTCCGGATGCGGGCAGGGATCTGCAGGCAGAGGCAGAGGGCATGTGCGCATTGACGGCCCTGCCCCGTGAGGGTCCCTGCGCCGTCATTTCCATGAACCACCGGCGCGGTGTACGGAAAGTGTACACGATTACATTATTGCAATCGAATGCCCCTTCATTTCCCGGTACCCCAAGAAACCCTGCCTTCCCCCGCAAGGCTCCATTTCTCCATTACATGCCCCAATTTTTGTGTTAATAAGCTGTCACATATACTGGAATGATTATGAACGATCGCAAAACACGTAAATTCACGATTCTCTTGTCCGCTTTCCTGGTGCTCGGAGCCGTTATCGGGTATCTGGGACTGACCAGGGTCTTCCCGACCCTGCTCTCGGCGCACATGGATGATATCCTTGCCGAATATACCGGGCAGGAGGTCGCCATCGGTAACGCATCGGTGGAGATACTCCCCGGCACGCTGATAACCCTCGATCATGTGGTGGTCGGGGACCCGGAAGAGCCCCTCCTCAAGGCGCGGCAGATCAGGGCCCGCACATCTTTGTGGAATGCCTTTTTCGGAGGTCTCCAGCTCTCATCGCTGACCTTGGAGGAACCCCGGATCACCCTGGACAGGAATTCTGTCAATAAATTGACAAAACCGCAGCGGTCCCCGGGCGTGACAACCGTCGTCATCCATAACGGCTCTCTGGCCTTTCGGGACGGGACCTGCAGGAGCGTGCTTGAATCGGCCAGCGGCACCATCAGTCCGGAAAAGGTGGAGTTCAAGGCAGAGGTTCTCGGCGGACAGACGGAAATCTCCATCCGGCGCACAAGGGGGTGGGAGGGAGCCCTCACCTCGCGAAACGTTGACCTCTCGCAGCTTGCACAGGGAATGCAGGGCATCCTGGATGTGGATGCGGATTTCGTCTGGTCCGGTGAAGGCATCTCCTCGGGTGTCCGTGTCTCCGGTGAGCACGTGGTCCTTCCCTGGTCTCAAACCGGGATCGAAACGCTGGAGCTTGCCCTCGGGGCACAGGGCGACGACCGGGTTCTGGATATCCATGAGATATCGCTGAGAACCCCTCTGGTCCGGGTGGACGGTACCGGAAAGATCATGGAGCCACGCAGAAAAACCGGCGCACAGATCTCGCTCGATCTGAGCTCGGACACCTTCGAGTACGAAAAGATCGTGGATCTCCTCCCCACGCACGAATTCGTTGACTGGCTGGAAACCCTCCTCACCACTCAGATCCGCGGCGGGATGTCCCGCTTCACATCGGCACACTACGAAGGCAGCGTGGATGAGCTCGTGCACTTCACCCGGTTTATCGACCGCATCATGGTGATCCAGGATCTCTCGGGGCAGAGCTTCGGCGCCGGCTTCGGCCCCGAAAGGATCACGGATATCACCGGCCGGGTGGCGTACGGAAACGGCGATATCGTTTTCAGGGATCTCCGGGGGACAATGAACGGCTCGGTCATCGAAAAGGTCGACCTTTCATTCCCCGGGATCATTCCTCCGGGCTTGAGGATCGGTGTGGACGTGGAGGCGGACATGCCTGCCCGGGATTTTCTGGATACCTGGAACGCAGTAGGACTGCCTGAGTATGCCCTCGACCTCTTCGAGGGTGTCTCCCGCGTCAGCGGGGGAAGGGTGTCCGCGGCAGTGAGCACATATTTCGATAAAGAGGCCGAGAAAGCCTTTGTCGTCAAGGGCGGCCTCTCGCTGAAGGACTGCGCCTATCAGTGGGGCGGGCAGGCGGTCCACGATCACAGCGGCACGGTGGCGGCAGCGGACTTTTCCTCCCCCCTGGAAATATCCTCGACCCTGGTCGCGGGAGGCCACCGCGTCAGGTCTCTCGAGATCACCCTCGCCGATCCCTTCGGGGAGCAGAAATCGTCTTTCCAGGCAACCGTGGACGGCGGCGTGCTCGGCCCCGAGAGGTTTTCATTCGGAAAAGGCACCCTCCTTCAGATCATGGGTACGGGAACAGGCCCGGAGATTTCCGCCCGGGCGGATCTCCGCACAGACCGCTTCGAGCTTCTCGGCGCCGCGTACAGGCTCAGGCAGAATCCGGTGGAGGCGGCCGTGCAGGTCACGGGCAGGATCAGACCCGAGCTCTCCCTGGACTTCACGGGGGAAACCCTGCCCGCCTCTCCGGAAAAGCTCGCCATATCAGGGCATGTTGGTCCCGCGCAGGGCATGGTCCGTCTCGAGGGCCTGCTGGATCTGGACCGTCTGGTTGCGGTGCAGGCCGATGCTGACCGGCCGCTCTCAGGTGAGGTGAGCGGAGAGGTGAACATCGGGTGGGGAGAAGAGACAACCCTTCACGGCGCCCTCAGGTGCAGGCAGGCAAAGATATCCGTGAACGGCTCCATCGTCACCCTCGACGGGCCCGTCCTCATGTCGGGCACGGTGCTGAAAAGCAGCGGCATGCAGGTGCTTGCGGACGATCGGAAGATCACGGTTTCAGACGGCATGCTCGTCCTCGCACCCAAACCCGTTTTCAGGGGAGACCTCACCATCGAGGGCCTGTCCCTCCCCCTGCAGGAAAAAATCACGGACACCTTGGGGGATCCGGCGGCTTACACCGCCGCCGGGCACATCAGATTCCTCGATCTCGATCTCTACGGCATGCCGGTGGATGAGGCCCATGCAGACGCGTCCCTGGAGGACGGGGTGCTCACCCTTTCCGATATCCGCACCCGCGGCCGGTCGGGCACGATACAGGGCTCGCTTTCCACCGACCTGTCAAAAGTCCTTTCCTTCGATGTCACCTTTGCCCTGCTCAACGCCAACATCGCCCGTTTTTTCGACGTGGTGTCAGAGGAACAGGACTGGATCAGGGGGACGATGGATCTGAGCGGCCATCTCTCAGGTGAGAACGGGTCCGTAAACGGCACCATGAACCTGGTCGCCAAGAACGGCCGGCTCAAGAAATATGCCCTGACATCCAGGATATTCGCCCTGCTCAATGTCTACAAGATCGTCCAGACCCGCGACATCGAGCTCACCAGCAGGAACTTCCCGTACAACGTCATCACGTGCACCTTCCGGGTCGATGACGGTATCGTGAGCTTCGACGACTTCTACCTCGACAGCAATTCCCTCCAGCTCTCGGCAGTGGGGAAATACTCGCTTAAAAACAGGAACATCGATGCCGTGCTGGGCATACAGCCTTTCGAGACCATCGACAAGGCGATCAGCTGGATACCGCTCCTGGGCTGGGTGCTTACCGGCGACAGCGGCCGGCTCCTGGTGGTGAGCCTGAAGGTGACCGGGCATGCGGACGACCCCTCGGTGCAGATCGCACCCCTGGAGACCATCTCGAATCCCATCAGGGAATCCATCGTCCGCGCGCTCGGCCTCCCGGCCGAGATCCGCCACGAGTTCCGCAAGTACGTGCCGAAAAAGGATTGATCGCTACCCGAGGACGGCATCGGTATGGGCCGGCAAGCGGGAAGAGAAATGTGAACCCGTCCCCGATTACTTTTCGAGGAAGAACGATTCCATCTTCTCGATCAGGGGCGTTAAGGTGCCGCGGTCCAGCGCGGATATGGCGACACCGCCGTAGCGGCGGGTGATGGTTTCGGCAAAATCGGGGGGGCAACGGTCGGCCTTGTTGAATACCTTAAGCCTCGGCTTGTCCTGAAGGTTCAGCTGCTTGAGGATGTCGTCGACGGCCTGCATCCGGTACTCCAGATGGGGGTCTGAGAGATCGATGACCTCCAGGAGCAGGTTGGCGTCCTCGAGCTCCTCGAGGGTGGCCATGAACGCGGCGCGCAGATCGTTGGGCAGATCGCGGATAAAGCCCACCGTGTCAGTGATGATCACCTCCACGTCGCGGGGGAACCTCAGTCGCTTACTCGACGGATCCAGGGTGGCAAACGGCATGTCCGCCGCCAGCACCCGGCTTCTGGTCAGGGTGTTGAGCAGGGTGGACTTGCCCGAATTGGTGTACCCGATGATGGAGATGACCGGCACCTCTCCCCTGCTCCTCCTGAGACGGGTGAGCCTGCGCTTCCGGCTGATCCCGCGGGTTTCCCGCTCGAGCCTGGTCATCCGGTTCTTCGCCTTCCTCCTGTCCACCTCGAGCCTGGATTCGCCGGGGCCCCTGGTGCCGATGCCGCCTGCGAGACGGCTCAGGAACGGATTCTTTCCCACCAGCCTGGGCATGTTGTAGCGGAGCTGGGCAAGCTCGACCTGGATTTTGCCCTCCTTTGTCTTTGCCCTTCGGGCGAAGATGTCCAGGATGAGCTGGGTCCGGTCGATGACCCTCAGCTCGGCCACCTCTGAGACTGAGCGCGCCTGGGAAGGCGAAAGCTCCTGGTCGAAGACGAGCAGGTTGGCGTCCAGGGCCAGGGCCTTGATGCTGATCTCCGCGACCTTTCCCTTGCCCACGATATACTTGGGATCGGGCTTCTCCCGCCGCTGGACAACGGTGTCCAGCACGGTGATCACTGCGGACTTCGCCAGGGACTGGAGCTCGGAGATCGCGATCTTGGCGTCTTCGGACAGGGAGGGCACCACGGCCACGAGGATGGCCCGATCCTCGCCCGCACCGCGGCTCAGGGCCTTGTGCTTCCGGTTGATCTCGGCTTCGAGTGCCGTGATGAACTCGTCAAAGGGCAGATCCAGACGAAAGGTCGGCGCAGGCTCGAGAACGTTCCACACCGCCCCCTCCTCGCCCGCAGGAAGGAGATGTGCACCGTGGGCGTCTCCGGGGTCACCGTTGTCCATGACCTCGATGGCGTAGATCATATCGAGCCGCAGCTTGGCGAGGTCGGTGAGATCCTCGAAATCCAGCCCTCCCGGGACGAGGTGCGTGTGGATGAGCCGCAACCCCTGGAGCCTGCCGGGATGGGTGCGCATCCGCTCCAGCCCGGGGATGGACAGGCCTGTCGCGGTGCCGGCTATCACGTACTCCACCATGCCCCGGCGGTTGAGCAGGAGACCTATCTGGATGCCGATTTCCCGGGAAAGCCTGGATATCTCCAGCGCGAGCTCCTGCGTGATGACCGACTGCGGAGGGACCCTTCTCCGGTAGAGTCGTTCGAGGGACTTGAGCTCCGATGCCTTCAGTGACTTCGAATTGCCGTAAACGTTCTGTATGGAACGCTCCTTTTATATCCTCACGCCTTCTCGATGAGCGAGGCGTGCATGACGACCTTTGCCCGGTTGCTCACCATCTCGATGAGGATCTTCACCCTGCCCTCGTCGGAACCCCAGGCCTCGAACACGCCGTAGAGGTCTTTCATGGGACCGGACTTGATCCGCACCACGTCTCCGGGGGCAAACGAAACAGGCTTCTTGATGGTGCCGGATTCCTTGTCCTCCAGGGTGCACAGGCCGCGGATGAAATCGTCGTCGATGGGCACGGGCTGGTAGTTGTCCAAGAGGATCCTCCTGACCCCGCGGCACCACCTGATCTTATGATATTCTTCTTCCGTGGGCGCGATGTTGGCAAAGATGTAGTTGGGAAACAGGGGGTATTTCTTGAGGACCTTTTTCCTGGCATGAAAGACGTACTTCTCCATGAAAGGCTGGTAAATTCCGACCCCCTGCTGCCTGAGGACCATACAGGCAACATCGTCCTCCTTCGGATTGGTCTGAACCACGAACCACTGCTTCATTCCCCATGCTCCACCAGCTCTGTATAGCCCAAAGCATATATCGAGTCAATCAATGCAAAACCTCCCAAAATCCCTCATGGAGAGCCATCCGCAAAGTCGATCAGCTTTGACACGCGTACGATCTCGACCCCCTGATCCCTGATCTTCGGGATCTCCCGCGCAAGCACTGCCAGGGTCTCCGGATAGGGATGACAGATGGCCACGGCATCCGAGTAGTACCGTGAAATCTTCACCAGCTTGTCGATCTGGGAGACGATATAGGAATCGGTGCGTTCATTGTCAAGGAAAACATCCCGGGCGATCATGGAGATGCCGATTTCGGGCGCCAGGGCCCTGCACACGGACTTGCTGGTGGTCAGGCTGTCCACGAAGAACAGTCCCCGGTCTCTGATATCCTCGAGCACCAGTCGCATGATGTCTTCGTCGGCAGTGATCCGGGAGCCCATGTGGTTGTTCACGCCCTTGACGTGAGGAACGCTTTGAAGGTTGTGCCGCAAAACCGATCGGATCTCAGCGCGGGACATGTGCTGATAGATCGCACCCTTGCCCGGATCCATTCCATTGCCCTGCATGGGCTGGTGCAGCAGTACTTCTTTGCCCCTGTCGTGGAGATACCTTGCCGCCTTTTCCGAAAACGGCCTGTCCGGCAGCACGGAGAAGGTGAGGTCTGCATCGACCGTGCAGAAATCTTTCGCCCACTTCAGGTTCAGCCCCATGTCATCGACGATGATGGCGCACCGGGCGGTCTTCCCGGGCGTCCCGGAGAAACGGATGTTCCATGTCCGTCCGTCGATGACGACCCGCACATGCCTGGCGCTCTCGATGCTCAGGTCTCCCACGTCCTTGACGGGCGAGAAGGCCCGGGAGAGCATTACTTCGGAAAGCGGCTTGCGGAGAGTCACATCGACCGCGTGGCCGGAGAACCGGACGTCTCTTCTGGAAATATCAAGCTCGAAGAGGCAGCCCTTGATCAGGAGCTCGGGAGACCCGTTCTCTTTGTCGGGCATCCCGGTCTGATCCGGCCCCTTCCCGCGGCCCTGCGTCATGATGATCAGGGCGACCGCCCCCGCGATGATGATGAGGGCGACAATGACGATGGTCAGAATGTTCTTTTGATTCTTCCGCCTGCTGCTGCGCCTTTTCATGCTGCCTTTCTGACCCAGTGGAACACCTCCCAGGACTTGAGCAGGTCAAGCCCGTACTTGAGCTGATAATCATTGTCCAGAAGCTCTCCAGAACGGGGTTCCCCGCCGGAGCTCTTCCCTCCGGCATCGGGCTCGAGATGATCCTCGAGATCCTCCTCCCGCAGGAAGGTCTGGGAGGAGGATTCTTCCGCGGCCGAGGCCTGCATCTTCTGGTCCACCCGGATGTCGGGCTCGATTCCGGTGGCCTGGATGGACCTCCCGGACGGTGTGTAGTAACGGGCAACCGTGAGCTTCAGAGCCGATCCGTCGCTTAAGGGCCTGATGCTCTGCACCGATGCCTTGCCGAAGCTCTTGACCCCGACCACGATGGCGCGCTTGTTGTCCTGCAGTGCGCCGGACACAATCTCCGCGGCACTGGCGCTGCCGCCGTTGATCAGCACGATCATGGGAAACCCCTCGAAGGTCCCCTCCTCGCGCGCCCGGTATTCCGTCTTTTCCTCCGGCCTTCTGCCGTCGGTGTAGACGATCAGCCCGCTGTCGAGGAAGAGATCGCTCACCGAGACCGCCTGGTCGAGCAGCCCGCCCGGATTATACCGCAGGTCGAGGATCAGGCCCTTCAGAGGCCCCATCTCCTCCAGTGCGTTGCGGATATCGTCGGCCGTGTCCACCTGGAAATTCCGCACCTTGATATATCCATAACCGGGATCGAGCATCTCCGCCTTCACGCTCTCGATGTGGATCATGGCCCGCGTGATGGTCATGTCCACGGGTTTTTCCTGCTTGTCCCTGAGGATGGTGATGACCACCTGGGTGCCTTTCGGACCCCTGAGAAGCTTGACCGCGTCTTCGAGACTCATGTCGACCGTGGACTTCCCGTCGATCTTGACGATCCGGTCTCCGGGGAGCACTCCGGCATGGAATGCCGGGGTGCCCTCGATGGGAGAGATGACGGTGAGCACGTCGTCGCGAACGCCGATCTCGATGCCGAGCCCCCCGAATGACCCGGTGGTGTTGATCTGCATTTCCTTGTAGCCTTCCTTGGTCAGGTACGCAGAATGGGGATCCAGGACGGAAACCATCCCCTTGATCGCCCCCTCGATGAGTTTCTCAGGCGTCACGTCCTCCACATAGCTCTTCTCGATAATGCCCAGGCAGTCGGTGAACTTCTCGAGCTGAGGATAGACTCCCGACATGTCGGCACTGAGAACCTTGGTGAAGTTCGCCCCCACGCCGGCAAGGAAGATACAGGCAACCACCCCCCCAAGGATGAAAATCTTATGAATTTTCATACACGCTCCCATAGAGTATCCAACATTCCTTATCGCCTATATCACATATCTATTTACGATAAAACACATACTATTTGCGCATCAGCCATGCATGAGGGTCCTGGGCCTTCCCGTGTGAACGTATCTCGAAATGCAGGGTCGGCTTGAGCACGTCCCCGCTCTGGCCCGCCCGTCCAATGGTTTCCTGGAGCACGACCATGTCGCCCACCACCTTCAGGGCCTCCTGGAGGTGGCTGTACACGGAGTAATACCCCTCCCCGTGATCGAGGATCAGCGTATTCCCGTACCCTCCCATCCAGTTGAAATAGACGACCTTGCCCGCGTGAACGCTCTTCACCGGAAGACCCTCCTGGACCTCGATGTCGATGCCCTGAGACCGCTGGGGAACACCCTGGAGGGTGAACGGACCGAACTTCCGCACTACCTTCCCCTCCACCGGCCAGGGGAGCCTGCCCTTGTTCCGCAGGAACTCCACACCCACCTCCACGGCCTTGCCCGCACTTTTCTGGATTTCTTCCAGGAGATCCTGTATCTGATCCTGATATTTCTTGGACTGGCCCTTCAGGGACGAGACCAGCCGGGTCTTCCGGTCGCGCTGAACAGCCAGCTCACCCACCGTCTTTTCGAGCTCGGCCAGGTCCTGCCTGAGAAGCTCCGTCAGCTCCCGGGCCTTTTCCCTGGTCGCCTCGCGATCCGTCTTGAGGCTCTGGTACTCGCGTACGGTCCGGGCGCGGTCGCTGATGACGGCGTTGATGTATCCGGAATACCGCTCGTGCCCGTAGTATGCATTGACCAGGTCCAGGGAGGCTCCCTTGTAGAGCAGGACCCACTGGTAATGCATCCCCTTCTCCGCTGTGTCGAGGCTGGTCCCGTAAGCCGCCAGTTCCTTGTCGAGAAGCACGATCTGGGCCTGCTTGCTCGTGATATTCGCCCTCATCTTGTCGATCCGGTTCTGCATCCTCTGTATCTCAGAGTCCATGGACTTCAGCTTTTTTTCCTCCGAGAGGTAGGTTCCTTCCACTTCCTTGGCCTTCCTGGTCAGCTCCTCGAGCTTGAGCGCCGGATCATCGGCTGCGAGCAAGGAAAGGGAGGGCAGAGTGATCAGGATGATCAGGAATAAGATGGCGAGCCTAATCATTGGTACTCTGCCTGATGGCCAGGTGAGCCCCCAGCAGGCTGAGGAAACCGGGCAGCGCGATCACGACGACCATCTGCCTGATACGCATGGGGGCCAGGAGATCACTGAGGACCGGCACCCCGGCGGTGAGAAAAAGACGAACCACTTCAAGGGTCAGGAGCGCCAGGGCGGCTCCCCCTGCACCATACACGAGCGCCTCGAGGAGATAGGGCGAGTAGAGGAAATATCGCCGGGCACCCAGGAGATGGAGCACCTCCATTTCCTGACGGCGTGAGGCCATGCCCACGCGGATGGACAGGAACACGACCAGGGAAAGGGACAGGACCACGGCCAGGATCACGCCCATGCCCGCAATGACGATGGGGTAATACGCATCGGCCACCCTGCCCAGGAAACCCCGGTCATAGCGGACATCGTCCACCTGGGGTATTTCCCCGATCCGTGCGGCCACCCCGGCGATCGAGCCCGTATACGCGGGCTTGAGCCTGACCTCGAAGGCGTCGGGAAGAATCCCCGGGTCGAGGTCCTCCACCAGCGAGCCATCGGGCCCGAGCCACTGCCGCAGGCGGTCGAGCCCCTCGCGGCAGGGAATGAACTCGACCGCGGTCACCTCCTTCATCACTGCGATCCGGTCTCTGATCTCCTGGAGGGTGCTCTCCTGCTGCCTCCCGGAAAGGTAGGCCATGACAGTGCTCGATGTGCCGCGGAGTATCCGTGCCTGGCCGGTGAACGAGACGGCATGGAAGACGAGGACCAGCTGGCACATGGCGAACCAGCAGGCGATCAGGGTGACAAGGCTCCCCCATGGCCGTCTGGCCAGCCCCCTTGCCAGCAGTTTCAGAATGTAGAGCGCCCTGATCATGGGTTTCCTCACCCGTTCACGATCATCCCCCGGTCCAGGGATATCACCCGGGCGAAATCGATGAAGGGGTCTTCCCGATGGCTTGCGATGACGAGGGTCGTCCCCTTTCGATGGAGCCGGTAGAACATGTTCATCACGAAGCGCGCCGTGGTGTCGTCGAGGCTTCCCACGGGCTCGTCGGCCAGGAGAATGTCGGGATCATGGATGATCGCCCTGATAATGGCGACCCGCTGCTTCTCTCCGCCCGAGAGGTCCCCCGCACGCTCGTACACCTTGTGCTGCAGCCCGGCCCATTTGAGCATCTGCCAGACCCTTTTGCGGATATAGCCCGAGGACTTGCCCAGGATCTGGAGGATGACCGCGATGTTATCATAGACGGTCCAGTCGTCCACGAGCCGGTAGTCCTGGAATATGAAGCCCATGTGCTGCCTCAGCGCCTGGATATCGGGGCCGCTCAGCTTCCCGGCATCCCGCTCGAAGAGGTACACCTGCCCCTTCGACGGGCGCTCCATGACATGGAGGATTTTGAGCAGGGTCGTCTTCCCGGCACCCGAGGGGCCGAGAATGAAGCAGCATTCTCCTCTGGAGACCTGGAACGTAACATCCCGCAGGGCATACGTGCTGTCGTGGTAGAGCTTCGAGACGTCCTGAAGAATAATCATCCCATACCCGTACCTGCCGGTTCCCCTTAAAAAAGCAGTATGCCTGTGCCGTCAGCGGATTATGCGAACCTCTGCCGGATCTCGGTGAGGAGATCGATCTCGCCCGCGAGATACTCGATGCTCCGTTCCAGCGCCGGATGCTCTCCTGCCAGAGAGGCCGACTCGATCATGAGATGCTGCAGCTCGCTCACCTCTTTTTCGATCAACCCCAGAATTCTTACTACATGAGCATCGCTGAGTTCAATGGCCTCTTCGAGCCCTTCCTGCCCGGCACCCGCAGGGGCCTTCCCCCCCGCCCCGATGGCTCCGAGCAGCTTGTCGGGAGAGATCTCCAGGGTCTGCGAGAGCTTGTCCACGACCTTCCTGCTCGGCCTTCTGGGCGGGGTATGCTCGTAGAGCGAGATGGTCTTCGATGACACCCCGCTCAGATTGGCCAACTGCTCCATCGTCAATCCCTTTGATTTTCGAATGCTTCGTAAATCGTTCACTGATTCCTCCTAACTGCTCTCATACTGAACTGCCTACCTTCTCATTGTCCATCCGCTTTTACACTATACACTATAACATTTTTCCAATACTCCTCCATACACTTCCCTTGGGGGAGACGCATCCAGGCCGCCCCGTCTCGCCTATATACCAGACAACGGCCCGTGTTGCCACATTTTCAGGTAGAAAGAAACCCCAATCTCGTTCTTTCCCATCTCCCCATTATTGGAGAAAGGAGAAACCTCCTGTGGAAAAAACACCTTTGCAGATTCCCTTGGTATGGATTTCGCAGAATCATTCTCCATGGCAAAGGAAAACGAGAACGGGCAAGAACGATCGGAACAGCCGAGCAGTAAACGAATCCAGGATGCCAGGGAAAAGGGGCAGGTATGTAAAAGCACGGAGGTTTCGACGTGTTTCCTCTTCGTGGCCTCCATAATATCCTTTTATTTCTATGTACCTGCGCTGGGCAGAAGGCTCGGCGGCGTCATGAGCTTCTACATGGGCAATGCATCGGCCTGGGACGGCACACCGGGCTCGCTGGTCACCATCTTTCACCAGGCGGTGCTGCAGCTCGGGATCCTCGTTCTTCCCATCCTTTTCATCTTCCTGGCCGTCGGTATAGCGTCAAATATCCTTCAGTTCGGAATCGTCTTCAGCGGCGAGCCCATTATCCCCAAATTTTCCAAGCTCAATCCCATCACCGGGATCAAGAACAAGTTCTTCTCATTAAAGAGTCTGGAACTACTCGTGAAAACCATCGTCATTCTCCTCGTCATATCCCTGGTGGCCTACCGGGCGATCAAGCGGGAAATCCCCGTGCTTCCGCCCCTGATGGACTGTGATCTTCCCGTCATAGTATTGACAATCTTTCAGTCGGCCATGCACCTGCTCTGGGATTTTCTGTGGATTTTCGTCATGGTTGCGGTTGCCGACTATGTGTTCCAGCGCTGGCAGCACACCCGCGACCTGATGATGACCAGGCAGGAGGTAAAGGAAGAGTACAAGCAGCACGAGGGCGACCCCATGATCAGGAGCCGGATCCGTTCTATCCAGATGCACATGGCCCGGCGCAGGATGATGAAGGAGGTGCCCAAGGCGGACGTGATCATCACCAACCCCACCCGCCTGGCCGTGGCGCTCAAGTACGAGCGCGGCAAAATGATGGCGCCCGTGGTGCTGGCAAAGGGCGCCGGGCACGTTGCCGGGAAGATCAGGGAAATCGGGCGGCTCAACAGCATCCCCATCGTCGAAGACAAGCCCTTGGCACAGGCTTTGTATAAAACCGTCGAGATCGGGGACGTGATCCCGGAGGAATGGTACAAGGCGGTGGCGGAAATTTTGGCATACGTTTACAGGCTCAAGGCGGGCATCCGATAAATGGCACAGGACAGAGAGCTTCCCCTCACTCTTGATCGGAAGATGGCGAGCGACCTCGTCATGGCCATCGGGGTCCTGGTGGTCATGGTCATCGTGCTCGTTCCGCTGCCCACCTTCCTGCTGGACATCCTGCTCACCTTCAGCGTCACCATCGGCGTCATCACGCTGATGGTGAGCATGTATACCACCAACCCCTTGAATTTCTCGGTGTTTCCTTCGCTGCTCCTGGTGGTCACCCTCTACCGCCTGGCGCTCAATATCGCCTCCACCCGGCTGATCCTCCTGCACGGCTCCGAAGGAGAGCTCGCCGCAGGACGGGTGATCAACACCTTCGGGCAGTTCGTGGTGGGCGGAAGCTACGTGGTGGGGTTCGTGGTGTTCGGCATCTTCGTGATCATCAACTTCGTGGTCATCACCAAGGGCGCCACCCGCATCGGCGAGGTCACCGCACGGTTCACCCTGGATGCCATGCCCGGCAAGCAGATGGCCATCGACGCCGACCTCAACGCGGGAATCATCACCGAGCAGGAGGCACGCGAGCGCAGGGACCTCATCCGCCGGGAGGCCGAGTTTTACGGGGCCATGGACGGCGCCACCAAGTTCGTACGGGGAGACGCCATCGCCGGCATCGTCATCACCTTCATCAACATCATCGGCGGAATCATCATCGGGGTCCTCCAGCACAAGATGCCCTTCGCCGAGGCGCTCACCACCTACACGACCCTGACCATCGGCGACGGTCTGGTGACGCAGATCCCGGCGCTCATCATCTCGTCGGCCGCAGGCATCCTCGTCACCCAGTCGGCGGCGGACAAGTCCATCGGAAGACAGCTCTCCGAACAGCTTTCCTTCCAGCCCCTGGCCCTGTTCTCCGCTGCGGTGATCATCTTCTGCTTCGGTCTGGTGCCGGGAATGCCCCATGTCTCCTTCATCACCATCGCCCTGCTCATGAGCGCTGTCGGCTGGCTTTCCCTGCGCTACAGAAAGGAAGAAGAGGTCCAGGAAGAGGTACCCAGGGAAGAAGAGGTGTCACCCGAGTCCCTGCTTCCCATGGATATCCTGGAGTTCGAGATCGGTTACGGCCTCATCCCCCTGGTGGACTCCGCACAGGGTGGCGGTCTTTTGACACGTATCAAGGGAATGCGTCGAACCATTGCCGGTGATCTCGGGGTCATCGTGCCCCCCATTCATGTGCGCGACAACCTCGACCTCAAACCCAACGAATACAAGCTCATGCTCAAGGGCTCTGAGATCGCATGCTCCGAGGCCATGGCCGACAGGCTCATGCTCCTGAACCCCGAGAACGTGCAGATCGACATCCCGGGCATCCCGGTCAAGGAGCCCGCATTCGGCCTGCCCGCGCTCTGGATCAAGAAGTCCGACAGCGAACGGGCCCAGCTGGCCGGGCTCACGGTGGTCGATGCCTCGACGGTCATCGCCACCCACCTCACCGAGGCGATCAAGAGCAACGCCCATGAGCTCCTCGGCAGGCAGGAGCTGCAGTCCATCCTGGACACCGTGTCGCGCTCCCATCCCAAGGTGGTGGAAGACCTCATCCCGTCGACGCTGCAGGCAGGCGTGGTCTTGCGGGTGTTCAAGAACCTGCTCAAGGAAAAGGTTCCTGTCAAAAATGTCCTCACCATCCTGGAGACTCTGGCTGATTACGGTGCCATGACCAAGGATCCGGATATTTTGACGGAGTATGTCAGACAGGCCCTCATGCGCGTGATCTCGAAGCCCTATGTCCAGGACAGCACGATCCGCGTACTGGCTCTGGACCCCGCGATAGACGGGGTGATCTCGCATTCCGTGCAGCACACCGAGCATGGTTCGTATCTTGCATTAGAACCGGAGAAATCACAAAAGATCCTGATGACGTTGAACAAGGAGGTGCAAAACGTGGGCAAACAGGGACTGGTTCCGATCCTGCTGACATCACCGGTGAGCAGACCCTACCTCAAGCGGTTGACCGAACGGTATCTGCCGGATCTCGTGGTCCTCTCCCACAATGAAATACCTCCGGACGTCACCATTAAAAATCTCGGGATGGTAAGGGTCGATGCAAATTAAGACATACACCGCAAACTCCATGAAGGACATCCTCTCCCAGATCAAGAGCGAGCTGGGATCCGATGCCGTGATCCTCTCCAAACGCGAGATCGCGGACAAGACCTTCGGCCTGACCGCCAGGCCCATCATCGAGGTCACGGCCGCCGTGGACTTCGACGCGGGCACCTATGATTACCACCTGACAAGGCCCGGGGCCTCTTCCGGAATGCCGGAGCCGGCTCTCCCGGCCTTCTCAGCCCCCCCGGCCGGGCACCTGGCCGAAGACATCACCGAGCTCAAGGATATGGTCAAGGAGCTCATCGCCCACTCCGGCATGAAGCTCCACGAGAACAACCCCTTGAGGAAGAAGCTCCTCTCGCGCGGAATCCGGCCCAATCTCGTGGACGTGCTGCTGACCAAGCTCGGCGCCGGGGCAAAGGAGAGCGCGGTCAGAAGTCTCCTGGGCAAGCTCGTCAAGACCGAAGAGCCCTCCTCGAGCAGGGTATGGGTTTTCGTGGGAACCACAGGTGTCGGGAAAACCACCACCATCGCCAAGATCGCTGCAGGGGGCGTCCTCAATCACCGCCGGAAGGTGGGGCTCATCACCCTGGACACCTACCGGATCGGCGCCGTGGACCAGGGACGGATCTATGCAAAGATACTGAACATCCCCTTCATGTCCGTGTCATCGGTCTCCGAGTTCCGGGCCGCGCTGGGCAAGATGGGCTCCCTGGATCTCGTGCTCGTGGACACCGTGGGCAGATCGGCACTGTGCAGGGACTATATCCCCCAGATCAGGGGGTATCTCGACGGGGTCGATCCGTGCACCTTCCTGCTCATGCCGGTGGCCACGCGTGACAGCGAGATGGACGCGGTCACCAGAACCTTCTCCGGCCTCGACATTCACCGGATGATCTTCACCAAGGCTGACGAGGCGATTCACTCTGGCTCCGTCATCACCCACAATCTCATCCACCGGATTCCCGTCTCCTATATCACCACGGGCCAGCGGGTGCCGGAGGACATTGAGAAAGCATCGTCTTCAACGATCGTACACAGATGTCTCGGAGAGAGAACATGAAAGATCAAGCGCATACGTTGAGAAAAATCTTCGAGGGGGCGGCCCCGCCCTGTCCGCAGGTGCTCTCCGTCACCTCCGGCAAGGGCGGCGTCGGAAAAACGAGCCTCGTCGTCAACATGTCCATCATCCTCGCGTCCCGGGGCAAGAAGGTGCTCGTGCTCGATGCGGACCTGGGGCTGGCGAATATCGATGTCATGCTGGGCCTTGTCCCGAAGTACACCATCCAGCACCTTCTCCAGGGGCAGTGCACCCTGGACGAGATTATCCTGGACGGCCCGAAAGGCATCAAGATCATCCCGGCCTCGTCGGGCATCCAGGAGCTGGCGGACCTGACTCACGAGCAGCAGCTCTGCCTGATGAACTCGCTGGACTACTTCGATCAGGACATCGACTACATGATCATCGACACGGGCGCGGGCATTTCCCGTAATGTCATGTACTTC
The DNA here is from genome assembly GCA_018433775.1 of Deltaproteobacteria bacterium. Classification (GTDB taxonomy): domain Bacteria; phylum Desulfobacterota; class Desulfomonilia; order UBA1062; family UBA1062; genus Phosphitivorax. Next base: position 21,189 of record JAHDQN010000044.1, read on the forward strand.
AACGCCGCCTCCCAGCGGGTCATCGTGGTGGCCACGCCCGAGCCCACCTCCATTACCGACGCGTATGCACTGATCAAGGTGCTGAGAAAACAATACGGCGTAAAGCGCTTCGATCTTATCGTGAACAACGTCTCCACCAAGGTGGAGGGAGATCAGGTCGCACGACAGTTAAGTTTAGTATGTGAGAGGTTTTTAGGGGATGTAGTCCTTGAAACGCTCGGGTCCGTTCCAGCGGACAAGAGTATTCCCGAGTGCATCAAGGGACAGAAGGCATTTGTGGGGGTCTATCCCGCCGGAGAGGCTTCAAGGCGCCTGGAGAGGATCGTGAGCCGCATGGAACAGACTTCGCGGCCCTCGTCCAGCGGCAGTCTGCAGTTTTTCCTCAGGAGGATGGTCCTCAATCAGATGAAGGGGTCGAACCATGCAGGATATAGCATTTCCCGATCTTACTGAAGAACAGAAGCTCAATCCGAAGATCCGGTCAAAGGTGATCAGCGAGTTTTCGCCCTTGATCAAGTACATCGCGAGCCGCATCGCCATCAGGCTTCCTCCCCATATCGATCTGAACGACCTCATCAACGCGGGCGTCATCGGGCTCATCGATGCCATCGAGAAATTCGATGCATCCAAGCAGATCAAGTTCAAGACCTATGCGGAGTTCAGGATCAGGGGCGCCATTCTGGACGAGCTCAGGTCCATGGACTGGGTACCCCGGTCGGTGCGGCAGAAGGCACGCAAGGTCGAAGACACGTATAACAAGCTCGAGTACACCCTCGGGAGGCCGGCCAGCGACGAGGAAGTGGCGCAGGAGATGAAGATCGATCTCGAAAGCTTCCACCGGCTCATCTCGGAGACGGCCTCGGTCTCGCTCTTGAGCCTCGACGATCTGGGCGAGGACGACTCCGACGCATCCAGGAGAAACCTTCTGGAATATATCCTCCAGGACGAGAAGGACTGGCCCTCCCACCGGCTCAGGTATGCCGAGGTGAGAGAGACGGTGGCCAAGGCCATCATGACCCTTCCCGAGAAGGAGCGCATGGTCATCTCACTCTATTATTACGACGAGCTGACCATGAAGGAGATCGGTCATGTCCTGAAATTCACCGAATCGCGGGTTTCCCAGATCCACACCAAGGCGATCCTGAGGCTCCGGTCGAAAATGCAGAAGCTCTTCAAGGAAATCCGATCCTAAAGATTTGAGAGGGAAATTTCGATGAAACGAAAAAGACCTTGGAGGCGGCTCTATGGCAATTGACAAGAACATGAAGATCCTCGTTGTCGACGACTTCTCGACAATGCGCAGAATCGTGAAGAACATCCTCAGACAGCTCAACTTCAATAATATTGTCGAGGCCGATGACGGTGCCAGCGCTCTGGACATCCTCCAGAAAGAAAAGATCGACATGGTTGTCTCCGACTGGAACATGCCCAAGATGACGGGACTCGAGCTCCTGAAGGCTGTGCGCGGCGACGATGCGCTCAAGGACATCCCCTTTCTGATGGTGACCGCTGAGGCCCAGCAGGAAAACATCATCGAGGCCGTGAAATCAGGGGTAAGCAACTATATCGTGAAGCCCTTCACCGCAGAGACGCTCGGGCAGAAAATCAATCAAGTGTTCAGTAAGTAAGAGGAAGCAGGCGTGTCGAATTCCCCGGGGAAGAAAGCCGAGCTGGACAAGGACGGGATATCCTTTGATTTCAACAAGGCCCAGCTCGATAACGACGGGATCTCGCTGACCGATGTCCCGGAGAGCCGGGTTCTCCAGGAGACGGACAATACCGGAAAATCCGCAGGAAAAGAAGCACGGGCCACCCCGGTCTGGCGGAGCAGAAAGGTCGTCCTCGCGATCGCTGCCGGCATCGCCGCTGTGTGCGTTGCGGCAGGCGTTTTCATGGTGCGGGCTCCGAAAGAGGCTCAGCCGTATCTCCCCCCAAGCTATCCCGAGCCTTCTCCCGCTGTTCTCTCTTCATCCGACGGAGATATCCTGCTCGATCCCTTCACCGTGCTGTTCGATCCGGACAACCCCAGGCAGTCGGGTGTGCTGCTCGCCCAGGTAAGCCTGCAGATCACCCCGGGAACGGGGCCGAACATCATCAGCAGGCTCTTTGATATCAGGAACCTGATTTACCAGAGGCTCACGGCAAACGCCGGAATATATTCGAAGAATGAGCTGGCCGCCATGATCAGGCAGGATCTGGAGGATCTCCAGGTCAAGGATGTGGCGTTTGTCCAGTATGAAAAACGGTGATGTCACCGCACAATGAAGGGGCAGGGCTTTTCAGCCAGGCTTCCCCGGAGCCGAGTGACAGGATAAAACGGAGCAGAGAAAGGACATGGAACTCAACAAAATCGATACCATGATCTCGTCGGAGGATCCTTCCCGGAGGAGAACCGCAGCCACCCTGCTTGCCGAAATCGGGGGAGAGGATGCCTACGGCAGGCTCGAGCTGCTCCTGAAAGACCGCAACAACGGGGTGAGGGATGCCGCGCAGAACGCCATCGTCCTCCTGGGCGGAAGGCAGGCCATCGCCAGGATGCTCCCGCTTCTGTCGCACAATGATCCGGCCATCAGGAACACGGCCATCGATATCCTGCGGAAGATCGGCATAGACGGGGTCGATATGCTCCATGAGCTCGCAAAAGACGCAGACGACAACGTCCGCCTGTTCGTTCTGGATATCCTGGGCAGCATCGGGAGCCACGAGAGCGTGGACACGCTCATCGAGGGGCTCTACGACGTGAATCCCAATGTGAGAAACGCCGCGGTCATCTCGCTCGGCGAGCTGGGAGACCCCAGGTCCTTCGATCATCTCCAAAAGCTCATCAACGACGAGGAATGGATCCGCTTCTCGGTCATCGAATCCCTTGCCCGGATCCCTCACGAGGGGGTGGTCGACTTCCTCATTCAGGAGCTTTCCCGGTGGTCGGGTGATGAGATCACCATATGCGCCATCCTGGAGACCCTCGGGATGATCGGTTCACGAGCAGCGGTGCCGCCGCTGCTGGATTTGCTGCAGAATACCGACCAGTATGTGGAGTTTGCCGTGGCCCGGACCTTGCTCACCATCATGAGCATGGACGACATCGCATCACTGGAAACTCAGGAGCGGCAGGTCCTCAAGGACATCCTCGACACCTGTCTGCCCGAGGCCGATGAAGAGCTCCTGTATCGCATTCTTGCGACGCTGGCGCGCATCGGGGATTCCCAGAGCGCCCGGCGCATCATCGAACTTGCCGGAAAGGTGGATCCGGACAGCGAGGCGGAAAAGTGGGAGGCGATCAAATCCGCGCTCAATTCCGTGGGGAGCGTCGATATGATGGTAGACCTCCTGGATCAGGACGAGAGAAGCGTGATCCTTGGTGCGGAGGTGCTGGGAAGCATGGGAGGACAAGAAGAAGCCCGGCAGATATCCAAACGGGTCCTCTCGCAGCAGGGATACGTGAAGCGGGCCATGACCGAGGCGCTTGCCCGCATCGGCGGGGAAGGTTCGCGGGACACCATGCTCGAGCTTCTGGAGGATCGGGACGGCCACGTCATCGGCGCTGCGCTGAAATCCCTGGGCGATCTGGGCAACCCCGACGATATCGGGAAGATCGAGCAGTTCCTGCGGCACCCGTATCCCGACGTGAAGGGCATGGCCCTGGAGGCGATCGTTCGGATCGGCACGGCCAGAGCGGAGGAATGCTTCACGGCGCTTACCGCAGACAGTGATCCGAAAATCCGCATCATGGCGCTCGACGGCCTTCAGAGGCTCGGGAGCTTGAACCTCGGGCAGATCTGCACCTATATGCTCAAGGATCAGGACTGGGAAGTCCGCATGGTCGCGGTGAAAACAACCAGGGACGCAGTGCTTCCCATCGAGGAGGATCTCCTGGTGACCCTGCTCAACGACGAGCACGACGAGATATGCCACCCCGCCATCGACATCGTGGGATTAAGAAAGATCACAGGCTTGAGGTCCTTCCTGGAGGACGCCGTCGGCAGCGACGACATGTGGACCTCCTACCATGCCATCGAGGCCCTGGGGAAGTTCGGTGACGAGAGAGCGAAAACGAGCCTCCTGTCCATTCTCAAGGGAGGGCAGGATTTTCTGCGCATCTCCGCCGTGAAGGCCCTGGGTGAATGGAAGGACGAGGATCTCGTAGCCGAGCTCGAAGTGCTCCTGGATGACGACAATCTCGATGTCGCCCGCGCGGCGGCAGAAGCAATAGACAGGATTCAGGGGGTGGCCTTCTGATGGAACGGATGATTCTGCAAACCATCAGGCATCTGGAAGACCTGCCCACCCTGCCCTCGGTCGCCGTGGAGGTCATGGGCCTCTCCCGGTCGCCCGACGTATCCATCAAGGACATATCGGAATGCATCCACAAGGACCCCCCGCTTGCCGCAAAGGTGCTCAAAATGGCAAACTCGTCCTTTTACCGCAGGGGATCCCAGGATATCGACACCCTCCACCGTGCCATTCTCCTGATGGGTCTCAACGAGGTCATCAACATCACTACATCCGTGTCGGTCCTGACATCCCTGGGTTCCCGGAAATCACAGGGGCAGAGTTTAAGGAAAAAGTTCTGGCACCACTGCATCGCCACGGGCCTCATCGCGCGTCGCATCGATACGAGGCTGCGCCTGAGGCTGCAGGGAAGGGAGTTCGTGGGCGGCCTGCTCCACGACATCGGGAAGATCATCCTCGACGAGTATTTCCACGATCAGTTCATGCAGGCCCACTCCCTGTCCATTGAACGGCAATGCTCCATGTTCGAAGCCGAAAACGAGGTCCTGGGAACGACCCATATGGAAATCGGCCACTTCCTCGCCCAGAAATGGGGACTGCCCCCCTACATCGCCGACGTCAGCCTGAACCATCACCGCCCTCAGGACGCCCGGTTCAAGGACATCACCTCGGTGGTATCCATAGCCAATCTGCTGGCAAAGGCCAAAGAGCTCTCCTGCGGGGGGGACACCATGTCCTTTGTCCTGAAGGATCAGCAGGGGTGGCACATTCTCAAGAAGATGGGACATCCCATGGACTCGATCGACCTCGAACGGATCACCTTCGAGATCGAAGACATCGGCGAGGAGGTAAGGGAATACATTTCCACGATATCGGATCAGGAGATCCAGGAACATGCCCATGCCTGAGTACCTCAACGCCTCCCAGCCCGGAATGCCGGATGAGATCTTCCGCCTGCTGCGGGATTTCATCTATGAGCACTCCGGCATCTTCTTTTCCGACAACAAGAAGGCCCAGCTCGAAAACAGGCTCGCCCTGCGGCTGAAGATGAACAACCTCCCGGATTTCGACAAGTATTACTACATGCTCAAGTATGACCCGCAGGCCTCCCGGGAGCTGAGGGCCCTGTTCGATTCGGTGACCACCAACGAGACGAGCTTCTTCAGGAGTCCGCCTCAGATCCAGGCCTTTCAGGAGAAGGCCCTGCCCGAGATCCTGGAAAATAGAGCCGCTCAGGGCGAAAAAACTTTAAGGCTCTGGTCTGCGGGATGCTCGACCGGCGACGAGCCCTACACCCTGGGCATGGTGGTCAGAGAGGTGCTCGGGGAGAAGACCCCTGAGTGGGACGTGAAAATCTTTGCCAGCGACATCAGCGAAAAGGCGCTCAAGTCTGCACGGGCGGCCGTGTACAACGATTACACCCTCCGGTCAGTCCCGCCTGATATCAAAAAGAAATACTTCATTCAGGAAGGATCCCAGTTCAGGGTCTGCGACGACGTCCGGATGCTCGTGGAGCTGCAGTACCTGAATTTCAATGACGATAAAAGAGTGAAGCTGATGAGGGGCTTCGACATCATATTCTGCAGGAACGTCCTCATCTATTTCGACGACGCTGCAAAAAAGAGATTCGTATCCCAGCTGTACGACAATCTCAATCCGGGAGGTTATCTCTTCATCGGCCATTCGGAATCGCTGCACAACATTTCGCGGGCCTTTAAGCTGGTTCATTTTCCCGGTGCCCTGGGTTACAAGAAGGAGTAGGTGGAGGCGTGTATGACGAAGATACTCATTGTAGATGACTCAGCGACCGTCAGGAAACTTCTGATACACACCCTCAAGCCGAAGCACTATGCATGCATCGAGGCCTGCGACGGTTTCGACGCCCTGGAGAAGCTTGCCCTCAACCCCGACATCAGGCTCATCATCTCGGATCTGAACATGCCGAACATGGACGGCATCGAGCTCATCGGCAACATCCGGCAGAACCCGCAGTACCAGGACCTGCCCATCATCATGCTCACCACGGAGGCGTCCCATGACAACCGCAGGCTGGCCTTCGACGCCGGGGCCAACCTCTACCTGGTGAAGCCCTCGCCGGCGCACATCATCCTCTTCAAGGTGCAGAGCCTGCTCGAGGCTGATTCTTAAAAAAGATACGGGCAATCGGTTCCGGGATGACGGCAGAAGATCACATCTTCGCCTTTTCTGCCCTTACGCCGGCCCTTCTCTTATGCCCGTTCTTCCCTCACGACCCTTCCTCAGCGGACGGCAGATCTTCCGGCAGGTTCTGAGACGGATTCTCCCCCCGGCTGTGCTCACCGTTTCCGGTATCTTCTTCCAGGGTGATCTCTGCGAGAAATTCGTCCACGAGCTCCACCCCGGGCAGGCAGTTGTCCTGTTTTACCGCTCCCAATCTCCTCAACCGGTCCGCCGACGGCAGCACCCGGGCCTCCCATGACCTCGCGGCGGCGTTGTATGCCTGCGCTGTCTTCTGGATGCCCTCTTTGAGCCTCTCGAAGTGGCGTGCAAACACCTTGACCCGCTCGAAGAGCTCCATGGCCCCTTTGAGAATCCGCTCCGCGTTCTCAGAGGCCGCGTGCTGCTGCCAGGTGAGCGCGATGGTGCGCAGCAGCGCGATCAGGGTAGTGGGCGTTGTGATGATCACGTTCCGGTCGATGGCGTCTTCGATGAGTGTCCTGTCGTGGTCCAGGGCCGCGCTGAAAAACGACTCGGAAGCGAGGAAGAGCACCACGAAGTCCGGCGCCGGGTCGAACTGCCGGAAGTATTCCTTTGACGAGAGCGAGACCATATGGTTCCTCAGGCTCTGGGCGTGCTTTGCCAGAAGCTCATTCTTCGCCTTCTCGTCCTCGGTGGCATAGGCGCCCATGTAGCCGCTGATGGGGAGCTTCGCGTCCACCACCACCTGCTTGTTCCGGGGGAGCCGGATAATGAGGTCGGGCCGCTTCAGGCCCGACTCCGTCTGCACGCTCGGCTGCTCGATGAAATCGCAGTGCGGCGACATGCCAGCGACCTCGACCACCCTCCTCAAGGTGATCTCGCCCCACCTCCCCTTGACCTGGGGCACCTTCAAGGCCGTGGTCAGCGACCGGGTCTGTTCGTGGAGCCGCTCCTGGGTTTTCATGAGCTCGGCGATGTAGCGGGAGATATCGCCGTAGGCGTTCTGCCGCGCGTTCTCGATCTCCCTGAGCTGGGCCTCGTAGCGCTTCAGGGCATCCTGCAGCGGCTTGACCAGCCCGTCGATGGCCTCCTGCCGCTTGCCCATATCGCCCTTCATCTCGGCGAGCAGGGTATTGACCGTCCCGCCCGCAAGATCCAGAAAGGCCTTGTTGTTGCTCTTCAAGGCATCGGCCGAGAGAGCCTGGAAGGTCTCAACGAGCCGCCGGCGCGAGTCCTCGACGAGCTCGGCCTGCCGGCCGAGCGATTCCTGGGCCGCCTCGAAACGGGTCTGGGCCTTCACACGCTCCTGCTGCTCGGTCTCCAGGACCCTGCGCAGGGCCTGGAGCTCATCCTCCCTGCACTGGAGCGACTCCCGCAGGTCCGCCGCCTCCTGCCGGGCCTGCTCCCGCCCGGGCAGATAGCGCCCCCTGGCCAGGAGCCAGCCGAGCGCCAGCCCGGCAATACCCGCCGCAACGATCATCGCCAGTTCCATCACATTTCCCGCTCCTCTGTGCGGCCCTGCCGGTCTTTCCGGCTCACCGGCGGGGCATGCCCTTCCGTTCGACCATGCATACCGGTTCCCCAATACCCTACAACCCCTGCCCGGTGCAAGGTCAGTATCTGATGGGCTTCCCGAGCGTGATGCTGTAGGCCTGGTCCCTGGTCACGATGATGTGGTCGTGCACCGGGATGCCCAGGCTCTCGCCCAGCTCCGTAAGCGCCCGGGTGAGCCGCTCGTCGTGCGCCGAGGGCGTCAGGCCCCCTGAGGGGTGGTTGTGGACGAGGATCAGGGCCGAGGCGCCCTTTTCCAGTGCAGTCTTGAACACCTCCCGGGGGTAGACGTGGGCCATGTTCACGGTGCCCCGGCAGAGATCTTGCGCATGGATGAGCCTGCCCGCGGAGTTCAGGCACAGGAGCATGAAGTGCTCGCTCTTCTCGCCCCCGATCTCGGCCTGGAGATAGCGGATGACCGCCTCGGGGTTGTCCAGGATGAGGCCGCCCTCCGCGAAAGGCTCCAGGTATCTGCTCATGCACGCCTTGACGAGCTTGATCAGTGTGCCCGCGTACTCGCCGATCCCCTTCCGGCCCTCCAGCGCCTCCAGCGATTCGTCGAAGATCCGCCTCAACGACCCGTACTCTTCGAGCAGCTCCTTGGCCAGGGGCTTGGTGTCCCTGCGGGGAATCGCATATCCCAAGAGCAGCTCCAGGATCTCGTAGTCGCTCAAAGCACCCCTGCCCGCATCGCGAAACCTGGTGCGCAGGCGGCTGCGGTGGCCGGTGTAGTGCGGTGCGCCCGTGCTCATGTCGCGTCCCCTCCCCCGTCCCGGCACTGGTCGCGCTCAAAGAGCGAGTAGAACGACCACGGCAGGATCTCGTCCGGGTCGTGCTCCCTCAGCGCGTAGTAGTCGGGGTTGCGCGGCCAGCTCCTGAGCACCTCCTGCCACCTCGATTGATCGTGACCGGCGAGCTCCACGAGGACATCCAGGACCCTCCGGTCGCCCCGGGCGATCATGGCCTGGATGTAGGCCCACTTGGGGCCTTCGAAGCCCACCGTCACGTTGCTCTGGGATTTGAGGCCCTTCACGATCTTTCTGATCCGCTTTTTCGCCTCGCCCGGCTCCAGCAGGGCCGCCCGCTCGTAGCGGGAGTGGGGCTTGGGGACCATGGTGTTGATGCTCACCGAGACCCTGCCGATCCGCCGGTTGCCCCGGGAGACTTGGATGAAGGTCTGGCGGATGCGCTTGACCAGGTCGATGGCGGCATCGATGTCGTCCTGCTCCTCGCCGGGCAGGCCCACCATGAAGTAGAGCTTGATGTCGCGTATGCCGCTCCTGACCAGGGAGGTCACGTCTTCCAGGATCGCCTCCCCGCTCACCCGCTTGCCCAGGGCGGCGCGGAGCGTGTCGGAGCCCACCTCCGGGGCAAGGGTCACCTCGTTGACCTTTGACGTCTTCATGTAGGCGAGGAGCTCGCCTGAGATCATGCCCAGGCGCAGCGAGGGCGGTGCGATCTTCAGCCCGCGGGCCTCGATCTCTTCGAGCAGCTTCGGCAGCCGGGGGTGGTTGTTCAGCGAGGTGCTCACCAGGCCCAGCTTCTTCCCCGAGCGGGCGGCCCGGTCCAGCACGGGGAGCAGCCGGTCCACCTCGACGGGCCGAAAGGGCGAATAGATCTCGCGGGCAGTGCAGAACCTGCAGTTGAACGGGCAGCCGCGGGCGATCTCGGTGAGGAACATGTCCTGGAACACGGTCTTGTCCGTGAGGATGACGGAGTGGCCGGGATTGTCGAAGGGCCTTACCACGGAGATCACGGGCCTTGAGCCCTCAAACCCCCTGATCCGCTCCCCCTCGTAGACCGGGCGAGTCTGTTCAGGCAGATAGATCCCGGGCACCTTTGCTAGCCTCTCCAGGAATCCCCGGTAGCCGTTGCTTGCGAAGAAGGCATCGGCGAGCGCGTCTCCCAATGGCTCGCCCTCGCCCAGGAAGCAGAAATCCAGGGCCTCGGCCACCGGCTCGGGGTTGATGGTGGCCGCCGCGCCCCCGGCCATGACGATGGGGCTGCCCCTGCGATCCTCTCTCCTTACCGGGATGCGGTTGTCGAGCAGGATCCGGATCATGTTGATCCAGTCGAGCTCGTAGGATACGCTGAACGCGATGATGTGAAAGTCATTGAGATGCCGGGATGATTCCACCGAGCGCGGCGAGTCGGTGAAGAACCGCTCGCACACGATCGACGGGTGGTCGTTGAAAACGCGATACATGGTGTGCAGCCCGAGGTTGGACATCCCCACCCAGTAGGTGTTGGGATAGACCAGGGCAATGTTCAGCCTGCCTCCGGGGTCCTTTCTGATCGCGCCTGTTTCATCCCACATCGATACCCAGACCTTTGATCTTCCTGTGCAGGTTGCTGCGTTCTACACCGATGAGATCAGCCGTCTTGGAGATGTTGTACCCGCACTCCTTGAGCTTGTTTTCTATAAACATCTTCTCAAACTGGGCCCTGGCATCCTTGAGCAGGGGGATGTCGATGAGCTTATCGGTCTCTGATGAGCTCCGCGAACTCAAGGGGAGGATGTCGTCGGCAGTGATCGTGTCTCCGGGCGTCATGATCACCAGCCTCTCCACGATGTTCTTGAGCTCGCGCACATTGCCCGGCCAGTCGTGCTGCATGAGCTTCTTGACCGCGCCCTCGGTCATGGTCTTTTTCTTCCCGCCCTTCAAGGAGGCGTACATCTTGAGGAAGTGCTCCACCAGCTCGGGGATGTCATCCTTGCGGTCTGCGAGCCTCGGCACGTAGATGGGGATGACGTTGAGGCGGTAGTAGAGGTCCTGCCGGAACCTGCCCGCCTCGATCTCCTTTTCCAGGTCCTTGTTGGTGGCGGTGAGCACCCGCACGTCGACCTGGATGGTCTGGGAGCCCCCCACCCGCTCAAACCGCTGCTCCTGGAGGATCCTCAAGATCTTGGCCTGGGTGGGCAGGCTCATGTCGCCGATCTCGTCGAGGAAGAGGGTGCCGTTGTTGGCCAGGTCGAACTTGCCCCGCCTGCGCTCGGTCGCGCCGGTGAACGCGCCCTTTTCGTGCCCGAAGAGCTCGCTTTCGATGAGCTCCTGCGGGATGGCCGCACAGTTGACCTCCACGAAGGGCTGTTTGTTTCTCTGGCTCTTCTTGTGGAGCCTTCTGGCCACGAGCTCCTTGCCCGTACCGTTTTCGCCCAGGATCAGTACCCAGGCGTCCGATGGGGCCGCCCGGTCGATCTGTTCCTTGAGCTTTCGGATGGCGGGCGAATTCCCGACGATCTCGTCGTCCTTCTGGGCCTTCATTCTCAAGAGGGCGTTCTCTTCCTCCAGGGCGCGCAGGTGCAGGGTGTTGTTGATAGTGATGATGATCTTGTTCAGATCCAGTGGTTTTTCGATGAAGTCCAGGGCCCCCAGCCGGGTGGCCCTGACGTCGGTATCGATGGAGCCGTGGCCGGTCATGATGATGACCGGGATTCGATACCCGCTCTTATTGAGCTCTTCGAGGATCTGCAGGCCGTCCTTGCCCGGCATCCAGATATCCAGGAGGATCAGATCGATCTCGTTGCGCTCTATGACCTGGACGGCCTCTTCGCCGTTGGCGGCCAGGAGGGTGTGGTACCCCTCGTCCTCGAGGCCTCCCTTGAGCGAAAACCGTATGCTTTCCTCGTCATCAACTATGAGAATCGAACGCTTCATGTACTACTCCTTTACCGGTAGCTCTATGTTGAAACTCGTGCCGGTGGGCGTGTTGTCCCGTACCCGGATGAACCCATTGTGATCCGAGACGATCCGGTTGACAATGACCAGGCCCAGCCCCGTACCCCCCCGCTTCGTGGAAAAATAAGGCTCGAACAGCCGCTCCTTGACCTTGGGCGGTATGCCGGGGCCGGTATCCGAAATATCCAGGGTTGCGATGTGCACATCGGCATCGTAGCTCGTCCGGATGGAAACCTTCTTTTGGGAATTCCCCCCCTCCAGGACCGCGGTGGTGGCGTTTTCGAGCAGGTTGACGATGGCGCGGTTCATCTGAGGCGCGTCGATCTCCACCTTGGGTATGGTCTCATCGATCGTAATCTCGTATGTAACCTCCGGATGGGCCTGACGATACAGCGCCACGGCATCCTGCACCACCTTGTTGAGATCCCCGGGTGCAGGCATGCACGAGGGCATTTTTGCAAAGGCGGAGAACTCGTTGACCAGCCGCTTCATCTCGTCGACCTCATTGATGATGACCCGGGTGCACTCGTCGAACACCTGCCCGTCGTCCTGGAGCCGGTCGAGATACCTGCGCCTGAGCCGCTGTGCAGAGAGCTGGATCGGGGTCAGCGGGTTCTTCACCTCGTGGGCGATCCTCCGGGCCACCTCCCTCCAGGCGGCCATGCGCTGCATCTTCTGGAGCTGGGTGAGGTCGTCGAACACCACCACCATGCCCATGTGCTCGCCGTTGTCGTCGTAGAGGAACGAGGCATGACCCAGCAGCGTGAGCCTCTGTGAATCAGCCGAGATGGTGATCTGCTTCTGGGTGGTCATGCCCTTGGATTTCTTGAGGGGTTCGATGAGCTCGGTGACGATGGGGACATAGTCGCCCTTGAGCACTTCGTCATACCTCTTGCCCATGGATTCGTTCTCCTGGATGCCGAGCATGGTCTGGGCCGCGGGATTGATCATGCTGATGCAGTCATCCCGGCCGATGGTGATGACGCCGGTGGAGATGTTGGTGAGCACGGTCTCGATGTAGCGATTGCGGTAGGTGAGCTCATTGTAGGCGTTTACCAGGCGCCTGCGCGACTCCGTGAGATCGTCCACCATGGTGTTGAAGTCCTGCACCAGCAAACCCAGCTCATCGTTGGACTGGACGTCGATCGAAAAGCTCAAGTCCCCCCGGGAAATCCGCTGAGTGCCTTCCACGAGCTTCTCGATGGGATTGATGAGCCCCTTGGAGATGTTCATGCCGAACCACACCGCCGAGAAGATCACCAAAAGCGTGATCGAGGTGAGAATGATGACATAGTTGGTCTTGATGGGCCCTTTGAGCTTGAGACTCTGGATGTAGTCGGTGAAGGTGGAGCGGATCATGCTCATCCTTCCCGAAATGCTCTCCGGGATGTAGTAGTCGGCCACGAGCACGCCCACCACGTCTTTGAGATTGAACGACGACCGGATGGGCACGATGCCCTCGATGATGTCCGCATTCCCGGTGCGAACCACGATGGACATGGTCTTGCCTTCCATGGCGGAGAGCACAAGGCTCGACTCGGGTGAGGGAAGACCGGCGACGCCGATGTCCGGCGACACGATCTTCACCAGCTCCTCGCCCTGAGAAGAGAAGATCTCGACAGCCGAGAGCCGGAACAGCACCATCTTCTCCTGCAGCAGGCTCTTGAGGATCTCGAGGTTTTCCTCTTTGAGCAGTCTCCTCTCCGTGATCTCTTCGGATATGGAGCTCGCGTAGTGGATGGCGTCGGCCGAGGCCTCCTTGTAGTAGATGTTCGCCACGTTCATGGACTCTTCGATCGCGGTCTCCACCTCGCTGGAGAGCCAGCCTTCCATGCTCCGGTTCAGGAAGATGATAC
>JAHDQN010000013.1 GCA_018433775.1 Deltaproteobacteria bacterium
GGTCCATGATCCGCGACTGGACCTCCTGGCCTTCGCGGAACACGCCGCTGAAACGGAACATGGCGTCCACCAGCGTGGTCTTGCCGTGGTCGACGTGGGCGATGATTGCGATATTCCGGATATGATCGTTTGTCTTGAGCTTCTTCATGCTTTATGTATCCTGCCGATGATGCGGTGTGTCCTCCCCGATAATCTGCCTGCCCGGCAGCGCACAGTGCCATACCTCACACGACGCTCTTTTGCAACAGAATTATCCGAGTCTAAGCGGCATTTTCTTTTTGACAAATTATATATCACCCGTTATTAATTAAAGTATAAGAATGGTGATTCGATATTCTCGTGATGGAATAACATGAGGAAGGAGGGGGTGATGTCTCATCCCTCTGACGACCGCAAGGCAGAGACGAGGTCCATGATCTTCCTTGCCGCCCGCAAGGTGTTCAGCGAAAAGGGATACTATAAGACCCAGATCGCGGACATCGTCAAGGAGTCGGGTACGTCGACGGGCAGCGTCTATGCGCATTTCAAGGACAAACAGGACCTGTTCCGGCAGATCATCCGTGAGACCCTCGACAGCCTGAGGTCCAGGCTCAAGGAGCTCAGCGACACCTCGCCGCCCGGCGACGTCCATGAGCGGGTCAGCCGGTGGCAGCCGGGGTTCGAGGCCTTTTTCGACTACATAGAGGACAACCCGGAACAGGTGCTTTTCATCATCCGCGGCGGCTTTGGGGTCGACGAGGAGACGGACAACACCGTCTGGGAGTTTTTCAGGACCTTTGCCTCCGATATCGCCGAAGACATCCGCAGGTGGGAGGATCTGGGCTTTATCGAGGGGGCCAACGCCGTTCTCGTGGGGCACATCATTATCGGCATGTGCATCCACGTCGGGCTCAGCTACCTGCTGGACCGGCAGTTCACCCGGGAGGAGGCCATCGGCAACCTCCTGGCCGTCACCCGCTCGCTGGTGCTGCAGTATCTGACCGACAGGGGCAGGAGAGAGCTCGGCGACCTGTCCGAGTTCAGCAGTGAAGGGCACTGCAGGGCCCGCCCCTGAGAGGGCTGCCGGGGAACATACGGCTCTGAGGGGTTTCTGAGGGCTTTCGCGGCCGGGTCCGGCGCCCGGCTGCAGGATATGAACAGGTATGAGGAGGTTTTTTATGCTGTCTCGTGCAGAAGTGTCGAACCGGCTCTCCGGTTTTCCGAGGTTCGAGGACATGTCACTGAGCCTGCCCTATGCCCCGCGCATGCCCCGGGGCATGGTCAGGGAGACACGGGAGGTGGTCGCGATCGCCCGCACGTTCAACGACGAGGTGGCCCGCCCCCGTGCCCTTGAGCTCGACCGCAGGACCCACGAAGACCCGGACTACATGCCCCTGGATCTCGTGGAGCTGGCCAACCGGTGGGGGTTCTACACCATGTGGATACCCCGGATCTTCGGCGGCAGGGGATACAATATGCCGTCCATGTCGTACTTTGCCGAAGAGGTCGGCTCGGCGTGCCTGGGGATCATGAACGTCATCGGGGTGCACTACCTCGGGGTGGCGGGCGTGGTCGCGTCGGCCAACACCCGCCTGGCGAAACGGATTCTGGGCGAGGTAGTCCGGGGAGAGAAGACCGGGAATCCCTGTCTCATCGCACTCGCCACGACCGAGCCCGGCGCAGGGACCGACGTGGAGGAGGTGGAGCTCGTGGACAAGGGCAGGGTCGCCTGCCATGCCAGGAGGGTCAGGGGCGGGTACGTGGTGAACGGCACCAAGGTGTTCATCTCCATGGGGCATGTGTCCACCTGGACCGTGCTCTATGCGTACGAGGACCTGAAGAGGCCCTCGGAGACGACCGTGGGCCTGATGGTGAAGACCGGCACAAAAGGCTTCTCGTTCGGTTCCCACGAGAACAAGATGGGCCAGCGGGTATGCCCGGCGAGCGTGCTCGTGTTCGATGACTGCTTCATCCCCGACGACCAGGTTCTCTTCAGCGCGGACATGGTGAGGAAGTTCACGAAAAAACCGATCCGGGAGGTCGCGCAGCGCTACATCGACTATGTGGTCGGCGCCACGAGGCCCGGCGTCTGCGCCTTCGGGGTGGGAGCGGCCCGCGGCGCATTCGAGATCGCGCTCAGGCACGCGTCCACGACCACGATGAACGGCACCCTGCTCATCAACCACGAGTGGGTGCAGAGCATGCTCGCCGAGATGTACAAGAACGTGACCCTGGGAAGGCTCGCTTACACCGAGGCCAACTATGCCAACAGCCACCGGGGTCTCTACAAGATCCTCCAGCTCAAGCCCGTCTACTACTACCTCAGGCTCATGCCGCAGGCCTACTTCGACAAGGTGATCGCGCCCATGCTGGAAAAGGACTATTCCACCAGGCTCATGGGCAAGCTCTCCTATGACTGGGCCAGACCGGAAGACCAGCGGTGCTGCTCGGGCTGGGCGTCGCTTGCCAAGGTCGCGGGAACAGACCTCGGGGTCAGGAACTGCCAGATGGCCATCGAGCTCATGGGCCAGACCGGCCTGAGGCAGGACGCGGGGGTGGAGAAGATGCTGCGCGACATCAAGCTCCTGCAGATCTACGAGGGCACCAACCAGCTCAACCGGCTCAACATGTTCAAGTGCCTCATCGCGCCGGAGATTCCCCAGGCACGGGTGTTTGAAGAGGACAGGTAGGAAAGGAGGCGTTATGTTGAGTTCGTTCAAGAGCGAATGGAAACCCTTCGAGGATCTGGCACGGTCGTTTGCCGCCAAAGAGCTTGCAGGCAAGGCCGAAGAGCACGACCGCTACCCCTTCGGGGAGTTCTTTCATGATGTCCTGGACAAGGCCTGCGAGGTGGGGTTCCTGGGGATCATGCTGCCCGGGGACCTGGGCGGCACCGGGGGGAGCGTCGGCACGCTCTGCACCGTTCTCGCCGCCCTCTGCCGAGTCGACAGCTCGCCCGGAGGCATCATCTTCACCAATGCCCTGGCCCAGGAGCTCCTGCTCGCGGCAGACGCCCGGGACATCGCCGGGGAGATCTTCGGCAAGGCGCCCTCGGCAGGCGAGTTCCTGATCGCCTTTCCCTCGTATTCCAATCCGGCCCATCAGGACAATCTCCCCGAGTACCGGCGATCGGGCAGGGGCTACTCCCTCACCGGTCCGGTCGACCTCCTGGTGCTGGGCGGGCTCGCCCGCCGGGCGATCATTCCCGCAAGGAGCGGACCGAAGCGGCAGTGCTCGTTCTTTCTGATCGACCTCGATCACAAGGGGGTGAGCAAGAGCGAGCCGGTTTTCACCCTGGGGATGCATGCCTGCCCTGCCGTGGATGTCCGGCTCGACGGAGTCAGGGCCCGGCTTATCGGTGAAGAGGGGAAGGGCGAGGAGTATTTCGACCGGGTCCTGCCCGCCATGCACGTGGTCGCGGCTGCCATGAACGCAGGAATCATGAGAGGATCTCTCGACGAGGCCCTGGCCTATGCCCGGGAGCGTTTCCAGGGGGGAAGGGAGATCATCCGGTGGAGCGAGGTTTCCATGCTGCTCGCCGGCATGGCTGTCAAGGCGGACGTGGCCGATATGTGCGTCACCCAGGCATGCCAGGCCCTTGAGCAGGGAGACGCCGGCTGGTCCTCCCGCTGTGCGGCAGCCGCCCTCCACATTCACGAGATCGCCTGCGAGGCCGTCACCGACGGCATCCAGGTGCTGGGCGGCAACGGCTACATGAAGGACTATGGTCAGGAGAAGCGTTTCCGCGACGCCAGGCAGGTGCAGGCCCTTCTGGGTAGTGTGCCCGCGCGCAAGCTCGATCTGATCCGGAAGGTCGCGGGTGTCTGAAAAAAAGCCCGGGTCTAAAAGAGCGGGCCACAAGCTTGAGGAAAACGAAAAAGTACAACATTGATTATTATTTAAGAGGAGGTTGCTTAAAAAATTATGAAGGTTCTTGCCAAGAAAACAGCAGCGATCACGGGAGCCGCCTCGGGAATCGGCAGGGCCCTTGCCCTGAACCTGGCGAACGAGGGGTGTAACCTGGCTCTGGCGGACATCGACGAACCCGGTCTGAAGGAGACCGCAGGGCTTATCGGTACAACGGTGAACGTCTCCGCCCACGTAGTGGACGTTGCACAGCGCGACCAGGTCTTTAGCTTTGCAGAGGAGGCCGCCCGTCATCACGGGGGCGTGGATCTCGTCGTCAACAACGCCGGGGTGGCCCTGGGCGATTTCCTGGAGACCGTCCCCCTGGAGGATTTCCAGTGGCTCTTCGGGATCAACTTCTGGGGTGTCGTACACGGCACCATGGCGTTTCTCCCCCACTTACGCAGGCGGCCCGAGGGGCACATCGTCAACATCTCCAGCATCAACGGGATCATTCCGAATCCCAACAACGGCCCCTACTGCGCCGCCAAGTTCGCGGTCAAGGGATACACGGAGACCCTTGCCCAGGAGATGCACGGAACGAACATCCGGGTGAGCTGCGTTCACCCGGGTGGGATAAAGACCAATATCGCGCGCAACACGCGCTTCAACCAGGCCATGTTCTCGCTGACCAGGGAAAAGGCCGTGTCGCTCTACGAGGACGAGCTCTTCCGGACAACCGCGGACCGGGCTGCAAAGGTCATCATCGCCGGGATCAGGCGCAACAGGAGGCGCATCCTGATCGGGGGCGATGCAAAGGTTCTGGACCTGCTCGCCAGGTTCTTCCCGGTGACCGCGGTCAGCTTAAGCTGCCTGGCCAGCAGGTACATCGCGAGATCATACGCATGCAGGGAAGGATGAGAGGACTTGGCCGGGCAGATCGTGCCGGGTATGGGATAGAGAACAATTGTCCATGAAGAACGTGAGGAGGATGTATGAAAAAAGGAGATTTTTTCAAAGGCGTTGTCCAGTGGGATATGATGACCAAAGACCAGTCGCTCGAAGGCAAGCTTCCTGTCTTTTACTATGACAATACGGCCATGACGGCCATCTTCACGGCCTCCACCGAGAAGCTCCGGCGCCATCTCCCCCTGCCGGAGATGCATCCGGTCGAGGTCTGGAAAGGCAGGGCCATGGTAGCCTTCACGGCCTTCGAGTACCGCAGCACCGACATCGATCCATACAACGAGTTTTCGGTCTCATTTCCCATCACCTTCGGCAGGAAGCCAATACCGGGGCTGACTGTTTTGGGCATGATGGCGAGGAGGTACTTCACGGCATACGTCTGGCAGCTTCCCGTGACCACCGAGCGCGCCCGCAGGGGCGGCGTGGATATGTACGGGTACCCCAAGTATCTTGCCGACATCGTGTTCACCGATGAAGGCGGCATGCTCTCCTGTTCGCTCTCCGAAGGCGGCAGGAACATCCTTGTCCTCAAGGGCAAAAAGCTCAAGACCTCAACCGAGAAGGTGAACCGGTTCAAGACCTTCTCCATAAAGGACGGGGTTCCCCTGGCGGCAAACGTCTATATGAACCCGCTCGAGTTCGGCAAGTCCATGAGCAAAAAGGCCGCGCGCCTCACCCTGGGCGACCACGAGGTATCCCGCCAGCTCCTCGACATGGACTTGAGCCCCTGCCCGACCTTTTTCCAGTATATGCCCATGATGGAGGCCATCCTGTACGGTCCGAGAAATCTCATGGACGACTGACTCGATCACGCGCTCCATCGTATGTAAAGGCACGGGGAGGGTGGTCCCCTTGAAAGGAGACAGATTTATTTTTGAATCCTCCCTCTTTGTCCGCTTCTTTTTGGACGAGGAGGAGGGGACCTTCCCCATCGCTTGCGGATTCAATAGGGCCCAAGGCTTGCCATAAAGGTTCATGCCATTGACTATCATCGAAAATAAATACCTTTTCAGGTTAATATGAATCAGTCTTCTTTCAGGTTTTTTTACGGATAATTTCCCCTTTCCAAAAAATGCATGTCCCGTTATAGATGAACGAGCCCGGGTTCACGACTCTGCGGACTGGACCCGGGATCTTTGTATGGTCGAAAAGGAGCTTTCCCATGAGCAATGGAGCTGAGAAGATCATCTACACCATGATGAAGGTCGGCAAGATGTACCAGGGCCGGCCCGTGATCAAGGATATCTCCCTGTCCTATTTCTACGGCGCAAAGATCGGGGTCCTGGGGCTCAACGGTTCCGGGAAGAGCACCCTGCTGCGCATCATGGCCGGGGTCGACCATGAGTATGACGGCCGTGCCGTGCTTTCCCCGGGCTATACGGTCGGATACCTCGAGCAGGAGCCGGTGCTCGACCCGGACACGACCGTCAGACAGGCGGTGGAAGAGGGCCTGAAGGAGGCCGTGGGCCTGGTGAACGAGTACAACGAGATCAGCATGAAGTTTGCCGAACCCCTTCCCGACGACGAGATGGACGCACTCATGGCGCGCCAGGGCGAGCTGCAGGAGAAGATCGACCACCTGGACGCCTGGGATATCGATTCCCGCCTGGAAATGGCCATGGACGCCCTGCGCTGCCCCCCGGGGGACACCCCGGTGCACGTGCTTTCCGGCGGAGAGAAGAGGCGGGTGGCGCTGTGCAGGCTCCTGCTCAAAAAGCCCGACATCCTGCTCCTGGACGAGCCTACGAACCACCTGGACGCGGAGACGGTCGCCTGGCTGGAGCGCCACCTCCAGCAGTATGAGGGCACGGTGATCGCGGTCACCCACGACCGCTATTTCCTGGACAACGTGGCCGGCTGGATCCTGGAGCTCGACCGGGGACACGGTATCCCCTGGAAGGGCAACTACTCCTCCTGGCTGGAGCAGAAGCAGCTCAGGCTCAAGCACGAGGAGAAACGCGAGACCGAGCGTCAGAAGACCCTGGAGCGCGAGCTCGAGTGGATCCGGATGTCTCCCAAAGGCCGACATGCAAAGGCCAAGGCCCGCGTCAGCGCGTATGAGACGCTCCTGAGCCAGAACGCGGAGAAGCAGGAAAAAGAGCTCGAGATCTATATCCCGCCCGGGCCCCGACTGGGCAAGGTGGTCATCGAGGCCGAAAAGGTGAGCAAGGCATACGGCGACAACCTCCTCTTCGAGGACATGAGCTTTGCCCTGCCCGCAGGCGGTATCGTGGGCGTCATCGGTCCCAACGGCGCGGGCAAGACCACCTTGTTCAGGATGATCACGGGCGCCGAGCAGCCCGATGACGGGGCCATCAGGGTCGGTGAGACGGTCAAGCTCGCCTATGTGGATCAGGAGCGCGACACCCTGGACCCGTCGAAAACCATCTGGGAGGTGATATCCGGAGGCCGTGATCTCATAGATCTGGGAAGGCGCGAGGTGAACTCGCGGGCCTATGTCGCGCGTTTCAACTTCTCCGGAACAGACCAGCAGAAAAAGGTGAGCATGGTCTCGGGCGGCGAGCGCAACCGGGTCCACCTTGCCTGCATGCTGAAAGAGGGCGCCAATGTCCTGCTTCTGGACGAGCCCACCAACGACCTGGACGTGAACACCATGCGCGCCCTGGAGGAGGCCCTGGAGAACTTTGCCGGGTGCGCGGTGGTCATCAGCCACGACCGCTGGTTCCTTGACCGTATCGCAACGCACATCCTCGCCTTCGAAGGAGACAGCCGGGTGGTCTGGTTCGAGGGAAATTACTCCGATTACGAGGCCGACAGGAAACAGCGGCTCGGCAAGGAGGCGGAGACCCCCCACCGGATCAAGTACCGCCACCTCACCCGGGGATGATCTCCCGGACAGGATGCACACGGACAGAGAGCTCGTGAACCCGTCACACACCCGGGGCGATCTCTTTCTCCTTCCAACGCGCGGCTCCACCTGACAGGCGGATGTCGAGGCTCCGGGCCGTTTTTTTACCCGGGGATCTTCCTCCTTTTCTCTCCTTCCGCCTTTTCCCGAATCCGGTTCGCCGTGCTCTCGGGCGGAACCCATGCACCCTGGCCTCATTGTTTTAAGAATTTCCTCTGGAAAACCGAAAGATCTGAGCAAGGCGGATGTATATGAAGTCTTTGTTCGATTTGATATCCATACGTGGAAAGCTCCTGCTGGGCTACGGCTTCGCATTCATCTTCACCATCATCATAGCCAGCGCGGCGCTTCACTACATGGTCAGGCAAACCATAGAAACACTCATCGAAGACGAGCTGAGAAGCTCCACCAGCAGCATTTACACCATGCTCAAGGCATCGACCGACATCACCATCAAAAATCACCTGCGGGGCATCGCGCAGAGGAACAAAGAAATCGTCGAGTATTATTACCGGAGATACCTCGAGGGAGAACTCACCGAGGAGACGGCCAAGCACAATGTGCGCAGGGTCCTGCTTTCTCAGCAGGTCGGGAAGACAGGCTATATCTACTGTGTCGACAGTGCGGGTGTGGCCGTTGTCCACGGGGCACCGGGGGTGGAGGGAATCGATTTTTCCCATCGGTCTTTCGTCCAGGAGCAGGTCCTCAGGAAAGAGGGGTATCTTTCGTACGACTGGCAGAATCCGGGCGAGCCCGAACCCCGGCCCAAGGCCCTCTATATGACCTATTTCGAGCCCTGGGACTGGATCATTTCGGTCTCTTCGTACCGGGATGAGTTCATCGACCTCATCAATGTGGATGACTTTCGGGAGAGCATTCTGGGCTTGAGGTTCGGGAAGACCGGCTACTCATATGTGCTCGACGGAAAAGGAAACATCATCATCCATCCCTCGTATGCGGGATCGATCTACGACATCGAGGACAATGCCCTGCAGGAAACCGCCGCCAGAATCGTGGCCCGGAAAACGGGAAAGATCGTCTATGACTGGCGGAATCCGGGAGAGGATGTCCCCAGGAAGAAGATCGTCATGCTCAACTACATCCCGGAGCTCGACTGGATCATCGCATCATCGGGATATATGGACGAATTCCATGGAGCCCTGCTCCACGTCCAGAACGTCATCTTCGTCATAACCGTGATCGCCATGGCAGTGGTGCTTCTGATGACGCTCTGGATCGGCTCGGCCATAACCTTGCCGCTGAGGCGGCTGATGAAGCACTTTTCCACCGGAGCCACCGGAGATTTCTCCGTGCGCATGGATGATTCCGCCCGGGACGAGTTCGGCATGCTGGCCCGGTACTTCAACTCCTTCATGGAGACGCTGCAGCAGTTCAGCGGCAGCCTGCAGGAAGAGGTGCTGGAGCACCGGATGTCGCTGGAGGCCCTCAGGGAGAGCGAAGAGCGGTTCAGGCTGCTGGCCGAGAATTCGCCCGATATCATCATCAGCCTCGATCAGAAAGGATATATATCCTATGTGAACCCGGTCGTGGAAAAGGTCCTGGGATATTCACCGCATGAGCTTGCCGGCAAGAGCTTCCTGGTCATGGCCCGTGAGCAGGAAGCCGGGGAATACACCCGGCAGTTCAGGAAGGTTCGCAACGGTGAGACCCTCGTTGATTATATCGGAGTGCTCGTTCATAAGAACGGATCGGTGCGACACTTCATCTTCTGCGGTGCTCCCGCTACCGACGGTCAGGGCAACATGATGGGGATCGAGGGTTTTCTGAAGGACATCACCGAGCGCAGGAACCTCGAGTTCCAGCTCCAGCAGGTTCAGAAGCTCGAGGCGGTCGGCACCCTGGCGGGCGGCGTGGCGCACGATTTCAACAACATCCTCACCGCCATCCGAGGTTCGCTCGATATCTCTCTGCTCATGGTTGGGCAGAACGACCCCATTCTGAAGAATCTCCAGCAGATCGAGAAGGCCGTGACCAGGGCCTCCGATCTCACGCGCCAGCTCCTGTTCTTCAGCAGGAGGCAGCCAGTGGAGATGGCTCCGCTGAATCTGAACCAGTCGGTGGACAATATCCTCCGGATCATCGAGCGCCTCATCGGCGAGAACATCGCCATCACGGTGGATCTCGCTCCCGATCTCCAGCCGGTCATGGCAGACGGGGGAAACATCGAGCAGGTGATCATGAACCTCATGATCAACGCCCGCGACGCCATGCCCGAGGGGGGCGCCATCATCATCAGGACACGAAACGCCACCGTAGGCGACGATTATGTGAGGGTCCACTCCTACGCGAGGCCCGGGAAATTCGTGTGTCTCTCCATGGAGGACACGGGCATTGGCATGGACGGCGAGACCGTGAAACACATCTTCGAGCCGTTTTTCACCACCAAGGAGCAGGGAAAGGGTACGGGCCTGGGTCTTGCGGTGGTCTATGGAATCGTGAAAAAGCACAAGGGTTGGATCGTGGCGGACAGCAGGCCCGGTGAAGGCACGGTGTTCAGTGTCTTTTTCCCGGTTTCCGCAGAAGAGCCCGGCAAGGTTCCCGGCGATGATGCCCGAGTTCCCCGAGACTCCCGGGGCAGGGGTGAGGAGATCCTGGTCATCGAAGACGACCCCAGTGTTCTCGCCTTCGCCGGGACCGCTCTCCAGGCAAACGGGTATACCGTGCTCACCGCTGCGAGCGCGATGGAGGCCCGCGTGATGTTTCACGAACACCAGGACAGCCTGGACCTGATATTCAGCGATGTCGTGCTGCCGGACAAGAACGGACTCGATCTGGTTTCTGAGTTTGAAAGCGAGAAGCAGGGCATACGGGTTCTGATGACCAGCGGCTATATGGACGAGAACTCCCTGAGCCGGATAATCAGGGACAACAACCATCGTTTTCTCCCCAAGCCCTATGCCATGAAGGATCTGCTCGAGACCGTGCGGATTCTGCTCGACGGCTCGGGCTGTGCGTAAAGGCAAGTGGTGCCGCATGCCTTTTCTCGGACATGGGAAGACTCCTGCCTCACCGGATGCGACGCCCCGTAAGACCCGGCCCCAAGAATATCCGCTCCATCCGCTTCTCGTTTCTTTTCTTCTGTTGATACCTCGCACCATAATCGGGTAAGCTTCTTCCCGGGAAAAAGACCGAGAAAGCACCCCTGTTTCAAGCCCGGTGTGCATTCAGGCAGGCAAGGGTTCGATGGATTCATTGCCGTGGAGACGGCTCGGGGGCAGAAGAAAGACAGGGGGGCTCTTACCCCAGGAAAAGGCAGCGAGAGAAAAGACTGCAAGGAGGAATTGATACGTGAAGAGAATCAGCGTTGTTTGTTTGGTCTTGATCACCGGGGCATTTGTTCTCCAGGCATGCACCACCGACCCGTACACCGGCCAGCGCAAGATGAGCAAGACCGCGTGGGGTTCCATCATCGGCGCTGCGTCGGGTGCCGCCGTCGGCGCCGCCACAGGGCGGGACAGCGAGTCGCGCCGCAAGCGGGCACTCATGGGGGCCGGCGTGGGAGCTCTCGCCGGGGGAGCCGTGGGGGTATACATGGACCGGCAAGAGTCCAAGCTCAGGCAACAGCTTCAGAATACGGGCGTGAGCGTCACCCGGGAGGGAGACCGGATTTTCCTGAACATGCCCGGTAACGTTACCTTCCGGGTCGACAGCTCGGACATCAATGCCGGCTTCTATGATGTCCTGAACTCCGTGGCCCTGGTCCTGAAGGAGTACGACAAAACCATCATCAATATCACGGGCCATACCGACAGCACCGGCTCGGATTCCTACAACCAGGCGCTCTCGGAGAGGAGAGCCGCCAGTGTGGGCAGGTATCTTTCGAGCCAAGGCATCGATCCTGTGAGGATCGCCACGGGCGGGATGGGAGAGTCCATGCCCATTGCGAGTAACGAGACTCCTGAAGGCCGCCAGGCAAACCGGCGCGTGGAGCTCGAACTCGTGCCGCTCACCCAGTAGCTCATCATCGGCCGGCCCGTACCGCCCGGCGGGCGATACGGGCCTGCTCTTTCTGCATGACAGACCTGCACAGGGCAGGCATCTTCCGGACAGACTCATCACGGATGGACTTGCCCTCACCGCACGGGTCTCCTGTCTGCCTGCAGCATGGGGTTCGTGCAATCCCGCCGTAATTTTCCTGGAAATAACAGCCTTTCCTTGTTCTTTCCTGCATCGCGCTTCCCGGGCGGGAAGGTCCGGGTCGTCTCTGTGTACCTGCACCGCTCTTTCTTGAGAGAAGTCTTGTCAAGGTGCAATCTATGTATAGGTATGGCTGTCGTACAGGGGAGCCTGGCAGTGCTGCCGCCCCTTGGCGGGAGGCATTCCAAGTGCAGGGGACAAACCGACAGTGGAGGGAGTGCCATGAAGAAGACGACCATTATCCTGATGATGCTCGTAACCGCAGTGTTCGCCGTGCAGTCGTGCACCACGGATCCCTATACCCGGGAAGGCCAGACGAGCAGGACCGTCTGGGGATCGGTGATCGGAGGGGCCGCAGGTGCGGCCGCAGGCGCCGCCACGGGGCGGGACAGCGAATCGCGCCGCAAGCGGGCCCTCATCGGTCTGGGCGTGGGGGCACTTGCGGGGGGCGCAGCAGGCGCCTATATGGACCGCCAGGAGACCCTGCTCAGGCAGCGGCTCGAGGCCACCGGCGTGAGCGTTACCCGTATAAACGACCGGATCGTCCTCAACATGCCCAGCAACATCACATTCGAAACCGACAGCGCGGAGCTCCGGCCCCGGTTTTACGACGTGCTCAATTCCGTTTCCCAGGTGCTGAAAGAGTATGAGAAGACCATCGTCAATGTCGCGGGCCATACGGACAGCACCGGTGCCGAGTCTTATAATCAGGCTCTCTCGGAGAAGAGAGCCAGAAATGTGGGCCAGTATCTGATAGCGCAGGGAGTGAACTCCACCCGGGTGGCAGCCGAGGGCATGGGAGAGAGCCAGCCCATCGCGTCCAACCAGACCGCTCAGGGCCGTCAGGCCAACCGGCGGGTGGAGATCACGCTTGCCCCGCTCACGTAAGACCGGCTGAGCCCGGCATTCTTTTTGTCGGATCGTTCGATGTTCGGGCTGCCGGGGTCCGGATTGCGGGGAATGATGTGTCTCGGGGCATCCCGCGCAGTTTGCTGCCCGCCCGCCTTATCGGACCAGGAGGACGGGACACCGGGCCTGATGAACGACCCTGTCCGCAACGCTGCCGGTTATATGCATGATGAAACCCGATCTTCCGTGAGATCCGACAACGATCAGGTCGGCCTTTTTGTCTTCCTGCTCCTTGAGTATCTCTTCTGCAGGGTTGCCCGTTCTCACGTCAAAGGTAATATCCACCCTCCTGATCCTGGTCAGGCTCTCCACTTCCTTGCGCATCTTTTCCCGGGATGCGTGTGCGCTCTGTTCCTCGATCTGTCTGACCGTCTCTTCGCTGATGCAGTAGTCCGTGACGCACTGCTGGATCGTTTCCACCACATGCACGAGGAACACCTGAGCCTCACAGGTCTTGGCGAGATCGAGCGCATAGCGCAGGGCCCTGTCGGAATGCTCGGAAAAGTCGGTTGCCACCACGATTCGTTTCGGCACAGGCATGTGCTCTGACCTCCTTATCAGAACCAGGCCTTTGCCTTGCATGCGCGGAATTTTTCGTCGCTTCCCGGTTCATTTTCATGAACGCCTGTCGCGAAAGGCCTGATCTTCCGAGAAAACCTTTGATTTCACTTCTGCCCGCATCGGGGACGATTATGTGGCCCTTTTGCTCACCCGGCTGCAGGTCTGCTCTACAATTATCCTTTAAGAACAGGCTGGCGTTTCTCAAGACAGGCCGGATGAAACCGTGTTCAGGGAAGCGTGCCGGTGCACTTCAACGTGCAAGGTCTCACAGGACGGCCTGGCCGTGTTTTATTTCCTGATTGTCCGTGCACGCACGATGGAAGAAAAGGACCCCGCAGGCTTGCTTTCAGCTCCGGTGAGTCTCGATAAAGGCGATGAGGTCTTCCGCCAGGAGTTCGGGGACCTCCAGCGCTGTCATGTGCCCTGCGACCTGGTACTCGATGAGTCTGGCTCCGGGGATCTCGCGGGCCATGAGCCTGCTCGACTCGAGGAAGAGGTCGTCCTTTTCCCCGGTGATGACGAGCACAGGGCAGCTGATCTTTCTCAGGCCTTCCACCCGGGGGTCCGGGTCGGTGTAGAACGACCGGACGAACGCGGCGATAGCGTTCCTGTCTCCCGCCTTCATCATCTCGCAGGCACGGGCCATGATCTCCTCGGATGCTTCCGATTCCACGATGCCCCGGAAAAAAGGTCCGGGCTTCACCTTCAGGCCGGCAGCGATCATGTCCCAGTCGTACCGCTCGAACCATGAAGCGAATTTGTCGTTGAATGCCCGGATGCTCTCGGGGTCAGCCGGGACGGGAGCGGTCGCAGAGCCGGTATTGGTAAGGATGAGGCTCTTGAAACGCCTGCAGTCTTGCATCGCGCGTCTCACCGCGGCAAATCCCCCGGTCGAATGGGTGAGAAGATGAAAGCGCTGAATCCCCAGGTGGTCGGCCAGGGCCATGATGTCTTCTCCGATGGTCTGCGCGTCGTAGCCTGCCGGCTCACCATCCACGACCGTGTTCCCATGGGCGCGCATGTCCATGGAAATGAACCTGACACGCTCTCCCAGGATATCCGACACCCCCCTCCAGTACCGGGTGTTCTCGATGAGTCCGTGAACGGCGATGACCGGCTCGCCCCGGCCGTTCTCCTCAAAATGAATCCGTGCATTGCCGCGCGTGAAAAATGCCATGGAACCCCCGACATCAATTACAACTGTTTTTTGATGCTTATAACCCATGCAACAAGAACTATGCAATACATACGGGCAATTGCTCGAAATGAGGCCGGCGGGCAGACCTCGACAACCCTCCTTGCTCCCGTGATCCCCGTGAGATGCAGCCGTGGAGGAGCGAGGGATGTCCGGGCGGGTATGATATGCGCTGGATGTGTTTCTACGGTTGAGCCTGCTTGAAACAGATCTTTTACAGGCTATTATTCTATAAGAATATTCTGGTTATCTTAAAAGAGTATCGTTCCTGGTACACCGGGAAAGGAGGGTTGCGTATGCCGGAGGAAATGAAGGTTGGCTGTGCCAGACCCATGGGAGGTCCTGTGGGGGAGCAGCAGGCTGAGGAGCAGCCAGAGGCGGGTGGAGAAACAGGGCAGGAGACAAGAAGGGAGGAGAGAACCATGGTCAAGGTGGGCAGAAAAGCCCCGGATTTCGTCGCCCCTGCGTATCACAAGGGGAAATTTGTAACGGTCAAACTCTCGGAGTATTTCGGCAAGTGGATCGTACTGTGCTTTTATCCGGGGGATTTCACCTTTGTCTGAGCGACCGAGATCTCGGCAGTTGCCGAGAAATATCCGGAATTTCAGAAGCTCGGAGTAGAGGTCCTCTCCATGAGTGTCGACAGCGTGTTCGTACACAAGATGTGGAACGATGTCGAGCTCTCCAAAATGGTCTCCGGGGGCATCCCCTTTGCCATGCTCTCCGATGCGGCGGGCAGGGTAGGGAGCCTCTACGACGTATACGACATCGACGCCGGGGTCGAGACGCGCGGCCGCTTCATCATCGACCCGGACGGCATCATCCAGGGGTACGAGGTGCTCACCCCGCCGGTGGGCCGCAACGTGATGGAGAGCCTGCGGCAGATCCAGGCATTCCAGCTCGTGAGGCAGAGCAAAGGCACCGAAGCCACCCCCTCGGGCTGGAAACCGGGCAAGCCGACGCTCAAGCCCGGCCCCGATCTGGTGGGCAGGGTGTGGGAACACTGGAAGACCAGCATGGCCTTCGACTGATCCTCCTTCGCTGAAGCTTCGGAGGACAGGTCCTCTCTATCGGGGACGGGTTCACATTTGCCCGCTCCCGAAGTTCTGCAACCCCCACAGCAGGTCGGGATGAACGTGACGAATGATGCGAAATGTGAACCCGTCCCCGATATACGTCCTCGATACAACGAAATGTGAACCCGTCCCCGAAAAGGGGGTCAGGAGAGCATAGTCAGTATCTGGCCGGCGGCGGGGGTACGGGCATCCACCGGTCCTTCCTGGAGGATCTCTCCCTGCCGGCCTATCATGATGTGGCTTAAGGGAATGTCCGAGCCCGCTGCCTTCAGCGCCTCCCGGGCAGCCCGGATGAACCCGCTGCAGCAGGGCACCTCCATGTGCACCACGCACAGGCTCCTGATGCCGCCGTGCCGGACGATGTCGGCGAGCCTCTCGATGTGCGCGTTCACATCATCCAGCTTGGGGCATCCCATGGCCACGGCCTTTTTCCTGAGCAGCCTGCGGTGGAGGTCCGGGCAGCACAGGGCGCAGCAATCCGCCATGAGCAGCAGGTCCGCATCCTTCAGAAAGGGCGCCTGGGGACTGATGAGCTGGAGCTTTACCGGAAAGTGCGAGAGCGTCGATCTGACGGCATCGCCCGGCGTGTCATCAGGGTCATATCCGTCACCGGTATTCATCGTCATCGCAGCGGTTCCGGGACAGCCGCAGGCAAGGGGTTCGGCGCGTTCAGGCTCAAGGGGCCGCCCCAGATGCTTCTCCACCGCCTTTTCGTCGAACGCATCCGCCTCCCGCTCGATGATGG
The DNA here is from genome assembly GCA_018433775.1 of Deltaproteobacteria bacterium. Lineage (GTDB taxonomy): Bacteria > Desulfobacterota > Desulfomonilia > UBA1062 > UBA1062 > Phosphitivorax. The sequence continues at coordinate 16,305 of JAHDQN010000013.1, forward strand.
TGAGCGCCCCGGTGGGGCACTCGCCGATGCATGCTCCCAGGCCGTCGCAATAGACGTCACTCACGAGCCTGGCCTTGCCATTGATCAGCTTGAGCGCTCCTTCAGCGCAGGAGAGAATGCACTGGCCGCAGCCGTCGCACAGCTCTTCGTCGATCCGGATGATCTTTCGTTTCATGGTCTTCTCCTTCTATGAAGTTGAATCCTCTGTCTCAAGTCCGCCTTATAAGGACTTTGAAGGCTGGATCACATTCCCCTTCACTATTACGGTTTCAAGAAGATCCAAGGCTTGCCCTTCAAAGGTCCATACCCTTGATTCAGGATGAACCGGTCCGGGCCTCCCGGGATAAGCGGGGAGGCCCGGCCATGTCTTTCTACCTGCCTTCCCGGATGGCGGCCAGATCGTCCTGCACGCTGCCGGTGGGCATGATGTCGAACTTCTCCACCAGCACTTTTGTAACGTTCGGTGAAAGGAACGCCGGAAGGGTGGGACCCAGGCGGATGTGCTTGACGCCCAGGGCCAGGAGCGCCAGCAGGACCGCCACCGCCTTCTGCTCGTACCAGCCGATGTCGAAGGAGATGGGCAGCTCGTTGATGTCATTGAGGCCGAAGACCTCCTTGAGCTTCAGGGCGATGACCGCGAGCGAGTAGGAGTCGTTGCACTGCCCGGCGTCGAGCACCCGGGGAATGCCGCCGATGTCGCCCAGGGCGAGCTTGTTGTAGCGGAACTTTGCGCAGCCTGCGGTGAGAATCACGGTATCGCCGGGCAGGGACTGTGCGATCTCGGTGAAGTAGCCCCGCGCCTTGGACCTGCCGTCGCAGCCCGCCATGACCACGAAGCGCTTGATCGCTCCCGACTTCACCGCGTCCACCACCTTGTCGGCAAGCTTCAGGACCTGTGCGTGGGCAAAGCCTCCCACGATCTCGCCGGTCTCGATCTCCACCGGGGCGGGGCATGTTTTTGCCAGCTCGATGATTTCCGAGAAGTCCTTGGGCGATCCGTCCAGAGGCTCCGGGATGTGCTTCACGCCGGGATAGCCCGCCATGCCCGTGGTGAAGATCCGGTTCCGGTAGGAGTCCTTCACCGGGGTGATGCAGTTGGTGGTCATGAGGATGGGCCCGCCGAACTGCTCAAACTCCTCGTTCTGCCTCCACCAGGCGTTGCCGTAGTTGCCCACGAAATGGCCGTATTTCTTGAACGCGGGGTAGTAGTTTGCCGGGAGCATCTCGCAGTGCGTGTACACGTCGATGCCCGTACCCTCGGTCTGCTTCAGGATCTCTTCGAAGTCCTTCAGGTCGTGGCCGGAGACCAGGATGCCCGGATTGCCCCGCACCCCGATATTGACCCTGGAAATCTCCGGGTCGCCGTAGGTTCCTGTGTTGGCCGCATCCAGCAGGGCCATGGTCCTGACCGCCGTATTCCCGCATTCCATGACCAGGCCGACCAGCTCTTCCGCGGACATGTCCCTGGTGGTCGCCTCCAGACCCTTGAGCAGGAAGGAGTAGACGTCCTGGTCTTCATGTCCCAGCACCGCCGCATGGTCGGCGTAGGCCGCTATCCCCTTCATGCCGTAGGTGAGCAGCTCGCGCAGCGAACGGATGTCCTCGTCTCCGGTCGCGAGGATGCCCACGGCCCGGGCCTTGTCCATGAATTTCTCCTGTGTGCCCGCAGACCACACCGCAGCCTCGGGCGAGGTAAGGGCGAGCCCGGCGGACGCCTTGACCGCGTCCCGCCGCTCCAAGGCCTCGCGGATGAGCGCACTGATCCGGTCGTTGTCGAAGTTCGCGTTCGTGATGGTGGCGAACAGGGCTTTTGTCACGAAGCGGCCCGTGTCCGAGAGGTCGGCCTTTTCCCCCGCCTTCAGGGCACATGCGGCGAGACCCTTGAGGGCGAACATGAGGAGATCCTGCAGCATGGCCGTGTCTTCGGTCTTCCCGCACACGCCCCTGACGGTGCAGCCGGTGTTCTTTGCCGTTTCCTGGCACTGGTAGCAAAACATCATTTTCTTACCTCCTGAACTCTTTGATGAGCCAGGGATATCACGATGAAAACAAGAAGAACTTGACTTCGGTCAAATATCGAAGAAAATATTCGCCACACAATAAGACGAGGATAACCCATGGAACTGACCGATATTCTGAAAAACGCCTTCCCCTCTCTCTCGGAGCGGTCTCTCTCCCTGATCGCGGGACGCTGCAGCCTGGCCGAGTATCCCAGGAACGAGGTTCTCTTTCTGGAGGGAGACAAGGGGAGCGCCTTCTTTTTCCTGATCGAAGGCGCGATCAAGATCTTCAAGACATCCCCGACCGGGCAGGAAATCGTGCTCAAGCTCCTTGAGCCCGGCACCTTTTTCGGCGAGGTGATCCTCCTTGAGAAAAACGAGTATCCGGTGAGCGCGGTGGCGCTCACCAGCTCCCGGGTGGTCCGGATTCCTTCAGACCGGTTCATCGAGCTGCTTGACGAGCGGTTTTTCCGCAACGATTTCATTGCCGTGCTCATGGCCAAACAGCGCTATCTCACCGAGAGGATCCTCTACCTCACGAGCTATGACGTGGAAGAGCGGTTTTTCCGGTTCCTCATCGACAGATACGGTCTCCGCACGTCCTATGTGCTCGACATCTCGAAGAAGGACATCGCGTCGGCCATCGGCACCATCCCCGAAACCCTGTCCCGGCTGATCGACCGGCTGAAGCGCCGCGAGGTCATATCCTGGAGCGGCAACTCGCTTACCGTGCAGGCCGATTACCTGGAGCAGTTTTCTCTGGAGGACGCGCCGGGACACACCGGCAGGACCCCCTCCTGACAAGGAGTATTCATGAACGAACCGAGTGAATCCCACCACCTTCTCATCGCCCGCGAGCTCGGGATCAGGCCGCAGCAGGTATGCGCCGCGGCGTCTCTCCTGGCGGACGGTGCAACGGTACCCTTTATCGCCCGCTACCGCAAGGAGCTCACGGGCTCGCTCGACGAGGTGGCCTTGGCGGCTGTCAGGGACCGGCTGAACGAGCTCAGAGCCCTCGGCTCCAGGAGAGAGGCGATCATCCGGTCCCTGACCGAGCAGGGCGTGCTCACCGAAGAGCTCAGCTCTGCGGTCAACGGCGCCCGGACCCTGCCCGAGCTGGAAGATCTCTATCTGCCCTACCGGCCCAAGAGGAGAACCCGGGCCACCATGGCCCGCGAAAAAGGGCTCGAGCCCCTGGCCGATGTTCTGTTCAGGCAGGAAATCGGCACCGACCCTCACGCCGAGGCCCGGACCTTCGTCAATCCGGAAAAGGGTGTGGGGAATGTGGAAGAGGCCCTTGCGGGCGCCCGGGACATCATCTCGGAGCGGATCGCGGAAGACGCGGAGGTGAGGGCGGCCTTGAGGGCTCTGTTCGAAAAGGAGTCCCAGCTCAAGTCCGAGGTCTACGCGGGCGCCGAGGAAGACGCCGCCACCTACCGGGACTACTTCGACTGGCAGGAAAAGGCGGCCGCCGCGCCGGGCCACCGGATCCTGGCCATGTTCCGGGGAAGCCGAGAGGCCCTGCTCAAGGTTTCGGTCAGGCCGCCACAGGACCGCGCCCTTGCCGTGCTCACGGGCGTGGTGTTTCAAGGGAAGGGCCTCTGTGTTGAGCAGGTGATGACCGCGGCCGAAGACGGCTACAAGCGCCTGCTTGCCCCGTCTCTGGAAAACGAGATGAAGGCCGCCCTCAAGGAGCGTGCGGACGACGAGGCCATCGCGGTCTTTGCCCGAAACCTGCGGGAGCTCCTCATGGCGCCTCCCTTAGGGGGCAGGCGGGTGCTCGCGATCGACCCGGGCTACCGCACCGGCTGCAAGGTGGTGTGCCTGGACGCGCAGGGAGCGCTCCTTCACCACGACGTGGTCTATCCGACCGCGTCGAGCGAGAAGAAGATCGAAGAGGCGGGCAGGATCCTCAAAGCCATGGCAAAGAAGTTCGGGATCGAGGCGATCGCCATCGGAAACGGCACCGCGAGCCGGGAGACCGAGCGATTCGTGCGGGGATTGAAGCTCGATGCAGCGGTGATCGTGGTCAACGAGAGCGGCGCGTCGGTCTACTCGGCTTCGGATGCGGCCAGGCGGGAGTTCCCGGATCACGACGTCACGGTCCGCGGGGCCGTGTCCATCGGCAGGCGTCTCATGGACCCCCTGGCCGAGCTCGTCAAGATAGACCCCAAGTCCATCGGCGTGGGCCAGTACCAGCACGACGTGGACCAGACAAAGCTCAAGCGCAAGCTCGACGATGTGGTGGAGAGCTGCGTCAATGCCGTGGGGGTCGATGTCAACACCGCGAGCCCCGAGCTGCTCACCTATGTCTCCGGCCTGGGACCGGTCCTGGCGGCGAACATCGTCGCGTACCGGGACACAAACGGCCCATTCGCCAGACGGAACGACCTCAAGCAGGTGCCCCGGCTCGGCGCAAAGGCGTTCGAGCTCTCGGCCGGATTTCTGCGCATCAGGGGAGGCTCCCACCCCTTGGACGCCAGCGCCGTCCACCCGGAGCGCTATCCCCTGGTTGAGCGGATGGCCCGCGACTTAAGCTGCTCGTTAGAGGACCTCATACGCTCAAGGTCTCTTCGGGAGCGGATCGATCTGAAGCGCTATGCGGGCGACTCCGTGGGTATGCCTACCCTGAAGGACATCATGTCAGAGCTCGACAAACCCGGCAGAGACCCCCGGGAGACCTTCGAGGAGTTCAGCTTCGCCGAGGGCGTCACCGGCATGGACGATCTGGAGCCCGGCATGGAGCTGCCGGGCATCGTCACCAATGTCACCAACTTCGGGGCCTTCGTGGATATCGGCGTGCATCAGGACGGCTTGGTGCACATCAGCCAGCTTGCCGACCGCTTTGTCAAAGACCCGCATCAGGTGGTCGGCGTGGGCCGGCAGGTGAGGGTGAGGGTGCTCGAGGTGGACCGTGCGCGCAAGCGTGTCTCGCTGTCCATGAAAAAGCTTGCTGCAAAGAAGTGATCCGCTCTCCGTAAGGGGTGCCCGACAATCCGGCCCGGTCGTGAATCCCCGTTTCCGAGGACCCGGGCCCGCTGTGTGGAGCGGCCACGACAGCGTCGGCACCGTCACCATGAAGGAGGTCTGCGTGAAAGAAACGCGTGCCGCCGTGAAGCACGGGTGAGAGCCCGGCACGCTTTGCCTGATTTCCGCCCCGGGCCGGGATAATTTCGCCTGAAAGCAGCCGCGGTTCGCTTTGCCATTGTGCAGTTGCAGGAGTAATACATCTCCGCCCACGAGGAGGGGCATGTCATGCTCGAATTCTGTATCGGACTCGGTTTTGTAGTGGCTTTCGGGATAGCCGCGCTTCTCATCGATGCCGGCAGGGACCATGCCATGATCGATAATTCCGCCGAATACGGCAGGATGTTTGAACAGGGACTGATAGAGCGCAAGGGCAAGAAAAGGCAATAAGATCCACATTACCAACCTCACGCGGACCGGCCGCCCCGTGTGGTCTGGACCCGCTCCCTTTCAGGACTGCTCGGGTGTCTGTATCCGGGCCGCGATGACGCCTGCTGAGCAGATCAGGACCGCCCCTGCCGCAGTCAGGGCGTCGAGGGATTCGCCCCAGAAGATCCAGCCGATGAGCGCGGCGAAGACCACGGCCGCATAGATGAACGGCACCACCACGCTCGCGGGGGCAAGACTGTAGCCTCTGGTCATGAATATCTGCGCCGCAACGGCCACCACGCCCACGAGCAGCAGGACGAGGAAGGCGGGCCTGTCCGGGGTCTGCCATGCCCATGACAGGGGCAGGGCCGAGATCAGGGTGGAGAACAGCGTGTAGTAAAACACGATCCGCCCCGGGGGCTCGCTGAACGACATGCGGCGGATGCTCACCATGGCGAGCGAGGCGAGCACGGCCGCCAGCAGTGCGATGAGCGCGACCGGCTGGAAGATCCCCATCCCGGGCTTGAGGATGAGCAGGACACCGGCAAAACCGGTGAGCACCGCCCTGACCACCCGGCGGTCCATGGGCTCGCGGAGCCAGAGAAATGCGATGATCGGGATGAACAGCGGGCTCGTGTAGGAGAGGAGCACTGCTTCGGCCAGCTTCATGTGTGCAAGGGAGTAGAAGTAGCAGTACATGGCCGAGAGCCCTGTTGCCGCCCGGAAGAGATGGAGCGGCACCATGGAACGGGGAGGGCGCAGCGACACCCCGGTGCGCCGGTGGAGGAGGATCGGCATCAGGAAGAGGAGGGCGAAGATATTCCGGAAGAACACGATGATCTCGTTGGGGAGCGTTGAGGATGCAAGCCGTACCAGTGCCCCGAGCACGGCGAACATCAGGGCTGCCCCGAGGATGTTGAGCGCCCCTGCGGCGGGGTTCCCGGTAGTGTGCGGGTCTATTTCCGTATTCAGGTCGGTTCTCCCTGAGACCGGCGATAAGGTATTGCCGGGCTTTCTCCCCAAGGACCGCGGGGCCCGGGAAGGATGAGCTCTCCTTGATAAGCCCCGCCGCGGGCTGCGTCGCATGCCGTTTTCAGTAATGGGGAAGAAAATCTAACAGAGAAGCCCCTGTATTGTAAAGAAACAAGAGCGTCCGGCAGCGGGTATGGAGGTTGCGGCACGCCTGCGAACTACCCGGATTCCGGGAATGCCGCCCCATTCCAGACGACGTCCGGATGAAGATTACTTTCCCTTTCGCATAAAGGGGTTCTGAGAGGGCGAAAGAGCCGGTCTCTGCCCGAAACAGTGCCTCCTGTGCTCAGGTTGAGTTATATCCATCCGCTGCGAATTATAATACTAGGCACTGCCTCAGGCGCGATGGGCCGGACTTCTTTTGTCCTGAGCCGGTTTCTGCCGGGGCCGTGTTATCTCAACCTCACGCAAGAGGAAATCCATGACCCAGGTAGTAACAACAAGGCGCAACGATATCGATTGGCTGAGGATCTTTGCCACATATCTGCTCTTTGTGTTTTCCGTAGCAAAGGTGTTCGACTCGATGCCCTTTTATCACATCAAGAACAGCGAGCTGTCGAATTCCCTGAGCTACGTCACTTTTTTCATCTATCAGTGGCATCTGCCGCTGTTTTTTCTCCTGGCCGGATGGTCGCGGAAGGCATCCCTGCAGGTGAGGCCGGGCATGGAATCGTTCAAGGAACGTATACTCAGGCTGGTGATTCCATTTATCACGGGATGCATACTCATATGCCCGCTGATCAAGTATGTGGAGCTGCTCGGGGGACAGTCCATGGGCTTTTACGGATATGAGCACACGGGCGAGACGATCGGAAAAACCTTTGCCTCGTTCCTGCCCGAGTTTTTCACCCGGCTCGACACCTTTTCCTGGGCGCACCTGTGGTTTCTCGTTTATCTCTTCGTGTTCACCCTGGTGTCGTGGCCGTTTTTCACCTGGCTGCTCAAGAGGAAGGTCATGCCCCTGAAAATGGGCGGCACTTTTGTCTACCTGCCCATTGTCCCCCTTTCTCTCATCCAGCTCACCATGAGCGAGCGCTGGCCCGATTCCAAAACGCTCCTGTACGATTGGACCAATGTTCTCTATTTTTTCCTCTACTTTGTCCTGGGCTTTGTCATTTCACGCTACAGCGCATACGAGCGGGCCATCCACAATGAATACCGGCGTGCGGGCATGCTGGGCATCGGGTTGTTCACCCTGCTCGTCCTGTCCGCATCAGAGCTCGCCATGCCCTCGATCCGGATGATTGCCGCAGCAGGGGGCTGGTGCCTCGTGGTGTGGCTTCTCGGATTTTCCAGGGCCCATCTGGAACATGCCACACAGGGGATCTCCTATCTCCGCGAGTCTTCCCTGCCCGTATACCTGCTCCACCCGATTCCTGTGGTTCTCCTGGGGTTTTTTCTGATCGGGCCGGTCCATGCGGGCATCACGGTGAAGTTTTTCGCCCTGCTCACCCTGTCCGTTGCCTCCACCATGGCGGTGTACCATGTCCTGATCCGCAGAATTCCGGTTCTGAGGTGGGTATTCGGTATGAAGCCCGAACAGAGGCCCGGAGAGAGCTGGAGGGATCAGGCCACCAACCGTGGATAGGAGGGCCGTGCCCGCGGGCGGGACGTGAATCAGAATACGTGCGGTTTCTCCAGGGATATGATCGAGTCGTTTCCACGGGAGGGCTGTGAATCATCCTTTTCTGCACGCACATTTTTCAAGGAAGAGAGCGTCCTATCCCGGTCCGGGAAGAGGCTGTGCTCTCCGGCAGGCGCGCCCTACCACCGTCGGCGACCGGGCGGGCGGAGCGGGGCCTTGGCGATGAGCACGTCTTTCTGCTGCTGCCTTTTCCGCCGGTCTTTCTCCACGAACAGGTTCTTTGTCCCCGAGGGGTCCTTTCCGGTGTGATACATGACCCCCGACCAAGTGGAGGGCAGCGGGGTGAAGATCTGTACCTGTTCCGGGTTGATCCGCAGCCTTTCCCCGGTGAAGCGCTTGAGTTTGAGCATGTCGTCCAGGGTGCAGCCGGGATGTGCGGCCATGAAGTAGTAGGTGAGAAACTGCTTTCTGCCGCTTTCCCGGTTGAGACGATCGAAGAGAGTCTTGAAGGACTCCAGACCCGCCGGGCCGGGCTTGCCCATGAGTTCGAGGACATGTCCAGCGGTGTGTTCGGGCGCGATCTTCATCTGGCCCGAGATGTGGTGGCCCACCAGCTCCTTAAGGTAGCGCATGCCGTTTCGCGTGTCAGCCATCACCAGGTCGTGCCGGACGCCTGAGGCCACGAAGACCTTCTTCACTCCGGGAAGCCCGCGCAGCGCCTTCAGAAGCTCGATCTGCGACCCGTGGTCGACCCGCAGGTTCGCGCACACCCGGGGGAAGAGGCAGCCTCTGCCGCCGCAGGCGGATTCCCCGGCCTCACGGCCGCACCCCAGGGCGTACATGTTGGCCGTGGGTCCGCCCACATCGGAGATGATCCCCCTGAACCGGGGGTGGCGGGTGAAGAGTCGCGCCTCGCTGATGATGGATTCCATCGAACGGGACACCACCGACCGCCCCTGGTGCACGCCGATGGAGCAGAAGCTGCACCTGCCGAAGCACCCCCTATGGGTGGTGAGCGAAAATCGGATGGTCTCCAGGGCCCTGACCGCCCCCATGCGTTCGTAAAACGGGTGCTGGTCGCGCTCGAACTCCAAGGCGTGCAGGGCGTCGAGCTCGCCGCGTGTCAGGGGAGGCTGCGGAGGGTTCTGGACCAGGTAGCGGGTGTCGTGAAGCTGGCAGAGCGCAACGGCATCGGGGCGGTCGCTGTTTTCGGAGAACACCCGAAACATCTCTCCGAACGCGTCCTTGTCGCGGGACACCTCGGCATAAGAGGGAAGCGTGGCGCAGGAGGAAGGTATCTCCCCGGCCGCGTAGCAGATCCCCCTGATCTTTTGCGTGTCCTCCCCGGAGGAGATGCACCGGGCAAGGTCGAGCACGGCCCGTTCGCCCATGCCGTACACCAGGAAATCGGCCTTGGCGTCGAAGAGAACCGACCTGCGGACGCTGTCGGAGAACCAGTCGTAGTGTGCGATTCGCCGGGTGCTTGCCTCGATCCCGCCCAGAACCACGGGACAGGTATTCTTGAAGAAGCGCCGGATAAGGTTCGTATATGCGATGAGCGCGCGGTCGGGCCTGCGGCCGTTGACGCCTCCCGGGGTGTAGTCGTCGCTTTTGCGCCGTTTTCCGGAGGCGGTATAGTTGGCAACCAGGGAGTCTACGCTGCCCCCGGTCACTCCCCAGAAGAGCGCAGGCTCCCCCAGCCGGGTGATGTCGGCAGGCCCTCCGGTGTCCGGCTGGGCAACGATCCCGGTCCTGAAGCCCGCATTCACAAGCACGTGTCCGATCACGGCCGCACCTATGCAGGGATGGTCGATATAGCTGTCGCCCGAGACCAGGATCACGTCCAGCCGGTCCCATCCCAGGGCATTCATCTCTTTGCGCGTGGTCGGGAGAAACATGACGAAGAAAAGCATAGAGGATATTTGCCGTCCATGCAATGTCCCTCGTCAGCGACAAGGGCATGCAGAAAGACAAGGGTATGCAGATAGGCGGGGACCCTGCAGGGTGGAACCGGTCAGTGCAGGCAGGGTCTGATGCGGAAGGGCTTGCCGTGATCGCTTTTCGTTCGCGGTTGTTACGTTTTTGTAACCATCGCAGGGCTGGCTGTCGGGGGTCCGGAGAAAAGCGATGGGAATTCACCAGCCCTGGAACCGCGTGTTTCGTGGCACGCTCATTGCTTTTGATCTCCGCACTGTTTGCTGCACCTGTGATGAAAAAGGAGAGAAGCACCCCGGCAGAGTTTGAGAGCAGGGAGACTCTGCACATAATCTCTTCCACGCCTCCGGGAACGTATCATCGGGCATTTTCCCGGTGAGCCCTGACCGGCCCATGGCCCGCTGATCGCCCGGAGAGGCTGGAGAGCGGAAATATACAGGGATTACCCCGGTCGCCCGTTCTTGAGCTGCCACACGAGACCGGGCAAAAGAACAGAAAAAAGAAATGACGCCACTTATTTGGCCTGGCCCTTGACGGAGCCGGGCCCCTTTTTTTTCAGCCCACCCCTCTTTGAAGGGGCATCTCAGGCCACGAGACCGCGACCCGGCGCTCGAGATCAGGGCCGAAGACATCTCCCGGCGAACGGTGCGCGGGGTTCATGAGAATCAGGCTGTATTTCTGTGCATCCGGAAGGTTGATGACCGTATCCGGTGTTTCGGTTTTCGCCCGGAGTAAAAAACTTTTTACTTTCGACACACAAGTAGCTATATTCAGGGAGAGGTTTGCATGGATTTCTCCGATTGAAGGCGTGCATTTCCATGAGCGGGGATGATGAATAAGGGAGGGTGGCATTGGCTCGCATACTGATCATAGACGATGATGGAGATGTCAGGGACCTCTACCGCATCATGCTCGAGCGTGAAGGGCACGTGGTCCTCGATGCAGGTGACGGGTATGAGGGGGTGCGGCTCTTTCAGGAAGAGGGCGCCGACCTGGTGATCACGGACATCGTGATGCCCGGAATGAGCGGAGTGGAGACCATCATGGAGCTGAGGCTGATATCTCCCGACGTCAAGATTATCGCCATATCCGGAGGCGACCATATCGCACCAGAGTATTACCTGAAGGTGGTGAAGAACCTTGACACCCTGTGCGAGCTGAAAAAACCCATCCAGCGTCAGGAGCTCCTCAGCGCCGTAGAAGCCCTTCTGTAGCGCTTCAGTGAGGTTTCCGGGGGTGTCCCGGGGTTTCCCCGTGTTCAATCCTCCTTCGCGGTCGCCTCTCAAGGACGAAAAGGGAGGGTCTGATTCCCCGTAGCTTGTTGCTTCGAAAGGATCCAAGATTTGCCCTGAAAGGTCCATGCCATTGATTCAGGGCTTCCATCGATTTCGCAAGCACGATTCTCCGTCAGCATGCCACGGCGCAGGCCTTGAAAAAGGTGTAGCAAAACACCCCGCCCGGCTGCGCGGTGCGGTAGAGGTCGCGCACGCCTCTATCAAAGGCGGTGCTGTCGGAAAGCCCGCATGCAAGCGCTTTTTCCCGCACCCCCTCGATCATTGCCGTGAAGGTCTTCTTCGTAAACCCTTCCACCAGGTCAGGCCTGGATGCGTCGGCATACACCATGCGCGGAGACACCCGCACGCCGCTGAACCCCGCCCTGCACAACAGGGGGTAGAGCTCCCTGCCGATCAGCGCGTTGCCGCCCGAGCGTGACTGGAGCTCGATCTGGCAATTGATCGCCCTGCGGGCGTCCTCGCTGTCAGGGTGAAAACAGACCGAGCCGTGGTCACCTTCGATGACCGTTATGGTGCCGCCCGGCCGGATGAGGAGTTTCAGACTCATCAGCGCATCGACCGGAGAGGGGAGGTGCTCGAGCACGAAGCAGACGAACACGTGATCGAATGATTCCTCGTCAAAGGGAGGGTGGAGAATGTCTGCCTGCGTGAAGCTCACGTTCCCGGCACCTGCGGCGAGGATCGTTGTGCGTGCCTGGACGAGCGAGTCTCTGGAGACGTCGATGGCTGTGATGACGGCTCCGGGGCTGTTTCCGGCAAGGGTGACCGTCTGGGCGCCCACCCCGCACCCTGCCTCGAGCACCGCGCTCCCGGTAGAATAGCGCGTGTCGCTGTGCAGGAGTTTCACGAGGGTCGATGCCTGGTCCTGCAGCCGGATATTCTCCCTGGGATCATATCCGTGTACATACGAGTTATTCATGCCATCCCCCTGTTCCCCGGCTCAAAAAACATGCACACAGCCATTCTCCGGGACGAGAAGACTGCGGGGCTGTCCGCCCCTTCCATAACAGAACACGGCACCGGCATGGCCACCGGGGCACCGAGAATATACCATGCTTAGCCCGGACCTGCGATGGATTTTCTCATGAATCAAGAGCCGCATCCCAATCTCAACCCCGGATCGAAGAATACCTTGCTCCCGGTGGTGTTGACCGGGCTGGAGGACCCGTCCCTTGCTTCATGATATTCGACTCCTTACTATCAGGATTATCCGGGAGCCGGTTCATTGCCGGGTACACGCATCAAGCATGCAGCGGATCGGAAGAAACGGGTGGGGGATGGATGAAAGGAAGGGAAGACGTGTTTTACGGGGTCAGGCTGATATGCCCCCGGTGCAGGCAGGGGAACCTCGAAACAGCCTCGAAAAGCGCGGTCTCGTGCCCGGTGTGCAGTGCCCGGTATCCCCGTGAGGAGAAGATGGTCGATCTCCTGCCGGAAAGGATTTCCCCCCTGTCCATCCCTCAGCATGTCATGGAGTCGGGCCTTGTCGTCCCGATCTACGACAGCCTGCTGTGGAGGAGGAACCCGCTGCTCCAGATGTTCATGGGCCTGACATTCGACGAGGAGGCGAGGACGATCCTCAATGCGCTCAGGCTCGGGGCGGGCGCGACCGTGCTCGATCTCGCCTGCGGCACCGGGATCTACGGCAGGAGGGTCGCAAAGCGGTTTCCGGGCAGCTTCGTCATCGGGCTCGATCTCTCGCTTCCCATGCTCGGTTTTGCGGCAAGGCGTTTCGACGCGCAGGGTTCACGCCACTGCCTTCTGATCCATGGAGACGCCCAAGAGCTCCCCCTCGGGGATGGAACCGTGGACGCTGCGTTGTGCGGCGGGGCACTGCACCTGTTTCCCGATCCGGCGAAGGCCATCGGAGAGGCGGGGAGGGTGGTGAGGACGGGAGGGGTCTTTGCTGCAGCTGTCTATTACCGCAGGGAGAGCCGGCTCTCGCTCCTCGTGGAGCAGATTGCGGCCATCATGGGCGGGGTTTGCGGGCATTCACGGGGCGAATATCTGCAGATGATGCATGATGCCGGGTTCGAACAGGCGGACCTTCTTCACGAAGGTCCTGTGTGGATGGTTCTGTGCGGGGTCAAGAGATAGAAGGCCAAAGGTGAGGCCCTGCTTTTTATGCCTGAACCTTCTCATCGAGCCGGCTGGAGCACTTTTTTGTCAGGCTCTGCTCTCACCGATGTTCGGGTTCGTCTTCAGCCATTGAGATCACCGGCGCAGCTTGTCGGCGGCCGGTACAGCGCCCTGTCCGCCGGACGGATCATATTCTGAGGAAAAAGCCTGAAGCGCCTCAACGTCTCCATTCAATAAAACAGGCATTGCTGCGTCGATTTTTGCATCATCCCAATTCCACCATTCCAGCGACTGCAGGATGGATATATCCTCTTCTCTGAAACGCATCCTGACGACTTTTGCTGGGTTGCCGGCAACAATGCTGTAAGGAGGGACATCGTGTGCAACAACAGCCGAAGCTCCAATCACCGCACCGTTACCGATGCGTACGCCACTTAAGATCACCGCCCTTTCCCCGATCCAGACATCATTCCCGATAATAACATCACCGCGAGACGCGGGATGGCCCTTTATATGCCTTGCGCTTGCCCTGAAGACAGGGAATGGATACGTGGTAATCCAGTCGGTTCGATGGTTCCCGCCAAGAAATATCGTCACACCGTTTGCGATAGAGCAGAAAGCCCCTATCTTGAGTGTCGTGGGTTCTCCCCAATGCCGGATTATCGGTTTTCCGTAGGTGCCACGGCCTGCCTCATATTTGAAAAAAACTCGTCTGAGAAGCTGTTTAAGTTTCATGGTTGTTTTCCTGAGAACGTCAAGACTGACCGGCCGGAAGGCCACAGGCCCTTACGGGCCGTGCGGAGCCTTTTGCTGTACCATTCTTTACGTTGTCCTTTCATCCAAAAGCTCTCTTAGCGGTAACGGCAGATATCTTCTCACTTTTCGGGTTATTTCCTTTTCATTTTTTTGCCAAAACAGGCCTAAATAGATAATTACAAGGCCAATGGCTGTTAATGCAATGGGAAACAGCCAGCTATCCTTAAATACTTGATTTGCAAGATGTCCCAAATATATCGAGCACCCAATGGCCCCGAAGATTACGAAAACCCGGCGTACAATTACCACACCAATCCCGACAAGGAGTAGGTTGACACAGCAATACATCAACTTCGAAAGCTCGCTATCCGAGTGTTGAGAGGTCATACCTCCCCAAAATACCATGACACCAAACAAATAAAGCCAGAAAGCGTAATCACCGGATTTGAATGAACGAATATCCACCCACAATGCAAATAACGTCATTGCTAAACCGAAATACATTGAAACCAAGGCCCGGAGCTCAAAATCAGGCCTTCCTCCGACCAGCATGGCGGCAATATCCATGGACATGTACCAAAGTGTCACCGCAATGGGCATTTGAAGGAATGGATAACGGTACCTGAATGCCATTATGGCACCGGCGGCCAAGGTGCCTAACTCCAAATAGATCCAGTGCCATTTTATGTATCGGTGATATTCCCGGTAGGTACTTTCATCGGGCCACCATCCAAGTGCCTGTTGGAGGCCGTACATTGCCAATGGGGTCAGCGCGACCACAAAAGTGGCACAAATACCTGCGGGGATGGCATGGCCTTTCTTTTGAAAATTATTCGCCAGCTTTAATCCTACACCTGCATATGCAAGAGAAATGAAAAAGATCCCCCAGCCTCCAAAATTTTCCCATCCCAAGTTCATAAACAGAGTCATTGCGCCAATAGCAATCAACCCGCCCATGTAATAAAGTACATGGGTGAGGTCAAAACTCGGTCCCGTAGATGGCATGGCTTTTAAGAAAGTAAAGAGTTTGTATGCTTGTTCATGGGTAATAATTTCTTCAGCAACGGCCAGCTCGAGCTTTTCCTTTGTTATCTTCATAAAATATCTCCCAATTGCATGGTGTTGGGTCCAGTAGTATTTCTTGAGGAATATCAACTGCCGACCGTGCGGCCACCTATTTCCTCCCCAAAGCCTTGCTTATCTTTAGGGCAAGATCTTGAATAGAAGAGGGTTTCTGTAAAAAAATCATTCCCTCATCCAGGAGGTCCCGGTAGGTGATGACGTTGGCTGTGTAACCTGACATGAACAGAACCTTCATATCGGGATAAGGGGCGCATAGATTATCGTAAAGCTCCCGTCCGTTCATCTCGTTTCCCCTCGTGGCGGGGCAGGTAGATCAGAAATACCGTCCCCTTGCCTGTTTCACTGTATACGTTGATAAAGCCCTTGTTCTGCTTGACAATCCCGTAAACCGTGGAAAGACCTAAGCCGGTGCCTTTCCCCAATTCTTTGGTTGTGAAAAACGGCTCAAAGATATTGTTTGCAGTCTCGCGGTCCATGCCGCAACCATCATCGCTCACCGATATCATGGTAAAATCACCGGGGATAGAGCCGTCATGGTTTTCGCAGTGGGTTTCATCAAAGGATATGTTATCTGTTTCAATGATTATTTTCCCAACGCCGGCAATGGCGTCTCTTGCGTTGGTGCACAGGTTGACCAGGATCTGGTCAAGTTGTGAGGGGTCGATGTAAATCGGCCACACATCGGCACCTGGCCGCCAGATCAGGTCGACGTCCTCGCCTATGAGCCGCCGAAGGATCTTGAGCGTTGTTGTTATTGACTCGTTCAGATCAAGAACCTTGGGTTCCATAGCCTGTTTGCGGGCAAAAGCCAGTAGTTGGCGGGTGATGCCGGCGGATTGCTTCGCGGCGTTTTGCACTTCCAAAAGATCGCCGCGAAGCGGGTCTGACGGGTCGACTTTCTTCAAGGCCAGCTCAGTATAACCAAGGATCACGGTGAGCATATTGTTGTAGTCGTGGGCAACCCCTCCGGCCAATTGGCCCACGGCTTCAATCTTCTGGGCCTGACGATATTGCTCTTCCACGTTACGTTTATCTGTGATGTCATGGATGATAGAGTGAAGAAAAGTTTTGCCGGTTATATCGATCGCACTGCTGAACACCTCGACATCTCTAACACTGCCATCGGCCAGCCGGTGTCGAAACTCGAAGCAAGACTGCCTGTTTTGTTCGGCCTTTTCCATCTCCACCTTCATTTGCTCAGGCGAAAGCGTATTCCTTTCCTGGACACGCATTCGCAACAACTCTTTTTTGGAATAGCCGTAAAATTTTTCGGCGGATTCGTTTGCTTCAACAATGCTGCCGTCTTCGGGATTGATAATGAGTTTGACAGCAGTATGTTTTTCAAAAAGATCACGGAACTTTTTCTCGCTTTCTTTCAGCATCCTATTTGTGAGGCTCAGATTCATTGTTGCAGCTTTTACTTGCCGGCGAAGTATCCAGATAATCAAAAGCCCGAAAAGGCTAACGCCGATCAAGCCGAACAGGAGATATATGATGTAAAGCGGAATGGCAGCTTTTGGCGTTTGCTTTATCCAAGCCTGCAATGCCTTGTAATAGGCTGAATCGGGCTGTGCTTTCATTGCCAATAAATTTTTATCGATCGCCCTGAGTAAATCATGGTTTGATCCAGGTGCCGCGGCAAAATGCAGTATAACGGGATTCAAAACAACGTATGTCTTTTCCAAGCCGTATTGCTGGTGAAAATAATCTCCGAAATAATGATTTGAAACAGCCGCATCGGCATCTCCTCTGGCGGTTACATCAAACGCCTCTTCAAATGATCGCGATTCAATAAAGGAAATCTTCAGATCGAACCCTTTCGCCATCTGCTCCATAACTTTTTGCTGAATCGATCCTTTCAGCACGGCTACTCTCAAACCGTTCAAGTCGTAAATATTGTTTATGTTATTGCTTTTTCTGGCATAGACTGACGACCAGCTGTTGAGTATCGGCTCGGCATTGAAATTGAACTTTTCGTATCGTTCCAGCGAAAAAGCCATGTCCGGCATTAAATCGATTTGTCCGCTTTGCAAGGCATCAAAGCATTCCTCCCACTCGCAGGGGATATAGGTCAGTTGCCATTTCTCCTCTCTTGCAATTTCATTCAGGATGGTGGGGAAAATACCTGAAGGTACCCCTGATTTGCTCGTGAATATTTTGGGTTTGTTTTCATAGCAACCCACACGAACTTCTCTCAAGCTCAGATCTTTGGCAAAATCTTTCTGAGAATCAATCTCTTCAGTTCTCGAAAAGGCAACTCGAACAAAAAACAAGTGCAAAGCCAAAAAGCCCAGAACGATAACAGTGTATATCGTGAGAGCTGGTCGAATGCCGGACTGCTCATGAGCTCTGACCGGATTCAAGTTTGCCCAACGAATCTCTCCCCTTAGTATTCGGGTCATGTATTCAGTCCCCCTGTCATTTCTTCTTCTTCTTCTTCTGTAAGCTCCTTTTCAAAAGAAAGATCAAGCCGTGCACATTCTTGAGCAAGTCTTTTCTTTTCAATTCATTCTATCTTTTCACTGACAGTCACTGACAGCTTCCCGGACTGCCTTGCTTCGATTCGGGAAGAAATGATTTTTAACCAAACGATCGAGTTTATTTAATGTGCTCTTATCAAGGGTGATAGCGACTTTTGCTGTTCTCATTATTCACCTCCGGTATGATGATTAATCATACTTAAAACATCATGCAAGGTCACGGTTGTTTGCCAAGAGAAGATAACGGCGGGCATCAACGGCCGGGGCGAAGCCCCGGTCCGCTTGGATGCTGTTCGGCAATATGTATTTTTCACGATGAATGCTTTATCTCTAATCAGCCTCCCAGCCTGATATGTCCAATGCGTGACATGGTACGGATCACTTCCTGTTCTCTCTCAGAGTATGCATCCTCACCAGACAGGGCAGCTTTAAGGCCCTCGGGCATACGGTCGCCAAAACCATGATACTGGTAATATTCTTCTAGAAAATGTATGCCTGGTTCAAAGGCTTCTATTTCATGCCAGTCATCCATGCCCCATTTCCACATGCCGTACATCTTGTTGAGAAATGGACTTGGGCTGGATCCTTTTGCAGCGTTGATATACCAGTGATTGTATGCATCCAATATCATTTCCGATCCCTTGAAAATACGTGATATGCTCGAAAGGATGCTTTTCACTTCATTGGGAGTGAAATAAACGAGCAGGCCCTCGGCAATGAAAAAAACGGGCAGACCTTTGGGGATCTTATTCATCCAGGAGAAGTCCAGAATCGATGAAGATATTGAGTAATGCCGTGAGGTCTCCGGGAAAAAAGCAATTCGAAGAGCTGTTACTTCAGGCACATCAACGTCAATCCAGACGATCTTCCCGTTATCCAATCGTTCATGCCTGAAATCCAATCCTGATCCCAGACTGACAACGATGCCCTCAGGATGTATTTTTATAAAGTTCCGGGTCAGGTTATCAAAGATAACGGAACGGCAAGCGAGACTCAGCTGCATATCTTCCGGGATTTCATCAAAGGTGGAAAAATCGAAATCTATCGATTTCACCAGATCAAAATAGCGTTTATCCGAGACCTTACCATCCGGCCTGATACTTTCGCGGTAGCGCATATAGAGTGTAAATAAAAGAGTCTCAGAGACACCTTCCAATAACTGCACACTGATCTTGTCCATCATCTTATGAAAGATCTACCCTGCCGGATCCCTTTCGACAGCAGGCGGCATGCATCGTTCCTGCAGCGGTATACCGGAGCGGACTCCGTCCGTTGCGGGTGAACGGGACGAATGAAATGGTGCTCCTCTCCAAACATCATATGTGCAAAGAAACATGTCAGGGGTAAATTCATGCTGCAGATCAACAAGACAAGGAAACCGTAACATTTCTGAGAAAGGGATTCCAGAAGATTATCTGAAAATTTACCACAGATGTCATGGGGGAGCGGGTGTTTCCGGGGCCTGTCCGGGTGGGTCGGAAGCGGGTCCGGCGAGTGCCTTACTCTCCGCTCTCTCCATTCAGGTGCTGCTTGATCTTTCTCCGGATCGACTCGGGCAGCTTGATGCCGATGGCGCCCAGGCGGGCCTCGTACTTCTTCAGCGACATCATGTGCGGTGATGAGGAGGAAAAGATCTTCAGATACGACTGCACGCTTCCCTCGAGCTCTTTTCTGAAGAGCATGTCCTGGTTGAGCATGTCCTCGATGTGCGCGATAACCCGGTAGTTGATGGGCCTGCACATCGACCGGTACGCAACGAACCGCTGGGTGGTCTCACACTCGTAGTTCTTTTCCCGGATGCTCTTCTCCACGGTATTGAGGTTGATGCAGTCCAGTATCTGGAACTCATAGGCGTCGGAGAGCACCTCGCGGATCATGTTCTCTGTCTTCCTCATCTGGACGCACTTGCCCGTACACTCGCTGCAGGTGCCTTTGCACCTCAGGTAGACCACAAAGTCTATGTCCGAACCCTGTTGAGACACCCCCATGTTCACCGATCCCATCACGTCCATGGCGATGTGGCCCTTGATTCTATCTTCCAGGAGGCGGGCCACCTCTTCGAGGGTGTCGATCCGGTCCTCGGTCTCCGGGGTCTGAAACGCCCGGAAGAACTTCTTGATTTCGTTGAAGAGTTCGATCTCCGGGATATGCGAGTACTTCTCGACTGTGGTGTCGCAGTTCCGCTGGTTTTTCAGGGCGAGAAAGCGCTCCTCGTCGATGATCTCTTCGGTCCGCTCGCCGTTCTTGAAGTAGTAGTCGGCCACGTCATAGATCTTTTCGCCGCTGATCTTTCGGAAAATGACCTTGCGGACGGCGCGGTCCTCGATCTCGATCTGGTGGAAAAACCCCCCTTCGGCCACCTCGCCGTTCACCTGGGTCACCTCGCCGAAGTTGGAGGGATTGAGATAGAGGGTGTTGCCCGTATATCGCACGCCCCAGGCATGGTGGGCGTGGCCCGAGAGACAGAGCATCACCGGGTTCGTGTCGCAGTAGGTCCGCAGCGAGGGCGAGCCCACCGGGCCCGCGTACGAGGCCCGGTCGTGTATGCCCCACGCGGGCTGGTGGGTCACGATGATATCGGGCTTGACCGCCCGGAAGAAACGGAACATCTCGTTATACCTCTCGTTCGCGCCTCTGCCCGCCTGATACCTCACGATGTACCGCTCCGGGATGCCGGCCGTCCATACGTCGGCGCCGCCATAGCCGCAGATTTTCAGGCTGTCTTCGATAAAGCAGTGCAGGTGCAGGTCGTTTTCGTGCAGCGAGGTAAACTTGAGGTCCATGTCGTAATTGCCCGGGAGGCAGTAAATGGAGGAGGTCTGCTTGGCAAAGAAGATATCCTTGAGCACCTTGTATTTCTGCTGCATCACCCTGCGGGCGCGGATGGTGAGCTGCTGATACCTCGTGCCCACCTCCTGCACCTCTTCGGAGACATGGGGGTCCTCCAGAAGCTCGTCCACAAAGTCCTCGATGAGCATGGCCTCAGCGCCCATTTTCCTGCGCATCCCGTGAAAATACGACTGGAGCTCGTGATAGCGGATGGAGGTACCCATGTTGTAGAACGGGATGTCGATCAGATCACCCGCAATGATGTACACGTCGGCTACGGTCTCCAGCAGCAGGCTCCTGACCTTTTCGAAGTCGCCGTGGATGTCGGTGGCGTAGATGAGCTTCATGTCTCTCTGATATCGGCGCTTCTCCGGGGAATGTTAATGGCCGCTCCACATCCGCCGGCTCCGGGTATCCCGGGCCTTGGCGTTTCGTCTTTCCGGGATCTTAATCTCACCTGGCTTGCCGGGCAAGACTTATTTTTTTAACAAAGACCCTGATACACCGGTGCATGCTTGGGGGCAGATCTTTCCGGCATTGTCTCTACTTCCATTGTGCCGGTGATAGTCTTATTCTAGGAAATCCCTGTTTTCAGGGCTTCAGACGCTCGGGCGATTCCTGCCCCCACCATAGGGACGCTTGGTGAGGGCCTGCCCCGGAAAAGCATACGTACAACAGGAGTTGTTATGTGGATGAAAGGCTCATATCGGCCTTTGGCCGAGGCAGCGCATCCTCTCATGGAACCCACAGGGGCCGGTAGAAGGGATCGTAGAACGGGTAGTACGGATAATACGGGTAGGTGCCCGGATAGTAGTACTCCCTGTACCCTACTTCTTTAAGCGGCCACAGCACATGATTGGTCATGGAAACCACCGGATGGGGATACTCATACTCGCCGATGGTCCTGAACTCTATTCCGTCTATCGTGCCCACGACCGTGATCTCCCGCCCCTGGGAGTAGACAGCCGGATCAAGGAACCTGTTGCTCACGGCCAGAAAGCGTCCTCCGGTGGCATCTCCGTCAGTCGGTTCGCAACCATTTCCCAGCGGTTTTTCGAGTATTTCGATCACGGTCCCGCTTCTCTGCGGGTCTGTGCCCAGAATGGTGCCTCCCCAGAGCACATGACGGCCTTCATAGGCCTGGGGGTTCTCGATCACCAGGGGCAGCAGGACCGATTCGTCGACACCTTCTCTCAAGTCCCGGCACAGCGAGGGCGCACACGAGGAGGTAAGGAGGAGTGCCGAGAGGAGCAGTGCGATCGGAAGAAATCTTCGAGTCTTCATGGCAGAGCCCTCCATTGCGGTTACTTCCATGAAGACTCATCATAAGCACGCCCCTGAACGAATCAAGGCGTGCAGACCGCGCCGGTAAGGCGCGCTCACCGGTGGGTGAGAATGGGCCACCCTCTTTTCGCGGCAACCTGCCTGAGCCGTTTCGTGGGCTCCACGGCGCGCGGGTTGCCCACCATTTCCAGCAGGGGAATGTCCGAATGATGGTCGCCGTAGGCATATGAGCGGGAGAGTTCGATTCCCAGCCTTTCAGCGAGCTCGGTGGCAGCCTTTTTCTTGGTTTCACCGGCGCATACCTTGCCGTGAGATTTTCCGGTGAGCAGGCCGTTGCCGTCTATCTTCAGATCGGTGCAGATGAGGTGGTCGAAGCTCAAGTCCTCGGCCACGGGTCTGAGCAGATACCGTATGCCGGCCGAGACCAGCACCAGGATGTGACCCCGGTTCTTGTGGTCCTGCGCGCGCGAGACGATGTTGGGCGCCAGGTGAGGTTTGATGATCTCGCGATAATACTCGGCGGCTCCCGCCTCGAAGGGTGCGAGGTCCTTGTTTTTATAGAACGAGAGGAGCAGGTTCGCCATGGCGGTCTCGGACACCAGGTTGCGCTGGTAGAACCAGTTGGCGACCACGACCTTCAGAACATAGCCGAAAGACACCTGACCCATGTCCCAGAGATACCGGACGCCGAGCTTCGGGCTGTTCTCAACCAGGAGCGTCCGGTCGAAATCGAAAAAAGCAGCTGTGTTTCCGGCCATATTCTTCTATTCACTCCTTTCTCTGCAGAGTATAATATGGGCGTGCGGGAGTCAAAGCAAGCATCGTCTTCTTGTAAAGGGAAGGGGTGTGCGGCGTGCACCTTCCCCGAGGCATGCTGCGACGGGTATGAGTATTGCAATATCTCTTCGGGCATGTGGAAGGAGGATGTTCCGATCGCATGCCCGGAACAAGACCTGAGAAAGGGGAAGCCATGATGGGGCGGATTCTTATGAGATCGGGGAGCGGGGCGGCACTGATGCTGCTGGCAGGGTGCATGCTTTTGTGCCCGGCCCTCTCGTATGCCGGCGAAGCCGGATGCGCCGAGGGCGATTGCGCAAACGGCTCGGGGACCTATGTGTTTGATGACGGGTCCAAGTATATCGGTGAGTTCAAAGAGGAAATACCCCATGGAAAGGGCAGGTATTACGCCGCGGACGGCATGCTCTACTCAGGAGAGTACGAACAGGGAAAAAAGAATGGCTTCGGCAGGATCACCTATCCCGAGGGGCGTTTCTACGAGGGGTATTTCAAGGATAACCAGCTTCACGGCAAAGGCACGTACCGCTACGAAGACGGAACCGTATACAAGGGAGAGTTTCGTGAAAACAAGTGGAACGGCCAGGGAGTGCTGACACTGTCCGACGGCCGGACGTATGAAGGCGGGTTTCAGGATAACAAGAGGCACGGCGCCGGGAAGTTCATCTTCAGGGCCGGTGAGGTCTACGAGGGCGGGTATGTCCAGGACCGCATGGAAGGCAAGGGAACCTATACCTTTCCCGACGGCTCCCGGTACGAGGGTGATTTCCTCAACGATGTCTACGAGGGCACGGGCACCTTCATTTTTTCCGACGGCCGCGTCTATACGGGCCTGTTCAAGGAGGGAAAACCCCACGGCAAAGGCACGATCACCTATCCCGACGGTACGAGCGAAGAGCGTGAATATGTACTGGGCGAGCCGGTGGAGGCACAGTCGCCCGGCGATGAGGCGGTGATGGGAGAAGATGTGGCCCAGGAACAGCCCGAAACCGCGGAAGAGTTTTAGCCGGGCGTCCGCCCATGCAGGTGATGTGCAGGGACAATACCCGACCCCGTCGATCCCGGCTCGGGGTGGTATTTCATCTTACACGACAATGAGCCGCCCGGGTTCTCTTGCCGGCTCGGGTATCGGGCAGGCGATCGTCTCCTGCTGAGAGTGTATTGTCTGAAAAGACGATTTCTCCGAAGTATCGCTCGGGGATGCGCTTCATGAGGGCTCCAGCCTGCCCCGGCTCGATCCGGGCCGGGAGAATCCCGCCATCTGGGAGACGATTGCAAAAACGTATTCTTCAGATATCTTTCAGTAATCTGTTTTCGGGAGATTTCTCCATTGCCTGGATGAACGAGGTCAGGGCCCGGGAGAGGCTGGTGAACGATTCGTCCCCGGCTACCGGTATCGTATCTTCGCCTCGGTTATCGAGCGACTCGATCACGAATGAAACGCTGATATCGTTGATGGAACGGGCCGGCTGGTAGATGCTCTGCCTGTATTCGGGCAGGGGAATCACGTTCAGCAGGGACGCCGCCGCGAGCTCGGCGAGGATGTCGTGGGTCAGACGGATGGGAATCTCCAGGTTTTTGGATATCTGTAATCCGCTCAAGGGAAGGTTCCCCTGCGAGAAGTTCTTCACGACATGGTGCATGATCTGCAGGCTCAGCAGGCGCTTGAACGAATAACTGATACGCCTGATATCCGGCGCGAACTCGAAGTACTTTTCGTTCTGGTGCGCGTACGAGATCTCCACTCCGAACAGCACGATGTACCAGCTGAGCTGCAGCCACACGAGGAACAGGGGCAGGGCGGCAAAGCTCCCGTAGATGGCGTTGTAGCGCGCCACTCCGATCTGGAAATAAATATAGGCCGCCTGCACCAGGACAAAGATCGTCCCGGCTATGACGCCCGCGAGGATGCCGGAGGAGAAGCGCACCCGGGTATTGGGCAAAAAGATGAATACAAAGGAAAACAGCATCCAGATGAGTACGTACGGGATGATCTGAACGATCAGGGTGATGAGGGGAGAGATATAGCCCAGGAAGCCGAAGGCCTCCATGAGCTGGTTGATCCGGGCGATGACGAGCACGGTGGCGCTGCTCGCCATGATGAACAGCAGCGGCGAGATGAGCGTGATGGCGAGATAGTCGGTGATCTTTCTGCTGATGGGCCGTGACCGGTGTATCTCCCAGATATGGTTGAACGAGTCTTCGGCAGAGCCCAGGATACTGATGACCGACCAGATGAGAAAGACCGCGCCCACCCCTGCGATGACTCCGCCGCTGGTGTTCTCCAGGAGATTGCGCGAGAAATCCACCAGGCGGGTGACCACCTCTTCCTGTCCTGCAACCTGCTCGATGATCAGCTTCTCCAGCCTGTTCTGGAGGCCGAACCCTTTGGCGATGGCAAACACCATGGCCAGGACGGGCACGACGGAGAGCAGGGAAAAGAAGGTGAGCGAAGACGCCCTCAAGGCACACCGGTCGCTGATGAACTTCTGAAACGCGATGAGAAAAACCCGGAGATACCGGATGAAAAACCTTCTCCAGCCGGTTGTCTTTTCCAGCCGGACCCGCCAGATATCCGCCCGGAAAAAGCTCATGACTCTCGATAGTGCATCGGTTACGGCCATACAGTTTCCTCGCGATCAATCCCTCCGATGCCCATATCGGCATGGAGCATCGGCTGCATCAATCTTGTGCCGAGTCATCGACAAAGAGACAAAGATTAAGTCATTCCCTTTCGAGCCCGCGGGCCTGCCTGTCCCGAAGGCGGCTCACCTGAGCGTTATCTCTGCCCGGGACTCGCTTTTCCCCGGCTTCTCATCCGGAGAGAGGTTGTTCTTCTCCACCAGGTAGATCCGTGCCGGGTCGATCACCTGCATGCCCATAAGGCACGTCTTGACCCGCTGTGCCCGGTTCAGAGCAAGCAGCCTGAGGTCGCTGTCGTTCACCTCGATGTTCTCCCTGATGAGCCGCTCCATCTCGTGCGGCTCAAGGGACAGGGGCAGCCCGATGAAGTTCCGCGGCTTGGAGAAGTCCGCCGCGTCATAGGCCTTTTTGAGATAGCGTCCGTATTCCTCGGGAAGAATAGTCACATCGTCCAGGGTGCGGGCGTCCGCAGTGCTCCCGGCCACGACCTTGAGCTTTTCGGCCTTGAGCTTCTTCTCGAACAGCGCGTCTGCAAGACCGGCCCGGTCTTTTTCCCTATCGGCAAACCCCTGGATATCGATCTTGAGAGACGGCTTGTCCGTGAGGATCTTGACGAGAATGTCGAGCCTCTCCGCCGTCCCCGGGGGGAGCGCCGCTCTGCCGGGTTCGAACTCGATGACGTTCAGCTCGGATGCGCCCGGATAGATGGCATCGAGGAGAGAGAACGGCGATGTCGCCGCCTTGGAGATGGTGTTGGTGATCATGGTGAAGATGATGCCAGCGACACTGAACTCGGGATCGTCGGTGCGCCCCTTCACCGGCAGATGCAGATTGATGATCCCCTTCGGGTCCTTGAGCAGTGACACTGCGAGCTTGACCGGCAGCTTGACGGAATCCTCGCTTTCCACGGAGCCGCCGAAGGAGAGCTGGTCGATGAGAACGTCGTTTCGCGCATCGAGCTCTTTTTTGTCGATGAGGTAGTCAAGGTCGAGCGAGAGCTTTCCCCGTTCGATGGCATAACCGAGATACCTCCCCGAATACGGGGTCAGGGCACTCAGATCCATGTCCTTCACATTTGTGTGGAGGTCGAGAAACACATCGTCCGTAAAGGGGTTGATCCTGCCGGTTATTTTCAGCGGCGTGCTGTAGTTGAGCTTGCCGGAAAAATCAAGGACCGCCGGCTGAACCCGCTCCGACGAGAGCCCGGTGACCGAACCCCAGACCTCGCCGAGGTCTGCCGAGAAGCTGGGCTCGACCGAGCGGTCGAGGAAGCTCACGTCCCCGTTCTGCAGGGCCACCCGGGCGATCCTGATCTGCTCGAATCTCTGTCCTCCGCTCTCCACGGGGGGCATCCCGGTATCTTTTCCGGCCTGGAAGGCATTTTTGATGTTCAGCGAGCCGTCCTTCTGGACGATGATCTGTGAGAATACGTCTTCGATGCGTACGCCGCCGATCTCGAGACTGCCCGGGTCGGAGACGATACTGATATCGTCGAGGATCAGGGTCCGCCACTTGATGAAATCATCGGCGTGCTTTTTGTCCACAGAGGCGAAATCCCCGACCCGAGTGCTGCCGGTAAACGAGACCTTGAACGTATCGTCCGGGGTTTTCCCCACGCTCGCATCACCCTCGGCGGAGAGGTGGCCGCGCGTCACCACCAGCTGCACCTTGTCGGCGAAGTAGGGCTGCACCCAGCCGATTTCCAGCCCCTTCACGTCCATCCGTGCCCTGCACAGCAGGGGGTTCAGCGACACATCGGCCGCTGCGGAAACAGAGCCGGTACCGTTGAGCCGCGATGCGAGCCGGATGTTTCCCTGGGTGTCCGGCCGGGTGGAAAGGTCCCGGGCCTGGAGGTCCACCTCGCTCCACACGAGCTTCGCGGGGTGGGTGTTGGATGCATCCGTGAACTCGACCGTGCCCTTGTTTATGTTGAAGACATTCACGTCCAGATTGAAGGCCTCCTCCGTGCGGGCCGGATCATCCGGTTCCCGGCCGGCGACGGTTTCACTCGATGCCGGATCCTCACCGCCGGTCTGATCGTTGTCCCCTTCCTGCGCGTCCCGTGCGAGCAGGGCCGCCCAGTCGAGAGTGCCCGAGGCGTCCCTCCTGGCATGGAGCCTGGGAGTGTCGAGCTCAACATCGGAGAGTATCACGGTTTTATCCGACAGACGGGAGGGCGCCAGGACAACCCGGGCATCGGGCAGGGTGATGAGCGGACGGTTCTCCGAATCGAGAACGGAAAAATCCTTCAGCGACAGGTCGCCCAGGATCACGACATCCGGCTTGCGGTTTTGGCTCTGGATATAGGAGACTTTTCCTCTCAGGTCGAGTGAGCCTGACTGGACGACGATTCCGAGGTCGCGGGGGATGTACCCCATGTAGAACGGCAGGGAAATGTCCTTCAGGTCGATATCCAGCGAGGTTTCCAGGGAATCCGCAAAGGGCTTTGTCAAGCCGGTCAGGGAAAAGGAGGTTCCGTTGACCACTGCGGCCAGGCTCGGCTGGACAAATGTCTCCACGAACTCGTCGATGTTCGATACAAAGGGGATGCTCACGGTGATGTCCGTGGTCAGATGGCGGGTATCGGTGACCCGGTCTCTGAACTCCAGGGAGCCGCCGATGACGCGGATGTTTCCCAAGGCAAAAAGGAGCGGCTTTCCGGATGAACCCGAGCCCCCGTACAGATCGGAGAAGTTGTACTGATTGGGCGCGGTGCGGGTGATGACGAGCGAAGGTTTTTCGATGCGTATCTCCCGCACGATGAGGGCCTTTCTGAAGAGCGACCTGATCTGGAGATTGACGAAGAGTTCGTCGAACGAGGCGACGGGCGCTTCGTCCGGGTCTTCCGAAACCGCGAGCCCTTTCACCTTCATGGACAGCATGAAGGGATTGATGTCCATGTCCCTGATGGTCACCTCCCGGTGTGTCGCCCCGGCGAGGCGGTCCTGGACGAAGGACCTCAAGAAGACGGGAAGAATCAGAAAACCTGCGGCTGCATACCCAACGAAAAGAAGAACAAGAACAATCGAGACCTTTCTCCACATGATCGGCCACCATCCGGAAACGACATTGAGAAATCATCCTTAAGAACCAAGGGACAAAGGAACCTGCTGAAGAATAATCATCCCTTTTGAAGAAGCGCTGTAAGGATAAACTCTCTTAATAATTATACAGGCTCACCGGTAAAAATTGCAAGGAGGTTGTGGTAAAAATATCCAGGAAACGCTTTTTCACATATGGCAAAAAAAAGAGATTTTCAGCTGACATGGTGCCCGGTAATTCATTATGATGCACGTGCGTGTAAAATGCAGGGCCGTCCGGGGGCATCGCCGCCGGAGACGAGGGACGGCTGTTTCAGAGGAGGGAACATGAAGCACGATATCCTGCTCATCAGTCCGCAGGACAATGTCGGGGTTGCCCTGGCCGATATTCCCCGGGGCGGGAAGGCTCGCATTTCCACCGGAGAGCGGGTGGAGGCGGTGGACGACATCCCCTACAGCCATAAGATGGCGCTCCAAGACATCCGCGCAGGGGAGCCGGTGCGCAAATACGGCGAAGAGATCGGCCGCGCGCAGACGGATATCCCCCGGGGGAGCTGGGTCCATACACACAATTTGCAGACCGGGGAGCAATGACCATGGCAGGGCATACCTTCAGAGGTTTTATCCGTCCGGACGGCTCAGCGGGCATCAGAAACCATATCGCCGTAATCCCCACGGTCTCGTGCGCGGCCGGCGTGGCCGCGAATATCGCACGGGCCGCGTCTCCGGCCGTGCCCCTTCTGCACGGCCACGGGTGCGGAAGGGCGCTCGAGATCACCATGCACCATCAGGTGCTGGCCGGCCTGGGCCGGAACCCCAACGTGGCGGCGGCGCTCGTGGTGGGGCTGGGATGCGAAACCGTTCAGGCCTCCTCGGTCGCAGGCGAGATCGCGAAGACCGGCAAGCCCTGTGAGTATCTCGTCATCCAGGAGCAGGGCGGATCCCGAAAGACCACGGAAAAGGGCATCGAGATCGTGAGCCGCTTTCAGAAAGATGCGCAGGCCCTGCGGCGCAGCGAATGCCCCGTTGACCGCATCGTGCTCGGGCTCGAATGCGGGGGTTCCGACGCATTCTCGGGGATCACGGCCAACCCGGCGGCAGGGCTCGTCTCGGACTGGCTCGTCGGGTGCGGGGGGACCGTGGTTCTCACCGAGACCACCGAGATGATCGGCACCGAGCACATTCTCTCGCGCAGGTCGGCGAGCCCCGAAGTGGCCGCCCGTGTGGAGCACATTATCTCCCAGGCGCGCAGGCGCACCCACGACATCCTCGGGCCGCTCGCCTCGTGCGTCATCGCGCCCGGAAACATGGACGGGGGATTGAGCTCCATCCGCGAGAAGTCCCTGGGCTGCATCGTCAAGGGGGGCGGCACGGCTGTCACCCAGGTGGTGGACTACGGGCAGGCCCCGGCGAGCAAAGGGCTGGTGGTCATGGACGGGCCGGGATACGACATGGAGTCTCTGGCAGGGCTCGCGGCTGCGGGCTGCCAGCTCATCGTCTTCACCACGGGCCGGGGCACCCCGGCCGGCTTTCCGCTGGTGCCCGTGATCAAGGTTGCGAGCACCGGCAGGCTCTACGAGCTCATGGAAGACGACCTGGACATCAATGCGGGCGGGGTCCTCGACGGAGGAAGCCTTGAAGACATCGCCCGCGACCTGAAGACGTTTGCGGTCGAGGTGATGAACGGCGAGCCGACCAAGGCGGAGCGGAACGATCAGAACGGCGTTCTCTGCCTCGCCGTCATGACACCGGCCTTTTAGCCCCTCATTGATCAACGGGGCCGATGGCGTGGAGTTCTGCAACCCTTTCCAGGTCGTCAGCCCGGTGGTGTCCTCTGACGGCTACGGCGGAAGGATTGCTCCACCGGCGCACGAGCCGTAACGCGGGCCTTTCAAGTCCTGATCCTTTCCCGGCCGGCATGTGATCTCTGCCTGATGCGATCTTTCGCTCCCTGCAAGAAGTGCGGGGAAAAGGGATTTTGTGCGGCGTATGGCAATGAACGAGGGATCTTGCGCCGCATATGCCCATGGATGTATACTGGCCGGCAGACACCGGGGGCATTCGAAGGGATGCGGGGAAGAGAGCCCTTTCTCAAGGCGAGGTGGGTATGAAGAATATCTTGAGCAAAATAGATGCGTTGGCGCGCTATCACAACGAGGTCTCACCGGATCTGGTAAAGACCAAGGATATCAAGCTGGGCCTGAGGAACACAGATGGCTCGGGGATCGTGGCGGGCATCACCTCCAAGGGCGAGGTGTTCGGCTACGAGCGGGTGCCCGATGAACGCGGGGGAGGGTACGTGGTGAAACCAGTCCACGGCAGGCTCCTCTACTGCGGGTACGACGCCGTCGAACTGGCCCGTAGGATCCAGGCCGAGGACCGGTTCGGGTTCGAGGAGGTGGCGTATCTGCTGCTCACCGGGGAACTTCCCAATATCGACGACCTGGGCAACTTCACCCGGCTCCTGGCAAAGAGGAGGTCGCTCACCCGGCTCGAGCGGGGCATCCTCATGCAGGAGGCCCAGAACGAAAACCAGATGTTCGCCCTGCACGCGGTCATCTCGCATTTGAGCAGGTGCGATCCCAACCCCGTGTCCACCCACATCGGCGACGTGATCGAGACCTGCATCTCGTTGATCGCCAAGTTTTCGACCGTGGTGGCCTACAACTACCGGGTTTCGCGCTATCGCAGCGGGTCGGATCTCATCATGCTCCAGCCCGACCCCGAGCTGTCCATGGCGGAGAACTTTCTCTTTCTCTTGAGAGGACAGAGGCCCGCCAGGAAAGAGGCTCTTCTGTTCGACCTCGCCCTGATGCTCCACGCCGAGCACGGGGGAGGGAACAACTCGACCTTTGCGGTGCGCACGGTATCGTCCAGCGGCGCGAACACCTACATGGCCATCTGCTCGGGCATAGCGTCCTTAAGCGGCCATCTCCACGGGGGCGCCAACGAGGCGGTCATGATGATGATGCGGGACATCCGCAAAAACGTGAAGGACTGGGAGAGCCGAAAAGAGGTGCGCCGCTATCTCGCCCGGATCCTCGAAGGCAAGGCACACGACGGCGCAGGAAAGATCTACGGCATGGGGCACGCCGTCTATACCCTTTCGGACCCCAGGTGCGCGATCCTCAGGGAAAAGGCCGAGACGCTCGCGGTCAGGAAGGAGCAGATCCAGGAGCTCAGGCTCATGGATCTGGTCGCGGAGCTCGCATCCGAGCTCCTCTACGAGCGCAAGGGCCAGGTCGTGTCCCCCAACGTGGATTTCTATTCGGGCTTCGTCTACAAGATCCTCGGCATCCCTATCGATCTCTTCACCCCCATCTTCGCCATGGCCAGGGTCGTGGGCTGGTCCGCCCACCGGATCGAGCAGATCATCCAGGCAAAGCTCATCCGGCCCGCGTACGTGACCTCCCTGCCCGGAGAAAACGAGTATGTGCCCCTGATCGAGCGGAAACGGACAGACGACCCGGAGGATGTGCAGGCATCGGGATAAGGGGCTTGCCCGGATTGACGATTGACAGGAGGGTGCCGCCTTTTTATAGTCTTTCTGGCGGGTGTCTTGTCGATGTTGTCCGGGCGGGCCGTGAGCGGCTCGCCACACGATCACCCAAAAAGAAAGGCGGCCAGGCATATATGGCACATCTCACACTCTCGGAATGGCTTGCCCGGGCTGAGAACAACCCCCGGTTCATGGAGAACGTCACCGCCGTCAGGCACCTGCCGGCAAAGGACGCGGTGCTCGCGCCGTACCCCGCATGGGTGGACGGGAGAATCCGCGCCGTTTTGAACGGGCGCGGCTTTAAGAGCCTCTACAGCCACCAGGCCCGGGCCGTGGAGCTCGTCCGCAGCGGGCGCGATGTGGTGCTCGTCACCCCGACCGCGAGCGGCAAGACCCTGTGCTACAACCTGCCCGTGCTCCAGAAGATCCTGGAAAACGGCGAGAACCGCGCCCTGTACCTGTTCCCCACCAAGGCCCTCGCCCAGGACCAGATGCACGAGATCCACGGCCTCATCACGGACCTGAAGGCGGACATCCGCACCTTCACCTATGACGGCGACACGCCCGACGACGCGCGGCAGGCCATCCGGAAGCAGGGCCACGTGGTCATCACCAACCCGGACATGCTCCACGCCGGGATCCTTCCCCACCACACCAAGTGGCAGAAACTCTTTTCCAACCTGGCCTACATAGTCATCGACGAGCTGCACGTCTACCGGGGGGTCTTCGGCAGCCACCTGACCAACGTGATCAGGCGGCTGAAGCGGATCTGCCGGTTCTACGGCGTGGACCCGGTGTTCATCTGCTGCTCGGCCACGGTGGCCAACCCGAAGGAGCACGCGCAGCGCCTGCTGGAAAAGGGGATCGAGCTCATCGACGAGAGCGGGGCGCCGACCTCGGCCAAGACCTTCATGCTCTACAACCCGCCCATCGTGAACCGGGAGCTGGGCATCCGCCAGTCCGCGCTCACCCCGGCCCGGACCATCGCGGGCGAGCTCATCGGCAACGGCATCCAGACCATTGTCTTCACCACGAGCAGGCTCACCGTGGAGGTGCTCACCAAGTATCTCAAGGACCAGTTCAAGAACAACAAGCCCGTGGACGACCACTTCGTGACCGGATACCGGGGCGGCTATCTCCCGAGGCTCAGGCGCCGGATCGAAAAGGGCCTGCGCGACCGCGAGGTCATGGGCGTGGTGAGCACCAACGCCCTGGAGCTGGGAATCGACATCGGCGACCTGGAGGCGTGCGTCATCACGGGCTACCCGGGCTCCATCGCCAGCACCTGGCAGCAGGCGGGCAGGGCGGGGCGCCGGAGCGGGCAGAGCCTGGCCGTGCTCGTCGCCCGGAGCACGCCCATGGACCAGTTCATGGTGGAGAACACCGACTACTTCTTTTCCCGCTCGCCCGAGCACTGCCGGGTCAACCCGGACAACCTCCTGATCCTGCTGCACCACATCAAGAGCGCGGCCTTCGAGCTCCCCTTCGAGAAGGGGGAGCGGTTCGGGGCAGAGGACCTCGAGGAGTTCTTAAGCTACCTGGAGGAGAAGGGGGTGCTCCACCGGGTGGACGACCGCTGGCACTGGGCAGCCGAGAGCTACCCCGCGGACGAGGTGTCCTTGAGGACCGTGGACCCGGAGAACGTGGTGGTGGTCGACACCACGGACGCCTCGTCCCACCGGATCATCGCCGAGGTGGACTGGGACAGCGCGTTCACCACGGTGCACGACGGGGCCATCTACCTGATGGAGTCGCAGCAGTACCACGTGGACAAGCTCGACCTCGAGCGCAGAAAGGCCTATGTGCACAAGGTCGACTCCGACTACTACACCGACGCCATGACCTATACCAGTGTCCGGGTCCTGGATGAGTTCGGCGTGAAGCACGCGGGGAACATCATCGTTGAGCACGGCGAGGTGCAGGTGGTCCGCAAGGTGGTGGGCTTCAAGAAGATCAAGTTCTACACCGCCGAGAACGTGGGCTACGGCGAGGTGAACCTGCCCGAGCGGCAGATGCACACCACGAGCTACTGGTTCACCGTCCCCTGGGACCGCCTCTCCACCCTGGACTTCCGGAGGGAGGAGATTATCGACGGCCTCATGGGCCTGGCCTATACGCTCCACCACCTGGCCGCCATCATGCTCATGGCCGACACCCGGGACATCGACCGGTGCATCGGCGACAAGAGCGGGCAGTGGTACGTGCGCCACGGCAGAGACCGCAGGGTCATCACCGACCTGCCCGCGGGCGGCGCGGCAGAGGGAGCGGTCATGGTGGACGCCTACGATCCCACGGTGTTCGTCTTCGACGCCTATCCGGGGGGCGTGGGGTTCTCGGAGCTGCTCTTCGAGCAGCACGCGACCCTGCTCAACCTGGCCAAGGGCCTCATCGCCTCCTGCGTGTGCGAGCACGGCTGCCCCATGTGCGTGGGCCCGGTCCTGGAGGTGGGCCCGACCGCGAAAAAGGCGGCCCTTGCCATCATCGAGCTGATCGAGAGCTCCTCTTCCCAATCGGGGACGGGTTCACATTAAAGGCGCCCCAATCAGGCATCCGATTGTGCGGGCCTCATGAAATCAATGCCTGCATGCATAAAAAAGAAAAGCGAACGGCTCCGTGCGGAGACTTGGAACGCTGGAGTGCGGCCCTTAGAGCTGCCCTTCGAACTCCTTGAGGAAGCGGCTGAAGAATTCCTCCATGAAGGCGTGGCGCTCCTGCGCCATGTGCCTGCCCTCCGGGGTGAGCATCCGGTCCTTGATCTTGGAGAGCTTGACCATGTATTCCCGGTAGCCGGTGTCGTCCCTGCTGTAGGGTTTCGCCGTGAGCGGGTCCATGTCGGGGTTGTGGAGCACCGCGCCCACCTCGCCTGCGAAGAGATAGGCCCGGGCGATGCCCACGGCGCCGATGGCGTCGAGCTTGTCGGCGTCAAAGAGCACCCTGGCCTCCAGGCTCTGGGGATGGTGGCTGTTGCGGTACCGGTGGGAGATGATGCAGTGGATGATGTTCTCTTTCTTTTCCGGCGGTATGGGGTACTTTTCCAGGATCTCTCCTGCGATGCGGGCGCCCTGCTCGGCGTGGCAGAGCGTGCCTTTGGAGCTGTCCTGGATCGCCCTGCCGACATCGTGCAGATAGGCCGCTATGGCGAGGACCTCCAGGTCCGCGCCCTCGACCCGGCCGATGTGCATGCAGAGCCGGTACACCCGCTCGGTATGCTCCCAGTCGTGGCTGTACTTGGCGTCGGCAAAATGGTTCCGGGCAAAATCCCGGATGGATTCAATGGTGTCCTGCATGCCAGAGGCTGATAGCACAACCGCCCGCAATCGATCAACGCCCCAATTCAAGAACGCCAATTCGGGGACGGGTTCACATTTCCCTTCCAAGGGGCTTGGAGCAGATAAGGAACGGAATGCAAATCGGATTCGGAACGCGAATGAAGCGCTGAAATGTGAACCCGTCCCCGAATTGGCTCGCGATACGGCTTGCGGCTCGGACAGGAGATGCAGGAAATGTGAACCCGTCCCCGAATAGGGTGTTTGGCCTTGACAGGAAAAGCGGCGATATATTAGCCATTACAGTTATTCTGATAATCTGGCACTTCTGTGTGGTTGCGCCGCGGTATCGGAAAGGAGAACTGACATGAGCACGGAGAAGAAAGACAGGCTGGGGGTAGCCTCGCGGGCGATCCATGCGGGTGAGCCCCGGAACCACTACGCTGATGCGATCACCACCCCCATCTTCCAGACATCCACCTTTGTCTTCCGGAACAGCAATGATATCGAGGAGTATACCAAGCACAAGAAGGAGCGCTTCGAGTACGGCAGGTACGGCAACCCCACCGAGCTCATCGCGCAGAACCGGCTTGCAGACCTGGAAGGCGCAGAGGACTGCGTGGTGTTCTCGTCGGGCATGATGGCCATCACCACCACCATTCTCTCCCTGGTGCACACCGGCGACCACATCGTCATCACCGACGACAGCTACAAGAAGACCCTGGAGTTCTGCAAGTCGTACCTGAAGCGCTTCGGGATCGAGTGCACCATCGTGCCGTTCGGTGACTACGATGCGCTCGAGGGAGCCATCAAGAGCAACACCCGCTTCATCTTCTCGGAGTCGCCCACCAATCCCTATCTCAACGTGTTCGATCTGGTTCTCCTCAAGGAGATCGCGGACCGTCACGGCGTCATGACCCTGATCGACAGCACCATCGCCACGCCTATCAACCAGAGGCCGCTCGAGTTCGGCATCGACCTGGTCACCCACAGCGCCACCAAATACCTGTCCGGGCACAACGACATCCTGGCGGGTGCGGTCCTGGGCCGAAAGGATCTCATCGCGCCGATCCGGAACCTCCACAAGTCCATGGGAGGGCTCATCGACCCCCACTGCTGCTACCTGCTCCTTCGCGGCCTGAAGACCTTCCCCATGCGTGTGGAGAGGCAGAACGAGACGGCTCTGCGGGTAGCACGGTTCCTGGAGGCTCACCCGGACATCCAGCGGGTGTACTACCCCCTGCTGGAGAGCCACCAGCACTACTCCATCGCCAGGGAGCAGATGAAGGGCGGAGGGTGCGTGGTGACCTTCGAGATGAAGGGCGGTCTCGACGAGGCCAAGCGGTTCATGGATTCTCTGGAGATGATCTTCATCGGCCCGAGCTTCGGCGGGGCCGAGACGCTCATTACCCATCCCGCAACCGTGAGCTACTACGATTACACCCGGGAGGAGCGCTACGAGCTGGGGATTATCGACACCCTCTTCAGGCTCGCGGTGGGGCTGGAAGACGTCGACGACATCGTCGCAGACCTCGAAGGAGCGTTTGAGAGGGCACACCGGTAGAATATAGACAGATCTGGCCTTGGGGAAAAGTGAAACCGTATTCTTTTCCCGTCTCCCTTCCGGTTCCCAAGGAGGATTGTCAGGCAGAAGGCCTGAACAGCGGCAGGCTGATATCGGGCGTGACATCCTCCCATACTACGGAAACCGGCATTTCGCAGGAAACCTCATCAGGCGAACATCCCACGATGTTCGTCAGGAGCCGCGGCCCTTCCTTGAGCTCCACCACGGCGACCACATAGGGGGCGTCTTCCCGGAAGCCCTCGTGGTACACCGTGTGGTAGACCGCATACGTGTACACCTTCCCGGCCCCGGCCGATGCGATCCACTCGACGTCGCGGCACAGGCAGCGCGGGCAGACGAGGGACGGGGGGAATCGGACATGCCCGCACGAAGCGCACTTCTGGAATTTGAGCTCATGGTTTCTGCAGCCTTCCCAGAACTCCCGGTTGTCGCCGTTTATCCGCGGCAGTGGTTTTTTATACTCCATCGCTATATCCTCCCCAGAACGCAGCAGGAGTGAGCCTGCAGGATTCCGCCGTTGTCGCTCACCAGGATGATGTTCGGCTCGGCTGTGCCGGTCGCGGGGCCGAGCTGGCGGTCCCCGCATCTGCCCATGATCTGCATGGCCGCCTCGCTCAAAGGGGTGAGCCCCATGTAGTATGCCTCGGAGAGCTGCCCGCCCGAGGTGTTGACGGGCATGCGGCCGCCCGGCCCGATCGTACCCTCTGAGAACCAGCTTTCTCCTTCACCCGGACCGAAGAAGCCGTAATCCTGCAGGGTCACCTCCACGGTATAGGTAAAGCAGTCGTAGATCTCGCACGCATCGACATCGTCTCTCGTGATGCCTGCCATGGACAGCGCGGTTTCGCACGCCTTCCGTGCCCCGGTCGAGCCGGCCAGCGTACCTGACTGCGTAACCTGCACCGACGGGTTGTGCTGGCCGAGGCCCAGGATGACGGCGGGCCGGTGTTTGAGGTCTCGGGCCCGCTCCAGGGTGGTGACGACGACGGCCCTGCCGCCGTCGTTCACCAGGCAGTTGTCCGGCAGGCGCAGCGGCTCCACCACGTACTTCGAGGACAGGTAGTCGTCGAAGGACATGGGCCTGCCGTGCATCACGGCGAGCGGGTTCAGGTTCGCCCAGGCGCGCTCGCCCACGGCGATGTGCTTCCATGTCTGCGGCCCGGTGTTGAATTCGTGCATGGCCCTGCGTGCTGCAAGGGCATATCCCCCGGTGGCCCCGAAGTGGCCGAATACCGCGTCGTCACCGGCAAAGTCCATGAGCATGGCAAGCAGGCTGTCGCTGGAGAGCGCGTTGTGGCCGTAGGAGATGAGCACGTTCCGGCACAATCCCGCATCGAGCACGCCGACCGCGTGCTGGAGGTGGTTGCGCGATCAGTTTGCGTCCTGGCTCAGATAGGCGGGCTCGATCCCCAGATGCTGCGCCACCAGGTGCGGGGTGAGGTCGTTCTCATCTGAAGATGCCGGAAAATGCCGGTAGCAGATGAGCCCGTCGATAGCATCCTTTGTGAGACCGGCATCGGCGATTGCGTTCGTGCACGCCTCCAGATGGAAGCTCAACGAAGTCCTCCCCGGCACCCTTCCCTGCGGGGTGTACCCCACACCGGCAATGGCATACGTTTTTTCCCTGTTCATGGACGAGGTCTCCTTTCCATTCTTCCTTGGATGTTCAACATCCTGCAGCCCTGCTGCGGAAGATATATTCCCCTTTGGAGCTTTTGATACCCTCCCGGCTTGCCTAAGGATCAGCTCACTCTTTCTTTGAGTCCCGACAACCTCCCGGCTCGCTGCGGACAGGTCATTCCATTTTCGCTGTTTTCATACCCCCTGAAGCCTGCCTGAGTGGTGGTCCGCTTCTCCACAAGGGAGAACGCAACGACACATTAGTATTACAGTGGTAATCAGTCATGGGGTCAGGTCTCAACATATGACACTCCCAGTGTCATATGTTGAGACCTGACCCCGATCCTGGTGTGACCCCGATCCTGGTGACCCCGATCTTGTACCAAACTCCGCCACTGTAGTGTTAGGGGGAACACGAGAGTAATTGCTCCTTCTCTTTCATGTTTTCTCTCCATGTATCACAATCGAGCCGGGGCACATATCAAAAAAGGAGGTTTTGCCGCACGGTGTGCGTGCAGGCCCCGGGTATTCTTTACTCACTCGTTAAAAACAGGGTCTGGCCGTGCCGGATATCCACGAGCCTGTCCGACAGGCCTGCTCGTTCCATCTCTTCCCTGATCTGCAGCCGGGGCAGATAGACGGGCTCGTCGCCCAGCCTGAACGTCCCCCAGTGCACGACCATGAGCCGTTTCGCGCCCAGCTCCCGGAACGCCCTGACGGTTTCTTCCGGGTTGATGTGCGAGTGCTTCATGAACCAGCGGGGCTCGTACGCCCCGAGGTTGAAGATTGCGAGGTCGATATCGAACTCTCGTCCGATCTCTGCGAACCGGTCGAAGGAGGCCAGGTCCCCGGAGACATAGATGACAGGCCCGGTTTTCGTCCGGATGAGATAGGACCCCCACAGGGCCGTGTTCGGCCCGGTGATGGGGTTGCGCATGGTCCAGTGGCTGCACGGCAGCAGGATGATCTCGCGGGAGCCGTCCGGAAAGGAGTCGAACCAGTCGAGCTCGTGGACGGTCTCGGCGCCGTATTTCCAGAGAAGCTCCCGGTAGCCGGGCGGCGTGATGAACCGGGAGCGCCGGCCGAAGCGCCGGATCGAGCCAGCGTCGAGATGGTCGTAGTGCCCGTGGGTGATGAGCACGTAGCCGGGCTCGGGCATGTCCGAGACATCGAAGGCGAGCGGGGTGAAGTTCTTGATGGGCCAGAACAGGCCGTCCAGAACGGGGTCGATCAGGAGGGAGGCATCACCGTCTTTGATCAGGACCGTTGCATGCGTGATGAAGGTCACGCTCAGGCCCCGGTGCCGGGCTATCGGCTCCCAGTCGATGTCCACCGGGCTCACCCGCTCGTGCCGGTAGAGGTGCCTGAACTCGTTCCGGCTGAAGAGCTTCCACGTGAGGACATCGAAAAATCTGCGGTCTTCTCCGTGATTCCAGGGGTTGGAGAAGCCGTTCTCACGGTGATGGAGCTTTCTGGAGGCGATCTCGCGCAGGGTCATGCCGCTGCCGGTCTTCCGCCCTTCGTACTGATCGTTGTCCTGAATAGACGCCGAGAGGTGATCTCTGAAAAAAACCGCCCCCAGGATGAGCGCGATCCCGAAAACATACGGTATGAAAGCTCGCATCTCACAGACAATAAATGATCCGCAGCCGGGTTTCAAGTGCAGGGATCGGAGAGGAAAGAGGAGGTAATACGGCATCCCGACCGGGCAAACGCAGGAATGCAGGGGATAAGGGGGGTGAGAGCCCTCTCACCCCCATAGCGAAAAGCCCGCGGCTTCGCGTTTATCGAAGATTATGGAAGGTTATTTCAGCTTCCCTTTTGCCTTGAGCTCACTTGCCGCCTTGTCAAGGCCGAGGTCCTTGAGCGCCTTTTCCTTCTGCCAACCGGTCTTCGGGTCCCAGCCTTCCAGCTCGTAGTAGCGGGTTTTCCACTCCTCGAACTTGCTCTTGTCCAGGTGCCTGGGCACGACGTTTCGGTAATCCCACGTGCCGTTTTCCTTGGTCGGCATGTAGTAGGACGGGGGTTCGCCGGGAACGTACGATGTCCCCTCCGTGTCGACGGAGAACACGTAGTCCGGGAACACTTCCATATCCCGGTGCCGACCCTGCAAGGTCCAGATCGCCTTGTTGAGGTTGTGCATCTTCCTGCCCATCTCAAGCGATTCCTCGAAGCTGATCTTCCTTCCGGTCACGGCCTTGAAGAACTTCAGCTCGCCCTCGGGGGTGATGCCCCTGTTGTTTGGGCCGTACGGATTCACGAAGTCCGCGAAGGCGTTGTCGCAGAGTCCGCACGTCTGCTTCCAGAAGGTTGAATAATGGAGCAGCCATGCCGTGGTCCTCGCCATGTGCACCGAATAGATGTTGCTCGTGGCGAAGTTCATCATCTCCGGATCGTAATACGGCGGCATCTCGCCGACCCACTTGGCGACCTGCTCCGCGGTGACGATGGGCGTCTTCTTGGCCGGAATGTCAAGGCTCGGCATCCAGTAGGCGGGCACGTTGAAGTCGTGACAGTTGATGTCCCTCGCCCCGACGATGGATGCGTAGCCCCAGTAGACCTCGGCCCTGGTGTCGTAGTGCACGGGGTATCCCCAGAACATTGCGGCCATGATGCCGGACTCGGTGTCCTCCTTGTACCTTCCCCATCTCTCTGCAGCCCTGGGGATCCCTTCCGCGATATCGTCGCCGATCCCCTTCCGGAACGCTACCTGGGTCAGGAGCTGCTGGATGAACTCCACCTCTCCCATCTTGTCGAAGGGGATATCCGTGTCGATCTTCTTGCCTCTTCCGAGCACGCCCTTGTCATAGAGGGTCTTGAGGTATGCCAGCTCGGTGTGAAGCTCGAACGAGTTGATCCCCAGACGCTGTGCCAGATCTGCGGCATATCCGGTAATCTCGGTGATCTTTCCGTGCTTGGCGAGGTCCCAGTTCTGGTAGTAGAGGGCATCGACACAGATGGATTCGTTGCCATAGCCCGAAGACGTTCTCGGCTTGCAGTTCAGGTGGCAGCCCGTACAGCCGCTCGCCCTGCGCTGATTGTCGAACGGTGCCCATCCCCGGTTGGGGTGCCCGCCAAAATGGGAGGTGATGAACTCCTGCCAAGCATTGATCTTTGGGTTATCCACATCGGCGCCGTAGTTCTTCTCCGCCCAGATCCGGGCCTGCATGAGCTCGCTGGGATCGGCAACCTCCACGCTTCCCGTACCCAGCACGCTGATCGCCTTGAGGTTCTTCGACCCCCAGACGCCGCCGAAGCCGCCCTGGCCGAAGGCATTGCCCGCGTCGGTCATGACGGCGCCCAGCCTGCTCCTGTTCTCTCCCGCAGGGCCTATGGTGAGCACCGAGGGCCGCTGGATCGTCTCGCCCTTCTTGGTTGCGTGCCACTTGCCGTAGCCCGCGCTGCCGATCACGTTCTTGAAGATGACCTTCTGCGTGTCCACGGTGTCCAGGCCCCAGAGGTTGGCCGCATCGATGAGCTCGACATCGCCGTCTACGATGTTGATCCAGGTGGGCTTATCCGCAGCTCCCTCGAGCACGATGGCGTCGAAGCCCGCATATTTGCACATGTTGGCAAAGCGCCCGCCCACGTTGGTTCTCGTGAACCACTCATAGGGGTAGGACTGCGCCTGAATGCCCACCATCTCGGTTCTGCAGGCGGCGGGAACCAGGGAGCCTGAGAAGTAGCTCGGGGCGATGACCAGGGTGTTGCCCGGGTCGAATGCGCCTACGCTCTTGTCCTTTACCAGGTCGAAGAACAGGGCGACGGCAAGCCCGTGGCCGCCCAGCCATTCCTTGTAGTCACTGGTGTTGAGGGTGGATATCTTTCTGGTCGTGAGATTTACTCTCAGAATTTTTCCTGTGCATAAATACATGGTGTTCACCTCCAGGGGGAGTTAGTCGGTGGGGAGTCCGAGTTTAGCCCAGCCTTCGCCGCGCATGTTCACGTTGTATTCCTTGTGTCCGCTCGGTTGCTCCGAAGTGAATTTGATGGCGTTCTGGGGGCATACCTCGACACAGGCCTGTTTTCCTGTCTGCTTCCAGAAAGGCGTGTCCTGACACATGTCGCACTTGAGGGCGACCTTGTATTTCAGGTTGAAGCTGATCCTCGAGGGGGTGAAGTGGCAGGCCTCGATGCATTTTCTGCAGCCGATGCATTCCTTTTTATTGATGTAGCGCACCCCGGTTTTGGGGTCGATGCACAAGGCCTTGTCCTTCAGCGGGCATGCATAGTAGCAGGCCGGGTCGGCGCACTGTCTGCACACGGCGATCTCGATGTCGTTCGGGAACTCGGCGAAAGCGTCGTCGATGATCTGAATCCTGGCGGTGGAAAGGTTCGAAGATCCTTCGTGGGCCATCGAGCAGGCGAGCATGCAGCTCATGCAGCCGGCGCACTTTTTCTGATCCACCACGAGGAACTTCTTTGAAGCCGGTGCCGTCTGGGCATCCGCCGCCTCCGCCCGTGACGGCAGAGTCAGGGCCGCAGCCCCTCCCAGTGCTGCAGCGACCGTGGTCGACATCTTGACAAAGTCTCTCCTTGTCATGCCATTGCCCTTGTTGTCTCCATTGTCTTTTCCCATGAAAAATGGCTCCTTTCATCATGTCTTGACGTGATCGTTTCTTGCTGTTCGTTCTGGCCAGATTTCCTGCTCAACATGGTG
This sequence comes from Deltaproteobacteria bacterium, assembly GCA_018433775.1. Classification (GTDB taxonomy): domain Bacteria; phylum Desulfobacterota; class Desulfomonilia; order UBA1062; family UBA1062; genus Phosphitivorax. Next base: position 59,168 of record JAHDQN010000013.1, read on the forward strand.
CTCAAGTCCTTTTTTCTCTGTGAACTCGCGAGTCCTCCTTTGTCTGGATTGACTTCTGTTCTGCTTTATCCTTATCCATCGCTCGGACAGAGGGAATTCTGCTTCGCCCTCTACCCGATCTTGACGATCTTCCCGTCCTTCCAGGTGAGCTGTTCAAGAGACAGGGCCTTGCGCGGGCAGCCGGCCACACACCGGGTTTGTCCTCCGCAGAGGTCGCACTTGAAGGCCTTTTTCTTCGCGGGGTTGAACCGGGCCATGCCGTACGGGCAGGCCTTCACGCACAGCTCGCACCCGATGCAGAGCCCCTCGTCGATGACCACGGCGCCGGTCTTCTCGTCGCGGCTGATCGCCTTTCTCGGGCAGACCTTCATGCACGCGGGGTCTGGGCAGTGGTGGCACGTGCGGACATCCGCCTTTTTTTCAGCGCCGTCCGGCGCCTTCTCGACGATGATCGAGCTCAGGTCGCGATTCGCCTCCTGGTGGTGGAGCTTGCTGCAGATCTTCTCGCAGACGCCGCACCCGATGCACTTGGTCTCGTCGCAGACGATCGCCCGGGAGGTGGCGCTTCCGGGAACCGCCGCCTGGCCGGTCGCCGCAAAGGCCCGGTTCAGGAAGCCTCCGGCGAGCTCCTCCGCAAGGACGGCCATTCCCGCGACCTTGATGAACTGTCTTCTGCTCATCCCCTCTTTGTGTTCCTTCTTGTTGTCCATTGGTGTATTCTCCTTGTCTTTTAAACGGCTTGAGAGGTTTTATTGACGTCCTGGTCCTGCCCGTGCTCTTGCGCCCACCGGGGCCGCTTGCTGATGACGGGCATCCGGTTGATCATCCACCGGTACACCCACAATTCCGTGAAGATGACGGTCAGGGTGACGACGATCTCCATCCACGACGGGTAATATCTCACCGGCTCGGTCCAGTTGTACGCGATGAACACGAAGTTGAACCGGTTGATGAAGATGCCGATCATGGCCATGACTGCCGCGGCCTTGATCACGGACAGGGATTGCTTGCGTGCGCCCGAAAAGAAGAGCGCGCCCGGGATGACGACGAACCCGACCACCTCCAGCAGGTACCAGGCGCCGAAGGGAGTCGCCAGCAGGCCCCAGGTGTTGCCCCTGAGCAGGTCGAAGACCTTCAGGACGAGGTAGACGGCCATGATTCCCGTGCACACCTTCGCCAGGTTGACGACGATGGTGTCGTGGGTGCTGCTCATCTCGTCGGAAAGCCGCGCGCGGAATGCCCTGCTGGTGATCGACCCTTCGAAGATGACCATGCACAGGCCCGCGAACATGCTCGACACGAGAAAGAGCAGGGGGATCAGCGGGGAATACCACAGCGGGTGGATCTTGGCCTTGGCGAGCAGGAAGAGCCCCCCCACGCCCGACTGATGGCCCAGCGCGATCGTGATGCCCAGAACGACTGCAACGAGATTCACCCAGTTCACCGCCCTCCAGAGCCTCCTGGCCCCGATCCATTCCGCTATGGCGGGAACGAACTCCACGAGCAGAAGCAGGGTGTACAGGAAGAAGTGCCAGGCCACCATGAACATGACCGAGGCGACCCCGAACTCGTTTCCGATGAGGAAGTTGAAGGCATTCCAAGGGCGCCCGAGGTCCAGGACCAGCGCACCTGCGTAAAACGAGTACGAGAGGAACCCGTTGAGCACCGTCACCCTGACGATGGGGTGATATACCCTTTTCCCGAGGATGTAATACATGAAGCTGATGACGTACGATCCGCCGGCAAAGGCTATGCCCACGAGCACGTCGAACCCGATCCACAAGCCCCAGGGAAATTCCTGGGAGAGGTTCGTCACGGAGCCGAGCCCCAGGGCGAAGCGCATGACGATGAGCACCACGCCGAGGAGGATCACGGGGGCGGTGATGATGTTGAACGGCGTGAGATACGGCCGCTTCGGTTTCAGCTCCTGGGCGAGAGAGAAGGTCTCGGTGGTTGTCTGCGTATCCATGTCGCGCTCCTAATCCTTATCCTGGTCGCGTTTCCGCCGCGAGAGAAAGGCCAGACCGAACAGGAGGGGAGGGACGATCAGGTCGATCCCGTGAACGGTTTTGAGGTATCCTTTCGTGAGGACCGGGTAGGGGGTTGTTCCCAGGTCGGTCCTGAAGCCGATCCGGTCGAAGGGAACCGGGGAGAGGTAGATCCAGCTCGTGCCTCCCACCTCGTGCTCCCCGTAGATGTGGTTCACGTAGGTGCCGGGCGCGTTCGCGATCCTGCTCCTGGCCTCCTGGAGCATCTCGCTCCTCGTGCCGAAGGAGAGGCCCTCCATCGGGCAGGCCTCCACACAGGCTGGTTTCCGGCCGTTCACCAGCCGTGTCGCATAACAGAAGCTGCACTTGAGGATCCTGGGAGCGGCCGAGTGGTATTCAAATTTCGGCCCATCGAACGGGCAGGCCACCATGCAGTATCTGCACCCCATACAGTTGGTGTGCCAGCTTATGGGGCCCTCTTTTTCCTTCTTCAGGGCGTTCACCAGGCACGAGCTCACACAGGCGGCGTCGCTGCAGTGCATGCACTGGGTCTTGACGTGTATCTCAGCGTCCTCGACCGTGTAGCGGTTCACTACGGTGAGGGCGGTCTCCGAGGTCGATCTCTTCCGGTCGAACACCGTGAGGTCGGAGAGGTCCGGCGCAGGCAGGCTGTTCGCCTGGGCACACGCCTCCTCACAGAGCCTGCAACCGATGCACCGTGTGGTGTCGACGAGCACAGTCGCGGCATCCGGGAGGGGCTCGCCTGCATGTACTATCCGGGGTCCGGCCCCGAGAAGGATTCCGGAACCGATGCCCATTGTCTTGAGGAAGGTTCTTCTGTCCACGCTTGATCCTCCTTCGTGTTCGCGGGCTTTTTCCACTGGCGCAAGGGTATTCCTGACCGGACCTTGCAATCAGAGCGTCTGATGTCGGGGGATCCAAGGCCAGGCTCTTTGTGCGTAGCGCCCGCGGGTGTTCCGTTGCCGTACCATCTGAAATGTTGGCCGATTCCTGCATATCCCTGGTGTGTTACATGGTGAACGCCGCCCCCATCCGGGTGTCTCCGGTCAGTTCTTCGGCCATGAAGCTCCTGACAGCGTATCGTCCTTGCGGCCGATGCCCCTTGTCTTCCCCGAGGTTCTGTGCTGCGCTCTCTGTCTGCGTCGTGAGCCCGGCTTCCGGCCGGCAGGATATGCCTTCCCCAGAGCGTTCGCCCGGTCTGAGAGGGGGGTGTTTCTTTCCGTGGGAATAATAAGAGAACCACACGCCGATGATTCACGGCAGGTTGATGCGTGACCTCGGATGAAGGATTCCCGGCCAGCTCATTCATGCGGACATTTTAAACGCTGGGCAATTATTGTCAAGAGAGCAGGGGTGCGCAAGATGTTGATATTACTGTAGAAACAATGCTTGCCTAAGCATAATAGGAAAATATGAATGTAAGGATGCGTTAATACATCTGATTGTTAGTTTGCCTGCTTGCTAGGACATAATCTGAAAGTGTTGCAGGAAAATTCTTACATTGATTACTCTACCCTAGGTTTTCTTCCGCCTCGGCAGGATTTCGATCTTCTACTTCGTGCGGCACAGAGAGGGGGCTTGGACCCCCTCTCAGCTTTTCATCTCTTCTGTCAAGCCATCCGCGCAGCCTGCATATCCGCAATGGCGAAGTCCTGGCCCAGACTCTTGAGCGTGGCGTCGGTGGGTATGCCGTCGTCGTCCCATCCAAAGTAGGCATAGACCGAGTCCTGCATCTTCCTGGTTTCTTCCTCGGTGTACACCGCTCCCTTCTTGGGGCCCTCCGGAAGCTTCTCGGCGGTGAGGCGCTTGGGCAGGACATCGTCTTTTCGCCTGATGCCTTCGCGCACCTGGAAGCACTGTTCGAGGGTGATGATACGCTTGGCAATGGTCCAGAACTCGTCGTCGGACATATCCCAACCGCACAGTGGATTGAGCATGTCGATGAACACTTTCGGGGTTTCCTTCCCCCACGGATATCCGCCGACGAACGAGCATATGGTCAGCGAGTTGATCATTGCCCAGCGTGCGAGGGTCTGCGGGTCGCCTCTCTTTGGTGACCTGATCTCGATCACAGCATCCACGCAACCAGTATAAAGCACGGTTATGTGGTGACAAGCGACAATGGCACGCAATTGGTTGAAATAACTAGTTAAAAGAGGCTAAATGGGACATAAAACATTTTAAGAAATAACCTCATAATTTCATTAATATATTTTCCACACATTTCCGCCCAATGCTCCAATAGGACAAAAACTGTAAATAAAGGAGGAAATAGACTACATTGGCTTGTGCAGGATTGTCGACAGAAAAAGATGACAATGGAACGGGTGCTCCTGCAGGCAGGGCGGGAGCGAAAGGATCTGGCTTTCCGGTATAATTCTCATCGTGACAGGAACCCCTTTTCCAGGCATAAAATTCAGATGGTTGAGATAGCTCTCAAGTCGGCCGATCCGCCACCCGAAAGAGATCATTAAAGAGGAGCGTGAATCCGGGGAAGGTACAGGAGGAGAGGCCCGATGGCGTGTGAGGAGTATGTTTTCATCCCGATCAAGGGTGACAAGAAGATCTCGGGGATCGTTTCCATCCCTGATCAGTTCATCCGGGAGAAGAAGCCGGCCGTCATCCTGGCACACGGCGCGGGCAACGGGATGTTTCACCCCCTGCTCATTCACATGGCGAACGTGCTGGCGGAGGCGGGCTACCTCTGCCTGCGGTTCAATTTCCTCTACCGGGACGAGGAAAAGAAGACGCCGGACAGCGAGGGGGTCCTGGAGGCGACCTGGGTCAAGGTGTATGAGTATCTGAAGAACCATCCCCGTTACAAGCCGTCGTTCATCGTGGCGGCGGGCAAGTCCATGGGCGGGAGGATCGCCTCCCAGGTGGCGGCCGACAACTTCATCCAGGTCAGGGGACTCATTTTTCTCGGCTATCCGCTCCATCCCCCGGGCAAGACGGACACGCTGCGCGACACCCACCTCTATCACATCCGGGTGCCCATGCTCTTTTTCGCCGGGTCGCACGACCCGTTCTGCAACCTCGACAAGCTCAGCGAGGTCCTGGCCAAGACCGACGCAGTGAGCACGCTCGACGTCATCGAAGGGGGCGACCACTCGTTCAAGCTCCCCGCTTCCTCCGGTGTATCGGACCGGGAGGTCTACGCCAGGATTCTGGGCAAGGCGCTCTCCTGGCTCAAGACGGTCTGACTTTTACGCGGGCATCGCATCCGTACGCGAAGCAGACGTCTGAAGAAGGCTTTTCCTCCCGGGTTTCCTGCCTTTTTCCCTTGAACCTTTCCATGAAAAGAGAGTACCTATGCCATTGGAAAGGAGGCCAACATGAAGCGAACGACCACGATCAGGGATATCATGGACAAGAAAGGCAGGGAACGCATCGTCATGATCACCGCCTACGACGCCACCATGGCCCGCATCGTCGATGCCGCGAACGTGGATGTCATCCTGGTAGGCGATTCCGCCGGAATGGTCATGGCGGGAGGCGACAGCACGCTGGGCGTCACCATGGACCAGATGGTCTACCACACCCTCTGCGTCACCCGGACCAGGCCGGGCGCGCTGGTTGTCAGCGACATGCCCTTCCTTTCGTACCAGGCAAGTGTGTCCGATGCGGTGAGAAACGCCGGCAGGTTTCTCCAGGAGGCGGGAGCCCATGCCGTGAAGCTCGAAGGGGGCAAGCGCGTGATCGAGCAGGTCAGGGCCATCGTGAACGCCGACATCCCGGTCATGGGGCATCTCGGTCTGACGCCGCAGTCGGTGCACGCCTTCGGCGGCTACAAGGTCCAGGCCCGGGGCAGGCAGGCGGCGGATCTCCTGAAGGAAAACGCCCTTGCGCTTCAGGATGCCGGAATCTTTTCCCTGGTGCTGGAATGCGTGCCCGCCTCCGTGGCAAAAGAGGTGACCGAGGCCCTGGACATCCCCACCATCGGCATCGGCGCCGGGCCCCACTGTGACGGCCAGGTCCTGGTGATCCAGGACATGCTGGGCATGGACAAGACCTTCAAGCCCAAGTTCGTCAAGCACTACGCGAATCTCTATGACACCATGCTGGGCGCTATCCAGGCATACGCCTCCGAGGTCAGGGATGGCGCGTTCCCGGCCCAGGAGCACTGCTTCAAGGACTAGCCGCCATGGAGATCATCAGAGAGATACCGGCCATGAAGGCCTGGGTAAGGGCGGTCAGGAAAAGGGGAGAGACCATCTGCCTCGTGCCCACCATGGGCTATCTCCACGAGGGTCATCTGGGCCTCATGCGGATGGGCGGGCCCCTGGCCGACCACCTGGTCATCAGCATCTTCGTCAATCCCACCCAGTTCGGCGCGGGCGAAGACCTGGCCACGTACCCCAGGGACCTGCCGCGTGATACCGAGCTGGCCGGGTCTGTTGGGGTGGAGTGCATCTTTTATCCGGGCGCCGGGGCGATGTATCCCCCGGGCTACTGCACCTATGTGGAGGTGGAGGATATCACCGAGGGTCTGTGCGGGGCCTCCCGTCCCGGGCATTTCCGGGGGGTCGCCACGGTGGTCGCCAAGCTCTTCAACATCGTGGAGCCCGATGTCGCGATCTTCGGCGAGAAGGACTACCAGCAGCTCGCGGTCTTGAGAAAGATGGTCGAGGACCTCAATATGAATGTTCAGGTTCTCGCCCATCCCACGGTGCGGGAAGAGGACGGCCTGGCCATGAGCTCCCGGAACAAGTATCTGAGCGCCGAGCAGCGGAAGAACGCACTGGTGCTCTCCCGGGCCCTTCTTCAGGCGCGGCGGCGCGTGGAGCGGGGCGAGCGGAGCGCGGAGGCCCTCAAGGCCGAAGCGGTGCGGATGATCGAGCAGACCCCCGAGAGCACGGTCGACTATGTGGAGATCGTGGACCCGGTCCTGCTCAGACCCGTGGAGCGGATCGAGGGCCGCGCGGTCATGGCGCTCGCGGTCAGGGTGGGTGCCACCCGGCTCATAGATAACATGACCCTGGAGACGTCCTGAATGCCGGTGCAGGAGACCGCGGGGACAACCCTGCTCATAGAGGACATGGTTCTGGAGGCCTGATGCTGGAGTTCCGCGAAGACGCCCCCATAGGCGCACTCATATTCTGGAGCATCGCGCTGGTGATCTGGATCGTGATCAAGATCAGGTCGCGCTCCGGCGGCAAGGGGGATTCTTCCAGGAGAGAATCCTCTAAGCGAGAGAAGAAAGAAAACCCTGAATGATCTCCGAGGGCCTGGCATAGTCTGTCAGGAACGCGTCGTGGCCGTGCTCGGTAGCGATCTCGGTGTAGGAGACCCGGACATTGAACGCGGAAAAGAGTTGCACGATCTCCTTTGACTGGGAAGGCGGGTAGAGCCAGTCCGAGCTGAAGGAGATCACGAGGCCCCGTTTCCCGCGCATGTCGTCCAGATGCGCGCCCCGCTGTCTTCCCTCCCCCCGGAAGCGGTCCCGCGAGCTCAGCGACGTTTTCAGGTCGAAGTTGTCGATGGCGTTGGTGATGTAGAGATAGCTGTTGGCGTCGAAGCGCTTGACGAACGAGACTCCCTGGTAGTCGAGATAGTGCTCCACTTCGAAGGAAGGCCTGAAGATGGCCCTGGACTCCTTGTCTTTCTTGAGCCTCCCGAACTTCTCCTGCATCATCTTTTCCGAGAGATAGGTGATATGGCCGATCATCCGGGCCACCGAGAGCCCCCCTTCAGGGGGCACGCCGTCGTAATAGTTGCCGTTGTTCCACCGGGGGTCGGCCATGATCGCGCGCCTGCCCACCTCGTTGAAGGCGATCTGCTGGGCGGAGTGTTTCATGGACGAGGCGATGCAGATAAATGATTCGAACTGGAACGGATAGTCGCAGAAGAACTGCAAAGCCTGCATCCCGCCCATGGAGCCACCGGCGATGCACTTGAGCCTGTCTACGCCCAGGTGCCTGAGCAGAATTCGCTGCACCTCAACCATGTCGCGCACGGACAGGGGCGGGAAGGTGAGCCCGTAGGGCCTGCCCGTGGCGGGATCGATGGAGGCCGGCCCCGAGGTGCCCCGGCACCCGCCGATCACGTTGGAGCAGATCACGAAGTAGCGGTCGGTATCGAAGGCCTTTCCCGGCCCGATCATGCAGTCCCACCAGCCGGGCTTGCGGTCACCCTCGTGGTAGAAGGCAGCGTGGGCGTCGCCGGAGAGCGCGTGCTCGACGAGCACGGCGTTGTCCCCCTGTTCGTTGAGCCGGCCATAGGTCTCGTAGGCGATGTCGATCCGGGGGAGGATGTCTCCGGACTCGAACCTGAAGGGCCGCTCGAGGGAGAGGACTTCAGTCTCGACAAGGGTGGGGGTGTGGTTCATGCGCGCCTCAGCCTGAAGATCCCCTCCTTTGCCAGGAGGTTGTAGAGCGGCCACCGGGTGTCGCTCACGATGTCGAGGGGGAAGAAGTACCGGGCGTCCATGATCTCGACCCCGATCTCCCGTATTGACGACATGAACTCCCTGAGGGAGACGTAGCGCAGCACCGGGGTGTCGTGCCAGCCTCCGGAGAGCCTGGCGCTCGAGCTCACCCTCCCCTGGGCCAGGACGCGCAGGCGGTTGCGCGCATAACCGAAGTTCGAGATGGAGATGATGGCGAACCTCCCCACCCTGAGCATCTCCTCGATGACCCGGTAAGGCCGGGTGATGACCTGCAGGGTGGCGTTGAGCACCACGTAGTCGAAGCTGCCGTCGTCCCACTCGGAGAGGTCCTTGTCGATGTCGGCCTGATACACGCAGAGCCCCTTGCTGATGCACTTGAGGATCATCTCGTGGGAGATCTCCACGCCGATGCCTTCCACCTGCCTGGTTCCCGCCAGGGTCTTGAGCAGCGAACCGTCGCCGCACCCGAGGTCCAGCACCCTGCTGCCGTGCGCGACCCACTCCTGGATGATGGGGTAGTTCTGGGCCGGGATCTTATACACTCCTGCCCCTCATGAGCGCCCAGTCCAGGTCTTCCAGGATGTCGTCAACGTCCTCGATGCCCACCGAGAGCCGGATCATGTCCGGCGTGATTCCCGAGGCGGCCTGCTGCTCCGGGCTGAGCTGCTGGTGGGTGGTGGATGCGGGGTGGATGATGAGCGTCTTGGCGTCGCCGATATTGGCCAGGTGCGAGATGAGCCTCACCGAGTCCACCACCTGTTTCGCCACCGGGTAGCCCCCTTTGGGCGCAAAGGAGATGATGGCCCCGAAGCCGTTCTTCAGGTACTTGAGGGCTGTCTCGTGGTCCGGGTGGTGCGTGAGGCCGGGATAGTTGACCCAGTCCACGCCCTTGTGGTTTTCCAGGAACGAGGCCACCTTCATGGCGTTTTCGCAGTGGCGCTGCATGCGCAGGCTCAAGGTCTCGATGCCCAGCAGGAAGGTGAAGGCGTTGAAGGGCGCCATGCACGCCCCGCCGTCACGCAGGAGCACCGAGCGGAGCCGTCCGATGTAGGCCTGGTCTCCGAACTCCTCGGTGAAGTTCAGGCCGTTCAGGTCGGGGTCGGGCCGTGAGAGCTTCTCGAACCCCTCCCAGGAAAACCGGCCCGAGTCCGTGACGCTCCCGCCGATGGAGACCCCGTGGCCCCCCATGAACTTGGTCAGCGAGTGCACCACGATGTCGGCCCCGTACTCGAAGGGCCTCAGCAGGTAGGGGGTGGTGGCGGTGTTGTCCACGATCAGGGGCACCCCCTGTTCGTGCGAGAACCTGGCGATCGTTTCGAGGTCGGCCACCGTGTTCATGGGGTTGCCGATGGTCTCGGTGAACACGGCCCTGGTCTTCGGGCCAAGCGCGGCCTGGAGCTGCTCCCGGTCGTTGATGTCCACGAATCGCACCCCGACGCCGAACCCTTTCAGGGTGCTCTGGAACAGGTGGGTGGTGCCCCCGTAGAGGGCCCGGGACGACACGATCTCGTCGCCGCACTGCGCGATGGTCAGGACCGAGGAGAGGATGGCCGCGCTCCCCGATGCGAGAGCCACCGAGCCGGCTCCCCCTTCCAGGAGGGACACCCGCTTCTCCAGGACCCCGGTCGTGGGGTTGCTGATCCGTGAATAGATGTCCCCGCTTTCCTCTCCGGCAAAGAGCGCGCCTGCATGGTCGGCATCCCGGAAGGTAAACGACGTGCTCTGGTAGATGGGCACCGCCCTTGACCGGCTGAAGTCGTCGGGCCTGTGACCGCCGTGGATCTGGATCGTATCGAATCTGAAGGGCATTCTCGACACCTCGTTCATTCACTTTTATTTACCCTGAGTGTTTCGCCAGGGCATATACAACCATCAATAACGTTTCTTTCCCGGAGGGTAAAGGGTTGATCTTTTCTGCCGGAATTTTTTTCGCGCCGGCGGCACAGACCCCTTGGCTTCCTTATGTCCCGGGCGGCGGGCACGCTTTCATGGAAGACCATGCCGCTTTTTAAGGTCGGCCCGAGTGGGCCTCGTTCATTTCTTCGTGCCGCATTCGGCGAATATGATGAGGAATTTCAGGGGCGAAGAATCCGGCAAGACACCCTCATCCGGGGTCGGCAGACTGAATCCCTGAGGCCCGGAACAGGGCAGGGGGGCCGCACTCGCTCATTCCGGCCCTGCCTTCTTCAATGAGCACTTCGAGGTGGGCGTAGATCTCCGAGACCGCCAGGAAGATCTCGCTCTCGGGTATGTCCGGAAACAGCTCCTGAACCAGGTGGGAGATGGGCCGGTCAATGTCCAGGATCTGATGGAGGATCTGGCGTTTCCGGCTCTCGTGATGTTCCCGGTAGCGCGAGAGAAGCCCGGGCACATCGTCGATGTATTCCCCGTGGCCGGAAAAGGCGTAACGGATGTCGAGCCCTTCGATCTTTTTCAGGGAAGCCTCGTAGGAGATCAGGCTCTGGTAGCCGGGGTCGCTCAGCAGGGAGCGATGTATCTCCATGATGGGGTTGGGGGTGATGTGCTTGATGATGTGGTCCCCGGAAAAGAGGACACGCGTCCCGGGCTCGTACAGGCAGCAGCTCCCCGGGGAGTGCCCGGGGGTGTGAACGACCCTGAGCTCGAAGCCGGTGCCGGAAAAGGTATCTCCCCCGTCCATGGGGATGACCCTATCCAGCGGATCGCAGAAGTTCTTGAAGAACGCGGACCTCCGCTTCATGCGTTCGACCGCGTCCCGCGGCATGCCGGCCATCCGGGTGAACTCCAGCACCTCGTCGCTCCAGAACCCGTGCCGGATATACTCGCCCGTGGTGCGCCAGATATCGTCCCGGTGGAGGTGGCAGGGGATGGGACGGCCTGCGGCCTCGATGATCTTTCCTGTGAGGCCGAAGTGGTCGATGTGGCCATGGGTCAGGATGATGCGCTCGATGTCCCGGAAGCCGAAACCGATCCCGAGGAGCTGCTTTTCGATGTTTTCGAAGGCGCCGGGAAACTTCGGCCCGGTATCGATCAGGGTCACCGGGCCCGTGCCCAGCACATAGATGTTCGATGTCAGGAGATTGCCGAACCCCGGAACCGGAAGGACAACGGCATGGATCGCATCGAAGGGGGGAAACGCGCTGATCACTGAGAGGTCACCTGCACAACGTGTGGCGGATATACGAAAAAGGCCGGGACCTCCGGCCTCTTTCGTGCACCTGATTGAAGTCTTCTCGTTTACCGTACCTGCTGGACCGATGTGACCTCGGGAACATCCTTCTTGAGCGCGCGCTCGATGAAGGACTTCAGCGTCATGGTCGCCATAGGGCATCCGCCGCATGCTCCCTTGAGGCGCACGAAAACCCTTCCGTCGTTCGTCACGTCCACGAGCTCCACGTCTCCGCCGTCTCTCTGGAGCATGGGCCGGGTCTTGTCCAGTGCCTGCTCTACCTTTTCGCGTTCAATGGGCATGTTCTCCTCCGCTCATGTATGCTGGTTATGGCACCTATCACTTCCTTATCCGTTTGTCATGTCTATTTATTTGATGAGAAATCGTGTACAAAGGGTTCGAAAGCCCGTGCTTCCGGTGAGCCGTCCGGTTGCCCGCATTGTTGATTCCCGGGAGAGATCCGGCATATGAATTCAAGAGGAGACCCCCTTTAAGGAACCCGGAGAGGCTTTTTTCAGGAGCATGGGGGAAGCAGGTCATATGGTTCGAGAGAAATGGAACGGTCCGGGCGGCTTTCGTGAGGTGCTGGGCATCGCCCTCCCTCTGGTGGTGAGCTCGGGGTCATGGTCGGTCCAGCACTTCGTGGACCGCATGTTCCTCACCTGGTACTCCCCTGAGGCCATTGCCGCAGCCATGCCTGCCGGCATGCTGAGCTTCACCCTCATCAGCATATTCATCGGCACCGCGAGCTATGTCAGCACCTTTGTGGCCCAGTATTTCGGCGCGGAGCGAAACAGTCGGGTCGGACCGGCCCTGTGGCAGGGAATCTACGTGGCCCTGGCCGGCGGACTGATCGTTGCGCTCACGATTCCCTTTGCAGGCCCCATTTTCGACGTGATCGGGCACCCGGAGAGGATCAGGGACAACGAGGCGGTATATTTTCAGTATCTCAACATCGGGGCTGCACCGATCATCGCCGCAGCGGCACTGTCCGCATTCTTTTCCGGTCTGGGCAGGACCTGGATCGTCATGTGGGTCAATGTCGCCATGACGGCCATCAATATCTTCTTCGACTATCTCCTCATCTTCGGGCACCTCGGATTCCCCGAGATGGGGATCAAGGGCGCGGCCATAGCAACGGTGATCGCGGAGGTCTTCAACTTTGCGGCCTACTTCGTGATCATCGTGCGTCCCTCCTACAACGCGGCGTTCCACACATTGAGGGGCTGGAAACCCGACAAAGCCCTTTTCGCGAGGCTGGTGCGCTTCGGAGTTCCCTCAGGGGTCCAGTTCTTTCTGGACATGCTGGGATTCACCACCTTCATCATGATCATGGGCAGGCTCGGCACCATCCCTCTGGCGGCCACGAACATCGCCTTCAACATCAACACCATAGCCTTCATGCCCATGATCGGGTTCGGGATCGCGATCTCGGTCCTCGTGGGGCAGTACCTGGGGAGGGGAAGGCCCGACATCGCCCAGAAGAGCGTATATTCCGGCTTCTTCATGACCTTCACCTACATGTCGGCCATAGCGCTCATGTATGTCGTGGTGCCCGAGCTCTTTATCGCGCCGTTTGCGGCCCGCTCCGACCCGGCGTATTTCGCCCGGATACGCGAGCTCACCCTTGTCCTGCTCAAGTTCGTTGCGGTCTATTCGGTCTTCGACACTCTCAACATCATATTCGCGTCCGCCATCAAGGGGGCCGGCGATACCCGCTTCGTCATGTACATGATCGTGCTCGCGTCCGTCCTGGTGCTGGTCGTACCGAGCTATACGGCCATCGTGATCCTCGACTACGGGATCATGGCGGGGTGGACGGTGGCATCTCTCTATGTGGTGGTTCTCGGTTTTGTGTTTCTGTTCAGGTTTCTGGGTGGCAAATGGAAGACCATGCGCGTGATCGAAGAGCAGGCCCCGGTGACCGTGATCTGCCCCGAGCGGCCCGAGTGTCCGGCCATCGAGCTGGAGTCCTGAAAAACCCAAATACCAGCGGGTGAATCCATGAACCCCGGTTTCATCCGCCCGCAGGCTCGAACCAGCCTTCGCACCTGCTTGAGGCGCCATCGCGCCCCGGGTTCCAACCCTCTTTGAGCTCTTGTATCTATTCGTCCTTTTCGTTCTCGTAGTCGATGAGTTTCTGCTCGTCCTCTCCTGCCGGGATCTGCTTCCTGGGGACGAAGACCTTGCGCATGAAGGCGGCAATGCCGGTTTCGGTCTGGGCGATTTCGTCTTCCGCCTCTTTCAGGACCATCTCCCAGGTGGGAGCGAACCCCGGTGCCTTGGCGAGCATGGAGTGGATCGCCTTGTCGTAGACGTAGAGCTGGCGTATCTCAGCCCGGCCCGGTTTGTTCTGGAGCGACCGTACGGTGATGCGCAGGTTCTCGTTGGTCTTTCTGAGCTGCTCCAGCTCGCTCTCTCTGGTCAAGTGCCCCTTCGCGTCGATCTGCATCTTGGTATAGAGGCTCTCCTTGAGCCTGGCCATCTCCCTGTTCAGGCTCCGGCACCGGAGCAGACCCCGGACCCACACGAAGAGCACGGCGATGAGCCCGACAGCAAGGCCCAGAAGAAAGGGATGACCCCTGAAAAATTCCACTACCTCCATCATACTGGTGGCCCGCCTTATCGATAAAGTGTACCGTCATATCGCCACAGCTGTCGCGGAGATTCAAGCAATAAATCTTTGAGGATCGGGTAAGTGCTCTGTCTTTCTTCGATCTTGTCCTCTTCGCGATATCTGGGATATGGTGCTTGAGTTTTTTATAGAAGGTGCTACCTGAAAAAGCAGGAGAACGGCAGGAGAGGGGACAGGGACCATGAAGGATTTCGACAGGCTGGTGGAGATATTCGAGAGGCTCAGGGCCCCTGGCGGGTGCCCCTGGGATGCCCGGCAGACCCACAAGAGCATTTCCCGGTGCGCTGTGGAGGAGGCGTACGAGCTCGTGGACGCCATTGACAGCGGCAACCTGAACCACCTCCGCGAGGAGTTGGGAGACGTGCTCCTGCAGGTGCTTTTCCACAGCACCATTGCCAAGGACCTGGGGGAGTTTACCATCCGGGACGTGATCAACGGGCTCGCAGAAAAGCTCATCTACCGTCACCCCCACGTGTTCGGGACCGAGGAGGTCGAGGACTCCGAGGAGGTCATCAGGAACTGGGAGCGGCTCAAACAGCAGGAAGAGGGGAAGGCGCACCGGGAGTCTCTCTTGGACGGCATCCCCGAGGCCCTGCCCGCGCTGCTTCAGGCCCGCAAGATCCAGTCCAAGGCGTCCCGCGCAGGCTTTGACTGGCAGGATCACCGGGGGGTGATCGACAAGGTGAAGGAAGAGGCGGACGAGCTCCGGGAGGCCATGGAGCAGGGCGATCCCGAAGATATTACCGCCGAGATCGGCGATCTCCTGTTCAGCATCGTGAACCTCGCGCGGTTTGCCGGGGTGGACCCGGAATCCGCCCTGAGGAGGACCAACCGTACCTTCAGGAGCCGATTCAGGAAGATCGAGGAAGAGGCGCAGAGGAGAGGCGTGCCCCTCGAAGAGATGAGCCTGCAGGAAATGGATGAAATCTGGCAGAAGGCAAAGGACGAGCCCTCATCTGGAGGATGTCCTTGCGACCGGCGGGATGGGAAGACGGCCTTTTATCCGCTTATCCGCCGCCGGAGGCGCGGCGCCGGTCTCGTGAAGCAGGACCTGCAGGCGCAACCCCGGTATTCCGCCATGGCGGCAGGCGGCGCGGCTTCTGTTTTTTGCGGGCCCGGGCATCGGTTCCTGCGGGCACCCAAGAGCGGAAGGAGACGACCGGGAAATCCTGATCCGACCCGGGCGGCAGCCCGTGCCGTGCCCCCGGATCGGACCGGAAAATGACCAGACGGGGCAGGATCGTATGTATCTGTCTCACAGCCTGTGATATAGATTCGGTGCAGTTACAGTGAAAGATTTCTCAGGGGTTTTTGCCCCGGTCCTTAGAGATCCGGGCAGGAGATGAACGTGAAGACATGGACCATACCCGACCTTATCGACCTTGAGTACTTCCTCTCCCGGGACGAAGAGCAGGACGATTCATCTGCGGTGAAGCGGGACCGGCGGATTTATCTGCTGGCCATTGAACCCCGCATCCCTCCCGAGGAAGCCGGAACCGGGGGCTTCCGGCGCCGGGCCGTGCAGATCTGGCTCGAAGAGCGGAGAAAGCTCTATCACAAGCAGCAGGGACGCGATGCGGCCCTGCCGGGCGAAGTATTCTCCGAGGCCCGCTCGGTCCTTGCGGTAATCATCGGGATACTCGGCCTGTTCGCAGGGGCCGGGGCGGCATTTTCGCTCCTGGTCTATACGGGCGAAGAGCCGGTCAATGTGTCCATCTATCTCGGCGTGCTGGTGTTCCTGCAGATACTGGGCCTTCTCATGATGGCCAGGTTTCTCTTTCTGAAGACCTCTCTGAACGCGGTCAGGAAGTATTCCCTCGTCTATACCCTCATGAGCAGGCTGCTCGAAAGGATGGCGGTCAGGCTCGCGCGGAGCGCCATGGCCACGATCTCCGGCGGGAAGAGGGCGGAGGCGGGGGAGATCTCGGGCACGGTGCGCAGCATGTACGGCGTGTACGGCCAGGTGCTGTTCTGGCCGGTCTTTTCCCTGGTGCAGCTCTTCGGGGTTCTGTTCAACGTGGGCGCCGTCGGCGCCACCCTTATCCGCGTCATGACCGCGGACCTGGCCTTCGGCTGGCAGTCGACCCTCCAGATGAGCCCGGAGAGCGTCCATACCCTCGTCCGGGTGCTGGCCGCGCCGTGGTCATGGCTTCTGGGCGAATACGCATACCCGGGCCTGGCGCAGATCGAGGGGAGCCGCATCGTGTTGAAGGAAGGGATCGCTTCATTGCCCACGGAGAGCCTCATATCGTGGTGGCCTTTCCTCGTCGCCGCAGTGGTTTTCTACGGGCTGCTCCCCAGGCTGGTGTTTCTCGGCGTCTCCCTGGCGGGCAAGAGACGCTCGCTCGCCCGGCTGGACTTCATGCACGCCTCCTGCGAAAGGCTCATGATGCGCATGCAGTCTCCCACCGTTTCCACCCAGGGTCTTCCGGGCTCCGCCGGGTTGTCCGAGACACCGCGGGTCGAGGCAAAGGTCGAGTTTGAGCCTTTCCCCTTGAAACACACGGATGCCGCGGTCCTCGTTCCGGAAGACATCTACCGGCGTTGTGACCGGACGGATCTGGAGCAGCACCTCAAGTCTCTGCTCGGATGGGGGTTTGCCTATCTCTTTCCCATCGCAGGGGAGCTGACGGAAGACCGGTCGTCCATCGATGCGGCGGTACAGACCCATTCCGCCAACGGTGGGGCCACTGTTCTCATCCAGGAGGCCTGGCAGCCTCCCATTATCGAGATCATCCGGGTGATCAGGGAGCTGAGAGCACGCGGGGGCAAGGAGATGAGAATCGCCGTGCTTCTCATCGGCAAGCCGGACGCCGCTACGATTTTCACCCCAGTGAAGCATGTTGACAAAGACATCTGGAGCAAGGTCCTCTCGAGCCTTGGCGACCCGTATCTGCGCGTTGTCGCCGTGGGAGAGAGATGACCGGATCCGCTTCCGTGCTCACCTTTGCCATTGTCGGCCACCCCAACGAGGGCAAGTCTTCGGTCGTGTCCACCCTGACCGAGGACGACAGTGTCCGCATTACGCCCATCCCCGGGGAAACTACGGTATGCCGAACCTTCCCGGTGGTGATCGATGGGGTTGAGATCGTACGGTTCGTAGACACCCCGGGATTCCAGTCTCCCAAGGCGGCACTGGCCTGGTTCCGGGAGAACGAGGCGCCCGGCATGCTCGACTCGTTTCTCAGGGAGCACTGCGATGATCCCCTGTTCCGCGGGGAGTGCGAGCTGCTTCGCCCCTTAAGCCGGGGCGCCGGCATCATCTACGTGCTCGACGCCTCCAGGCCGCTCCGTTCCGTGGACCGGGCGGAGATGGAGATCCTGCGCATGACGGGGATACCCAGGATGGCGGTCATCAACAGCAAGGAAGAAGACAGGGCCTTCATCCCGCAGTGGCGCGACGAGCTGCGCAAGCACTTCAACTCGGTGCGGATCTTCAATGCCCACCGGGCCACCTATGCGGAGAGGGTGGCCCTGCTGGAGAGCCTGAAATCCATCGACCAGGAGTGGGAGCCTGCGCTTGTCCCGGTGATCCGGGCCGTCAGGGATGACTGGCGCCGGCGGCTGAACCAGGCCGCCTGGCATATCTGCGGCATGATCGAGACATGCCTTGCCTATCAGACATCGCGGAGCTATTCCCAGGGAGAGGATCTCGAGGAAGTCAGGAAGAAGCTCGTCGGCGAATATCAGGACCATATACGGGATGTGGAGCGGGAAACCCATCTCGAGATCCGGAGACTTTTCAAGCACAACATTTTCGATTACCGGCTCCCGGGGCAGTCAATCGCGGGCAAGGACCTGTTCCACGAGAAAACCTGGAGCCTCCTGGGCTTGAGCCCTTATCAGATAGCCGCGGCAGGCGCAGCGGCGGGCACGGGCATCGGGCTGGGCATCGATGCGGCCACGGCCGGGATCAGCTTCGGAGTGTTCGCGGTCTCCGGCGCCATACTGGGCGCCGGTTCCGCCCTGGTGGGAGGAAAGCGCATGGTGACCACCGAGATCAAGGGCCCGAGGGTGGGCAGGTTCCAGATGAAGAAGAGCCTCGGCGACTTCGTGCTCATCGTGGGGCCCAACCACAACATCCAGTTCCCCTTCATCCTGCTGGACCGGGCGCTGATCTACTTTTCCCATGTCATCAACTGGGCGCACGGGAGAAGGAACAGACAGGAAGAAACGCCGGATACCGGCCACGAGACCTTTGTCGCGCATTTCTCCGAACACCAGCGGGGGATTTGTCGCGAGTTTTTCCAGGCTGCAAGCGCGAAGGACGAAGCCCAGATACGGGAGGCCAGGCAGCCCCTGCTCGACATGCTGCTCGGGATCCTCACCGGCCTCTCCGACAGGGAATACCGGTAACCCTGTTTTTTACGATTCCGTCCGGACAGGACCGGCCGGAGTCATGGGCTGCCGTCGTCTCATTTCCGGGTGTTTTCGAGGAGGGGTTTGATGATCTTTCTGCCCCTGAATACACTTTCCGGAACGACCTGGCCTTCGAGTATGGCGATATTGTCGTGGACATAGGTATATCGCCTTCCGCTGTAGTGACGGGCTACCACGGCCCGGGCCGCGTTCCTGAGAGAGGAATACGTGTTCACCTCCGTTGCCGGGTGATCTTCGGCGCCTTCCCGGGATCGCGAATGAAACGCCCGGTAGCCGTAGTCCCTTCCCCGGCCGTCGGTTTTGAACCTGTACTCGGGGGTATAGGTCACGAAGCCGATCACCCCCTCGTCCATCGAGCACTGCCAGGTGTTGACGTCCACCTCGCGGACCCGCACCGTTGCCTCGCCGAACCGGAAGCTTTCGATTCTGGCGATTCCTGTTTCCGGGACCTGTACATCCTGCTGTTCCGATTTTTTCCGGGTGTTTTTCTTTTTTCTCACGCCTGTCTCATTTTCCGACGATGTGCCGCTGCAAGGAGATCGCCCCGCTCAAGAAGACACGATACGCCATTGGTTTGCCATTGTCTTTGATATGACGGATACTAGACCATATGAGATCTGTTCGCAAGGGCTTTGGCCCTTGTTTTTCAAGCGCGCAGACCAGGTGCCGGACAGCCGGGTATCCCTTTCGGGGGGTATGCTACGTTTGTTGGAAGAACGGACAGGATATGTTTCTTGCATGCATCAATCAGTTGTCATCGGCACAACAAAAAGGCTATGTTGGTTCCATGATTCACTATTTTCACAAGAGGGTTTTCGCCCCGGTTCTCGACCTTCTCAAGCAGGGGGCGGCACCGGAGAAGATCGCCCTGAGCATTGCCTGGGGAGCAGTGCTGGGCATCTTCCCCGTCCTGGGAATCACTACCTTCCTGTGCGCCTGTGTTGCCGTGACGTTCCGGCTGAACATGGCGGCTATCCAGTTCGCGAACTGGCTTGTCTGCCCGCTGCAGGTCATTCTTCTTGTCCCGTTTATCATGCTGGGGGGGCACCTCTTCGGCACACCGGCCGCGGCTGAAGATGTCGAGAACGTCATGACCCTTTTCCGGGCGGACCTCTCGAGCGCCCTGGGATATGCCGGAGACCGGGTTTTTCGTGGAGTTCTCGTCTGGCTCCTGGCGGTTCCGGTAGTGTTGCCCCTCCTCAATAAGATTCTTGTATCAGTGTTCAGAAAGGTGCTCGAAGAGCGAGCCTGACCTGTCGGGCGGGGCTGTCTTCTCCCCAGGGGAGCCCTTCTCGGTGGAAAAAATCAAATTTAACCGGATCGCGCCTTTTTCCGATAGAAACCATTGGCGAACAAGATGAAACAGTGGCTGCCTTCCCGAGCTTCCGGGAAAGCAGGGTGGTTTTTAAAAGTATGCACGAGAGATGATGAATTGAGAATGCTCGCGTTCAGTAAAGAGGAGCCACCAGAAAAACAGGGATCGACCGCGATGAAAAGGAAAAATCATCACCACTCCCTTCTGCCCGGGATCCTCGGGAGCAACAGGGCCCTGACCCTCCTGGAGCTCATCCTGGTGGTGGCCATCCTGGGAACGGTCAGCGGGGTTGCCATTCCCTCCTTTCTGGCCCATCGCGACAAAGTGCTCGCCCAGGAGGCGATAAGCGACATTGCCGGTATCGATCTCGTGCTTCAGAAATATTTTGCCGAGAACGGGAGATATCCCGACAGCCTCGCCGATATCGGACAGGACGGGAATGAAGACCCCTGGGGGAACCCCTATGAGTACCTCAACATGGCAAACGATCCGAAGAACAACCATTGCAGGAAGAACAAAGAGGTGCACCCAATCAATACGGATTTCGATCTTTACAGTATGGGCAAGAACAGAAAATCAACCAAGCCCATTACCTCCGAGCCCAGCTGGGACGATATCATCCGGGCCTATGACGGGGCATACATAGGCCTGGCAAAGGATATCCTCTAGGGTTCCCTCCCATGGTATTCCCCCGCACCTTTCTCAAGAGCAGGTTCGCCAGGCGGGTTTATATGCTCTTTATCCTCTGTGCACTCCTTCCCATGACGATCCTGGCGGTCATCTCGTATGTTCAGGTCAACCGGGTGATCATGAGCAACGAGCTGCGCGGCCTGCAGAGGAACGCCATTTCTCAGAGCATGGCCGTATTCGACCGGATGATTTTTCTGGACAAGGAACTGGAGATGATCTCTTCTCTCCCGGCCTGGTATCCAGAGCCCGGGGGAGCCACTGAGCTTCACCGGGATTACGACCCGCTGTCGCTTCATTTTCTCGGACTGTCGATTTTCGACTACCATACAGGCAGGTATACCCTGGTTGCCGGCGCGGAGCAGTCGTTTCCTGCCCTCTCGGGGCAGCTTCTGCAGCCCCTCTCTTCCGGAAAGACCATGGTGCTCACGGACCATCCGGGAGAAGGTCCTGGATCGGTGTTTCTCATCAGGCGGATACCGGGGCGGTCGCTCAGCTCGTATGCCATAGCGCGGATCGACCTCAAATATCTCTTCGACCTGCATGATGATGAGGAGGAGTCGATCAGGTTGAGCATTCTCGATGAGGGGAAAATCCTGTTCACCAATTTGCCCGGGGACCATGGCGAGAGCCTGCTGAAAGCGCTGCCGTCAGGAGATTCTCTTTCCCGGGGCTTCAGCTGGTCGTCAGAGTCCTGCACCTACCTTTCCAGCAGCGCGCATATTTTTTTGAAGAGCAGGTTTGCCGGCAATGTGTGGAGGCTGGTCATGAGCGAACCCAAGGAGATTATCCATGCACCCGGCGCCATGTTCAGGAATATCTATGTCCCCGTCTTCCTCACGGCCCTGCTTTTTGTGCTGCTGCTGAGCATGCGTCAGATCAGAAAGAGCCTGATTCCTCTTGAAAGGCTCAAAGAGAGCACCAGAATGATCTCCCGGGGGGAGCTCGTTTCCCACGAGGTAGTCAGGAGCGGGGATGAGTTCGAAGAGCTCTCGGAATCCTTCAATACCATGGCGATCAAGCTGAACCAGCAGTTCAATACCCTTAAGGCCATGGCCGGCATCGACCGGGCGATTCTCTCGCTGCTCGATACAGACAAAATAGTCGAGACCTTTTTCTCCAGAATCGGCGATGTACTGCCCAGTGATGAAGTAGGGGTGTATATCCGCGACTCGGCCGAGAGCAGTGCATGGTACCTCTATGCCCGGGAGATGACGAGCCGGGAGGGCAGGCATTCGAAGCCCGCAATCATCCCGCTGGCCATACCGGCTGAGGAACTGGAACCACTGAGCAGGTACAGGGAATATATCGTATTGCACAGGGATGATGACCTGCCCTCGTATCTCCACCGGCTTTCTTCTCAGGACATGGCGATGTTCCTGATTCTTCCCGTCATGGTGAAGGAAGGTCTGTTCGCGTTCATCGTTTTTGCGGAAAGGCACGCAAGGGAGCGTTCACCCGATTACATCATCCATGCCCGTCAGATCGCGGACCGGATGGCCGCTGCCTTTGCCAATGCAAGCCTTATCGAAGAAATGAACCAGCTCAACTGGGGAACGCTCACCGCCCTTGCCCGGGTGGTGGACGCCAAATCTTCCTGGACTGCCGGGCATTCCGAACGTGTCGCGGATATGGCAGTCAGGATAGGGAAGGTCATGGGTCTCCCCGAAAAGGACCTCGTGACCCTCAATAAGGCAGGCCTTCTCCACGACATCGGCAAGATCAGCACCCCGAGGCCGATCCTGAACAAACCCGAGAAGCTCACGGACGAGGAGTTCGACATCATCCGGAAGCATCCGGAAGACAGCTCCCGCATCCTGGAGCCCATCACCCCGTACCGGGACATTATCCCGGCAGTTATCCAGCATCATGAACGCTTCGACGGCAAGGGCTACCCGCGCGGTCTTTCAGGCGGAAGCATATCCCTGTGCGGACGTATCCTCGCCGTTGCAGATTCCTTTGACGCCATGGTCTCCGACAGGCCCTACCGGAAGGGCAAGAGCATGGATGCGGTGCTCAGGGAAATCCGGGAAGAAGCGGGCAAGCAGTTCGACCCGAGGGTGGTCGATGCCCTGATGCAGGTTCTCAGGGATAAGGAGGAATGAGCATGAGGAGGCGCACCTTTTTTCTTTTATCAATGGTTTTTGTGGTGGTTCCCATGGCGTTTCTTGCAGGCTGTAACACGAGTCCAACCATACCCGAGGGGCTCGTCGGCGTGTGGCAGACTGACGAGAAAGAGAGCGCTGAGGTGACCTTTGATTTTTCCCGGGAAAGGATCGTGATCAGTTCCGGAACCGGGGTGTTCGAGTACACGGTCGAGAAGGTCGAAGCGGAGAAGGGACATCTGTACAACACCACACTGTATTCGATCTATTACCTGGACCGGGACGGCGAGACGAACCTGATGAATCTCCTCTATTCCCCCGAGGAGGGTGGAATCATCAGGTTCAAATCGGAGCAGGATAAGGTCTGGAGAAAAGGTGAATAGCAGCTGATCAGTAATTTCATTTTTTTGTCTTGGATCTGAACTATGTGTGAAGACGTTTCATGAGAATGAGGCTCCGGAAATCGGGAAACTCGAACCGCTGAGATGGAAGAGTGAGGTCTGGAATCCGGTTACTGTAGAAGCAGGATTGTTACCCGGTATTGGCGGACAGGAAAATGCCTGGCACATCTCGTCATGCGGAAATAAGCAAGTAAAAACACAATATTAAATGCCAGCGTACGTCTCATTTTTTTCAGCAGGGTGACGAAAAGAAAGCCAAGTCTCTACGTATACGCAGATGATATGCTTGAGAAAGAACGACAACAAGGAGAGACGGCATGAAGCGCTTATCTACTGCACCAATAGTACTACTCTCCCTTTTCTTGTTCGGAATCCCTGCCGTAGGGGACGACACCGATATCTTTTCGGGCACCACCATCAATGTCCCGCCCAACGTGCTCATTCTTCTGGACACCTCGGGGTCCATGCAGGAAGACGACAAGAAAGTACCCAGCAGCGTGTACAATCCTGACCACGATTACCGGGGCGATCTCGACAAGATCACCGGGAACACCCCGCAACGGTACACGGTCTACTACATCTGGAAGGAGCCGAACAAGGAATGGGAAAAATCCATGTTCGATGAGCTCACGAGCAGCACGGCCAACATCGGCTGCGCGGATGCCAAGTATGCCCTCGATACCTATGGTTACTGGATGGGGTACATGAGCCCCGAGCCGGATGAGAATGGTCTCTACCAGTGCGGCGGGGACGTGCTGATGAAGCTGAGTGTCGGCAATTACCGGAACTTTCTTGAATCGCCTGCAACGGAAAGCGAATACCGGATAACCATTGCCAAGCGGGTCATCGAAAACCTGGTGATGGCGCTCGATGACGATGTGGCCCGGGTGGGTCTCATGCGCTTCGATGACCAGAAGGACAACGGCGGCAAGATGCTCCTGCCCATCGGGTCCACGGATGCACAGTTCAGTGCCGTGCTGAACGCCCCATCCAACAAGGACCCGGTCGCGGCAAAGGGCACCACGCCGGTAGCCGAGGCCCTGGCCGAGGCCGGGCTGTACTTTGCCGGTGAGACCCCCTGGGTCGACTATCTCGGGGTCGACTATAACACCAGCGCTTTTCTCTCGGGCGGGGAGTATATCTGCCCGGTCCGATGGCGCTGCCAGAAGAACTATGTCATCGTGGTCAGTGACGGCCTCTCCTATAACGACAATGGGAAAAAGAGCACCACTGATACATCCATGTTTCTTCTGCCCTACCTCAATGGCGGAATCATCGGAGATTATGACGGGGACGGTAAGGATCTGACCGAGGACGGCACGGATGTCATCGACACGGTGTATCCGGGAGCCGGCACCCATCTTCTGGACGATGTGGCGAAATTTATTTACGATGAAGACCTCATTATGAACAGGAACGACGAAGCAGGGGTGTCGTTCGATCACGAGTATTTCCCGAAGCAGAACATTACCACATTCACGGTGGGATTCATGACAGCCTCGGGCACGGCCACCTTGAGCCCGGCGGACGAGCTGCTGGCCAAGGCCGCCCTCCAGGGTGGGGGTGAGTTCCTCTCGGCGAACAACAGCTCGGAACTCGAAGCAGCGCTTCTCTCCGCCGTGGGGATGATTCTGGTATCCAATTCGAGCTTTATCGCACCCGTGGTCCCGGTGAACAAGATCAACAAGGTCTATTCGGGCAACAGCGTCTACCTGTCCCTGTTCAAGCCGAGCAATACCGACGCGTTCTGGCCTGGAAACCTGAAGAAGTTCGGACTCGACCCGGACGGCAGTCTCCTCCAGAAAGACGGGAATCCGGCAACGGACTCCAACGGGGAGATTCTCGATTCCGCCTCGTCCTGCTGGAGTTACAGCAGCGGAGACGGCAGCGCCACTGATGAGGGCGGTGCGGGCGCCGTCATCTTGAACCAGGCCTCAAGGAATTTCTATACCAACCGGGGCACGGTAACCAGCCTGACGGATTCAACAAATGCATTCAGCACGGCCAATGCGGACGTAAAAACCGCGCTGGGCGTGGCGGACCCGGACGACCTCATCAACTTCCTCACCGCCCGGGGGGATTATGCAAAGGACGGCGTCCTGGGGCGGGAGTGGGTCCTGGGTGACATCCTCCACTCCAAGCCCGCCACCGTGTTCCACGGCGCTGAAACCGTCATCTTCGTGGGCGCCAACGACGGGTTTCTCCATGTTTTTGTCGATGATGACAATGACACCCCCGACGATTTGAGCGATGACACCTTGAGCGAGGCATGGTGCTTTGTGCCCTGGGACCTTCTTCCCAACCTCCACCTCCTCAAGGACGGAACCTCGCACACCTACTTTGTGGACGGATCGCCGACCCTTTTCAGCGAAGGGGGGTATCAGTACGTCACCTTCGGTCTGAGGCGCGGGGGCAGCAAGCACTACACGCTCCAGGTAGGGCAGATGGACGCCGATGGTAATTACAACGGAGGATATGCCTCCCCGCTGTTCAAATGGGAAATCGGCTCCGATGTACTGGGAGAGGGTTCCGAACCACTGGGCCAGTCCTGGTCGAAGCCGAGGTTGAGCACCATCGCCACCAGTTCCACGGGCACGAACCAGGTTCTCCTGATCACCGGCGGATATGACGCGGACAGTGAAGACGGGGCCATCCCGACCACTACGGACACCAGGGGCCGGGCAATTTTTGCCGTGGACGCGGCAAACGGGCTCCTGGAGAGCAACCTGAACTTCAATTATACCAACTTTCCGGCCATGACCCATTGTATCGTGGAGCTCACCGCCTTTGACCGCAACACCGATGGTATCGACGACACCATCTACGCCGGCTCCCTGGGAGGCGACCTCTTCGCCTTCTCGGACCGGGGACAGAACGGTTCGTGGTCGAAGTTCAAGCTGTTCCAGGCCAGATCGGAAGACGCCGGCACAGCAGGCACCCTGCTGAAGTTCTTCACCGAGCCGGATGTGGCCCTGGAGACGTTCGGAGACTACGTGTACGCCGGTACTGGAGATCGGGCCAATCCGTCCGACTCTACAACCGTGAACCGTTTCTACGCGATCAAGAACCCCTGGCCGGCGAACCCGGATACCTGGACGCCGCTCACCGAGGCAGGCCTCGTGGATGTGACAAGCAGCAGTTACGACACCACCACACTGGCAAACCTCGTCACCGGAAACGGATGGTACATCAAATTCAGCAGCCGGCCGGGCGAAAAGGTGATGTCGTCGCCCCTGCTTTTCAACAAGATCGTGTTCTTCACCACCTATGTCCCGGGATCGAGCAGTGCGGTAGGAGATCCCTGTTCGATCTCGTCTCTGGGGGAGGGAAGACTTTACGCCCTGGACTACCTCACCGGTCAGGCGGTCCTGAATTTCGATACCTCCGACGATGCGCCGGAACGAAGCATATCGCTTGGCGTAGGCATTCCGTCACCGCCGACCCTTATCGTGACCAAGAGCGATAACTACAGCGCAGGCGCAGCAAAGCTGATCATCGGCACCGGCGATCCCACGGGAGACATCAAGACCGAGGTGATCGAGATTCCGGGCGGGGGCAATGTGCAGCTTTACTACTGGAAACAGAGCTGATCATGCAGCCGGGAGGAAGAGGATGAGTAAAAAGAAAATGAAATTGGCCGTCTGCTGTTCGGTCCTGGCCGTCGTGCTCGCTGCCGGGGTCTGCAGCGCGGAAAGGATCAGCGACCCCGATCAGATCAAGTATTGGGAATACACGTATTTCCAGAGCATGATCACCTACGTGAGCCCTCTGCACGACTATATCGTGACCACGGACAGAAAGATACTTCTGGTGGATGCCGAACATGAAGGCGGCACCCTGGCCACCTCCATCAGGGATGTCCACGGCAACGACTCCGCACTCGGCAACCTGAGGGCGGGTAGCTGGGTGTATGTCTGGGGGGGAGTGCTCGCAGACCACAGCATCGGGGCCAGGGACATCGTGCTCCTGCCGGGGAAGCTGACCGATCTGGAATGGGATCAATACCCTGTCCTGAAAGAGCGGAAGAAATTCATATCCGGGCATGCCTTTTACTGAAAAAATGAAGATTACGGACGGAAGAAAACAATCGATGAGAGTATCAGAGATTACCAGTGACAGGAGGGGCCTGACCCTTGTGGAGCTCATGATCGTCGTGGTCTTGTCAATGCTCCTCATGAGCGCGGTGTACATGACCTATCAGATCCAGAAGAATACCAGCGACATCCAGCACCAGGTTGCAACCGTCCAGCAGGACCTCCGGGCGGTTCTGGATATCATGTCTCAGGACATCAGGCATGCCGGCTGCGATCCCACTCTCCAGACCACCGCGGGTATCATTCCTTCACAGTCCGGGCCATTGATGATCTCGTTCTCCATGGATCTCAATGAAGACGGAGACACCGCAGACTTGGGTCCGGACGAACAGGTGAGCTACTCCCTCAACGGTACCACCCTCGTTCGGAACGGGGTCGAGCTCACGCAGAACGTGACCACCATGGGGTTCACCTACTATGACGAGGACAATGCGGTCATCACGCCTACGGACAGCGGGGGCAGCGCACTCACAACCGCCGAGGCGAACAGAGTCCGGGATGTCGAGGTCATTATCGGGATCCGGAGCGACAAGATCGATCCGGACATCGGCGATCACATCAGCCGTTCCATGGTCAGAAGGGTGAAAATGAGAAATCAGGGGATCTGATGTATCAGGCACGGGTGAGATCATGAAAAAGATGATAAATGACAGAGGCGGGTATTCGTTCATCGAGCTGGTGGTTTCCGTTCTCATATTCGCAATCGGGTTCCTGGGGATCACCAAGATGGAGCAGCATGCCGTCATGGGCAACAGTTTCAGCATGCAGATGACCAATACCCTGAATATCATAGACAACCAGGTGGAATTCTTGAGGGGGCTGGATGTGGGTGACGCGGCCCTTGCAGTCGGGGACCATGCCGGCGGCAACTTCACCCGACAGGGGGTCACCTATACACTCTCGTGGACAGTGAGCACCACAGGGCTTGGCCCGTCGGCCGATTCGCGGGAGGTCGCCGTGCAGGTCACCTGGATGGAGAAGAACACCCCGCACAGCATCACGATGAACCTCGCCCGGTCCGGTTAGGTATGGTGATAGGAATGTACTTCTCCCCATACTTGAAGAGAGGCGGTATGAAGATACGCGGTATGAAGATACGCAAAGACAAACAAGGGACGATACTCGTCATGGTGCTTCTATTCATGCTTTCCGCTATGCTCATCGGGATCGCCCTCATGAGATCCACGATTATCGAAACCAAGATAGCGGCAAACGAGAGGGTCTATAAACAGGGTTTCTACCGGGCGGAGAGCGCGGCAGAGATCATCATCCCGCAGTTCGATTCCATTGTCAGCGTGACCTCGTGGGGGATCGACAGCAGGGCGGATGTTTCTTCAAGAATGCCCGAAGGAAGCACCGTGGACGGCGCCAATGTCGGCATGACCCTGCGCCGGACCGGGAATCCTCCCATCGGATCAGGTTCCAGTGCAGCAAAGACCACTGCGATGTACTACCGGATCGACGCGACGGTTGATAACCGCACCGTGGAGATGGGTGTCTGGAAGGCCTTCCCGAAGCCCGGCACTTAAAACGAAGAATCAGATCTCGATGATTCCGGTGACCGGCAGGTGGTCCGATGCCATGATGATGTCGAGACTCCTGTGCGCCTGGATTTTCACCAGAGACCCCGGGGGGGAGACCATGATCCGGTCGAGCGAGAAGACGGGGAGGATCGAGGGGAAGGTCCGGGGGCTTTTCGCCTTTCCGAACAGCGAATAGAGCCTTTTCAGGGCCGAGCGCCGCAGGGTCCACTCGTTGAAGTCGCCCAGGACGATGACCGTTCCCTGGAACCCGCTCGAAAGGGTCTGCATGAGCATGTCCGCCTGGAATTTTCGCTCGATCGCCCGCAGGCCAAGGTGTGCGGTCAGCACCCGGACGGCCGTGCCGCCGATTCTGATCAGCGCGTCGATGGCGCCCCGGGGCTCGTACGGATGAGCGCTCAGGTCGATGCGGTGGAACCGTATGATCGGGAACCTGCTCAGCAGGACGTTTCCATAGTGCAGGGCATATTTGAAGAATGTGGGACCGAGGACCACCTCCATGTCCGTGAGCGTGGAGAAGAACGCCTCGTCGAGATGGCCGCCCTCCTCCAGGGAGAAGTTGGCCTCCTGCAGGGCCACGATATCTGCGTCGAGCTCGCTGATGACCCGGATCGCCCGTAAGGGCATCTGCCGCTGATCCGTGCCGATCCATCCGTGGATATTGTACGTGGCGACCCTGATTCTCCGCGAGCCTGATCCCTGAAGCGTGTTGCCGGTCATGACGCCCTCTCCCCGGCGGATTGCTCCATCCTTCCGGCTATGCGTCTTTTCAGCCATACCAGGAGGACCACGGCCACCAGGGTAATGCCCGCGAGGATCGTTACGTTGACGATATCGGGCTCGAAGAGAAAGCTCAGGAGCGACTCCGTGAACAGCGTGATGGCGATGAAGCCCGGAGTCATGCCGATCAGGGTCCCGACGAAGTAGTCCCGGAATCCGATGTGGGAGGCCCCTGCCACGAGATTCACCACGGAAAAGGGCGCAATCGGGATGAACCGGATAATGGTCATGGCGAGCAGGCCCTGCCGTGCAAGGCGCCTGCTGAGCTGGTTGATCCTTTTGCCCGCCACCTTTCTCACGAAATCCCTTCCCACGATCCTGCCGATCCAGTAGACCACCGATGCGCTCATCATCGCCCCGGCCACCGAGAGCGCCAGTGCGGTCAAGGGAGGGAAGAGCACCGCGGTTATGGCCACCATGGCCGTCACCGGAAAGACCACCAGCCCGCCCAGCACGTACAGTATCAGGATAATGGCCGGCATAAAACGATAGCCGCTCAGGGATCCGATCCATGCGGATATGACGCCGATGTCAAGGTATTCGGCAAGCGGCGACCATTTCCAGGCAGCCGCCAGGGCGATGAGCGCGAGCATCAGTGCGGCGAACACGATGAGCCGCCTTCTTCCGGAGTGATGATCTTCCTTGTCGATGAACCTCTCGATGAAATCATCCGGATCCATGGGACGCTCAGGATCCACCAGATAGGGCGCCGAGAGGATATTCCTTTCCATGGGAGAGACATCCAGCGGACGCAGGGTCCGATCCGGGCCGGCCAGGGCCTCGATGGTCCGGATTAATGACCCGGTTTTGTCGATGGTTTCTTCCACCTTCCGAGGAGTCGAACCCAGGTGCTCGGCCAGGAGACTGTCCCGCAGGTCCCTGCAGGCCCTTTTCGCGTCCGGGTGCCCCCAGGTCTCCAGGCTCAAGTCGCACTCGGAATCCAGGCCCATGGAACGGTTGGATATGTTTGAAGATCCGATACGAAGAAAGGTGTCGTCTACGATGAGGATCTTGGAATGCACCTCGAACAGGACATCCGGTCTGTCAGGGTGCTCGGTATAATAAATCCCGAACCTGCCGCCCGTATCGACCCGCCTCACCCGCTTCACCAGATGCGCCCTGATGGCGTCCATGGTGCTTTCCTCCAGCCACCCGTGGCTTTTCTTCCTCGTCACCACCACGATCTCGGGTCCGTCAGCCTCATAGAGCCTCTTGGAGACGGCGCCCGCCACCTTGGAGGAGGTGAAGAAAGGAGACTCGATGTAGATGTGCCTGCGTGCCGACGCGATGGCGTCCACCCAGAGCGACTCCACCTCCCGTATCTCGGGTTTTTCCCGGTATCTGCCCTGTGTCCTGGATATCGCGACATCGATCTGACGGATATCCGGGATGCATCTCTGCGGCCAGGGATCGGAGGTTGTCACCCCGGGAAGGGGAAGCTCTTTCCGCGCTGCATAGTGCCACCGCTGCCGGAACAGCTCTCCGAGAAACGCCGCAGGCTCGCCGTCGACGAGTATCTGCACATCGTGGAACGGCGGGTAGTTTTCTTCCCAGGAATCGGACCTGCGGGGATCGTCCGGGAGATGTTCCGGTGTGTCCCAGCGTACGTGGGTGAGATCGATCCCGCCCGTAAAGGCGATACGGTCGTCGATCACCACGATCTTCTGGTGGTGCGATGCCCCGGGCGGCAGGTAGTTGTCCAGGTGAAAATGGACACGTTGGCCGGTTTTCCATGAGAACTTCCACGCCGGAAGATACTCGCGCTTGAACGTATAGAGAACCGAAAAGTCCCAGTCCAGGATATTGACATGGAGATGCGGTTTCTTGAGGACCACATAGCTCAGGAATTCACCGAGACGCACGGGAAAGTCCGGTTTCTCGTCCCCGCGGATGAGGGTGAGCTGGCTGTCGATGTCCCAGCCCGTGATATAGACGGAGCGTTCGGCCTTCAGGACCGCCTCGACAAAGGCGGTGAAATAATCCTGGGCGTCGATGATAAAGGTTACACGGTGAGCCTTGCCTTTTTTCCAGATATTTCTGCCTTCCTGATACAATGATTGCGTCGTTTCCATGGCATCCTTGCATTCACGGGTGTTTTTATCCATGGATGCACGAGAAGCACCGACATCTCCCGTTCATCAGAAATTCGCCGCATGAGCGGGCACAATACCATGCCCGCGAAAAGAACGGTCCCAGGTGAACGGTATCTGCCGCGTCACGGGAGGGCAGATGATGCATATCCGTAAACACAGATGCTACACCTTTGAAAATACGATCACATTATGAAGCTTTCCTTGAGATTATAGTGCTTGTACGGCACCCATATATCAAGTTTAGCCCGGGTGCCCGTACATTCAACCCCTTGTGCCGAATCCGCCTTTCAGGTCTTCTTTGTGCTCGACTCGCGCCGTGCGTGTCCGAAGCCGGGGCCGGCCATGGTTCATGCCATGCCGTCCTCTTCCAGACTAAGGAGGATGACTGCGGATTTGCCGGGCAGGGCGAGTGAATCCTCCCGGTATACGACGCCGCTGCGCGAGGTGAGGACCACCTTTCTCCTTCGGCCGTCATAGATCCCGATCCGTCTCTCGTGACGGGAGAAGTTGCAGGCCGCCATGACAGGCCCCCGGTTCATGGCAAGCCATTGCTCCTCTTCGTTGTACGAGATCAGAATCCGGCTCAAAGAGCCGTCTTTGAGCACGGGCAGCTCTCGGCGGAGCCTGATGAGGCTTTTATACCAGGCAAGCACGGACGCGTGCGGTTCACGGTCGATCTCGTCCCAGATGAGCATGGAGCGCTCGAACGTGGCTGCATCCTGCGGGTCCGGGATGTCTTCGGGGTCCCATCCGAAGGCTGCAAACTCCTCTCTCCTTCCGGCTATTACCGCCTTGCCCAGCTCCTCGTCCTGGTGGTCGGTGAAATACTGGAAAGGGGACGAGGCGGCCCACTCCTCGCCCTGAAAGATCAGCGGGATGCAGGCGGAGGTGAATACCAGGGCTGAGCCGAGCATGAACCGCTCGATATCCACGAGATGGTTCACCCTCTCCCCGCGGGCACGGTTTCCGATCTGGTCGTGGTTCTGGAGATAGGCGAGGAACCTGTTCCCGGACATGCCCCGGACAGCCCTTCCGTGCCTGCGCCCCCGGAATATCGAGTAGCGCCCGCTGTAGACAAAGATCTCCTCCATGGCCTGGGCGATGTCGGAGAGGGTCCCGAAGTCCTCGTAATACCCGCTTCTCTCACCCGTGAGCACGGTGTGCACGGCGTGGTGAAAATCGTCGCTCCACTGGGCATCGATTCCATACCCGCCGATCTCGCGGGGCTGCACGATCCGGGGATCGTTCAGATTGCTCTCGGCGATGATCGCGAGGTGCCGGCCGGTCCGGGCCTGAAGCATCTCGACTTCACGGGAGAGCTCCTCCAGAAAATGGACGGACGAGGTGTCGATGATGGCGTGCACTGCATCCAGGCGCAGCGCGTCCATGTGATAGTCCCTCAGCCACATGATGGCATTGTCGATGAAGAATCGGCGCACCTCGTCGCTGCCCGGGCCGTCGAAGTTCACCGCCTCGCCCCAGGGTGACGAATACCGGCCGGTGAAATAGGGGCCGAACCGGCCGAGATAATTCCCCTCGGGCCCCAGGTGATTGTAGACCACATCGAGGATTATTGCGAGCCTTCGGGCGTGGCACGCATCCACCAGCTCCTTGAGCCCTGCGGGACCTCCGTAGGGCTCGTGCGGGGCGAAGAGATCCACCCCGTCGTACCCCCATCCGTGTGTCCCGGAAAAGCTGTTCACCGGCATGAGCTCGATGTGCGTTATCCCCAGATCGACGAGATGATCCAGTTTCTGCGCCACACCCTGGAAGGTGCCCTGCGGGCTGAAGGTGCCGGTATGCAGCTCGTAGATCACGGCGCTGGAAAGGGGGGGCGCCTGCCAGCGATCGTCTGTCCAGGGGAAGAGAGCGTGATCGAGCATTCGGGAAAAACCGTGGACCCCGTACGGCTGCCACGGCGACCGGGGATCGGGAAAGGGGTCTGAGCCGTCGAGCACAAAGGCATAATCCGAGCCGTGCCGTGCTGAGGGGCTCTCAAGCATCCACCAGCCGTGCCTCATGCTCAGCATGGGAAACGGCGTTCCGTCGACGACCATCAGCACCTGCTGGGCATATGGTGCCCACACGCGGGTTACAGCCATGTCAGACTCTGTTCGTGAACCATGACCGCTCCGGGCGGCTGGTTTTTAAGGGCCTTCACCTTCTTCCTTCCCCCTTTGTCATCCCGTATCCCGGCTCATGAGCGCCACCGGGAACTTCTCCAGAAGCTCGCCGATCCGTATCGGAGAGCCCCGGTACACCTCTCCGGAAAGCACGTTCTTCCATGCGCCTCCCGGGAGCTCGACCCGGGTGTTGTCGTCCCAGGCATTGCCCCGCTTGAGATTCAGGCGGGGTACCACGACCGCTACCGTGTCGTCCCGGGTGAAGCCCACGGCATATTCCGCATGCGGGCCGACGATCTCCAGGGGCAGGTAGGACGACCTTTCTCCGAAGGCCCCGGACATGCGCCTGCGGAGCGCGAGCGCCTGGTGGACCGTCCAGAGCTTCGGAAGGCCGGATTCCATGCCGTGCAAAATCTGCTCGGGTTTCATGCCTTCTGTCCCACCGAGAAGGTCGCGGCGATGCCGGTAATCGACAGGTCTCCGGTTGTCCGGGTCCACCAGGCTCAAGTCCCACAGCTCGCATCCCTGGTAGATGTCCGGAATACCCGGAACCGTGAGTTTGAGAAGCGTCTGCGCGAGCGAGTTGATGCGCCCGGGGCCGGCCACGAGCCCCACAAACGACTGGAGGTCGTGGATGAAAGCGAGGTCATGGAGCAGAGACGAGGCGAACGATTTCAAGGCCTCTTCGTATGCGGGATCGACAGCCGTCCAGGAGGTATGGGTCTTGGCCTCCCTGGAGGCCTTCTCCAGATAGGGCAGGAGGCGGTCCTCCCCGATGGGCCAGGCCCCCACCAGTGTCTGGTAGAGGAAATACTCCGCGTTTCTGTCCGGGAAGCCCCCTGTCCGGTATTGCTTCGCCCGGGCGGCCCACCTGCGGACTGCGTCTTGCCACTGCTCGGGAATCTCGGAGATGACCGCAAGCCTTGCCCTCACATCCTCGCTCCGCTTCGTGTCGTGGGTGGAGGTTGAGAGCATGGTGAACGGGTGCGTCTTGAGCCGCTCGTTCATCCGGAGATGGAAGAGCCCGGCATCGATTCCGAACGAACCCGGGTCCCCTCCCACCTCGTTGAAGGCAATGAAGCGGTTGTAGGTGTAAAAGGCCGTGTCCTCGGCACCTTTTGCCATAACCGGAGGGGTGAGCTGCTGGAATCGCATGACGAATTCCGACTCGCGGGGACCATTCACCTTGAGCATGAAGATATCTCTTATGAAATCCAGCAGATCGGGGTCGACTTCCGCATCCTGTTTGGCCCGCTCGACGGCCATGGCGATGATCCGCCTGTCCTGGTCCGCCATCCAGCCGGCACCTGCGTTGATGTAGGTGCGGTATACCGGGAACGCCGCTATGAGGGCGCGCAGTGCCTGGGAGATATCCTGGCGGGTGTAGTCGCGATACCGCCGGTGGCTCTCGCAGAGGGTCATCATGAGCGCGGTGAGTCGGTTCAGGTCGCTCCCGAAGAGATCGTCGATGGCCAGGAGCTTTTTTTCCCTGAGAACCTCCTGGTAGCCCCTGGTCTCGCCGGTGAATTCCCCATAGAGCCGGGTGAAGGCATCGCTGCTCCGGGCGTCCGCCAGAAGGTGTGTGAGAAGATAGATGAACTCGTATCCCGTAGTGCCGTCCACCGGCCAGTCCGGCCGCAGGCTCTCGCCGGGCTGGAGGATCTTCTCCGCCAGGATCCATGACTCGGGCCCTGCCTTGCGGAGTCTCCCCAGATAGGTGGAAGGGTCCCTGAGCCCGTCCGGATGATCCACGCGCATTCCGTCTATCACACCCTGGCGAAGCCACTGAAGAACGAGGCGATGCGTGTCTTCGAATACCTCCTCGTCTTCCGTTCGAAGTCCGACCAGAGAGCTGATGTCGAAGAAGCGCCGGTATCCCAGGTCCTGGTTTGCCGTACGCCAGTAGGCCAGGCGGTAGTTCTGGCCGTCCAGCAGTGTCTCGAGGGCGTCAGGGCTTTCGTTGAGCTCGGCAATGAGGGCGTCCATGCGCCTGGCGACCTCGGGGTGCTCGTCGAGGACCCTTTCCAGGAGTCTCCTGATCACCTCCTTGTCGCGGTGTCTCCTGCGGATGCTCTCCCGGTCGACGGTAGAAGGAAGGGGAAGCGAGCTCAGGGTATCCGCGAGAAAGCCGAGCTCTGGCGAGGCGATGTCCTCGCCCGCTCTGGCAATGAGAGGTGCGAGAGAACGGGGGTCGACCGGAAACATATTCTCGTAGTAGTGTATGGAGAAGCCGCCCCGCTCCCGCACGAGCCTGATCTCCCCCTTTTCCAGGGCCCGGCCGAAATGGTCGCCCAGGATGGGGAGCAGGATTTTGTTGCCGAATCTGGTCTCCTCCGGATCCCAGTCCACGTCGAAGTATGATGCGTATTGGCTTGACTGGCCGTTTTCCAAGACATCCCACCACCACTCGTTCTCGTCTCCCGCAACGGCCATGTGGTTGGGGACGATGTCCAGGACCTGGCCCATGCCGGTCTTGTGCAGTGCCCCGACGAGCAGCTCATGACCCTTTTCCCCGCCCAGTTCCCTGTTCACCCTGGTATGGCTCACCACGTCGTAACCATGGGTGCTGCCCTGCACCGCCTGGAGACAGGGGGATGCGTAGAGATGGGTCACGCCCAGGGATGCAAGGTAGTCCAGAATGTGTGCGGCATGGTCGAAGGTGAATCCCGGCTGGAACTGGACACGATAGGTGGCAAGCGGGATGCGCTGCATCTCATGCCATCCTCTGAAGAAGAACCATCGATCGCCCCTGAACCCGTATCTCCTCCTCGGGAGAATGCAGAGGCCTGTCCTCGAGGAATGCCTCGACCGTGGTGTCGAAAACTACAGCCCAGGAGTTTCCCAGCATAACAGAAGGAACAATAAAGACAATGGGCTCGTGGTGGGCGTTGATGAGCAGGTAGAAACTGTCGTCCACAATCCGGTTTCCTCTCTCGTCCAGACCGGCGATCCCGTCGCCGTTGAGAAAGATGCCGATGGACCTGGCGAAGTGCTCCTCCCAGTTCTCATCCTCCATCACCTGGCCATCCGGGGTGAACCAGCAGATGTCGTGCTCCTGTGTGCCCCTGATCGGCCTTCCCTGGAACCATCTCCTGCGCCTGAACACCGGGTGCTCTCTCTTGAGCGCAATGAGCCCTTTGACAAATTCCAGAAGGCAGGTGTCGGCGGACTCCCAGTCGAAACAGGAAATTTCATTATCCTGGCAATAGGCATTGTTGTTGCCCCGTTGGGTGCGGCCGATTTCATCGCCTCCCAAGAGCATGGGGACACCCTGGGAGAGCATCAGGGTCGCCAGGAAATTCCTTTTCTGCCTGCAGCGGAGATCGATGATATCCGGGTCGCCGGTCGGGCCCTCTGTGCCGCAGTTCCACGACCGGTTGTGGCTCTCGCCGTCCCGGTTTTCCTCCAGGTTGGCCTCGTTGTGCTTTTCGTTATAGGAAACCAGATCGTTCAGGGTGAATCCGTCATGGGCCGTGACAAAGTTGATGCTCGCAAAGGGACTGCGGCTCGTGTACCCGTACAGGTCCGAGCTGCCGGTGAAACGGTAGGCGAACTCGCCCAGGGTCTGGTCCTGACCGCGCCAGAAGTCCCGGATGCAGTCCCGGTACTTGCCGTTCCATTCCGACCACTGGGGGGGGAAATTGCCCACCTGGTAACCGCCCACCCCCACATCCCAGGGCTCGGCAATGAGCTTCACCTGTCCTACGACCGGGTCCTGCTGGATGAGGTCGAAGAACGCGGAGAGCCTGTCCACATCGTGCAGCTGGCGGGCCAGCGCCGATGCCAGATCGAACCGGAACCCGTCCACGTGCATGTCCAGCACCCAGTAGCGGAGCGAATCCATGATGAGCTGGAGCACGTGGGGGTGCGCCATGTTGAGGCTGTTGCCGGTGCCGGTGTAGTCGGTATAGTAGCGCCTGTCGTTTTGTTCCAGGCGGTAGTAGGCGGCATTGTCGATTCCCCTGAAGCAGAGCATGGGGCCAAGGTGGTTGCCCTCTGCGGTATGGTTGTACACCACGTCCAGAATCACCTCGATCCCTTCATCGTGCAGCACCTTGACCATCTGCTTGAACTCCTGGACCTGCTGCCCGGACCCGCCCGTGCTCGAGTATTCGTTGTGGGGGGCGAAATAGCCGATGGAGTTGTATCCCCAGTAGTTTCTCAGGCCTTTCTTGATCAGGTACTCGTCGTGGATGAACTGGTGTATGGGCATCAGCTCGACTGCCGTGATGCCCAGGCCTTTGAGATGATCCAGGACCGAAGGGTGCGCAAGCGCGGTATAGGTGCCCCTGATTGACTCAGGAATATCCTGATGCAGAAGGGTGAATCCCTTCACATGGGCTTCATAGATCACGGTTTCGTGGAGCGGGCGCCGGATGGGACGGTCTTCGGCCCAGTCGAAGTATGGGTTCACCACCACGGACCGGGGGGCAAAGGGGGCGCTGTCCGTGGTTTCCATCTGGTCGTCTTCTTCCCCGAAGCGATAGGGAAACATGGCCGGGTTCCACCTGACCTGCCCTTCGATCGCTTTGGCATAGGGGTCCAGAAGGAGCTTGGCAGGGTTGCACCGGTTGCCCGAGGCGGGGTCCCAGGGGCCGTGGACCCGAAAACCGTACCGCTGCCCCGGCCCTGTCCCGGGGAGGTAGAGATGCCAGCAGTAGGCGGTTACTTCGGGGAGATCCAGCCGGGTTTCCCGGTTTGAATCGTCGAAGAGGCAGAGCTCCACCCGGTGCGCCGCTTCAGAGAAAATCGAAAAGTTCGTTCCGAATCCGTCGTACGTCGCTCCGAGAGGATATGGTTTCCCAGGCCAGATTTCCACCAGTGCTCCTTTTTTAAGGTAGCGGGATGTTTTAGGAGAAATCGCGCTATAGAGGTAGATATAGAAGGTGTCTGGGCTAAATCAAGCAAGGGTGGACCCTCCCGGCCGGTCACGGCGGAGATGGTCCCATGCCATTGAAAAAGAGCACTGCCGGGGCCCCTTTGTAAGAGGCCCCGGCTTCTCTTGGGATAGAGGGAGGAAAAAATGTTTGTATGTTTCTCTTTAAGCTGCGGATAACCGGCCCGCAGGCAGGCCGGTTATCCGCAGATGCTTCCTGCGCTTTCGTCCCGGGGCAATATCACTGGACGGGCGATACCCTGACCGTGCACTGCCTGGGGGCCTTGTACACGGTGAAGCAGATCCCCTGCTCAGGGCTCACCGACATGCATATGAACGAGTTTGCGAGCCTTTTTCGCAATGTAATGATGTTTCTGTGCAGATACCAGGTACGGCAGTGCCCAGGGATACCCAGCATGCGCCTTACCTCTGAAGGGGGAAGGATAAAGCCCTGGCATTCGTTTCTGATCAGATTGCTGATAACCTGGACGGCACGGTTGCAGTTCCGACTATCCTGTACGCTCATGTCTTCGCTTGCCATGATAACCCCCTTTTTCCCCGAAGTGCCTGAAAAATAACATCTAATTAAAAAGATAATTATATCAATGAGCAAGGTGTATGCCATAAGTTAAGATAAATAAAATCATTATATTGGGTTTATGTATCAGGGAAAAAGCCGTGAACGTAAGAAATTGTTTACCCAGATACAGGGGAAAACCTTTTCCACAACGATCCTTTCTGCAGGCCGTCTGATAACCGTTTCTGATCCTTGCCGTTTTCCCCCAGATTCAAGGGAATGCTCAGAATGGGCTTGTATTCAGTAGCAATAATTGGCAGTATAACGGCGCTGACGGGAAATCCTGGGGCGGATCGTTATTTCCGGAGGGCTTTCCCCTTGGCATATGGATCCTGACGGGCGCACGAGCTGTACACCCGCCGGCCCTTGTCGGCCGCGCGTGATCAGCAGGTTCCCGGACAGAAAAGAGAAAATCATGAGAATACCGGATTCCCGGTTCACGACATGAAGAAGAGAGAGGGAGCATAGAATGGTCAGAGTTCTCATCGCTGACGACCACCCGATCGTGAGAACCGGTTTGAAGCAGATCCTTGCCGACGACCCGGATATAGAGGTGGTAGGTGAAGCCGAAAACGGCGGGGAGGTCATAGAGTTCCTCTGGAAGAATGCATGCGATATGGTTTTGCTCGATATCGGCATGCCGGGCAGGAGCGGGCTCGAGGTAACCTCGGAGATCAAGCAGATCAAACCGAATGTGGGGGTGCTCATCCTGAGCATCTATCCCGAAGAGCAGTACGCCGTCCGGGCGCTCAGGGCCGGCGCATCCGGGTATCTCA
This sequence comes from Deltaproteobacteria bacterium, assembly GCA_018433775.1. Lineage (GTDB taxonomy): Bacteria > Desulfobacterota > Desulfomonilia > UBA1062 > UBA1062 > Phosphitivorax. The sequence continues at coordinate 99,096 of JAHDQN010000013.1, forward strand.
CCAAGGCGAGCGCGCCCATAGAGCTCATTCAGGCGGTCCACCGGGTGTCTCACGGCGGCAGGTATGTCAGCCAGACCCTGGCCGAGATACTGGCGTCCGAGATCGACAGGCACAGTGAAAAGCAGCCTCATGAAAAGCTCTCGGATCGTGAGTACCAGGTGATGCTCCTCCTCGCATCGGGCAAGACCGTCACCGAAGTGGGGCAGAGCCTGAACCTGAGCGTAAAGACCATCAGCACCTACCGGTCCAACATCCTTGCAAAAATGAACATGAAGAATAACGCCCAGCTCACCTTTTATGCCGTGGAAAACGGCCTTATCAAGTGAGCCGGCCTGTAACGCGCACGACTGCCGGAAACCCGCCGTGGGGACTGCCCGGATAGACCGGGCATCCCCCGTACTCCGCCGTTGCGTGCGCACGCCGCACTGCAATGCAGATCGCAGGCTACTTCCTTTTCCCGGCAAGGGCATTATTTTTTTCTACACATAGGCGGCGGTATTCTTTACAATCCGGCTATCCCATGCAAGGAGAGATGTTATGAGAAGCATGCTGTACATTGTCTATGGCATCGGCCAGGATTCCGTAGGGCTCGTCGGGGGGATCACCGCCCCCATCGCATCCGTGGGCGGGAACATCGTCGACTTGCGCCAGCACGTCCTGCACGGGCTCTTCACCATCTACCTGGTGGTGGATCTCAAGGAAGCCACACAGTCCCCGGAAGAGTTCAGGCTGCTGCTCGGGAAGATCTCGGAGGAGACCCGGGTGCGGCTCTCCATGGAGAAATATACCCCGGTTGCCCGCAGCGCGGAGAGGACGAATATCCTCCTGACCCTGGTGGGAAAGGACAAGCCGGGGATCATCGCGGCCATATCGGAGAAGCTCGGCACCTACAACATCAACATCGAGATCAGCGAGATGGTGGCACGGGAAGACATATTCCTCATGGATCTCCTCTGCGACGTCAGCCGGAGCAGCGTGCCCACGGACAACCTCAAGGGCGTGGTGCAGCAGATCATGCACTCCATGGACATCAGCACCATGTTCCAGACCGAGGACGTGTTCAACAAGAAGAAAAAGATCGTGCTCTTCGACATATCCCAGAGCTTCATGGACCCCGGAACCATGCGGGAGATCCTCGACCTCTCGGGGATCGGATCCGAGAAGCTGAGGCCTCCCGCCGGCCGGGAGAGCAGCCAGCCCTACCTGTACGACACGGCCGGATACCTGGAAGGCCTGCCGCTCAATGTCATCGACGCCGTCGTGGACGCCACCCGGGTGAGCCCGGGAACCATGGAGCTGATCCAGGCGCTGAAGATCATGGGATACAAGATCGGGCTGATCAGCACGGGGTTCACCTTTTTCGTGGAACCCATCCGCCGCAAGCTCGACATCGATTATGCCTTCGGGTTCGAGCTGCCCGTGGACGACGATTCCAAGACCCTGGTGGGCGACATCGCCCCGGGGGTGATCAGCGACCTGGACCCGCAGGCCATCATCGAAGACCTCATGCGGGCGGAGAAGATCGGCAGAGAGGATATCACGGTGATCTCCGAGATGGACAGGCCCTATACCCGGACCCCGGGCATCAGGCTCGAGTTCGACATGAAGGTGATCCTCGATTTTTTCAACCAGCACATTTTGAGCAGGGACGCTCTCACAGGGCTGCTGCGCAGCCTCGGTACCCCCCGGCTGTGACATGATCCCGTGAGCGGAAAGCTCAGAAGAGGCACAGAATGAAATCCGACATAGAGATTGCGCAGTCCATACCGCTTAGGCCCATCCGCGAGATCGCGGAGACCATCGGGCTGAGCGAAGACGATATCGTGCCATACGGGCGGTTCGTGGCAAAGGTTCCGCTCAAGGTCCTGGAGAACGGATCCGGAGCGCACGACGGAAAGCTCGTCCTGGTCACCGCCATGTCCCCTACCTCCATGGGCGAGGGCAAGACCACGACAACCATCGGCCTCGGCCAGGCCCTGAGCAGGATAGGGAAGCGGGCCATGATGGCGATCCGCGAGCCCTCCCTGGGGCCGTGCATGGGGCTCAAGGGCGGCGCCGCGGGGGGAGGGTATTCCCAGGTGCTGCCCATGGAGGACATCAACCTCCACTTCACCGGGGACCTCCACGCCATCACCTCGGCCCACAACCTGCTGGCCGCCGTGGTGGACAATCATCTCCACCAGCGAAAGAACCCGGAGATCAACCCCAGGCACGTGGTCTGGAAGCGCGTGATCGACATGAACGACCGCAGCCTGAGAAGCATCATCCTCGGGCTCGAAGACAAGGGTCTCAACGGCGTCATGCGCGAGGACGGCTTCGATATCACGGCCGCGTCCGAGGTCATGGCGGCCCTGTGCCTCTCGAGCAGCCTCCAGGACCTGAAAGAGCGCATCAGCCGCATCGTCGTGGGCTACGACTACCTGGGCAAGCCCATCTTCGTGCGGGATGTGGGTGCGAGCGGGGCCATGGCCGCCCTGCTCAAACATGCCGTCAACCCCAATCTCGTGCAGTCGGTCGAGGGCACGCCCGTGCTCGTACACGGAGGCCCGTTCGCGAACATCGCCCATGGATGCAACACGGTGATCGCCACCCGCATGGCCCTGAAGCTCTCGGACTATACCGTGACCGAGGCGGGCTTCGGGGCCGACCTGGGGGCGGAAAAGTTTTTCCACATCAAGTGCCGCAGCAGCGGCCTGAACCCGAACGCCGTGGTTCTGGTCGTGACCTGGCGTGCCTATGTGCTCCATGGGATGGGCAACATCCGCAAGCACCTGGACACCCTCTCCCGGTTCGGGGTGCCGGCCGTGGTCTCCATCAACCGCTTTCTCTCCGACAGGGACAGCGACCTCGCGGAGCTGAAATCCCGGGTGGAGGATCTGGGCATAGATGCGGTGATCACGGATTACCGCGAGCGCGGAGGAGAAGGCGGGCTCGAGCTGGCCGAAAAGGTTGCCTCGCTCTGCGAGGGGCCCTCTGAGCTCAGGATGCTCTACGGCCTGGACGACGATATCCGCACCAAGGTGGAGGCCGTGGCGAAGAACGTCTACGGCGCCTCCGGGGTGGAGTTTTCGTCCCAGGCCCTCAAGGATATCCGGCACATCGAGAACATGGGGTATGCGGGCCTGCCGGTCTGCATCGCCAAGACCCAGTCCTCGCTGACCGACAACCCCAAGGTCCCGGGATTCCCGGACGGGCCGTTCACCATTCACGTGAACTCGGCCAAGGTGTCCGCAGGAGCGGGCTTCGTGGTTATCCACACCGGGAAGATCCTCTCCATGCCCGGCCTGCCGAAGAGTCCCGCAGCGCTCTCGATCGATATCGACGACGAGGGAAACATCACCGGGCTGTTTTGATTTATTCTTGACACCTTGAGGGGTTGCTTTTAACATACCGACCGGTCAGTATAGTACTGGTAGACAGAATACTGTTCGTATGGTGTGCATATGGGAGGGTTCAAGGCCTCGACCGGAGACAAGAAGAGGCGTATCATCATCGCGGCCATGCGCTGTTTCCAGCGCAAGGGCTATGTGAACACGACCGTAGACGACATAGCGTCGGAGTACGGCCGGTCCAAGGGCAGCATCTACTGGCACTATCCCTCCAAAAAGGCGATTCTCATCGATCTGTTCTCCTATTGGATGGATGAGACCTTCGACGGGATCAACGCGGAGATCGCGCCCCTGGAATCATCCCGTGACAAGCTCATTCGCATGGGCGAGTTTTTCATCGAGTCACTCATCAGGGACTACGAGCTCTACAGCTCCATGATGGTGTTCTGGGGCACGGCATTCGAGGACGCCTCCATGCGGCGGATGGTCGTCGACCTCTACCGGCGCTACGACGAGGTGGTGACCTCGCTGCTCGTGCAGGGTCAGGCCGACGGGGAGTTCAGCGTGCCGGACATCCCGGCGTTCAGCACCATGCTGATCGCCATGATCGAGGGCCTGATCGTCCGCCAGGTCATGAGCAGGTCGCTCGATCTGGAGAGGATCAGGCGCGAGATACCGTCCCTGGTAAAAAGATTCCTCCCGTAATTGGGGACGGGTTCACATTTCCTGAAATTACCAGAAGTCAGGGAATGACCGGGGACGAATTCTCATAGTTGTTGGATTGTACGTTTTGAGTTTGCGCGAAGTCAGGGAAAACACGCAGCATCCCTGATCTTCACGATGTAACTGCAGGCGGTTGAGAAAGGGGAGGTATGGAAGAGGGCATCAGGGCGCTCATCGACCGGGTTATCAGGTACCGGTGGGTGTTCCTTGTCCTGTTTCTCGCCGTCACCGCCGGCATGATCTCCGTGAGCAGGGACCTCAAGATCAACAACGACTATGAGACCTGGCTCCCCACAGAAGACAAGGTGGGCGATCTGCTGCGCACGGTTGACCACGTGTTTTCCAACGGTTCGCTCATATTCATCGTTCTCGATTTCACGGATCAGGGGGTGTTCACGCCGGAATCGCTCGATATCCTCGATCACCTCACCCAAACCCTGGAAGGTATGAAAGAGCTTTTCCAGGTGAGCAGCCTCACCAATATCATGGACATCAGGCAGACCGAGGACGGCGTCGAGGTTTCCGACCTGATTCCGGGCGCGCGTCCGGAATCCGCCGATGACCTGGCAAAACTCCGGAACTATGTGCTCTCCAAAGAGATGTACCGCGACTCGCTGGTCTCGAGCGATGCCGGTTATGCCCTCGTGGCCCTGAGCATCGAGAGCGAATACGACGAGATCGAGGTCACGGGCCGTGTCCTGAAGCTGGTGGAGGAGGAGCTGGGAGAGAGAAGATTCCATGCCGGCGGAGACGTGGTCATCGCCTACTATATGGACCACTACATGAAGCAGGACATCATGCTCCTGGTGCCGATCATATTCATCGGCATGGTGGGGGTGCTTTCCTACGGCCTGCGCCGGATTTCCGGGGTGGTTCTGGCCCTGACCGTGGTGTTTGTCGCCATTATCTGGACCGTGGGGTTCAAGTCCCTGCTGAGCTATCCCTTCAATATCCTGTCGCCCGCGGTGGTGGTGCTCCTGATGGCGGTGGGGTCGGACTATGCCGTCCATATGTACAACCACTACCTCAAGCAGGGGGACATCCGCGTCTCGTCCAGGGAAATCACCCTTCCCATCCTCATGAGCGCGATGACCACCGTGGCGGGGCTCGCCACCTTCGGGGTGACCAAGATCGAGGTGCTCAGGAATTTCGGGCTCGAGCTGGCCTTCGGGCTCGCCTCCGCCTGTATGCTCTCCATCGTGCTCGTGACCATCGGCATCGCCATGACCAGGGACAGGCCCATGTCCAGGACCGCAGGCACGGAGAGGCTCAGTCATTTTTTCAGCAGGGTCATGGCCTCGGTGGGGGGATGGGTTCACGGGCACACCGGGCTCATCCTTGTCGTTGCCGTGATTCTTCTGGTCGTGATGGGCCTTGGCATCCCCCGCATCAACACCAGCTTCGATTTCGTGGAAATTCTGCCCAAAGACAGCCCGCCCAGGAGCAGCTCCCGGGTGCTGGAAGAGCACTTCAACGGTATGTACCGGGTGACGGTATACGCTGAAGGGGATATGGAAGACCCCAGAATCATGACCGGCATGGGCTACATCGAGAACCGCCTGCGGGCGGACGGTCTCCTGGGCGGTTTTCTCTCCATGCACGATCTCATAGCCGAGGAGAACTGGCTCATGAACGGCGTGTTCGCCGTGCCCGAGAGCAGGGAAGGGGTGGCCAACCTGTGGTTCATGCTCGAGGGCCAGGACATTCTCAAGACCTTCACTTCCCCCGACCGGAGGCAGGGCCTGGTGAACTCTATCATGAGGGAGCACGATACCGCGTGCATGAAGGCCATGGCCGCCCGTATCCAGGAGTTTCTCGACACCCGAGTCTCGCCCGAGGTAGTTGAGGTGGATCCCCTGCGTCTGGGTCAACAGGCGCGCGGCAACCTGGAGGGAGTCAGGCTGTCTCACGCGGCCCGCCAGCTGGCCTGGCTCGCCCGGGGATATGACCGGACGAACAGCCACGACCCCGAGCTGTTCCTGCCGCACCTGGAGCAGGCAATGCAGGATTCCGGCGCAACCGTGAACATGGGGCCTGTCTGGGCCGAGGTGCAGAGATATCTCGAAGAGGAAACCGTGGAGATCCTGCCCGGCGATCTCATCGCGTCCCTGATGGCGGACCTGAAGGCGCGGTGGGGAGAGCCTGACCGGATCGCCTGCGTGGAGCACATGACCGGAAAGATTCTCCAGAGCGGAATCATGAGCGGGGAAGACTGCCGGATCACGGCCCTGGGCATGATGAACAGGGCCGAGAGCTCGTTCAGGATCGAAAAGGCATCCACCCTCATGGAGGGCATCCGTGAGCATATCCCGGTCAGGCTGGCGCACCACCAGGATTTTCTGAAGAGAGCCCACGGCGTGCTGTGGGAGCTTCTGGCCCCCAGGCCCGTGCTCTTTTCGCGCGAGGTGGAGCACATCGCAGGCATCGAGGATGCGATCACCGGGTCTTCCCCGGTGATGATCGACCAGACCGGGGCACACGCCATGTTCAGCAGGTTCGACAAGCTCCTGTACCAGAGCCAGATTCAGAGCCTGTTCCTCGCGTCCCTCATCGTGCTCTTCATGATCTCGCTCAGCCAGCGGTCGTTCAGACGGGGGCTCATCTCGCTCATCTCGGTGCTCGTGCCCCTGGAGTTCGTGCTGGGATTCATGGGCTGGTCCGGGATTCCCCTGGATTTCGGAACCGTGCTGTGCAGCGCGCTGATCATCGGGCTCGGGGTGGACGGGTCCATCCATTTTCTCCACTACCATCACGTCCAGTTCAAAAAGGGCCTCAGGGGCAGGGAATCGCTGCAGTCCACCCTGAGTCACGTGGGCAGGGCCGTGATCACGGCCAACGCCACATCGCTGCTCGGGTTTGTCGTGCTCACCTTTTCCCGAACCACGGAGCTGAGAAACTTCGCCATCATCAACGGCATGGCCATCTTCCTGGTAACGCTCTCGGTGCTGACGCTCCTGCCCGCGCTGGCCACGCTGATTCATCTGGAGGACAGAACCTGGATGATATCGCTCCCGGTGGAGGAGAACCAGTTGTTCGACAATATTTTCGAAGAGAGATAAAGGAGGGATATATCATGAAAAAATTCATACCGGCCCTGCTGCTGGCCGCTTTCGTCTGTTTGGCCCACGGCCCCTCTCCCGCGGAGGCCCTGACCGGCGATGAGGTGCTCCTCAAGGTTGACGAGGTGCTGTCCGCATCGAAAAACTCGGTTGCCAGGGCCACCATGATCCTGATCGACTCGAACGGACGGGAAAAGGCCCGCACCCTTCAGATATGGAACAAGCACTATAAGGATAAGGACGACTGGTCCATCCTGAAGTTCGTCTCGCCCGCGGAGATCCGCAACCTGGGTTTCCTGAGCCTTGCCGACGATCAGATGTACCTCTATCTCCCCGCCTTCGACCGCACCCGCCGCATCGCGTCGCATGCGCGCAAAGAGAGCTTCGCCGGCTCCGACCTCTCCAATGACGATCTGAGCACCGGGAAATACGCCGACCATTACACCGCTGTTATCGGGGAGGAAACCCCGGAAGAGTATGTGCTCGAACTCACACGCAGGCCCGGGTCCGACCGGATCTACCCCCGGGTGACGGCCCGGGTGGACAAGGAGCATTTCTATCCCGTCAGGATGGATCTCTACGACGACCAGGACAGGCTCTGGAAGACCAACGTCATCACCAACGAAAAGATCCAGGGGTACTGGACGCCCAAAAAGATCGAGATGAAGGACGTGCAGAAGAATCACCAGACCGTCATGGAGATATCCGAGATCACCTATGACGCCGATCTGGACGACAATGTCTTCTCCAAGCGCTATCTCAAGAGGAACGTGCGGGATGAGTAGGATGCCGCGATATCTCCTCTGCCTGCTGCTGGCCGTCACGGTTCTGTGCGCGGGACCGTGTCCCGTCGCCCGCGCACAGGCCGACGTGGTGCTGAGCGGAACCGTCAGGCTGTTCAGCTCGTTCTACACCGAAGACAGCAAAGACGACGCCCTCGCCCCCCACGATGCGGGCGATTATGCGCTCACCAGGAGCGAGCTGCGCGCGGGCCTGAGCGGGTATGTATCCGACAGCGTGAGCTTTAGCTCCAGTGTGTACTTCGTCTCGCTCGCCAGGGACGACTTCGACGACCTCCGGGACCTGGAGGACTACTCGGGCTATTCCTCCGCGGTCCACGAGCAGGATGTCTATGTGCGCGAGGCCTATTTCACGGTACAGGATTTCCTCGTGGAGGGAATGGACCTCTCTGCCGGACGCCAGCGGGTGAGGTGGGGCACCTCGGATGAATACAACGTGGTGGACAACCTCAACCCGGTTGACTACCGCAACCTCCTGTCTTTCGACCCGGACTACCAGGCGGAGCACCTGACCATGGACGGGCTCAACCTGGAGTATCATCTCCCCTTCGAGTTCGATCTCAAGCTCCAGGCGGTGTATTTCTTCTCCTTCAAGCCGTCCACCCTGCCGGTGGGCTTCACCGGCCGGAGCAGGGCCGTCCTGCAGTCCCGGCTGAACGCCCTGACCGAAGGCTACGGCTTCTCAGGTGGTGACGTGAACCTGGTGGTGCGCGACATCCCCGACTACCGGGTGTCAAAGGGGCCTGCGGGCCTGAGGATGAGCGGGGTCGCCTGGAACTTCGACTGGGGCCTGAGCTATTACCGCGGCTACCAGAGCCTCCCCCTGATCTCCCGGCTGGAGACCGACATCACCATGGAGACCAGCGGGCTCACCGCCTATTACGACTTCCAGAGGCTCGACGTGGCCGGGTTCGACCTCTCGGGCGAGTTTTCGTCCATAGGCATCTGGGCCGAGTTCGGGGCCTATTTCCCCGAAGACCGGGACGTCGTCGTCGCCACCACCCTCATGTCGACCCCGAACGTCCAGGCGTTTCCCCTGCTGGAAGATCCTTATTACAAATACACCCTGGGCTTCGACTACACCTTCGGCCTCGGCAGCGGACTCTACTGGAACACCCAGTTCAATCACGGCTATTACGACGAGTTCGACTACACCTCCGAGGCCGACACCTTCCTGGGCTTAGGCGATCCCGGCTTCACCGGCGGACTGGGCGACTACTACATCTCCCGCCTGGAATATTCCTTTTTCAACGACACCCTCACCCTCACCCTGGATGGCCTGCTGGAGGTCGCGCGATACGAGAAACTCTCGAACAACACCGCCACGGTCTTCAAGCCCGATATCGAATACAAGCCCTACGACAACGCATCCCTGGAGCTGGGCTATGTGATGATCACCGGGGCGGAAGGGACCAAGTACGGCAGCTTCGAAGACCACGACGTGCTCTACGTGCTCCTGAAGGCCTATTTCTAACAGGGCCATTGTCACCATGACCACCATAGGGTATGGAGACATCTCCCCGTACGCCCATGGGCCGGCTCTTCCTCTCCGTGATCATGGCCGTGGGCTGCAGCGTTACATCGCCGCGCCCACCGGGATCGTGACCGTGGTAAAGCCGGATGTCTTCGAGAGGGGAAGATCCGGGCTCGTATGTCCGGAATGCTCGGCCGGAGGCCATGAAAAAGATGCGGGATACCGCAGGTGATGCGTGGCGGAGATCATGGGGAGATAACGGGGCCGATGCCGTATGATCCTGCCGGCAGACACGAGCAGAGAGCTTGGCCAGAAAGGATATGCCCGTGAAGAAGAACAGCCGTGAATTCTGGAAGACCACGCCTCTGGAGGAGATGAGCGGGGAGCAGTGGGAATGCCTGTGCGACGGGTGCGGGAGGTGCTGCATGCGCAAGATCCTGTTCGAGGACACCGCCGAGCTGGTCTACACCCGGGTGGCGTGCAGGTACCTGGATGTCCTGACCTGCAGGTGCACCGCATATGAAGAGAGGTCGTCCGCGAGCCCCGACTGCCTCGTTCTGACGCCCGCGAACCTCCCTTCCTGCCTCCATCTGCTGCCCGACACCTGCGCCTACCGCCTGCTCGCCCAGGGCAGGGATCTCCCCCTCTGGCATCCGCTGGTCTCGGGCGATCCGGACGCGGTCCACCGGGCAGGCGTATCCGTGCGTGGAAAGGTGCTGAACGAAGACCACATCGAGGGGGCAGACCTGGAGGAGCACATCATCGACTGGATCCGTCATTAGTCGAGGGTGGAGGCGCTTACAGCGTATCCTTGTGGTGCTTGATCACCTTGCCCTTGACCATGTAGATCACGTCCTCGCAGATGTTCGTACAGAGGTCGGCCACCCGTTCCAGGTTGCTGGATATCTTCATGAGGTGAAGTGAGCGCTCGATCGTGGTGGGATCTGAGGTCATGAAGGTAATGAGCTCCCTGGCTATCTGGTTTCTCAGGCCGTCCACGATGCTGTCCCGCTCGCATACGCTTTTCGCCAGCGTGGCGTCCTCGTTCACGAACGAGGTGATGCTGTCCTCGATCATGCCCTTCACCACCTCGGCCATGCGGGGGATGTCGATCAGCGGCTTGACCGGGGGCCGTTCGATGAGGAAGAGGCTGCTCTCGCAGATGGTGACCGCGTGATCGCCGATCCGCTCCAGGGTCGAGTTGATGTTGGAGACCATCATGATCGTGCGCAGGGGTTTTCCTGCCGGCTGGTGCTGGGCGATGGTCGCGATGCACATCTCGTCGAGCGCGAGCTCGAAGTCGTTTGACCGGGGCTCGTCCACGTTTATCACGCTGTTGAGGATCCCTGCATCGGCCTCCAGCAGGCCCCGGATTGCCTTTTCGATCATAGCCTCCACGAGGGTGGCGTACTCCAGCAGCTCCTTCTTTATCCGGTTAATCTTGGCTTCTTCCAGCATGGGTTTCTCCTCCAGGGCCTTCTTTAAAAGGGCCCGGATGAATCGTCGGGACAGGTCTGCCTCTGCATGTTCTTCTCCATCGATCACCCGAATTTACCAGAGAGGTATTCTTCCGTCATCTTTTCTTTCGGCACGGTGAAGATTCTCTCGGTGTCGCCGTATTCGACGAGCTCGCCCAGATACATGAAGGCGGTGAAGTCCGACACCCGGGCCGCCTGCTGCATGTTGTGGGTCACGATCACGATGGTGTACTCGTCCTTGAGCTCCAGGATGAGCTCCTCGATCTTCCGGGTGGAGATGGGGTCCAGGCTCGCGGCAGGCTCGTCGAACAGGATCACCTCGGGCTCCACCACCAGGCACCGCGCGATGCAGAGCCTCTGCTGCTGCCCGCCCGAGAGCATGAGCGCGTTGTCGTGGAGGCGGTCTTTCACCTCGTTGTAGAGCGCCGCCTTTTTCAGCGAATCGATCACCTTGTGCTCGATAAACCGCTTGTCGCGCATGCCGCTTATCGTGAGGCCGTAGGCGAGGTTGTCGAAGATGCTTTTGGGAAAGGGGTTGGGCTTCTGAAACACCATGCCCACCCTGCGCCTGAGGCTCACGACATCGGTTCTGGGATGGTAGATGTCGAGGCCGTCCAGGAGGATCTGCCCCTCGACCCGGGCACCCGGGATGAGGTCGTTCATCCGGTTGAGCAGCCTGATGAAGGTCGACTTTCCGCAGCCCGAAGGCCCGATCAGCGCGGTCACCTTTTTCTGGAGGATGTCGAGGCTGATGTTCTTGAGCGTCAGCGTCTTGCCGTAATAAAAGTTGACATTGAGGGCGCTGATCTTCACGTCATGGTCCATAGACTCTCCTTTGCCTCTGTCTGAGGATGATGGCAAGGGCGGATACGGCGAGTACCAGACTCAGCAGGATCAATGAGCTTCCATAGGCTATCAGTGTCTGCGACTCGGGGTGGGTGCCCTCGGTCATGAGCGCATAGATGTGATAGGGCAGGGCCATGACCTCGGAGAATATGGAGTTCGGGTAGCCGCGGGTATAAAACGTCGCAGCCGTGAACAGGATGGCTGCGGTCTCTCCCGCTACCCGGCCCACGTTGAGGATAACCCCGGTGAGTATTCCCGGGAGCGAGGAGGGGAGAACCACCCGCGCGATGGTCTGCCAATGGGTTGCGCCCAGGGCAAGCGACGCCTCCTTGTACGACTGGGGCACCGCCAGGATGGCCTCCTGGGAAGCGGCTATGATGCCCGGCAGGGCCATGATCCCCAAGGTGAGGCTTCCCGAAAGGATGGACACCCCGAACCCGAATACCTTCACGAACACGGCGAAGCCGAAGAGGCCGAACACGATGGACGGAATCCCCGCCAGGTTGGCGATGCTCAGGCGTATGATATTCACCAGGATGGTCTTCGGGCTGTATTCGGTGAGATAGATGGCACATGCCAGCCCCAGCGGCAGCGCGAAGGCTACAGCGCCCAGGGTGAGGTAGAAGGTCCCCACGATGGCGGGGGCGACCCCTCCCTGCGTCATGGCCCTCCTGGGCACCGAGGTGAGAAATTCCCAGGAGATTGCCGGCGCTCCCCGGACGATGACAAAGTACAGGATCGAACCCAGGAAAAAGAGCGCAAAGGCCGTGCACGCGCCCAGGAAAAGGAACCCCAGGGCCTGCGTGAGATCGCTCGCACGGACCGCCTGCCTGCGGCCCGCGGTATACGGCCGGGTCCTGGAAAATGTCTGCCGTGTCATGTGCCTGCGCGCCTCCTATCTTCCCAGGCCAAGCTTCAGTCGGAACCTTCTGCTGATGATCTCGGCCACGATGTTGATTGCGAGCGTGATGAAAAAGAGGATCAGGCCGATGGTGAAGATCGCGCTGTAGTGGGCGCTCCCCATCACGGTCTCGCCCATCTCGGCTGCGATGGTCGCGGTCATGGGCCGCACCGGATCGAAGATCGAATCGGGTATCACTGCAGCCCCGCCCGCAACCATGAGCACGACCATGGTCTCTCCCACCGCCCTTCCGATACCTAAGATGATGGCGGTCGAGATGCCCGAGCCCGCGGCCGGCACCACCACCCTGGTCAGTGTCTGCCACCGGTTGGCGCCCAGCGCCAGGGACGCCTCCCGGAAACTGCGGGGCACGAAGCTCAAGGCATCTTCCGCGAGGCTCGCGACCGTGGGCGTGGCCATGATGCCCAGGATCAGCGATGCGGTGAAGGCATTGAGCCCGGTGGGCACGCCCAGGAGGTTCTGGATGAAGGGCGCCACGATGATCATGCCGAAGAAGCCGTAGATAATGGATGGTATCCCGGCCAGAATCTCGATCAGGGGCTTCAGGACGGCGCGCTGCGAGGCCGAGGCCAGCTCGTGGAGAAACAGGGCCGTGCCCACCCCGACGGGAATGCATACCACCATGGCCCCGAGGGTGACCACGAACGAGGCCGTGATGAGCGGGAGCATCCCGAAGTCGGCGGGGTCGTACGTGGGGTACCAGTACAGACCGAATACGGTATCGAAAAAATCATGGCTGACCAGAAAGGGTAGCGACTCCCGGAACAGGGTCAGGACGATGCCTGTCAGGAACAGCAAAGAGGCAAAAGCAAGAACCGTGAATATCCATCTGTAGAGTGTTTCTCTGAAATGTCTCATGCCGTTCTCCGATCTCTCTGCTCAGGGAAGGGCAGGCCGGCGGTCTTCAATCCTCCTCCGCGTTCGCTGCGGAGGACGCGAAGGGCGGGTCTGATCCCCCGTAGCTTGCCGCGGGAAAAGATCCGGGACTTGCCCCGCGGTTCATACCATTGACCGGAGAGCCGGCCGCCCTGTCTCACGGGGATAAACCCCTGCTCCTGCACGAGCCGCTGACCTTCCTCCTGAGTGAGGAAGTCGATATAGCGCTTTGCCTCGCCCGCCGGTTTGCCGTCGGTATAGAGATAGAGCGGGCGGGCGAGGGGATACCTGCCGGAGCGGATGGTTTCCCCGGAGGGTCTGACCCCGTCTACGCTCACCACCTTCACCCTGTCGGAAAGGTACCCGTAGCCCAGGTACCCGATGGCGCCCGGCGCCTGGGCGACCGTGGTGTTCACCACCTGGTTCGACGCGGTCACCAGGGCATCGGGACGCACCCTGAGGCCGTCCAGGGCCAGCTTTTCAAACGCCTCGAAGGTTCCGCTGGATGTATCGCGCGATATCACCACGATCTCCCGGTCGGGCCCGCCCAGCTCCTGCCAGTTCGACACCTTTCCCGTATAGATATCCCTGATCTGCTCCATAGTGAGATTGTCTGTGGGGTTCGAGGGATTCGCGATCACGGCGATGCCGTCCATGGCCACGACAATCTCATAGGGATGAACACCTGAGGCCTTGGCCCGCTCGATCTCCTCCGCCTTGATCTCCCGTGACGAGGTGGCGATCCGGGTGGTACGGTCGATGAGCGATGCGATGCCGACTCCCGATCCCCCGCCCTGCACCGATATGTCCGTCCTCGGGTTCCTGTCCATGAAGACCTCGGCCCCGATCTGCACCACCGGCAGGACCGTGGTCGATCCCTTGATCGTCAGGGTGTTTCTCGCTTCAGGGTCGGAGCACGAAACGACGGGCACGAGGACAAGCAGGAAAAGCAAGCATGAAAAGATGCGTGCGAAACACCCCGCGTTCCGGACCTGCATGATACTCCTCCCTGGTCGGGTTTGGCCTTTTCATAAACAGGGTTTGTTAAAAAACGATTAAGATTCTGTGAGTTTTTTCTCAAGTCCGCCGGGCAGAGGAACCAGGCCGTAGATTCCGGACGGACCCAGCGGAAGCCTCGCCCCGGCCTGGAGGATCACCCCTTTCGCTGCCGGGAGAGAGAGCGGTGATGAAAATCACTTTTTTCGTTGCCGGGACAGGGTGCGGTGGTGAGGATCAACCTTTTTCGTTGTCGGGTGAGAGATCGGTGAGCGGAAGGGTGATCGTGAAGGTGGTGCCCTGGCAGGGTCTGCTCGCGACGTGGATGGTTCCCCGGTGCAGGGTGACGATGTGCTTGACGATGGACAGCCCGAGCCCGGTTCCGCCCAGCCTGCGCGACCGGGACTTGCCCGCCGTGTAAAAGCGCTCGAAGATCCTGCCCAGGTGTTCCCGGGGAATGCCGACCCCGGTGTCGGCGATCTTGACGACCGCGATGTTCTGCGAGCTGCCGAGAGAGACGGTGATCCCGCCGTTTTCGGTATACTTGACGGCATTGTCGACGAGATTGGTGAAGAGCTGCTCGAGTCTGAAGGGGTCTGCCTTGATGACCACGCCGGCATGTGTCCCCTCGATGACCGCGGTCAGGTTCTTCCGGGCGAGGACCGGGCCGAAGAGGTCCAGGACGTTTCCGATGAGCTCCCCGAGGCGTACGTCTTCCACGTGGAGCCTGGTCTCCTCTGCCTCCAGCTCGGAGAGCTCCAGGAGATCCGTGATGATGTTCATGAGCCGGTCGGCGTGTCTCTTGATGATCCGGAGATATTCCTGATGATCCCCCGAGCACTCCTCCATGAGGGTCTCCGTGAAGCCCTTGATGGCGGTGAGCGGGGTGCGCAGCTCGTGGGACACGTTCACCACCAGGTCTTTCTTGACCTTTTCCAGCCGCTTCATCCCGGTGATGTCGTGCAGCAGCATCACCCTGGTCTTGCCCGAACGGACAGGAGTGAGGCTGCACAGGTAGATCTTTTCGCCCAGCTCGATCTCGCCCGATACCGGCTGCTGCGGCGCCTGCTCGAGGAGATCGTTCAGCCGGGAGGACCTGATGACCTCCCATGAGCATCTGCCGATCATGCCGTCCGCCCCGACGATCTCGCGGGCACTCCGGTTCGCAAGCTGGATTTTCCCTTGCGAATCCAGCACCAGGAGACCCTCGGACATGGAGGAGAGAATGCCTTCGAGTTCTTCTCTGCTCTCGGATACCTCGGTGAAGGATCTCTCGATCCGCTCGGCCATGTCGTTGAAGCTCTCGGAGAGCTCCTGGATCTCGTCACCGGTCCTTAAATTCACCCGCGTGCCGAAGTCGCCTCCCGCGATCCGCTTCGACGCCCTGCCCAACTCCCGGATGGGGCGGGAGACGGCATGGGAGAAGAAAAATGCTATGAGAAGGGAAAGGGCGACGATAACCGCCGTGAGCTCCAGGGCTCCTACCCTCATGGAGCGCAGGAGAACATCGATGTCCTTAAGCGGCATGCTCATGCGCAGGACCGGATGCGTTTCTCCCGCCGGCTCCAGAGGAAGGGCGATATAGAGCATGTCCTTGCCCAAGGTGGTGCTGTAGCGCACGGACCGGCCCATGGAGCCTGCGAGCGCGGTGAGCACCTCGGGCCTGTTGCCGTGGTTTTCCATGGTTTGGGCGGTATTTTCCGAGTCGGCCAGCACCCTTCCCCTGCCGTCGATCACGGTGATGCGGGTGTGGGTCTCTTCCCCGATGCCCCTGACCAGGGAGTGGAGCTCGCCCGGGAGCCCGTCCGCGATCAGGGGGCTCACCTGGTGGCGCAGCGCGAGCCCCAGCTTCTGAAGGCTCCGGGTCGATGTCTCGAGCGAATGGGAGCTCAGGGATTGGAACACGAGCATCAGGATGAGGCCTGCAACCACGAGAATGAGCAGGAGGTACGAGACAAAGAGTTTGAGGAAGACGGGTCTTCTCATGCTTCCAGCTTGTAGCCGATCCCCCGCACGTTGCGGACGAGCCTCCCGGCATCGCCGAGCTTGTCCCGCAGGTTCTTGATGTGGACGTCCACGGTCCGGTCGATCACCGCCTTCTCGTTACCCCAGAGGTGGTCCAGTATCTGCTCCCTGGTGAAGACGCGGCCTATGCTGGAAGCAAGCAGGTGGAGGATCCTGAACTCGGCCGGGGTCAGCACGACGGCCTTCCCTCCTGCCTTGACCTCGAAACGCTCCGGGTCGATCGTGATGGCGCCGCCTACGGCGAGAGCCTTTCCCTGCTCGACCCCGCCACGGCGCAGGACCGCCCTGACCCGGGCCACGAGCTCCCGGGGAGAAAAGGGTTTGGTGACGTAATCGTCGGCGCCCAGCTCCAGACCGGTTACCTTGTCGGTCTCCCGTCCCTTTGCGGTGAGCATGATGATGGGGATGGGTCGGTAGCGCGCATCGTTTTTCAGGGCCCTGCACAGCTCGAGCCCGTCGGCATCGGGCAGCATGAGGTCGAGGATGATGAGGTCGGGCCTGGTTCCTCTCAGGGAATCCAGGAGACCGCGGGAGTCCTGATAGCAGTCCACGAGGAAACAGGCCTTCTTCAGGTGGAGCGCCACCAGGCTGAGAATGTCGGGCTCGTCGTCCAGGACGGCTATTCGTATGCTCATGGGTCGTAACACAAAAAAGATTCTCTTTCTTTTTGCCTGCCGGAAATAACAGCGTCTGTCAATCCCTTTCCTGCTGCCTGCTCTCACTTTGTTGCCCGGCGCTATCCGAGCTTGAAAAGTCTCGCCCGTTCTAGTACGCATGAACACGAGCGGGCCCTTGCATTGAAATAAAACCTGCCCGTAGAAGAGGAGCATATCATGACGAATAAATCCGGTCTGTCGGTTGTGTCTATTCTCCTGCTGATCCTGATCATCGCAATCCCCGGTCTCGTCTACTACCTCCTGGAGTGGGAGAAGCCCCAGGTTGCGATGGATACGGAACTCACGATCATCGGACAGAAGAAGGATATCTCCATCACCTTTACGGACGCCAGGAGCGGCATCCGGGATTTCAAGGTCACCATCGTCCAGGACCAGGGCGAGTTTGGCGTGGCGTCCATGGACTTCCCTGAAAAAGGCATCTTCGAGAAAACCGCAAACCTCCGGATCGAGCCCAGAAAGCTGGGAATCAAGGACGGCCAGGCGGTCCTGAAGATCGAGGTGAGGGACTTCTCCCCGCTCAAGAACTCCGCTTCCCTGGAGATGCCGGTCGCCATCGATTCCGTGGTTCCCCGCGTATCGCTGCTGACCAGTGCCCACAACGTGAACCCCGGCGGGACCTGCCTCGCCGTGTACAGCATCACCAAGAAGGTGGAAAAGAGCGGCGTGGTATGCGGCGACCGGTTTTTCCAGGGTTATCCCGTGAGCGAGGGAGCCACCACCGTGTATGCCTGCTACTTCGCAGTGCCCCGGGACGTGAGCAGGTCCACCCCCATGGCCGTGTCGGTGGAGGACGCGGCCGGGAACAGGGCGGGCACGTCCATCCCCTTTTATGTCCGGACAGCCCACAAGTTTCGCGACGATACCGTGAGGGTGGGTCCCGAGTTCGTCAAGAGCAAGGCCGCGCAGTTCGAGCAGGCAGACTCCAGCCTCGGCGGAAATCTGCCCGAGGAGACGTTCAGGTACCTGAACACCACCATGAGGGAAGAGAACAACAGAAAGATCGCCTCGATCTGCGCCGCGTCCGAGGCAAAACAACTCTGGGAGGACAGCTTCATCCGAATGCCCAACACCGCGACCATGGCCCTGTTCGGCGACCGGAGAACTTATCGGTACCAGGGCATGGACATGGGGTCGAGCGTACACCTGGGAATAGACCTCGCCTCGACCAGGGCCGACTTCGTACCCGCGGCGAACAGCGGGATCGTGGCATACGCGGACGATCTCGGGATCTACGGCAACACGGTCATCATCGACCACGGCCAGGGCATCTTCACCCTCTATGCCCACCTGAGCAGCATGACCGTCTCCGCAGGCCAGCAGGTGATGCGCGGCGTCGTGATCGGCAACACCGGGAACACGGGCTTTGCAGGCGGAGACCACCTGCACTTCAGCGTGATCGTGGGCAGGGAGTTCGTCAATCCCATCGAGTGGTGGGATGCCCACTGGATCCGCGACAACGTGACCTCGAAGCTGGAGCTGATCCCGAGGTAGGAGGTACGAGGCCGCCCGTTCAATCTTGCTGCAGGAAAGGGTCCAGGGCTTGGCCTGAAAGGTTCATACCATTGATTGAGAAGCTCGCCCCCCGAGCCTTTCTTCAGAACACCCTTTTCATCAGGGCCACATAGGTGCCCACGGTGTTCCCGCCCGCATAGGCCACGATGTCGAGGATGCAGTCAATGGAGCCTTCGCTGAGAATCACCGAGAGCAGGGCATAGTTCGCGAAGGTGATCGTGCCGCTTAAGAGAGTGGCGCTCCAGATCTTCTTTTCCGCAACCGACTTCGTGTAGCGGGTGACCAGCAGATCGACGACGATGCCCGCAAAAAACAACAGGATCAACTGCATCACCATTGTCGTCACCTCATCTTCCGGAGGTGTGCCAACACTGCCGGGGACTCGGCGAGCCTGGGAGATCACACGGGTTTTTCCTTTGATCCGGCTGATCCGGATACGGGCTAAAAGACCATGAGACCTCTCCGGCTGGTTTGACAGCGGTGGGTTTTCAGCCTCCATGCGAAATAATGAAGACAGTGGTACCTGTTATGCTGACACCTCTCGCTCGAGAGGGATAAACGGCGTTCTCAATGTTTCAAAAGGGAGAACCGGCGTGCACGAAGAGCTGAAATCACCCTGCCTGTCCAGCCCCGGATGGAGGCTCGTTTGTATCCATGGCAAACCTCCTGTTTGATTTGTTCCTCTCAAGATTGAGAGTAACATATTATTTATACACAACAATGGCCCCCGGTCAGGGAGACGCTGCAAGGGTTTGTATGAAAAGCCTGTTTTCAAGCTTTTCAGCAGCGGGGGCATCTCGAGCACCGCGGCGGGAGCAGCCGGGGGAGGGCAGGCACCCGCTGCAGCCCTTCGCAATCCGTCGCAGCCGGCCGGGTCTGTCGCCAGTGGTACGATCTGGGTATGGGAGATGTTCGATAGTATGGACCTTTGCAGGGCAAGCCCTTCGACCCTTCCGAGTCCTGAAAAAAGCGAACAGGAAGGAGGGTTCAGGCGATCTTCTTGACGAAGATGATCTTCCCGTCGCCCGGTGAGTAGAAGTTTTCGAGAAACGCCTCCTGCCGGAAGCCGGCAGACCGGTAGAACCTCCGGGTGGGTTCGTAGAGCTCCCGGGAAGAGGTCTCCGCGTAGAGCCTGCTCCCGCCCGAGGACGCGACCGCCTCTTCGGTCTGCGCGAGCAGGGCCCGGCCGATGCCGCCGCCCCGGCGGTCCTGCCTCACCACGATCCAGTAGAGGTCGAAGCTGCTCAGCGTTCCCGGGACCGGCCCAAAGCAGGTGTATCCGGTGATTTCTCCGGTATGTCCGTTGCCCCGGGCCTGAACGGTATTCCCCATGCGCCCGGTCTGAACGGTGCGGTCCATGCCCCCGGCTTGAGCGGCACGCCCGGTGCACATGTCCTGAACGGTGCTCCCGGTGCAGCCGGTATGCGTGAGGCTGTCCTGCCCCGCTCCCGGGTACTCCTGCGCAAAGATGAAGTGGTAGCCGCTCTCCGGGCCTTTTTCGAGCCGCTCCCTGACCAGCTCTTCGGCGATGAGCACCTCCTCGGCGGAAAAGAACCCGGTCGATGCGGTCATGGACCTGACGAGCTCGACATCCCGGGGTTCGACCCCGCGCCGGAACACAAGCCCGCCGATGACGTCCATGGAAGGTCTCGCGGCCATGCGGTCAGCGGCCTCCCGCCGCGTCGGCCACGATCCGATCCACGAGCTCCCGAAACGGGATGCCCGCCCGGACGGCCGCCGCGACAAACCCGCTGTCGGGCGAGATGCACGGGTTTGCGTTGATCTCCAGCACAAAGGGGTTTCCCTCGCCGTCGACCCGGAAATCCACCCGCGCATATCCCCTGAGCTCGAAGAGCTGCCAGCACTGAAGCGCCAGGGACTTCAATCCCTCCAGGAGCGGCGCATCGGACGGCTCGAAATCGAAGCTGCGCGTCGTTGCCCGGTACTCGGGCGACTCCTCGTCCCACTTGGCCCGGTAATCAACGATTTTTTTTCTGCCGGGCGGGAGGTCGAACCTGATCTCGGCGGGAGGAAGCACCTGCGGGCCTTCCAGGCCCGCCAGGACCGAGAGGTTGAACTCCCTGCCGTCGATGAACCGCTCGGCAAAGCACTCGTGCCCCATCCTGCCGGCCCGGCCGTTCACCAGGGCCTCGAGCTCGTCCCTGGACAGGGCCGTCACCACCGACGTCTCGTCCATGCCGACGGACGCCTCTTCCCACAGGGCCTTGACGATGTATTCCCCGGGAAAGGGGCACGCGCACCGGGCCCGGTCTCCGGGCACGAGCCACGCGGGCGTGGGGACGCCGCAGGAGTGCATCCACTTTTTCGCGAGCACCTTGTTCGAGGTGAGGAACATGGCATCGGCGCCTGCGCCGGTATAGGGGATCTTCAGGTGGTCGAGAAACGAGCACGCCCAGTGGATGAGCCTGCCGTCGCCGTCCACCGACTCCACCAGGTTGAAGGCGCACCGGGGCTTCAGGTGTCTGAGCTCCTCAGCATAGGCCTCGGAGCGGTGGTCGAAGGGCATGATTATCGCCCGGCAGCCCGACTCTTCGAGGGCTTGTGCCACCTGGGACGCCTGGGTGAGCACGTCCTGCTCGTCCGCCGATGCCCGGGAGCTCACGGGGTTGTGGATGACGACCACGGTGTCCGGCACTACCGGCCCCCGTCTATTCTCTTGATCGCGCTTTTCAGTATGCGCTCCATGAGCTCCTGAAAGGTGATGCCGTTGAGCCTGCAGAGTATGGGCAGGTCGGAATGCACGGGGTTGAGGCCGGCCAGCGGGTTGACCTCGATGAAGTTGGGCCTGCCCCGGCCGTCCATGCGGATGTCCACCCTGCCCCCGTCCCTGCACCCCAGGACCTTCCACGCCGAGAGGGCCAGCCCGGCGCAGGATTCAATCACCTCGGGCTCGGGCACCCGGTAGTCGATGACCTGCTCGTAGTTGGACTTGTTGTGGTACGAGTAGATGAGGTCTTCCTCCCCGCTTTTCCTGAACAGCACCTCCATGACCCCCACCGCCGAGGCCTCGCCGCCCGTGCCCACCACGCCCGCCGTGAACTCCCTGCCGGGCAGAAAGGTCTCCACGAGCACCTGCTGGTGAAACTCGGCCAGCAGGCTTTCGCACACCTGTTTGAGCTCGGCCGGGGTCTTCACCCGCGACGCGTCGCTGATGCCCTTGCCGGTTCCCTCGGCCACGGGCTTGACAAAGAGCGGGTAGGGCAGGGACACGGCCTCGATCTCGGCGGGCGTGCCCACCACGGCGAAGTCCGCGGTCGGTAAGCCGGCGCCCCGGAGCACGGCCTTGGTCATGCCCTTGTGCAGGGTGAGCGCCAGCACCAGGGGGTCGGAGAAGGTGTAGGGGATCTCGTAGGCGTCGAGCAGCGCGGGAACGAGGGCTTCACGGCCCACGCCGTGCAGGCCCTCCGCGATGTTGAACACCAGGTCCCACCTCTCTCCCCGGGCGAGGCGCCGGACCAGCTGCCTGGCGTTGCCGATCCGCTCGGTCTCGTGGCCGCAGGCCCGGATCGCCTCGTCGAGGGCGTCGATGGTGTCCACGCGGTCGAACTCGGCGGTCTCTTCAAGGGTGTATCCTTCCCCCAGGTAATCGTCCCTGAGGTCGTAGGTCATGCCGATTTTCATCGCCGTCACCTAGAGCGGGTTTCCGCACTCGCAGTCGGGGTAGCGGAACTGGCGGTTCTCGTAGTTCCGCAAGACGATGCCGTCCGGCTGCCTGCATTGGAAGTAGTCGGGCAGCAGGGGTATCTTGCCGCCGCCTCCGGGAGCGTCGATCACGTAGTGCGGCACGGCGTAGCCCGTGGTGTGGCCCCTGAGGCCCTCGATCATCTCCAGGCCCTTGGCCACGGTGGTCCTGAAGTGGGCGGACCCGAGGATGGGATCGCACTGGTAGAGATAGTACGGCCTCACCCGGACCTTGAGCAGCCCGTGATAGAGGCTCTTCAGGGTCTCGACGCGGTCGTTGATGCCTTTGAGCAGCACGGTCTGGCTGCCCAGGGGGATGCCCGCGTCCGCGAGCTGGGTGCAGGCGGCCTGTGTCTCGGGGGTGAGCTCGTCGGGATGGGTGAAGTGGATGCTTATCCACAGGGGGTGATACTTCTTGAGCATGCGCACGAGCCTGGTGGTGATCCGCTGGGGCAGCACGGCGGGCACCTTGGTGCCGATGCGGATGACCTCCACGTGCGGTATGCGCCTGATGCTGGAAAGGAGGAATTCCAGCTGGCTGTCCGGCAATGTCAGGGGATCGCCCCCGGAGATGAGGACGTCCCTGATCTCGGGCGTCGACTCGATGTAGGCGATGGCCTGCTGCCACTGCTTGATCCCGCTCCTGAACTTGTGCTGGTCTCCCACCATCCGGGAGCGCGTGCAGTACCGGCAGTTGGTCGAGCAGAAGCCCGTGGTCAGGAACAGGGCGCGGTCAGGGTAGCGGTGTACGAGTCCGGGCACCGGGCTCTGGTTGTCCTCTCCCAGGGGGTCTTCGGCCTCACCGGGCGAGACGAGGTATTCCCCGGCCACCGGGATGACCGACCGGCGGATGGCCTGGAGCGGGTCCGAGGGGTCGATGAGGCTCGCGTAATACGGCGTCACCCGGAAAGGCAGCCCGGTCGAGCGGCGGGTGACGGCCTCGTACTCGTCCTGTGAGAGCGGGAGTATCCTCTGGATCTGGTCGAGCGTGCAGATGCTGTTGCGGATCTGCCAGTGCCAGTTGGACCATTCGGCCTCGGTGATGTGGGGATAGAAATCATTGATGAACTGACGTGTCCGGTTGCTGATGGGCACCCGGGCGGAGAGGGAAAACCGTCGTGCCGGCCGGGCCGGGAACAGAAGACTGCGGGCGAGAGCCGCAGACGGCGAGGGGGGCTCCTCCGGCACTTCGCTACCCAAGGGATCCGGGTCTTCGAGTGAAGCAGACATTGCAGGACTGTTGTTGTTCATGTGCACATTCCTCCTTTGGTGGAATATCGGCAGTTTTTCTGGGGCTTATAAGAGAAAAAACGGGTACGGATGGTACGCATGAGCGGGATGACGTCAGGGGTGACGGGCGCGGTTTTCATCTATGGTATCTACGATCTGACGAAAACACCCGGACTGGTTGTCATGAAGCCCTGAACCACATTCCCCATTGTCATATCCCTCATCATACTTGTTTGAAAACGTTTGCGTTTTCCTGTCCTTTTCACCTGGTCTGCATCAATTTTGAATTATCATTTAGACCATATGAAAAAAATAGCAAGCGAGAAATGTGCCTTGATGAAAAAAATTTATGTCAACCTTTTTCCAGCAGGAGAAACGGGGATATCATGATTTTAAGTCATTGAATATATGTATATTTATCGCCATTCACGAATGCGCCCCCGGCAGGCGGGCCGGCCGGTCGTTCCAGGAATGACGATGCCAGCATCCTCTGCCAGCAGACTCTGTCCGCAGACCCGGGTGACGAGTGGCCGTGGTCCCCCGGCAGCCGGGGCGTGGCATTTCCTCGTTCTCTGCCGGCACCTGCCGGAACCGGGGTAAACCGTTTGCCGGGGTGTGAAGCCAAACGCGCTGCCTCCCGTTGCCCGGACAGAAGGGGGGTGCTGTTTCCATTCTCGCGTGCCTGCCCGCAAGCTTCCTGTCTCACCGGGGCCCGGACAGAGCTGACACCGGCTGCCCCGTGGCGGCCTTGCAGCTTCACGAGGCGGACGTGTCCGGGCCTCCATCCGGGGAGACGATCCCGGCTACTGGAGGTCATCCGGGCCGCTGCCCGGGTGTTGGTCCCGGCTACCGGCGCGTGCCCGGGCCGTCGCACGGAAGGATCCCCCGGCTACTGGAGCTTTTCGAGGGCGGCCTTGACAAAGGCGGGGATGTCGCTCGGCCGGCGGCTGGACACCAGGTTTCCGTCCACCACCACCTCCTTGTCGACGAACTCGGCGCCCGAGTTTTTGATGTCCTGGATAATGGATTTCCACCCCGTGATCTTCCGGTTTTTCAGCTTCTGCGCGGTGATGAGCAGCTGCGGCGCGTGGCAGATGGTGAAGACGGGTTTGCCGCTCTCCATGAAGCTGCCCGCAAAGGAAACCGCCTCGTCGTGGGCCCGGAGGTTGTCCGGAGAGTGCCCGCCGGGAATGAAGAGCGCATCGAAATCGGCCGGCGAGGTGTCGGCCACCGACTCGTCGATGTGCACCCGGGTCCCCTTTTTCTTGCCCGACACGTCCTTTCCCTTCTCGATTCCCACGTGGACGAGCTGGTGCCCGTTTTCCCTGAAGCTTTCCGCGGGCTCGGAGTATTCAACATCTTCGAACTGGTCGTCTATGAGTACGGCTATCCTGGCCATGGTATGCCTCCCTGACATTCCGCCGGGCACCGCCCTCGAATACGAACAGGAGATCTGCCCGGATATTCGTCCGATGGGCAGACGCCCGCGGAAGGGTCCATGGAGGGCTTCCAAGATGCATGCCATGAGGCGCAGGCGCTCGGAATCGTGCAGGGAAACAGGGATGCGGTGCGTCCGGGACCCTCTGCGGGCCGGGGGCGTTTACGCCCGGGATGTTTCTCTCCACAGGACAGGGACGCCCGGGGCAGATCCCAGGGGCTTTCCGTGTGGCCGCGTTTCCCCCTGCGGGGCGGGCGTCTTGCACCGCAGGACTCTGCTTGAGCGGCGATGGCCGGCGTGCAGGATCGGGGTTATAGATCGGGGTCAGGTCTCAACATATGACACGGGGAGTGTCATATGTTGAGACCTGACCCCATAACCTGTGTTCTGATTGAGACCTGGCCCCATGACATGACTGTGAAACAAGGCAGGGCAGCCCGGGGTCTGCTCCGGGCCGGGAAAAGGACTTTGCCGGCCCGGTTCCAGGCTCACTGGAGGCCCTTCTTGATCCGGTCCACCTTGTCCCAGAACTCGCGCTCCTTTTTCTTCATGGGCCGGTCCTCGTCGCGCGTCTTGTGCATGCCCGCGATCGTGACCCCGCTCTCGCCCAAAAGGGCCCCCACCTTTGTCTGGTCTTTGCTCAGGCACGCCAGGGCGATGGACGAGCAGGGCCCGTGCGCGAGGTCGGGGGGCCTGGCCGCCAGGGAAAAGGCGAGCCCCGAGCCGCCGAGGCTCTCCCGCGCGGCGGCCGCGCTCTCCCGGTCGGGAAAGGTAAACACAGTCACATCCCTGCCCCTCGATGCGGCGCTAAAGCCCCTGAGGCTCTCGACCGCCTCGGCAAGGCTCTCGACCGCGCGCCTGACCTGCTTTTCCTTGTTTTCCCACCCGAGGCTCAGCCGGATGGTGCCTGATGCGTATTCCCTCTCCAGGCCGAGAGCGGCAAGGGCGGGGGGCATTTCATGGCCCTCGATGCCCGGGCTGCAGCGGGAGGACACCACGATGTTCACGGCATCGAGATGGGCTGCCAGGTCGTCCGCCGGCATCCCCCTGAACGACAGGCTCGCTATGTGCGGCAGCCTGGGGGCGCCTGCACCGTTGACCTTCACGCCGGCGATCCGGTTTACGACCTGCTGTTCGAGCGACTCCCTCAGGGAAGCCGTCAGGACGCCGTTGTTCTCCAGGTCGCGCTGCGCGATGCTGCACGCCAGCCCGAAGCCCGCCACGCAGGGGACGTTGAGGGTGCCCGGCCTGATGCCCTGCTCCTGTCCCGACCCGAAGATCACGGGCTCGATCGCGTCCGGGTCTGCGACAAAGAGCGCACCCGCGCCCTTGGGCCCGTAGAGCTTGTGGGAAGAAACGCTCATGAGGTCGACAGGCAGTGCGCGCACGTCGAGGGGGACCTTGCCCGCGCACTGCACAGCGTCGCAGTGGAAGACGATGCCCCGCTCGCGGGCCATGGCGCCGATCTCCTCAACGGGCTGGATGGTTCCCGTCTCGTTGCTCGCGTGTGTGACGCTGATGAGGATGGTGTCGTCGCACAGGGCCTGGCGCACCTGTTCGGGATCGACCCTGCCCTGATCGTCGACCGGCAGGACGCTCACGCGGAACCCGCGGGTCTCCAGGTGCCTGCAGGCGTTGAGGACAGAGGCGTGCTCCACCGCGGTCGTGACGATGTGGTTGCCCTTCGTGCGCCCGGCAAATGCGGCGCCGAGCACGGCGAGGTTGTTCGCCTCGGTGCCCCCGCTGGTGAACACGACCTCGGCGGGTGAGGCGTTGATGAGGGCCGCCACCCGCGAGCGCGCCTCGTCGACGGCCCGCTTCGACCTCAGGCCGAGCCCGGAAGGGGACGAAGGAATCCCGAAATGGTTGCCGAAAAACGGCAGCATGAGCCCCACGGCATCGGGGTGCACGGGCGTGGTTGCAGCATGGTCGAGAAAGAGCTCTTTTGCGTGAGACATGGGATTATCCTTTCACTTTTTCTTTGATGAGGCGAGCCTGCCGGCAAGCTCGGCGACCCGTGCGCCAAGCTTCTCGGCATTGGCCCTTGCGGCCGCGTCGGGGGCGCCGATGCAGGCGACGCCGTAGTGGCCGGTGGCCTCCATGGGATCGCCCACGATGATCATGCCGTAGATGAGCATGGCCTGGATGATGGAAAACATGGTCGTCTCCTTGCCCCCCGAGGGATCGCCCCCGGTTGCGAAGGCCGCGCCGATCTTGTTCTCCATCTTTTTCCTGACCCCCACGAACTCGTCGAAGACCTTCTTCATCTCGTGGGCCATGCCGCCGAAGTATACCGGCGAGCCGGCGACCAGCGCATCGCACGCCATAAAATCTTCCCGGGTGACCTCCGAGGTACTTTTCAGCGTGCACTCTGCGCCCTGGACCGTGCGCACCCCTTCGGCAACCGCCTCGGCGAGCTTCCGGGTGTTGCCGCTCCTGGAATAGTACATGACAAGGACGTTCATAGGGTCTCCTCTCGCGAAACGCTTTTAATGCTAGGATAGTGGGTTATCCTGCCATGATCAAGGGATATTCCCGCCTCCCGCCTCGCGGCCGCCCGCGAACCCCGGCGTCGGGAAACTTGAGCACTTGTGTGAATCCTGGAACACGCCCGGCGGGGGCTTTGACGGCGCACACTTTTTTGTGTTTCAGCCCGGTGCGTCGGACACTTCGGGTATGAATTCCTCTGCAGATAAGGTATAGAAGCGTCACATGAATGTTATCGAACTGAAGAACGACCACGAGATTCACCGCTACCTGGATGCACTGGACGAACGCGGCCAGAAGGCGGTCGCCGTCGACGTGGAGGCGGAGTTCAACCTGCACTGCTACGGGGAGCACCTCTGCCTTGTCCAGATCTATGACCTGGAGAACGAGGTCGTCATCGACCCCTTGAGGCTGAAGAACGGCGAGGGCATCAGGAAGTTTTTTGAAAAGCGCGACCTGCTCAAGGTCATGTATGACTCGATGAGCGATGCAGCGCTGCTCGAGAAGGCATACGGCATCAGGCTCAAGTCGGTGCTCGACCTGAGGCCGGCGGTTGCGCTGCTGGACTACCCGAAGCAGAGCCTGGCGCACGTTCTGGAAGAAGAGTTGGGCGTGGCCCCCCTGAACAAGAAGAAGTTTCAGCAGTACAACTGGATGAGAAGGCCGATCGCCAAAGACGCCATCGCGTATGCCATGGGCGACGTGAGGCATCTGTTCAGGCTCAAGGAGGCGCTGTTTGCCAAGCTCGACAACAGGGGGCTGCTGGACGCCTACCTCCTCCAGAACCTCATGCTCCAGGACGGGCAGAACAGCAGGAAAAACCGGCAGGAAAAGTATGAAAAGGCCAAGGGGTACAACCGCCTCGACAAGAGCCGGCAGGAGATGTTCAAAGAGCTCTTTCTCGTAAGGGACGAGTTTGCGAAAAGACTCAACAAGCCCCCGGATTATGTGTTCAGCAACGCCAGGCTGCTCGACCTGTGCAAAAACCGCGTCCAGGACCCGGACGTCGTGCGGCAGGGCATCAACCGCAGGATCGCGCGCCCGGTGCAGGAAGAGCTCTTCGGCCGGTTTGCGGAGATCGTGCAGCGAGGGCAGGGGACATCTCGTGAGGGGTGACGCTCCCGCGCTGAAGGCACGGGGAATACAAGGGATAAAGGCTTGCCCGTATCGCCCGCAGGGCGCCCCCGGGGCTGCCCCTGTCAGCGTGCAGGCCTTGCGCGCAAAGCGCCCGGGAGATGCCCGTGAAGAATAACGACATACTCAAGAAACTCAGGATCGCACTGAACCTCAAGGACACCGATATCATCGAAATCCTGAAGCTCGCCGATTTCGAGATTTCAAAGGCGGAGCTGTCCGCCCTGTTCAGGAAGCCGGATCACAAGAACTACAAGGAATGCGGCGACCAGATCCTGAGGCGTTTCCTGGACGGCCTCATCATCCGCAACCGGGGAAAGAGGGAGTCCGGGGACGCGCCCGGGTGAAGCCGGCTGAATGAAACCAGGGGATGGGAGATGAGGCCGGCGGCGGGCATGCCGACGGTTTTTTAAAGCCGCTGCCCGGCGCGATATTTTACTGGAGATGTGAATGAAGAAGGTCTTTACATCCTGTTCATTAGGCGATGCATACTGCGTGAAAGCGCTGCTCGAGGCCGAAGGCATCGGGTCGATGATCCGGAACGAATCCCTGCTGCAGGGCCAGGCCACGGTCGACGGCCACCCCTCGGTGTGGGTCCTGGACGACAGCCTTGTGGACGCGGCCGAGTCGATAGCGTCGAAGTACGCGAGCGGTGAAGGATCGCCCGGCGGAAGATCCTGGAAGTGCCCGAAGTGCGGCGAGCTGCACGACCCCCAGTTCACGGCGTGCTGGCAGTGCGGCACGGACCGTCCGGAGGAACGGTGACCGCGGGAGCGTGGGCCCGTGAGGTCCCGCCTCCAGGCAGTGAAGGAAGCGGGAGGAACCCGGGGGCTGAATGTGAACCCGTCCCCGGTTTGGCTCGTCCCCGGTTTGGCTGCACTATCTGTTCTTCACGTATTGCTCGATCGCCTGCCGGTGGTCGGCTGCATACGCGCAGCCGGGCTCTCCGCCGCACGCGCGGCATTGTAAGTCGTAGGCGGAGTTTAAGGTGTTGCACTGCGGGCAGACATAGCTTTGCCTGACCTCTTCGAGCCACTGCTTATAGCCCACCGCCCTGATCCGGTCGAGATTGGCAAACAGCTCGATCCGGTGAGGCATGGCGGCCTGAAACCGCCTCAGGTCGTCGCAGGGATACTCTCCACACTCGCTGCAGAAATCGATGCCCCGCTCCGCCGCGCACGCGGACATTCTGCACGCCCCGCAATAAGGCAGCCTCTGTGCCGACCGGCATCCGTAACACGTGCTCTCCTCCACCGGCCAGCCCTGTTGAGACGCGAGCCTTTTCAGCCTCTCAGGGTCTTCGCGGGTGGAGATGTACCACGAGCACGCCCCGCAATAGAGGCCGCACACGGCAGCCAGGCTTTTGTCCGAAATGTTCTCCGCTTTTCTCTTCATGTAGATCCTCTACCCCCATGTGCTGATGCATGCCTGTATGCTCTCCTGCTCAGCGCCGCGTGTCACCGGCAGATGGAAGCAGGGCAGGGGGCGGGCGGCGCTTTTTGCACTCCAGGCGCATGCAACCGTTATCTTCCGGAAAGAATACCTCAGCAGGATACGAGTTATTCACGAGAAGGGCGCTCATCTTCCTGATGACAGAAGCTCAGGTCGTACGCAGTCCCTTCTGTAAGGTGAAACTCCAGGAAGGGTTTGATCGAAGCCGCCAGGGAAAAGAACGGGCGAACGGTTTTCTTTGCCAGACCCACGGGGAATGAAAAGAGCTGCCTAATTCTTCTCAGAATGCTGTCCAGGAGGAGGTCTTTTACCGTGATATAGTCTCGATGCCGGTCATACCCATCGCCCGGGAACCGGCCAGGGTGGTCCGGCGGCATGGACCGCCCAATGGTCCGGGCGCTGCCTTTCTGCGGCAAGGGGCTGCGTGCATGGTCCCGTGGCCGTTCTCCCGGCCCAGAGGCGTCAGCAGCCGGTAATGCATTTTCATCGCAACGGTTGTTCACAGATAACCCCCAAAAGATACTCAACAAAAAAGGCACTTCCACTCAATGAACCACCCCCCAGGCAAGCTGCGAGGTGGTTTCGTGCCTTACATATCATCAATAATACGCGAAGCCAACCCGCTCATCGAGAAATATTTCGTTCCGGACTCTTGCACAATGCCTTGCCTTGTATCACCGGCGGCAAACAGCAGGGCGGCGGCGAACGGGGAGCGCCGCTTTCTTGCCGTCCGGGTGCGTGCGATTGCCAGGCCGCGGCGTAGCTGAACACAGGGGAGCCGATCGCGGAATGTACATTCAGGCCTGGGCGCGCGGCCCGGGCTACCGCAACCCCAGCTTCTCCCTCACGTACTCCCCGATCAGTATCGAGGCGGGGTAGGACACCTCTTCCTCGGTCTGCGCGTGGAGCATGAGTGCCTCGGCGAATTCCGCGTATTCCATCTTGCCAGCCTTCTTCGCCGCGCCGGACAGCCTCTCGAGCGCGGCAACGATCGACTTGTGCTCCGCGAGCATTTGGCCGAGGTCGGCCTTGAGCCTGTCGGTCAGCCCGAGCACGTCTTTCATGTCAGGGGTCACCCTGCCGCCGGCCAGGTCGCGCAGCAGCCCGAGCGGGGGCAATGCGTATTCCTCCTCCTTGAGGAAGTGCGGGTGCATCAGCTCGGCAACAGCCCGTGCCGCCTCGCCGAGCTCGCCGGTCTCCTTCGTGGCTGTGCGCAGCCTCTCGTGAAGCTCTTCATGCTCGATCCTGAGTGGGCGGGGGATTTCGAATTTCATGCGACGATCCTCCTTGTGACAGCTTCTTTATGATGGTGGGCCAGATTATAGTAATAGTGATGACAACCAGGATTCCAACTGTTCCCTCACCCGCAAACCCGATTCCTGACACCAGGGCCAGGGCGCAGCCCCTACGGCCGCCGGCCTCGGCCCGCAGCCGGGCAGGGCCGGCTACAGCTCGCGGCACATCCAGACGCTATTGAGCCCGATCTCGCCGACCCGTGTTTCCTGATTCAGCCGAAACGCGACAAACCCTGCGACCTCACCGGCCACCTCGGCAACGAAAAGCTCCCAGGGAGACCCAGGCGCCGGAAGAGAAGCCAGCAGTTCCGACTGGGCCTCATCCTCGCGCGCCTGCACCAGCTCATAGAGGGAATCGCCAAGCATTCTGCGGAACGAGGCAAAAACCGGCGCAAAGGCCGCAACCCGGATTTCCTGGAGGGCCGGCATATCATGATCTCCTGCCCGGCGCATTTTTGGGATATTCATTCTGATCGCCCCCATCTATCCGCTCGACGTGCAGATCCCCGGCGGATGAAAGCCATCCGCTGTATCCTTTGGTTCGTCATTTTTCAGGTCATTTTCTTCTTTCCCGTCAAGTTGACCAAATGCACAATGTAGCAAAGTCGCAATCCCTTCGTGAATCAGGTAAGTTTCTTTCGGGAAGCAAAGAAAACAGATACGGCAGAAGCTTGGGAAGGTCGCAATCCCTTCGTGAATCAGGTCAGTTTCTTTTGCGCATGGCAGGAATACACTGAGCGTGGCCGGGAGTCGCAATCCCTTCGTGAATCAGGTCAGTTTCTTTGACCAACCCGGAAAAATAAAAAGGAGAGATGATATGAAAGTCGCAATCCCTTCGTGAATCAGGTCAGTTTCTTTTTGCGGGCGAGGGCGAAACCGGTACATGGAAAAAAGTCGCAATCCCTTCGTGAATCAGGTCAGTTTCTTTCACAACACGGCATACCACTACGCTCTTTCTCTCCCCACGTCGCAATCCCTTCGTGAATCAGGTCAGTTTCTTTAGTAGTTCGCAGGGAAGGTCAATCAATCCAGGAGTGCGTCGCAATCCCTTCGTGAATCAGGTCAGTTTCTTTCAGGGCATAAGGGCGTTAAATAAAAGGAGGGTAATACAATGTCGCAATCCCTTCGTGAATCAGGTCAGTTTCTTTGAAGTTGAGGGTTCTGAAGAAGAGGACATCATCAACGAGTCGCAATCCCTTCGTGAATCAGGTCAGTTTCTTTCCTGCACAGACCACAGTTTCATCGTCGTTTACCGGGAGGACGTCGCAATCCCTTCGTGAATCAGGTCAGTTTCTTTCGGGATAAGGGTTAGAAAACAAGAGGAGGACAAGAGTCGCAATCCCTTCGTGAATCAGGTCAGTTTCTTTACCGCGCCTGCGAGAGGGAAATCGTCAGGGATGGATACGGCGGTCGCAATCCCTTCGTGAATCAGGTCAGTTTCTTTGCAATCAAACAGGGACTCAACCAGTCAGGCGACATCGTCGCAATCCCTTCGTGAATCAGGTCAGTTTCTTTCTGCAAAGGAACATTTCAATTCAAGGTCCATCTCTCTTGAGTCGCAATCCCTTCGTGAATCAGGTCAGTTTCTTTCGGCGAATACTCTATCTATTCAAGCAAGGCGCACGAGTCGCAATCCCTTCGTGAATCAGGTCAGTTTCTTTGCCGGCGTGGGCCATAGGGCCCCAGGATAAGGTTCTCGTGTCGCAATCCCTTCGTGAATCAGGTCAGTTTCTTTTCATCCCAGAAGAAAGGATATCGCCATGAAGTAAGCTCCGTCGCAATCCCTTCGTGAATCAGGTCAGTTTCTTTACTGGAACGTCCACGGGCAATGCAAGACCTGCCCGGTCGCAATCCCTTCGTGAATCAGGTCAGTTTCTTTTCGTTTGAGATAGAGGAGGACTGAACATGGCGCAATAGTCGCAATCCCTTCGTGAATCAGGTCAGTTTCTTTGTAATACAATGAAAAGATCGGAGCTGAAATTGAGTCGCAATCCCTTCGTGAATCAGGTCAGTTTCTTTAAAACTGAATAACGCTGATACGTGGTTTGCATGGTGTCGCAATCCCTTCGTGAATCAGGTCAGTTTCTTTGCTGTTTTGTGTGCGGGAACGAGGAGATTCCGCTGTGTCGCAATCCCTTCGTGAATCAGGTCAGTTTCTTTTGGCAGGCCGATGTCAACAACGTCCGCCCTTGAGAAGTCGCAATCCCTTCGTGAATCAGGTCAGTTTCTTTGATTTCTATGCTGATTCAACATGGGAAAATCTTTTTGGTGGGTCGCAATCCCTTCGTGAATCAGGTCAGTTTCTTTGGCTTCAGCCAAAATTTGAAATGTTAATCCGTAATTGGGGTCGCAATCCCTTCGTGAATCAGGTCAGTTTCTTTCCTGATCGAAAACCCCAAGGCATTCTTAAAGGCCCTTGTCGCAATCCCTTCGTGAATCAGGTCAGTTTCTTTGAGATCGGCAAGGAGTACGAAACGGACGAAGCAGTCGCGTCGCAATCCCTTCGTGAATCAGGTCAGTTTCTTTGCCACTATCTGCACACTATGTGTGGAAATTCCTTGTCGTCGCAATCCCTTCGTGAATCAGGTCAGTTTCTTTTCATCGAGAAAATCGAAAACGCGAAAAAAGATTATGTCGCAATCCCTTCGTGAATCAGGTCAGTTTCTTTCGCACCTCCCAAAAGGCAAAGAATAATCAATGGATACCTTCCCATCTCCGCATACCTTCTGAGCTTTTTTGTAAATCACCATATAAACCCAAGAGCCTCCTTCTCGGAATTGTCATGTAAGCTCATGATCTTCAAGCGATATTTGATATTCCGCACACCTCTTTTTTGCCGCAGACAACTTTATACATATTATCATGGAGATGGAAAAAAATGGGAATTCCCTGTCAGGTCTGCTGAGCACTTTTTGAAACCCGAACATCAGTTGTTTCCCCAATCAGTACACATGATACTCCTCGTCAGGATCAATGAAAATACCCTTGCCGATGATATCTGGGATATAAGCCGCACATTTCTCGCAGAGCGGGAAATATTTCACGCCGTCGACCTCCGGATCAATGACTGCTTCGATCCTGTTCTTCATCTCGCGCAGTGTCCCGGATCTGATGTCGAGTTCGAAGATTGATTTTTGCACCCGGTTGCCGTAATCTTCCGAGATCTTCGCCACCTGCCGAAGGCGATCAGGGCCGGATATGTCGTAGGCGACAATTATTTTCATTCCTACACAACCGTGTAATCGAGCTGGGTGAGCTTCATGCCTTTGCCGGAGAGCAGAACCTTCCGAAGGCACCTGCTGCATATTCTGTATATTCTTACCGAATCGGTCGTCATGTCGATTTGCGCTACACAGTAAGCCCGGATGCGCTTTATGGCCGGTTCGTCGAGGTCGCATTCAAAGACGGACTTCTGGGTGTTAAGCCCGAACTCCTTGAGGAATCTGTGCAGAGCCGCCCTTGTGGCATCGTTGGAAATGTCATAGGTGATGAGGGTGATCACGGTCCTGCCCCCGATTTACTTCAGCAGCATGGGCTGGTACATGTCAGCCTCGCCCTCGATGACTTTCCTGAAATGACCTGCCTGGTAGACAAGGGCGTCGGCATAGGTGAGTTTTCTGTCAGCAGGCGGGTAGAAGAATTCCGTGGTGAGCTTTTTCTCGAAGGCATCGATCACCCGGGAAAAGGCGCTGGGTGTGAGCCTGACAGGATATTTCGCGGTCAAGACTTCCTGTGCAGGCGTTTCCGTCATCCTCTGCTCCGGGAGATCAATGACATCGGGTGTATTGCCGGTATCAGACATGAGGCCTATAGGATCTTTGAGGATGTATTCGATGCTTTCCTCCTTCGGTGCTTCCTGCACATCATCCTCGGGCTTCTCAACAGCAAAATCGCCTTTTTTTAGTATCTTCAGGTTGAAGAGCGAGAGAGTGAGGGTGTCCGCGATAATCGGCCGGAACTCCTCCATGAGATCGAGCACCAGGGAATATCTGCCGTAGTCGATGGAGTGCAGGGAGCCCGGATAGGGATCAAGGCCTGCAACCCGAACCGCTGCATAGACACGGTTCATGAGGAATGTATAGAGCAGGGAGAGCACCGAATTGACCGGGTCAGTGGGAGGCCTCCTGACACGGCGGGTGAATCCCCAGTCGTCCACGAATCCTTTCGGGAAGGCATCGAAATAGAGCGCTGAGCCTCTTCCTTCATAGCCCCGCAAACTGTTGACGGACTCGGCCCTGTCGAGCATCTTCAGGATATCCATGATCTCCCTGGCCCTGCCTCCAGCAGTCTGTACGCCCTTTGTCCTCTTGATGCGCATGAGCACGGGGGCCATGTTCGACAGCTTCCCTGAGACAAAAGACTTTGCCGACTTCAGGCAGAAGTCTTCGTCATCGAGGAGCAGCCACTGGCGCCTGCGCAGGTAGACATTGCGCGGCTCCTGCGATGCCAGCCTCCCCAGATACCGACCGTTAAAGGTGAGAAACACCACGTCGATGTTGTGCCGCAGAATCTGTGCCAAAGCCCTGTGGGTGATCTCCACATTACCGTAGACAAGTATCTGGCTGAGCTTGTAGGTAAAGAGCGTGTGATAGGTATCGTCGCCCTTTTTCACGAGGAGGTGTCTTCCCTCCTTGATGACTCTTGCTCCCTGGGTTCTAATGTAGACGATCATGCAAATCTCCTTTGCCGCAGGTTCCCTTCACGACGCAACCATACCGCTGTCCTCGCAGGGCTTGCAAACACCGCAACGTTGCCGCCAGGCAATCAGGGCATAGGTTGGAAAGTTCTCGAACCCATCAGATGTTCCAGTCGTGTACATTCATTATTCAATTGTCAAAGAACGCTCAAGACAGAGCCAGGAATTAACTCATTGTATAGCGGCTCTTGCCTCTCCTGCATTATCGATTCTCAAACTTGACCTGCTCATATTCTTTGAGTGATATACTATTCCGTCTTATTCCCGTCCAGCCAGGGAAACTGGAGCGCGGCAGCGCGTGATGCAAAGTCTTCGATACTGTCCCCGATAAGGCCAATAATCGACTCTTTCAGGTTCTTGTAGCTGTTCTTCGTCACAGAAATCAGCCCATGAGCCAGAATGGATTGATTTCTCTGGAGAAGCTGGCCTTGCAGATGCTCATTCCCTGCATACCGGTGTCCGACAGTGTGACACAGGCTTTCAAGGATGCGATAATCCCAGTCAAGCCCTGTCTTGATCTTGCCGTCACGTTTGTTTCTCAGTCGCTCGAGGTCCTCATGCAGGTGCACGGGCACCTTTGCTTTGTCTACATCTCCGGTCAGGATATCAAAATCTCGATCAAGTATATATTGAGCCAAAAGTTCTGTGACGCGATACAGCCTTGCAAGGGCATCATCATAGCGGCCTTCTATTGCGCGGCGTTCAGCGTTGTTGAAGATATCGATGAGTAGGAATTCCTTTGGCGCGTCATTGCCCCTGGCGAGTTCTTTCAGGGCTTCGGTCGCCTCTACCCTGGGGCGGAAGCAATCCAAGGCAGACAGGTCATTATCCAAGTTTTTTAGTTCCTCCAGAGCGCCTCTATGGTTGAAAAGGTCCCAGAGGCGATAAGCCGAGGCGACATGTTTCAATTGCTGTCCTGATTTTTGTTCATGCTCGTCGAGCAGCTTGAGATTTGACTTGGATAACAGTTGCTCGGCAGTATCGAAGCGCAACTTCCGGATAAATTCACCCGCGATTCTGACATCATGGGCCGCGAAGATCTCCGTTGGCATGATGGTGCGGAACTGCTCGGTGCCGTCAATCACTACCCCGTCTTTTCTTTTGCCGGTTATGTAGCTGATGGAGCCGCACTGGTTGTGTATGGCGGAAAGAACCGCGCCGCTGCTCATTGCTTTGGTGCCGCTGGTGAAGTCGATCTGGATCTCGTCAACCGCAAAGCCGCTTTCACGGAGCTCTTTAAAGACCTCGTTTATATCACGGAATACTGCCTGGAAGTCATCGATATCCTTCAGCATGGCTATGCGGTATGCATCAGGGGAGATGGAGAGATCACGGGCTATGATCCTGGCGTTGTCCTCGCTGCCGTTGCTGGCAGCGAGGACAAGATAATCGGGCCGATAATGGGAGATAGCCTTTTTGAGAGGCTTGAATATCTGAACATCCGGCCGGGTGCCGGTGCCCACGGTGACGATGAGGGCGCATTTCTTCACTTCGCGCTCACCCATTGCGTGACTATCTCATCGAGCAATGTCTGCCGGGCATTGCGGCATGCGGCAATGGCCCGGCGGGCAATTTCCCTGTCCGCCGAATCCCCCGGATAACGGTAGCCGATGGCATAGGCATTCAGCTCCTGCAGGTGCGCGCGCAGCTTCTCAACCTGAGGGTAAAAGGGGAGCACCTTTTCCAGCAGGTGCACCAGGTTATGTGTTTTCCCGATGGCCACATCATGCTCCTGCAGAACGGCCTTCAGATACTTTTCTATGCATTGCTGGGCGTGGAAACAGGCCGCGTCGTAGTTCGGCAGCCTGCGGGCACGCAGCTCCCTCCGGGCGGTTGCATAATCGCCTTCGGCCTTGTTGAGCCACTCCTCAGTGAGCGGCTTCATAGAGCACCTTGCCTTTTTCCATGATCTCCCTCAGGAAAAAATCACCAAGAGCCAGCCGTTCAGCGACCTGCCGGGGTGTACGCACGATCAGATCGAGCGGCAATTCCGGTTTTACACGCCTGAGGATTTCAACGGTCTTATGGACCCCCTTTCCCTCGAAGGGGAGTATCACCAGCATATCGACATCCGAATCCTCATGCGGCGTCCCATAGGCATATGATCCAAAGAGGATGATTTTGTCCGGTTGGTATTCGGCCGCGATCCGTCGAGCGATCGTATCGATATCATGCAGAGTGGACATCAACCCCTCCTTTGTTGATTTCAGCCTTCAGGCTCGAAAAGGCAGCGTCTGTTTTCCTTTCCATCCCTTGTAAAGCTATTACCATGATGTACGTCTTTTTTCATCCCGGGAGTGTGCCTTCGGCATCAGGCCAATGCCCCTCCTTTTACCCTACACATGGCGATCAGGCTCAAAATTGCCATAATCACCTTTTCTTACGCCTTTTCTCAGCAGGCGTTCATAGCTGGCGTCAGTGTGGCTGGCGAGTTCACAGACATAGACATTGTCATCACGTTCATAATAGAAAATGCGTACTGCCCGATGCCCTCTGGGGTAAATCATGCAGTCCGAAGAATTGGCCTGGGCGGAACCTCCCCGGCGCAAGGTGGGAGAAGCAAGCTTGTGCAGCGCGACGCGCATGACGTCACGGGTGCTGGTCGGTGCCTGCGCCAGGGTTCTTTGTGCCGCAGCGGAAAGAAAGACAACGCCTTCTGGCAGTTCAGCCAGATGTTTTCTATATGCCCGCCACATGACCTCGCCTGCAGGAGAAAGCATGCAGAAGCCATCCTCCTCGTACAACAGGAGACGGATTTTTTCATTCAGACCAGCAAGCCGCTTTTCTACCATGGAGGTTTTTCGCATTTCTTTGTCTATCCATACAAAAAACTCCTCGTGATCTGCCATGAGGTTCATATCCCAGGAAATGGGCGTGGGCGGCATTTCGATGATGTCCTTAAACGCTTCGTGTATGTAGTAGACCGGAACTTCGAAAAGCAGGCCCACCATGGTGGCGCAGGAGATTTCGGCCTTGAACCCGCCTGTGGCGTTGATGAGAACCTCGCGCCCCAGTGTGCGTTCACGGTTTACGGTTTTGATCATGGCCGTCACGAGTGAGCGCAGCCCGCGCATCTTGAAGCTGGTTTCCGTATAAGAAAGATCCGGTATTTCGCGTGTCTCGCATGCATGAGCTGCTTTCTGATAATAAGCGCACAGGGCTTCGGCGCATGTAAGGCCATCTTCCGTGTGAGAGTGCAGAAAGACCAGCCGGTCATTCTTCTGCACCACACGGGAGAGCGCGTTAGCCTCTGCACTGGCCTTCTCCTGCGGCTCAGCCTGCAGATATCGAATAAGCTCGGCTTTATCGCGAGCCTTGTCTGCACCGATCTTCCGGCCGGCATTATTGATGAGCGATGTACCGACAGTGGAGATGATCGTTCGGGTCATATCCCACCTCCCATGAATGGTTCGATTTTCACGATCATAAATGAGTTGCCTTTTTGAACAACTGTGATCTTCGCGGTTACGTTCTTGCGTTTTATAATTAGCCGGTCATGCATTGATGCCGGTATGAGTTCCTTGCCTTTACCAAAGGCTCTTCGATTTTCCGAGCGTGCAAGCACGGTGGCATCCTGGGCCCTCCATTCAAGCGTGGCCTTTTCCCAGCTTTCCTCCACAACTGGTTCGGGCTCTTTTTTCTGGACAGCAATAGTTGGGTTGTCTTCCGGTTGCGAAAATCTCATCCACCCCATGGGCACCCATTGATTATGCTCCTTTTCCCAGACACGCCTGGTTTTTGGAGCAGGGTCATTGCCTCTGTTATGGCCGCAGATGTTTCTGATTTCCGTTCTTACGCCGGGAGAGAGCACTCCATCAACGGTAGTAGACAGCATCCCGGAGCCAAACCCGATCCTGAGAAAAGAGCCTTGTTGTTTCTCATACCAAGTATAAAGGCCTTGTGCCGCGTATCTGGCATCCGCGTCTTTGGGTTTAGAGTTCACTGAAAAATGTTTTTTCTCATGATCAAAGATGTCTTTATTCATGTTCCAGGCATTGTGAAGGAGTCCATTGAGATCTTTTATATACCAATCTTCTGCCTTGAAATGATCGAATAGCGCCGTATCCCAAATCAGTTCGGTCATGAACTTTCCGGCTATGACCGCCTCCACCCAAATCTCAAGAGGCCAACCAGTTTTTTTCTGTTTGCTCCAATACACCTCACCTGAAGCATTCTTAGAGAGAAATTGCAGTTTTATCAACCTGGATTCAACCTGGCCAATGGGGTATGCATCTCGTACAGTCAAGCACCGCAAGATGTCCCGATTTGGGCCGTCTTTTTGATCTGTGCCCGGAATCCTAAAGTTTTGCAGAATATCCTCTTGAAGAATCTTGTATGAAAATCGTTTTTTGGCTTTTTCTTTATTACCCGATGAAAGTTGCCATAGATTATTTTCAACCCATGACTCCTTTTCTTCTCTCAATCTTGAATCGCTGGATAAAATCCCATGCAGGAACCCTGTCCGCAGGGTTCCTTTTATAGATGTGCCAGGGATAAAGACCTGACCACGGGCGTCACGAAGAAAGGGTCTGAAATTCCCCATTCTGTTTTCGCCACCGTGTATTGAGATTGAGCGCAATGTGATACTCCGGATAATCTTGTCCATGTCTTTGAGGTTTTTCCCTTTTAGGTATTCGGCAATGGAACGGAAGCCTGAGCTGACCGAGTCAACAAAATCATCAATTAGATTATAGGTCAGAAGAAATGCACAAAATTTATTCTCGTCAATGATATAGGCTTTGCCTTTATGTATTATGAAGTCCGTATTACGAAGACTGCCTTCACGTGTCCCTATGTGAATTGGCGAGATAACTTCAAGGATCACTGGTATTGTAAATTTCAGATCCTTCTTTTCAGCAGATACCGTTTTCATACTACCACCCAGGGAAAAAGAAACGAAAGCCCGGAGCGATAGACTATATGAGAAAGTCCGAGTGCTTGCGCATCATCGGGTGTAACATCCACCAGCATCCCCCTGACCAGTTGATTCACTACGCTGCCCTCGCTGAACATGCGTAATCTTTTGCGCTTGAGTGTAGTGGTGTTTCTGCCGCTCACTATATAACCCCGGGTTTCAAAGAAATTCCATGCCGCAAAGATATCTTTTATCTGTGGTTTTTCCTTGGAATTTGGGTAATAGCTTGACAAAAGAACATATCTCTTCTGTGTTCCCTCTTCTTTGCACCATGAGGCCGGGGGAGTCTCAAAACCCGAAAATTCAAATGTGCCGAACCCATAGGTGCGCTCCCCACCCAGACCTAAGTCACCAAGCATGATAAATGCGCTCTCCAGGATACTCTTCCAGGCATCATCGCGTACGTGGACAAGTCCGAATAACCCGGCATCTTTTTTGAAATGGATCACCCCACAACGCCAGATACTGCTATTTTCGCTTTGCCTGTCTAGCGCAACCCTTGGTCTCAGCTCTTCCTCGTATGCTCTTTTTAATAATGATTCGCTACGAACCTTGATCCGCTCTATGTCATCAAAGCTGAGACGGGTGTCCCCAAGCCATGTCTGAACATCTTCCGGGCAAAGATATTGAATCTTTTTGATCTCCTTGCCAAAACTCCGCAAAGTTTCGTTATCAACAGAGGGCCTGCATAAAGGCTTGGGTAAAGCATACCGGACAGCTTCATCTCCACTGCGTTGGTAAAGGAACAGGGAACTCAGGATAAAGCCTGGGGTATCACTCCGTAGAATCTCCACCGCCTCATCGGCTTTGCCGAGCACGCACAATGCATTGACCAGCGCTGAAGTGAGGGCGTCGGAGGTAAGCGTGAAATGTGAATTCTCCATGCCGATGCCGGTTGCGCCAAAATGCACCGGCCCCGTGAAGGTAAGCCTGTAGAGATACGTGTTCATTTTTTATCCCTTGAAGGGCTGAAAGAATTCCGCCAGCTTGCTTACATCATCTAAATTCTTAACTTCCTTGGTTTGTCCTGGTTCTCCACGGTAATATCCCAGTTTTCTGGCCTGAATCTTGTTGAATTCGAGCTTCACCTGACCGTATCCCCGTGATCCGTGTCCGCCCAGAGCGTCATCGTGCAGCAGATTGACGGCAAGTCTCAGATTTTCAAGATCGGCGGTTATAGTCTCGGCATCCTCGACATCGTACACCATGGACAACCTGAATTTTGCCCCTTTCGGCACCCGCTCGAGATTGCGCGGATTCGCGGCCGATGTTATGCGATCAATGCTGTTCTCGAATTTCCACTCGGTATACAAGAGTCCTGATTCAAGGTTTTCAAGATCGGACGCGTTCCCAAGACATAAATCCCGCACCTTCAGTCGCGCAGGGAAGTTCCGGGTTCTTTCACCAGACCCGGTCGACCCAAACAGCCGGCATACCGGGCATTGCAATGCACCAGGGTAATCCAGTTCCATATCCATAAAATTTCTATTCTTACTTTTTCCTGCATTCCAGTCATTACATTCATGGCGGTTTATTTCGCTACCGCCATTACGGTTTGGGTACAGATCCGGATGGGCTTTTTCTAAAAGGGCTCTCAGCTTGCCTTTCAATGAAGAACCAGGAATATATGGTTCATTTGACATGGGATCTCTTACCACAGGTGAATCTATGGCCCCGATCTCCATATTGTCATTGGATGCCCCGATATGCAGCCCGGTTACGCACTCCAATATGCCTGATAATTCTATTTTACCGATCAATTTGCGATTTTTCATTGGGTCCATAAATATTCACCTCCCTAATTGGTTCCACCGTGGTAGCGGTGATACGCAATAATGCCTTCGATGAGCCGCAGGAGCTTTTCAAAATTTCCCCGAGACTCGGCCCCGGACTTGATGGCCGGATCGAGGACGTTCATAAGCGGTTTGATCTTTTCTTCCCTGCCGGCGGCATAAGCAAGCTTGGGGCGCAGGAGGATTACTGAACCCTTGATTTGTTCAAAATCGCCCTTTTTCAACCTGGCTTCAATCCGCCTCACGGCGTCAAGGAATCTGCGTATCTGGTTGACCTTTATACCCATTGAACCTTCTGAATTATTACGCTTCGCATATTTCCCTTTTACCAGAAAGAATCCAACTTCCTCCGCTATCTTGACTATCCTGTCGATGCTTACTCTCTCAAGATCCGTCAGTTCACGACTATATTCATAGCAACACTTGTCCAAAGGTTTTAGATTTTCACTCATTGTTTATTCTCCTTTCTCATCATCATCAGAATCATCAGGACCACCATCTCAAGGGTATGCCAATCGACGCTGGTTGAAAAAACGAAGTTCTTCAGGCTGCTCCATGACTTTTCAAAGCCTTTGCTGGGTCTGAAGCGCCCAAATAAATACACCAGATGCGGAAGATGCCAAACAGCATCCTTTTTCTTTCTGTGATCCCTGAATAAAAGCAGCATCCGATACAACATGCCCCGGCTGAGGGAACCCTCCGGGAGATCAATACGGTTTTGGCCAAGCGTAAAAAGGTCGGCAAGGGATCGTATGCGTTCTTGAAAAAGGTCGACGAGGTTCCATTTGAACACATGCTCGCAACTAAAAATCGTTATGGACTGTTTCGTGCCGCCCTTGGCAGCCTTTTCCGCTGTGTGCGCCTGCTGCGCCAGATGATAGATAGGATCATGTGAATCTCCCAGGATCATGCCTCCTGAAACAGTGATAAAGGGATTTGCCGTGAATCTTCTCAAGGCGGCATTGATATCGAAAGAAGATTCCATGATGTCCAGCCAGTGGCCGATCAGAAAAAGGTCATCACCTCCTGAATACACGATGGTCAAGTTGCGCCTTATATTCCTTCTGTCCCATAACAGAAAGGGTAAGGGATACCCTTCGTCCATTCCGAGGATGCCATTTATATGGTACTTGAAGAACAGGCTCATGTTCCGGGAAAGAGAAGCCATGCGTGAGAGCGTGCGTTCGTTTTCGGGGACTGATTGGGAGAAAATGGTTCCCAGATTATCTACGTCCATTTTTAGAACGCCTATTCTGTTCATGCCGAACCCTTG
Source organism: Deltaproteobacteria bacterium (assembly GCA_018433775.1). Lineage (GTDB taxonomy): Bacteria > Desulfobacterota > Desulfomonilia > UBA1062 > UBA1062 > Phosphitivorax. The sequence goes on from JAHDQN010000013.1 coordinate 143,228, forward strand.
AAGTGCCATGTCCTCAAGCTCTCTGCAATTCTCTGGGAAAAAAATCCCCGCCATGAGAGGCCTGCTATGCGGGTGCACATAATCCGACAGGTCCCAATCATTCAGGTGAAACACAGCCGAAGCACCTTTGCCCGCCTCGTCTTTGTATGACTCGCCAATGTGATAAATGCAGTCATCGATGCGTATGTCATTCTCACTTGCCGGACGGTCTTTCATCCGATAGATCACTATACGCCCATTCTTTCGTGCCGCTGCCTGGAGAATGCTTCCAAGCAGGTACTGTTCACGGCAGTATTCACAGCAAAGGACTTCTGATTTATCATCCGATAAAGGAGTAAGCGGCTGGTCTTCTCTGCCGCAGATGCCGCAGTTTCTGGTGAGGCAGCTTTCTTCGGGCATGGCCGGTTCTTCGAAAAGATCTGCCAAGCGGTGCTCCCACTTACGCTGTTTTGATATCTCTATTTCCCTACTGAGTTCACGCCAAGGACCGGATGCATCACTGAAGTTCTGCTTTGCAAATGGCACAAACCCGACGTGCATTTGAAGAGACGCATTGAAGGATTTGAACAGGTAATCATTGATCCTGGAGCGCACATGCGCAACAGTTTTCAAAGCTGCTTCAGTATTGGGAGCCAGGATATAGAAATGACCCCCGCCGGTAAAGATGATGTTGCACCGTGTTTGATCGAGCCCTTCAAGCAACATATCCACCGTATGTTCAATCAAAAGCTCCAGGTAGAAAGATCGGCCTTTGAGAGATTTGAGAGCACCTTTTGAGGATATTGTGTAAATGAAGCCTTGGACTCCGGATATGTCGCCACCAACCAAAAGCAGAGGTGCGGAGTTTGTATCACTGCTTATTTCCCAGTTGGTAATTTCATCCTTCAACACGCTTTCATTGAACTCTGATGGATACCTGGCGGCATAATAATCATAGAGACAAGATGCTGTCGCGGCAGTTATTTTCAGGTGATCGAAAAGGGATATATCGGGATGCTTACGATAAGTGGATGCATCATCCTCGCCATAAACCTTCAGGGTGATGGAAGGGATGAAAGATGTATACTTTTCCAGAAGGTGGGCAACGGCATCGACATTATAATGACATGACTCCTGCTTTAGGATATCGAATTCACGTGAGAATCCGTCCCAGAAACGGCGATACGTATCCTTATTGTTAGCCCCGGATTCTGCAAGGGGCTCGGTCCATTCCCCGAGAACAGCCAATGGATAATAGCTCATAGACGGGAAAGCGGGGTTATCCTTACCCATTGCAGGATCACGGACCCGGGAAAAGACATTGGCAAGTTGAATCTGACGATGCCATTCTTTACCTGTATCGTTTTGAGGATCATATTTTTTTCTTTCCGCTGCCGAGCAATTGTCAGCTTCGTAGATTATGAGGCTGATATTGGATTCCCATGTTTCGGGCTCGTTGCCATGATGGTCGCGGGATCCGGCAGAAACTATCCCTTCCCCATAGTGATCTTTTAACCACATATATCCTATTTGAACATGCGTCATGCCTTTGTCTTCTTCAAAGGCAGCACGCTGTTTGAACTTGCCAATATCATGGAGCAAGGCACCAAGAACTATTTTGGTTTTCAATGGGATATCATTCATCATATTCTCCCTGACTCGAGTTGACTTCTATTCATAATCAACTCATCCATTAAAGCTCCGCAACGTTGCAGCCTCATATGATAACCCGGATACGCTCCCGCGGGATGCGTATACCGAAGCGGGTATCTGGTTTTTTGCCTTTTGATTCGATGACCAGCTCGTGGGAGGCGCTCAGCCCGAAGGTAGCAATAATGTCGTGTTTCAGCTTGCTCTTGTATGAGTTGAAGTTCTGCGCGTTCAGGTTCGTGATGCCTGTGTCGCTCATCGCAGAAAGATCCCTGGTGCCGGCGATCGTGCGATAGATATCCATAATCTGGCCGGTGCGGTCGAGTATGCCGGTGATCGGCAGATAGCACTGAGAGCAGGATCGGCAGCCTGTCTCCAGGGTGCAGGAGCGTTTCTCCATCGCAAAGAAGGCGTACACCGCAAGGTGGGATGGGTGGACATCCATCTCGCGGCCCTTATATCGCAGGCAGCCTGCGTTTAGATCCACCTCCAGCAGGGCCGGCTTTTCCCTGATGAGCGAGAGCATGAGAGCTGCCGGGTCTTTGGGCTCGCGCAGCATGTCTTCAGACAGTCTGTCCCGGAGGGACACGAACGGTATGAGCACCAGTTGCACCTCGGCATACTTTGTCTCCCGGACGTACGGCCTGCGATCACGGTCGCGCAGCTCGATGGGCGCAGAAATGGGCGGCGGATAGAAGAAATTCGGGTTGCTCTCGAATTCCGGCGTGACGAGCACATGGTAGATGCGGTCCTGCACGCGGCCGTAGAACTGGGCTGCGGCCATCAGGCAGGCGCTCATGGTCTTGCGGCCTCCTGCTATGGAAAAGAAAACCGCCTGATTGGAGTCGTTCGTGAAGCGATAGGTGAACTCTGCGCAGGTTTTCATGAGCAGAGCGTTGTCGTCTTCGTCGCGGATGTCATCCAGTTCGATGCCCTTGGCATCTCGCACCACATGCACATGGTCGAAGGCAAAGGCGATGGTGCCCGGTGCTATTCGATAATCATCGAGATATTTCTGAAACATGCCGTCGTGCGGCGAGAGCAGGGTGGCGTAGATCTGCTCCTTGCCGGCGCGGGTGGTGATGACATGAATCTCGTCGATATGCCTTCCTTCCTTGTGCAGGGCATACAGAGTCTCGGTGAGCACCTGGGGGCTCAGTCCAACGACGGCGAGGAGGATGTTTTTCATAGACAGGATTCCTCCCCGGTTATGGTGCCCTTAGTCATAACAGCTCCATTTCGATTTTACCGAGACCGAAGGTAGTCTGTTTCCCGAGGTGCACTTCCTGGCAAAACCTCAAAATGGGAAGGTACTCGCCCGGCACATTCGCATACGTGACCTCTCCTACCATTCCCCCCATGAACATGGCCTGCTCCTGTCGGTTCGAGTAGCGCCTCCAGTCAAACCAGCGTATCGATGATTCGATGACCTGAACATCCATGGCGCGATGCACCAGGCCCTTATAATCGAGCTTCGGTTCGCCCGAACCGTGATAGGCGAAAAGAGATGACGACCTCCTCAATCCCGCCCGTACAAGGACATGGAAGGGTAAATCAGGTTCGAGCCTGCTTCTGTATTTCAGTCTCAAGGGAGTAACGAGGGTGATCTTCACGGCATATTCCTCAGCATGGTCCTGATGTTTACCCATAAAATCGCTGGAAGAATATGTCTGTACGCACGGGACATTGCTCATCTCCCTTGTTACGCATGAATACAACTCACGCCCGCTGGAGCAGACAGACTTGAGAGCAAAGCCCCCAGCCTTTCCATTGATCCTCCTGCCGATTCCTGTCTTGCCGATCTGCTCCATGGCATAGACGAAGTATGGCAGGTACTCGTTTGCCTTGCCGAAGAGCAGAAGTGTAAACTCGAAAGATTCTCCCTGCCGATATTTGGTTTTCGTCTCTAGGGGCGGCTCTATGACATATGCATTGGGCGGGGCAGCTATTCTTTTTTTCTCGGGATGTGTTCCGTTGCCGTGAATACCTTCAAACACGAATGCATACACGCATGTCTGCCTCAGGAGACACTCCTCACATGACTGGCGCTTCAGTGCGCACACCACCTTTTTCAGGGCGTGGCCCAATAAGCCTCGGAAGGTGGAACCCTTGTATTCCGGGAGGGCGGCGTCGTCTTCAAATTCACAGAAGAAATTATATCTGCCGAAAAGCACTCTCATACCTTCCTGTAAACATGACATAAACAACAATACAACTTCAGCAATGTTGCGGTCTTGTGTTGCTTGTGATCAGCCTACGGCTCGATCAATTGTATGGAACATGATTACTAATAAATGCGTAGTTGGGATGTTCCTGGATCGGTTTATAAAGATGCTTTCAATCCATCATCATCCCTGACCGTCACGCACGTATTTGGGATGCTAACGACCCCGTTGTATGGATCCTTATCAACTATTGGCATAAATCAAGTATAACTTATTGAGAAGATTTGTGCAAATGGTAAATACTGAAGTTTACTGAAGAGCAGACTCTTTGCCTCCCCCTCGTGTCTATCTGACGGCTGATGAGTTGTCCCGGATATCTGATCAAAACTATAAGCCCAAGCTGTCATAAATATTGAAGTATAGATATAGTGAGGATGTCTGTCTCGGGATAATATGGATGTCATCATTTGGGTACATTCGCCGACTCGGAGTGATTCTCACCTCATCCTTTCTCCCCGGCCCGGTTTCGTGGTATAGGCAGGCTTTAGATGGAAGAGGGGTGTTTGTTGAAATGCAGGGGTTGATGCTCTATTCCGGAAACAGGCTCGAGCAGCTTGCACGCAAGATCGCCGAAGTCCTTGGGGAGCCTCTTTCTTCGCCCTTTTCGCAGGAGATCGTCGTGGTGCAGAGCAAGGGCATGGAGCACTGGCTCTCCATGCAGCTCGCGCGGGAGCACGGCATCTGCGCCAACTGCGCCTTTCCCTTTCCCAACCGGATCATGGCCGATCTTTTCGCGCGCGTGCTGCCCGGCGAGGATACGCGCGGGTCCGCCCTGTTCGAGACCGATGCCCTGGCGTGGAGGATCATGGACGTGCTGCCCGGGTTCGCCGGCACACCCGGCTTCGAGACCCTGACGTCGTATCTCGAGGACGACCGCCGGGGGGTGAGGGGCTTTCAGCTCAGCTCCCGGATGGCAGAGATGTTCGACAGCTACGCGGTCTACCGGCCCGACATGCTGCTCGCCTGGGAGGAGGGCCGGCTGGTTCTGCCCGGGGCGCACGCCACGGTCGAGTACTGGCAGTCGGCCCTGTGGAGGGCCGTGTGCGAGCGCGGCGGTCACGCTCACCTGGCACGGCTGAGAGAGCGGTTCATGGAGGCGCTCGGCCCCTCGTGCATCCCGCGTCTGCCCGAGAGGCTCTGCCTCTTCGGGATCTCGCACCTGCCCCCGTTTCATCTGGGGGTGTTCCATGCCCTGTCCCGGCTCATCCCGGTGCACGTGTTCGCGCTCAACCCCTGCAGGCAATACTGGGGCGATATCCGGTCCGGGAGCGAGATCGCCGCGATTTCCGAGAGGTCCGGGCACCCCGAGGGCGAGCTGCACGTCGAAGAGGGCAACAGCATCCTCGCGGCCCTGGGCCGGCTGGGCAGGGAGCTCTTCGACATGCTGCAGGAGCTCGACCCGCAGGAGACCGAGCTGTTCGAAGATATCCCGGGCGATACCCTGCTCCAGGGCATCCAGGCGGATATCCTCGACCTGCGCAACCCCCGGCCCGGTGAGAGCCGGAGTGTCGGGCCGTACGACTGCTCCCTCGAGGTCCACTCGTGCCACGGCCCCATGCGCGAGGTCGAGGTGCTCAGGGACCGGCTCCTGGCGCTCATGGACGAAGACCCGGACCTCAAGCCCGAAGAGATCGCGGTCATGGCGCCAGACATCCGGGCATATGCTTCTTACGTCCAGGCCGTGTTCGACGTGCCGCGGAGCAGCCCCCTCTACATCCCCTTCACGCTCTCCGACCGGTCGCGGGAGGCACGGGGCGCCCTGGCGGACGTGATCGGGGGCATCCTGGGGCTTGGCGTCAGCCGGTTCGAGGCCACGAAGGTGGCCGCGCTGCTCGAGTCCGAGCCCTTGCGCAGGAAGTTCGGCCTGAGGGAAGAAGACCTGGAGCTGATCCTCACGTGGATCCAGGAGAGCGGCATCAGGTGGGGGTGCGACGAAAAGTGGAAGCGCGAGCAGGGCCTGCCCGAGGTGTATGAAAACACCTGGAGCTTTGGCCTCGACAGGCTGCTCCTGGGATATGCCATGCCCTCCGACGGGCTGCGCGGGTTCGGCTCGATCCTGCCCTACGACGACATGGAGGGCGACAGCTCCCGGGTGCTGGGCGCGTTTCTCGATTTTCTCACCGCCCTGTTCGCCCGCGTGCGGTCCTTCCAGGACAAGAAGACGCCAGCGGCGTGGTCCGAGGCGCTCACGGCGCTGCTCGACGAGTTCTTCGAGCCTGACGAGGCTTTGTTGCCCGCCATGCAGTCGGTGCGGGCCGTGTTCCGGCGGCTGGGCGATATCCAGGACACCACGGGCTTCGGCCGCGAGGTCGACTGCGAGGTGGCCAGGGCCTTTGCCAGGGGCGCCCTCGAGCGCGAGGAAGAGGGCAGGGCCTATCTCCTGCACGGGGTCACCTTCTGCTCCCTGCCGGCCATGAGGAGCATCCCCTTCAAGGTGGTGTGCCTGCTCGGCATGAACCACGACGACTTTCCCGGGCGGCAGCGCGCCAAGGGGTTCAACCTCATCTGCCGCCGGCCGCGCAGGGGAGACTGCAGCGTACGCAACAAAGACCTCTCCCTGTTCCTCGAGGCGCTCCTCTCGGCGAGAAAGGCCCTGCACATCAGCTTCACGGGCCAGAGCACGGACGACAACTCGCCCATTCCCCCCGCCGTTCCCGTGAGCATCCTGCTCGACCATCTCGAGAGCGGCCGGGTCATGCAAGACGGCACGCCCGCGGCCCGGGGCGTGGTGAAGAGGCACTGCCTCCAGGCGTTCAACCCCCGCTACTTCACCGGGGAGGAGGGGCTCTACAGCTTCTCCGAAGAGAATGCCGAGGCGGCCGGGAGCCTGGCGGGCAGCGACGTGCAGGGCAGGGTGTTCATCCCCGGGCCTATCGCCTTGCCCGCGGACGAGTGGAAGAGCGTGGACTTGGGCACGCTCTGCAGCTTCTTCCGCAACCCCTGCCGGTTTCTGCTCTCCAAAAGGCTCGCCATGGGCATATCCGAGGCGTCGTTCTCCCTGGAAGACTGCGAGCCTGTCGAGCCGGACGAGAGGGAGCTCTACCATCTCAGAAAGACCTACGCCGGCCACGTCCTGGGCGGGGCCGACGACGAGCTCTCCTACCGGGTCATGAAGATGGACGGGCGGCTTCCGCACGGGACACCGGGCGAGATCCTGTTCTCCCGGATACGGAGCGAGACCGCGGGCTTTGTCAGGCAGGTGAGAGAGCGGATCGCGGACGCGGGCCCGCAGGCGAGGGCCGTGGACGTGCGGATCGGCCCGTTTACCCTGGGCGGCTCGCTCATGGTCTATCCCCCGGGCAGGGTCGTCCTGTACCGGCCCGCCAGGGCAAAGGCCTTCGATCTCTTCACCGCCTGGATCCACCACCTCGTCCTGTGCTCGCTCGGCAAGGGCGCCGGCGCGCCGGGGTGCTACATCTCCCGCGACGGCGCGGTCGAGTTCGCCCCGGTTGACAACAGCTCCGAGGTGCTCGGGCTCCTGCTCGAGCACTACTGGGAGGGCATGAGCCGGCCCCTGCCGTTCTTTCCCGAGACCTCGCTCAAGTACGCCTCTCCGGGCAGGCAGGCCGACGAATCGCGGGAAGAGAGGCTGAAAAAGGCCCGGGGCGTCTGGGAGGGCACGAAGCAGTTCCCGGGCGAGGGGAGCGACCTCGCCTACCGGATCTGCTTCCAGGGGCGCGAGGCCCTGGACAGCGAGTTCGAGGAGATCGCCGCGCGCCTGTTCGGGCCGCTCATCCTCCACCGGGGAAAGGGCGGATCATGAAGCCGCTGAACCTGTTCGAGATCCCGCTGGAAGGCACGCACCTGATCGAGGCGAGCGCGGGCACGGGCAAGACCTATACCATTGCCTCGCTCTATGTGAGGCTCCTGCTGGAAACAACGCTCCGGGTACGCGAGATCCTGGTGGTCACCTACACCGAGGCGGCAACCGGCGAGCTCAGGGGCAGGATCAGGGAGAAGGTGCGCGCGGCCCTGAAGTGCTTTGTGTCGGGCGAGGGCGACGATCCCTTTCTCCTGGGCCTGGTTCGGCGCACCGCCGACTGCGGGCAGGCCGTCCGGCGCCTGGAATACGCGCTCAGGCGGTTCGACGAGGCGTCCATCTTCACCATCCACGGGTTCTGCCAGCGGGTGCTGAGCGAGCTCGCCTTCGAGAGCAGGGTCCTCTTCGACCACGAGCTCATCACCGACCAGACCGAGCTCCTCCGCGAGACCGTGGGCGACTTCTACCGCATGCACTTCACCGATGCCATGCCCCGGGAGCTCGCCCACTATGCCATGAACCGGGGCCACACCTTCGGCTTCTTCCTCGGGCTCATCCGGCAGGCGAGCCTCGATGTCCGGGTCATCCCCGACATCCCGGAGCCCGGGCTCGGGCCTGTGCTGGACGCATACCGCGAGAGCTTCGGGCGGGTGAAGAGCCTCTGGAAAGAGGCGGGCCCGGAGGTGGCGCGCCTCCTGCTGAACGACCCCGGGCTCAACCGCACCAGGTACCGCGTCCCCGGGGTCTCGCGGCTGCTGGACGACATGGAGGAGTACGCCTCGTCCGGCGGCACGGTGCTGCCCCTGTTCAAGGACTTCGAGAAGCTCACGGCCACGGTCGTGGAGAGCGCGGTCAAGAAGGGGCACGCGCCCCTGCGGCACGATTTCTTCACCCGGTGCGACGAGCACAAAAGGCTCTGCGACGAGCTCACGGCGGGTATGGACCGCTGGCTCGTCTGGCTCGGGGTGCAGCTCTTTTGCCATGTCGGGAGCAGCCTGCCCGCGAAGAAAGACGCGTTGGGCGTGGTGCACTTCGACGACCTGCTGCTCAAGGTGCGCGACAGCCTGGCCTCTGAGAGCGGCCCCATACTCAGAGAGAACCTCGCCGAGCGCTACCGGGCCGCCCTGATCGACGAGTTCCAGGACACCGACCCGGTGCAGTACGAGATCTTCCACACGGTCTTCTCCGGCGCGCCCCTGTTTCTGATCGGCGACCCCAAGCAGGCCATCTACAGCTTCCGGGGCGCCGACATCTTCACCTACCTCAACGCCGCAGGCGAAGTGGGCGAGGATGACGTGCACACCCTGGAGAAAAACTGGCGCAGCGAGCCCGGGCTGGTCCGGGCCGTAAACGGCCTCTTCGACAGGCAGGGCTCGTTCGTCTTCGAGGAGATCCGCTTCGCCCCCGTGGCCCCCGGAGAAAACCCTTTGCGCAAGGCTCTGCGCGACCCGGGCCCGGGGCCGCTCACCATCTGGTACGCCGACGACGGCTCCCCTGCCGGGCTCACCAGGCACGACGCCGAGGAGCTGATCTCCCGGGCCGTGGCGGCCGAGATCTCCCGCCTCCTCCGGTCGGGCGCGCGGGGCGAGGCCGTGATCGGGCAGAGCGGGGTAGCGCCGCGCGACGTGGCGGTCATCGTGCGCGAAAACAGCCAGGGCAGGCTCGTCCGCGACGCCCTGGCAGCCTGCGGCATCCCCTGCGTGCTCTCCAGCGAAGAAAACGTCTTCGACACGCCCGAGGCCCTGGAGATGGAGTTTCTGCTCAGGGCGGTCGCGCAGCCCCATGCCGAGCCCTATGTCCGCACGGCCCTGGCCGGGCCGCTCTTCGGCCTGGACGCTTCGGAGATCGACATGCTGGGACGGGACGACCGCCTGCTCGAAACCTGGGTCGAGCGGTTCAGGCACTATCACGATCTCTGGGCACAGGCCGGCTTTATGCGGATGTTCAGGAAGCTCGCGGCCGACGAGGGCGCGGGAGCGCGCATCCTCCGTCTGCCCCGGGGCGAGCGCATATACACGAACTTCCTGCACCTTGCCGAGGTGCTCAACCAGGCGTCCATGGAGCACAGGCCCGGCATGAGGGGGCTGATCAAGTGGCTCAACCAGCGGCGCGACCCGTCCATGCCCCGGGCGCAGGAGCACCAGCTCCGGCTGGAGAGCGACGAGGACGCGGTGAAGGTGATCACCGTGCACAAGAGCAAGGGCCTGGAGTTTCCCATCGTGTTCTGCCCCTTCCTCTGGGGGCCCTCCGGGCTGCGCGGCGGCGCGGGCGTGGCGTTCCACGACGGGCGGCAGGGCTACCGGGCCTTCCTCGACCTGGGCTCCGACCGGCTGGCCGAGCACCGGACCCAGGCCGAAAGGGAGATCCTGGCCGAGGACATGAGGCTCGTGTACGTGGCGCTCACCCGGGCAAAAAACCGCTGCTACCTGGTGTGGGGGAGGTTCAACAGGGGAGAGTCCTCCGCGCTCTCGCGTCTCTTTACGGCAGAGGGCGGCGACGCGGCCGGGGGAGCGGGCGGCGGGGCAGCCGAAACAGGCGATGCGCCTGCCGGTTTCCCCTTGTCCGGCGATCCGGTCCGTGACGGGCTGACGGGGGTATGCCGGGGCGGTGAAGGCAGCATCCTGGTTGAGGACCTGCCAAGGCAGGCCCCGGGGCGGTTCGTCCGGTCCGCCTTAGACCCGGCACGGCTTTTCTGCCGCGAGTTCACGGGCCGAATCGACCGGTCGTGGCGGGTGTCGAGCTTCTCCTCCATGATTTCAGACGCACCGCACGGCGCCGATGCTCTCCCCGATGCCGACGCGGCCGACCGGGACGCCCTGTACCGGCTCTCCCGCCTTGACGCCGGCGGGGAGGGGGCGGATGCCGGGGGCGCGTTCCGGCTGCCGGGCGGCGCCAGGACCGGGATCATGCTCCACTCCGTCTTCGAGCGCCTGCATTTCCAGGCCGACGACGCCGCGATCCGGGCACAGGTCGCCGGCACCCTCGCGCTCCACGGGTTCGGGAGCGACTGGGAGGAGACCGTCACCGCCATGGTGAAGAACGCGCTCGCAATCGAGATCGACGGTGTTGCCCTGGCCGGGGTGCCAAACGCGACGACCCTGCGGGAGCTGGAGTTTTATCTGCCCGTCGGGAAACTCTCCAAGCGGATCCTTGCGGATATCTTCCGGGGCCGGGGCCGGGACGCGGTGCCGCCCGGTTTCCCCGAGATGCTGGAGGAGCTTCGCCTCGACGAGACCAGGGGCTTCCTCAGGGGCTTCATCGACCTGGTGTTCGCATCGGGCGGGAAATACTATCTCCTGGACTGGAAGTCCAACCGCCTGGGCCCGGGCGTCGAGCACTACGGGCAGGAGTCCATGGAGGACGCGATGGTAAGGAATTACTACGTGCTCCAGTATCACCTCTACACGGCTGCGCTCCACGCCTACCTGGAGAAGCGGATGAAGGGATATTCCTACCGGGAGCACTTCGGCGGGGTGGTCTATGTGTTTCTGAGGGGGGTCGACCCGGCCAGGGGGCCGGAGTACGGCGTCTACCGCACCATGCCCGGGTGGGAGGTCGTTCGAGGCCTGAGCGCGAGGCTGGTGCCGTGAGGGGGAAACGGGCCGAAAGGGGGCTTAAAAACATGAGTGCCAGGGAACCCGGACCATACATGAATCCCGGCGGCAGCCCGGGCCTTGACGGCGAGGCTGCGTATTTCGCCCGCATCGACCTGCACTTCGCCCGGCTCATGGAGCAGCTCTCGCAGGATCGAAACCCGGGCGTGTCCGTTGCCGCGGCCCTGGTGAGCAGGTATACCCGGCAGGGGCACATCTGCATCGACCTCGCATCCCAGGCGGGCAGGGTTTTGGAGGACGAGGCGACCGGCAGGCGCATCGAGTGCCCGCCGCTTGAGGAGTGGCGCGATGCCCTCGCGTCCTCGCCCGTGGTGGGAAGCCCCGGCGACTACCGGCCCCTGGTCCTCGATTCGGCGTCGCGGCTCTACCTCTGGCGCTACTGGAACCACGAAAGGCTCCTCGCGGAGAAGCTGCTCGAGCTCGGCAGGCAGAGCGCGCCCCTCGACATCGGGGCGATCCGGTCACGGCTCGGCCTGCACTTTCCCGGAAACGACACCGGAGAGGTCGACTGGCAGAAGGTGGCCGTGCTCATGGGGCTAAAAGGGGCACTGTGCATCATCACCGGGGGGCCGGGCACCGGGAAGACGACCGTGGTCTCGCACATCCTGGCCATGCTCGCCCACCTGGACCCCAGGATCCGGGTGGCGCTCACCGCGCCCACGGGCAAGGCGGCCCAGCGGCTCGACGAATCGCTCGGCAGGACGGTCAGGTCCCTGCAGGAGGCCGGGGTGGCGCTTGCGATGCCGGACCTGCGGGCGTCGACCATCCACCGGCTCCTGGGCGTGATCCCGGGCAGGGCGCGCGTGAGGCATTCAGCGGACAACCCCCTGCCGCACGACGTGGTGGTGGTCGACGAGGCGTCCATGACCTCGCTCAGCCTCATGGCCCGGCTCGTCCAGGCCCTGAAGCCGGGGGCCCGGCTCATCCTGGTCGGGGACCGTGACCAGCTCTCCTCGGTGGAGCCCGGGCACGTGCTGGGGGATATCTGCGACATCGGCTCAGGCCCCTGCTATTCCCCCGGGACCTGCGGGCTCATCCGGGAGGCGGCCGGCTACGAGCTTGCGGGCGGGAGCCCCGAGGGCGTGCAGGACTGCCTGGTGGAGCTGAAGCACACCCACCGGTTCGGGACCGAGAGCGGGATCAGGCAGATCAGCGAGGCGGTGCGCGCGGGCGACCCGGACCCGTGCGTGCAGAGGATCCTTCAAGGGGAGTTTCCGGATGTGCGCATGCAGGAGGTCTCCTCGCCCCTGCAGCTTGCCGGGTGCCTGGAGCAGGCCGCGTTCGAAGGGTACGGCCCCTGCCTGCGCGCGGCCGGGGCCGAGGAGCGGTTCGACCTGTTCGCCGGGTTCCGGGTGCTGTGCGCCCTGCGGGAAGGCCCGTTCGGGGTCGCGGCGATAAACCGCCTCATCGAAGAGATCCTCTCCCGGAAGGGGCTCATCCGCGCGGACAGCCTGCACTATCACGGCAGGCCGGTGCTCGTGACCTCCAACGATTACACGGTCAGGCTGTTCAACGGCGACATCGGCTTCATCCTCTCAGGCGAGCTGGACGGCGAGCTGCGGGCGTTTTTCCCGGGGCCGGACGGGACCGTGCGCAGGATATCCCTGGTGCGGCTCCCCGAGCACGAGACCGCCTTTGCCATGACCGTGCACAAGAGCCAGGGGTCGGAGTTTTCCCGGGTGGTGCTGCTCCTGCCGCCCAGGGAGAGCCCGGTGCTCACCCGCGAGCTGGTGTACACCGGGATAACCAGGGCGAGCAGGCGACTGGACATCTGGGCCTGCCCCGAGATCTTCGCCGCCGCCGTCCGCAGGCGCACGGAGCGCATGTCCGGCCTGAACGACCTGCTCCGGCAGGGCGGGCCGGACGGGAATTCCGTAGATCCGTCTCTTCACCGGCCCTAGTACTACAGTGGCGGAGTTTGGTACAAGATCGGGGTCACCCAGGATCGGGGTCAGGTCTCAACATATGACACTGGGCGTGTCATATGTTGAGACCTGACCCCATGACCGATCCTAGGCCCCGGGTACGGCCGGCGGTATCTTTTCGTCCCGGGATATGCTATGTTTCCGGATCGACAAAACCAGTGAGAGGAAGGTCTTATGAGAGTATTCCTGACAGGTTTCACACTCGCGCTGTCCGTGGTCGCGGGGGTCCTGGTCCTGGTGCACCTGAGCTGCATGGGCTACCTCAATTCGGGGACGGGTTCACATTAGGTTGCCCGGCTCCGCGACCGAACCCGGCGCTGGAAGGAATCACCCGGCCCGGCAAAAAACTGAGACTGGGATGCCCGGTTCTGCGGCCGGGCCTGGCTCTGTAAAGGAGTCCCCCGTGCCCGGAGAGAGCCCGGCTGTTGAAAAGGCCGGCGGGAGCCTCGGGGACGGGATTTTCCGGACAGCGGACACCATTCCGGGCACCCGGGCAGTCCGGTATCATGAGAGTCTGTACGGTGATCTCGCACTCCTCCCCGCGCGGTAAACCAACACATGGTAAACCAAAGAGGAAAACACCCTCCTGCAGGGGAGGCTCCGTGCCGGCGTATAAAGCGGCGGGAACGGGGAGATGACCACCGGAGCGGGTTTTTGTGAACCCGTCCCCGAAAAGTGCCGGACGGGGAAGGGGAAATGTGAACCCGTCCCCGAAAGGGGTGGTTAGACCACTACCACCGAGTTGTCTGCGTCTCCGTAGGGAGTGGGGACGTACCTGTCCGCACTGTCGTCGTTCTCCCAGGTGTTGTCGAGGAGGTACCTGAACTGGTACTCGCGGTCTTTCTCGAGATTCATGGAAAGCTCAAAGGATCCGTCTTTGCGTTGTTTCATGGGGCTTGTCTGGGCGTCCCAGTTGTTGAAGTCGCCCACGAGGTAGGCGTTGCGAGCCGATTTGCCCATGCCCTTGGGTATGGTGAACGTTACCTTGCAGACCGGTTTTCCCTTGAGATACTGTTTTTTGATACTCATCCTTTCCTCCTTACACTGCCTTGACCATGCACCAGCGGCAACACGCCCCAGCAAAAACACCTACACACTATTAATACCACGAGGAGCGGGCGAGTCAATATCCCAGTTGCCTGAAGCAAAGACAGCCTCTGTCCGGGCGGTTATCCCGGGCAAGTGGCGGATCTGGCGAGGACCGGCAGGAGGTGTGGCGGGCCCAAGGTGCCTGGTTTGCCGGAATTATTTCGAAACGAGCACGACCGCGCTCCGGGCGTCTGCCCGGTACAGTCTCGACCCGATGTGCGGGGCCTCTGCCAGGGGGACGTAGTCCTCGCCGCCGGCGAGAGAGGTGTCGATGAGCCGGTGCCAGGTCTGGCCTGCCCACGAGGGCGGGATCTCGAACGAGAGCGGCTCCCAGAAGGCGTTGAGGATGACGAACACGTGCTCGCCTCTGGCCGGGGCCTTGAGCTCGAACGCGATGCTGTGGGAGTGCTCGCCGAAGTCGGGCCTGTTGAGACGGACCCCGTGCCAGGAAATGGTCGTGTCGGTGTGCGAAAGGGGCCGGGTGAGCACGTATTTGTGGTGGAACACCGAGTACGACCGGGTGAAGTGGGTCAGGCCCCTGACGAACCGGAGCAGACCTGCATTCTTTTCCGTGAGCGACCAGTCGAACCAGGTCAGCTCGCTGTCCTGGCAGTAGGCGTTGTTGTTCCCCTGCTGGGTCCGCCTCACCTCGTCTCCCATGAGCATCATGGGCGTGCCCTGGGAGGTGAGCAGGATGGTGAGGAAGTTTTTGATCTGCCTGATCCGCAGGCTCTCCACGGCCGGATCGTCCGTCGGGCCTTCCGTGCCGCAGTTCCAGCTGTGGTTCAGGCTGTAGCCGTCCTGGTTGTTCTCCAGGTTGGCCTCGTTGTGCTTCTCGTTGTAGGAGACCAGGTCGTTGAGGGTGAACCCGTCGTGGCAGGTGACGAAGTTGATGCTCCGGTTTGTCTCGCGGCCGGGTTCGGGATAGATGTCGGGGCTTCCCACGATCCGGTTCGCGACCTTGAAGGTCATGCACCGGTCTCCCTTGACGAAACGCCGCACGTCGTCCCGGAAATGGCTGTTCCACTCGGCGAACCGCTCGCCGATGAACGAGCCCACCTGATAGAGCCCGGCGGCGTCCCATGCCTCGGCGATGATCTTGGTCCCGGAGAGCACCGGGTCGGACTCGATCGACCAGAGGATGGGCGGCTTTTCCAGCGGCTCGCCGGATTCGCCCCGGCACATGACCGAAGCCAGATCGAACCGGAACCCGTCCACGTGCATCTGCTCGACCCAGTAGCGCAGGCACTCCAGGATCATCCTGCGCACGATGGAGAAGTTTGTGTTCACGGTGTTGCCGCACCCGGTGAAGTTCTCGTAGCGCTGCCCGGCGATGTTGTAGATATAGTACGAGGTGTTCTCGATCCCCCTGAACGACTGCGTGGGCCCGTCGTGCCCGGCCTCGGCCGTGTGGTTGAACACCACGTCCAGGATCACCTCGATGCCGTGGCGGTGGAGTGCCTTGACCATGTCCCTGAACTCGTTCACCGGCCCCAGCGGGTCCCGCGACGAGCTGAACCCGCAATGCGGCGCAAAAAAGGCCATGGGGCTGTAGCCCCAGTAGTTCTTCAGCGGGTAGGGCGCGTCCTGCTCATCGAACTGCTGGACAGGCATCAGCTC
The DNA here is from genome assembly GCA_018433775.1 of Deltaproteobacteria bacterium. Taxonomy (GTDB): domain Bacteria; phylum Desulfobacterota; class Desulfomonilia; order UBA1062; family UBA1062; genus Phosphitivorax. The sequence continues at coordinate 159,090 of JAHDQN010000013.1, forward strand.
GACCGAGGTGATGCCCAGGTCCTTGAGATAGCCGATCTTCTCGACGAGCCCGGCATAGGTGCCCCGGAGCTTGTCGGGCAGGCCCGAGCTCCGGTGGCGGGTGAAGCCGCCCACGTGGAGCTCGTAGATGATGTTCGTGGGGTAGGGCGCCCGCAGGGGCTCGTCACCCTCCCAGTCATAGTCAGACGGATCGACCACCACGGATTTCGCGGCCCACGCGCAGTTGTCGCCCGGCCTGCAGGCGGGAATCCGGTCGTAATTCCTGCCCACGGCCACCGCCTTGGCATAGGGGTCGAGCAGCAGCTTCTGCCCGTCGAAGAAGAGGCCCCGCGAGGGATCGTGCGGGCCGAAGATCCGATAGCCGTAGAGCTGGCCGGGCCTGATCCCGCGGACAAAGGCGTGCCAGTAGTAAAACGACTTGTTCGATGAGGGATCGAACCGGACCACCCGCGAGGGCACGCCGTCATCGGGGCCGTCGAACAGGAGCAGCTCCACGGCATGGCAGCTCTTGGAAAAGATGCAGAAGTTGACCCCTTCGGGATACACCGTGGCACCGAGGGGATAGCTTTTGCCCGGCAGAATGTCGCCTCTCATGAGGTATGGTCCCTGGTCACTCTGCGACTTAAGAAAACGATGAATTCCTTTCTGTGCAAAAAAACCCTTCCTGCTCTTGGATAAACCGGGACCGGATAGAGCTTTCATGATCCCGGAGACAAATCTATCACATGTGTTATGGTATTGCCAGCCTCATGAATCACCCGGGTACCATTCTTCTTCGGCCTGCTGCAAAACAGGGTCCAGGGCCGGCTCAGGGGTTCGGCCTGCGGATGCTCCTCTGATGGCGACCGCCGGGGTGCGGCGGTGCATTTGTTTCCTGTTTCCCGGGAATTGTCCTGTTCCGCAAGACAGCATAAGGGGACGGCCGTCTCATCTGATCTGGCATAAGTGATTGATAAAACATGATAATGGCAGCGGCGCAGGCTATGGTACGCTTCTTGATACTCATCTGATTTGTTCTTGGGGGAAGGGGTTGGGTCATGAGAGAGCCGCGCGTCTTTCTCCTTGCCGTAGTGGGCTTTCTGGCGCTTTCCGTCCTTCACTTCGCGGTCATGAAGGGCACCGGTGCATATGACCGGGAGCCGCCTGCCGATCCGTACGAGCTCTGGCTGCCCGGGACGGGGGACGAGGCGCTCGTTTCCGGAGAGCAGTGCTCCGAGTGCGAGAAAAGAGATCCGGATGCATACGGCATCCGTGAACTGTGTGAGGATGTTTATAACAGCACCGATGAAGACGGTTCCGGACGTGAGGATGGAATGGATGCCCGGGAAAGGTCCTGTATCCGGTGCCACGGCCAGGAGGAAGAGGACCCCGGGTTTCCCTGAAAACAGGGGAAAGGAGGATGCCAAGTGGACGGACATCGTGCCCCCATTATCGCAGTCATGGGGTTCTTGGCCCTTATCATCATTCACTGGGCCGCCTTACCCGGGGCAGCGGAACGGCCGCCTCTGCCCGAGTCGTGGGCAGGCCGGGCGGATAGTGCACTGGGAGGATCGTGCACGGTTCTGCCCTACGGGCAGGCATGCCAGGGTATGAATCAGAATGCGGGCCTGTCCATGGTCATGCCTTTCTCCGCCGATGCCCCGTCCGTGGGAAAGGACCCCGGAGTGATCCAAGATGCCCTGCCCGGCGGGGCGGTCCTGCAGAACCGAGGCCCGGATGCCCTGTCCGGAGGTGCTGTCCTGGCCGGGAGGAATGACGGCTGCGGCCCCCGTGCGCGGATTCCCTTTCCAGGAACAATGACTTACGCCCGGGTCCGGGAGACAGGACCCGCGGACAGGAGCCTGCTCGTGTCAGGGCTGATGCCGGCTGCCACACAAGCTTGTCCGGCCGGTGCCATGCCGTCTGCAGAAGGCGGACTCGTTTCCAAGGATCGCGGGCTTGATTAGAAGATCGAGATGGGAGGATTGCACCACGAACAGAGGGTGGATTGCGGACACAGGGTGGACCTCGAACAGAGGCTGCGCATCGGGCCAAGGACGCTTGACCGGAAGTGCCGGTGCCGCGGCCTCCCTTTCGCGCTTCAGGTGTGAAACATGCCGGTCCATACTGCATATAACGGGAATGCGCGTGGAATTCTGCTCGTCATGCTCTACATAGCAGCGGCGGTCTCGCCGCTCATTCTCGCCTCGGTATACGGGTATCCATATGGCCATATCGTCTATGAGCTGGGAAGGAGCTTTGCCCTCCTGGGATTCATGATCCTGGTTCTCCAGGTCTTTCTCGCAGCCCGGATCAAGTGGATCGAGCAGCCCTACGGGTTCGACATCCTGATCCGGTTTCATCGGAACATGGGGATATTCGCCCTGCCCCTGATTCTGGCTCATCCCCTTCTGCTGGCAGCCGGAAGCGGGAACCGGGGGCTTCTGATCGGGTCGGCCGTGTCTCTCGGAGTCTGGCTTGGCAGGGCTACGCTGGCCGTTCTGATCGTCAGTATTGTGCTCAGTGTCTACCAGAGATCGCTCGGCATGACCTTCGAGCGCTGGAGGCTGGTTCACGACATTCTCTCGCCCCTGATCATCGTTGGTGCCTTTGTCCACAGCTTCATGATCGGATCGGATCTGAACTTTGCAGTGATGCAGGGCATCTGGGTCGTTGCGGCAGGAGCGGCGGTGGCTGTTTTCGTGTATCATCGCATCATCAGGCCCCGGATTCTCAGAGAGCATGCGTACCGGGTCAGCGAGGTGGTTCCGGAGGCCCCGGGCGTATGGACCGTGAAACTTGCACCGGTCGCGGGCGAGCCCCTGTTCGACTACCTGCCCGGACAGTTTCAGTTCATCACCTTTCTTAGGAACAGAGGGCTTCCGGAGGAGGAACATCACTGGACCATCTCGTCATCTCCCGCGGACAAGGACTACGTGAGCTCCACCATCAAGGCCCTGGGCGATTTCACCTCGACCATGGGCGAGACCCGGGCAGGCGACAGGGCAGTGGTCCATGGAGGGTTCGGGCGCTTCTCCTATGTCCTTCATCCGGAAGAACGCGACCTGGTCTTCATTGCAGGCGGGATCGGGATAACTCCGCTGATGAGCATGATCAGACATATGAGAGATATGCAGGATACCCGCGAGGTCCTCCTGATACACGCCAACAGGGACGAGAGCGGGATCGTCTTTTCCCGGGAGCTCGCCGGGATCGAGTCCGGGGGGTATCCCTCGCTCCGGGCGGTTCACGTCCTGGGCAGCCCTCCAGCAGGCTGGAAAGGCGAGACCGGCTTTGTGGACAGGGAAAAGATCCTGCGCCTGTGCGGCGGCAACCTCGAAGGCAAGGTCTTTTATGTCTGCGGACCGCCCGGACTGATAGCCGCCGTTCTCGATGCCCTGAAGGCCCTCGGGGTAGAGGATTACCGGATCAGGCTCGAGATCTTCTCGTTTCTGGACTGAGAAAGGGGAGCGTGCATGCGCAGGACAGAGCTCAGAAAGGTAACGATCATGGTCATCGCGGTTCTCGTGAGCGTGGCCGTGTTCATGGCGATCTTCCGGGACTCCGCCGGGGTTTCCCGGGAGACGTCGGCCGGAGCCGGGACGCTCGTGTGCAGCAAAAACACCCGGCAGAGCGGCCCGGTCATTCGGAAGAACGATCTGCTTGTGCGTGCAGGCGGCCTGTTATTCCACCACCACGAGGAGCGCGCCGTCCATGAATGACTCGCACCTGGTCTCCCCCAGGGTGACCAGCCTGTTGTCCGGTTCAAGGGGCACCCCGTCCCTGTCGACCGGCCTGCCGTCCATGACCGGGACATCGACCTCTTCGTGGGCCCCGCTGTCGGTGAGCCCGAATCCTCTCGCATAGCCGCGCTTTTCGGTTCCCTCTATGATCTTGTACATTCCTGTCATCCCTCTGTAATTCTTTAGTAGGGGATCCGGCCGCGCAATCAAACCCTGTCCGTGCTGCTTCAGGAGAGCTGCCGGCAGGCGGTCCGGCAGGTTTTCGGGGCCGGGCAGTGCAGATCAGGTCGTGGCCCGGGCCGATGAGGCCGAGGTGGTTCCGGTGGGGGGGTCTCAGGGATTCCAGGGTCCTGCCTGGACCCGGTAGTAGGGAACGCCGTTGTATACGTCGATGGACGACGCTGCCGGCCAGAAGCTCACCGAGCCGGGGGACACGGCATACGCGGAAAAGGAGCTCGCGGTATAGGGCCTCACGGAAAGACCGGTAATATTGAAATCGCTCACCCCCACGTAACCCCCTGCGGCCGTCACGTTCCAGGGATTGTACGGTCCGGGCGCAAGGCCGTCGGAATCACCCCACGCCAGGGTGTCGATGTGGATGCTCATGGTTATGTCAACGAAAAAGCTCACCCCTGACTGGCCGGTGACGAGCGAGAGGTCGGTTTCGTTCATGGGTTTCATGGCGGCGGCGGACAGCGGGACCGCGACCAGGGCGAGGATAAAGAGCCATGTCCTCATTTTTCACCCTCCCTTTTTAAGATGAGCCGGAAACAACGTCGAACCCTCTTTTTTAAGTGAAATGTATCATCAATAAATTTATAATATCTTACCAGCGGCCAGGTCTCAATGCAAGCATTGGATGTTTTCGCATCCACCAGAAGAGCGGGAGAGGCAGCATGATGCATGTGACAAGGCATTCAGACAGGATATTTCCCTCCATTTCCACACGGTTTCATACAGATAAAAGCGATGAACTTTTACCGGTAATATTCCGATAACGGCAAAGGGAAGTACCGGGGCATCCAGTCTTTTCTGGGGAAGGGACCTTGCTTCATGCAGGCGGCGGTCCCCGGTCCCGGCCATGTGGGTTTTCCTGACGGGGAGTGTACAATGAGAAAGCTGAAGGAGAGAGAGGGCACCGAGAAATCGAAAAAAGATCTCGAGCAGGAGCTTCGTGCGGCCAGGGCATCGGCCCAGGAGAGCGAGGAGCGTTACCGCGCCCTGTTCGACCGGTCTTTTTACGGAGTCTTCATCCTGGACCTTCAGGGAAATGTGCTCGATGCCAACAACCTCGGCCTGGATATGCTGGGGTATGGCAGGGAGCATCTCCAGGAGCTGAATTTCTGGAATCTCCTGTCAGAAGATCAGGTGGCCGAGGCAATGGCGGCCCGCGAAAACCTGCTCAGGATCGGTGTCCAGGAAAGGCCTCTGGAGCTGCGTTTCAAGCACAGGGATGGAAGTCTCGTCTCGGTGGAAGCCACCTCCGCGGTACTCTATCGCGAAGGGCAGCCCTATGAGGTCCATGGCATCGTCCGGGATATCAGCCAACGCAGGCAGGCCGAGGAAAGCCTCAAGCAGAGCGAGAAGTTCTACCGGACCATTTTCGAGAACACCGGCAACGCCTCCATTCTCATCGCCGAGGACACCACCATCCTGCTGGCAAACACCAACTTTGTCCGTCTCACGGGATACGAACGGGAAGAGGTCGAAGGGAAGATGAGCTGGACCTCCTTCATCGAGCCGGAAGATCTCGAGCGGATGAAAAACTATCACTACCTGCGGAGACAGAGCCCTTCTTCCGCCCCCAGGTCCTACGAGTTCCGTTTCATCACCCGCTCGGGCGAGCAGCGGGACATCTTTCTCACCGTGGCGCTCATCCCGGGAACAAAAGAGAGCATCGCCTCCTGCCTGGACATCACCGAGCGCAAACGCGCAGAGCGGGAGCTCAAGATACGGGAGGGGAGGTTCAGATCCCTGATCCAGAACCTGTCCGACCTGATCATGATTCTGGATCGCGACGGGCTTTTCATATACGAGACCCCTTCGGTCGAGCGGATCCTCCACTATCCCGCCGGCCACCTGATCGGGAGATCGCCCATGGATTTCATTCATCCCGATGATATCCCCTTTGTCCAGAAGGAGCTGGGCGAGGTATACCGCATGGAGAACGACGGACAGTCCCTCGAGTTCAGGGCGAAAAGGTCCGACGGCACCTGGGTGTACCTGGAGGCCATCGGGACGAATCTCATCCATTATCCGGGGATAGGCGGGGTCGTGATCACGGCCCGCGACATCACGGAGCGGAAGAAGGCCGAGGAGGCCCTGCTCAGAAGCGAGGAGCGTTACCGGAACATCCTCGACAACATGCAGGAGGCCTACTACGAGGTGGACCTGGAAGGTAACTTCACCTACTTCAATGCCTGCGCCGTCAAGCGGCTCGGATATTCGGACGAGGAGATGCAGGGCATGAACTTCCGCAGGTTCGTGGATGAGGAAAACGCCAGGAGCATGTTTGAGACCTACCACAAAGTGTTCCAGACAGGGGAGCCTGTGGGAGGATTCGACTGGGAGGCCGTCAGCAAGGACGGTGAAAGGATCTGGGTGGCTGCATCCGTTTCCTTGATGCACGACGAACAGGGGGCTCCGGCCGGGTTCAGGGGCATCGTCCGCGACATCACGGAGCGGAAGAAGGCCGAGGAGGCCCTGCATAAAAGCGAGGAGCGTTACCGGAACATCCTCGACAACATGCAGGAGGCCTACTACGAGGTGGACCTGGAAGGGACCTTCACTTACTTCAATCTCCCCGCCATAACCAGGCTCGGATACACCGGGGAAGAGATGACGAACATGAACTACCGGAGGTTCACGGATGAAGAGACTATCCGGAAGCTGTACGAGGCATATCACGGTGTGTACCTGACGGGCAAGCCTGTCACCGGTTTCGAGTGGGAGGTGATCAACAAGTATGGCGAGAAGATCCCGGTGGAGGCATCCATATCGCTGAAGTACGACGAGTCCGGGCAGCCGGTGGGGTTCAGAGGGATGGTCCGCGACGTGAGCGATCGGAGGAAGGCCCAGGACGCCCTGCGCCGGAGCGAGGAGAAGTACCGGACCATACTCCAGAGCATCCAGGAGGGCTACCTCGAGCTCGACCTTTCGGGCAGCGTCACCTTTTTCAACGACTCCATATGCCGCATGTTGGGATGTCCGCCTGAAGAGATGCAGGGGATGAGCTATCGGGCATTCACCTCGGCCGATACGGCCAAGAGGATGTATCAGGTCTTCCATGCCATATACCTGACCGGAGAGCCGGGCGTGATGCTTGACTATGAGGTCATACGCAAGGACGGCGTGAAAAGGAGCCATGAGCTGACCGCATCGCTCGTGCGGGACGCATCCGGCTCACCGGCCGGTTTCCGGGGGGTGGTCAGGGACGTTACCGAGCGCAAGCGCGCCCAGGAGGCCCTGCAAAGGAGCGAGGAGCGCTGGCAGTTTGCGCTGGAAGGCGCCGGTGACGGGGTGTGGGATCTGAACCTGAAGACCGGCAAGGTGTTCCGGTCGCCGCGCTGGAAGGAGATGCTGGGCTACGCCGAGCACGAGATCTCCGACAGCAGCGACGAGTGGGCGATCCATGTACACCCCGACGACCGTGAGCCGAGCGACAGGGAGCTGGACCGGCACCTGAGGGGCGAGTCGCCCGTGTATGTGAGCGAGCACCGCATCCGGTGCAAGAACGGATCATACAAGTGGATTCTCGACCGGGGCAAGCTGATCCAGTGGGATCACGACGGCACGCCGCTGCGCATCATCGGAACCCAGACAGACATCACCGAGAGGAAGCGGGCCGAGGAAGCCCTGCGGCAGAGCGAGGGACGGTATCGGACCATCTTCGAGCACACGGCCACGGCAAACATCATCGTGGATGAGAACCATGTCATCCGTCTCGCCAACTCCAAGTTCGAGAAGCTCGTGGGATACACAAGGAAAGAGCTGGAAGGAAAGATGGTCTGGACCACCTTTGTGGCGGAAGAAGACCTGAAACGGATGAAGAAGTACCATAGCCAGCGCCGCAGAAAGGAAGGTGCGGCCCCGGATTCCTATGAGTTCCGGTGCAGTGTCCGGTCGGGGGAGACGCGTGACCTCTTCATGAGTGTGACCATGATCCCGGGCACGAACGAGAGCGTGGCCTCGATCATCGACATAACGGACCGGAAAAAGGCGGAGGAAGCCCTGCGGCAGAGCGAGGAGCGGTTCCGGGACATGGCGAGGCTCATGCCCGAGACCGTGTTCGAGACCGACGAGTACGGCATCATCACCTTTGCCAACCAGACCGCCTTTGAGAAATTCCAGTATCCCCCTGAAGAGCTGGACAAGGGACTGGACATAACCCACATGCTGGCATCCGAAGACCGGGCACGGGCGACCGAAAACATCGGCAGGGTACTGGCGGGCGAGAGGCTCGGGCTGAACGAGTATCTGGCCCGGCGCAAGGACGGCACCACCTTTCCCGCGCTGGTGCATGCAGTCGCGATCATGAAGAACGGAAGGCCTTCGGGTGCCCGCGGCTTCCTGATCGACATCAGCGACAAGAAGATCCTCGAGGAGCAGTTCATGCGCGCCCAGAAGATGGAGGCCATCGGGACCATGGCGGGAGGGATCGCCCACGATTTCAACAACCTGCTCATGGGCATTCTCGGCAATGTCTCGCTCATGCTCCTGAGCGCGGACAAGTCCCACCCGTTTGTCGATCGCCTGAAAAACGTGGAGGAATACGTGCGCCAGGGCTCCGAGCTCACCAAGCAGTTTCTCGGGTTTGCCCGCGGGGGCAAGTATGAGGTCAGGCCCACTCAGCTGGGAGAATTTATCCAGAGGGGCGCCGAGATGTTCGGGAGGACCAAGAAGGAAATCCGGATACACCAGAACATCCAGGAAGGGCTGTGGATCGTGGAGGTGGACCGGAACCAGATGGAGCAGGTCATGCTCAACCTCTTCGTGAACGCATGGCAGGCCATGCCCGGAGGCGGAGATCTTTATCTCTCAACCCAAAACGTGAACCTCGACGAGTCCGAGGTAGCACCCTTCGGGGTGGAACCGGGCAGGTATGTCCGGGTCTCGGTGACCGATACCGGCATCGGCATGGACGAGGCGGTCAAGTCGCGGATCTTCGAGCCGTTCTTCACCACCAAGGGCAAGGGGAGGGGGACCGGGCTCGGGCTTGCCTCGGTTTACGGCATCATGAAAAACCACAAGGGGTTCGTCACCGTGGAGAGCGAGAAGGGCGCGGGCTCTACGTTCACCCTGTATCTTCCCGCATCAGAGAAGACCGTTCAGGAAGAACGGCAGACCTGCGGAGAGATCAGGAAAGGCCAGGGGACCATTCTGCTCATCGACGATGAGGAGGTCATTCTGGACGTGGGCGCCGAGATGCTCAAGAGACTCGGGTATGACGTCATTACCGCCGCGGGAGGAAGGGCAGGGATCGAGACATACCGCGCCAACCGGGATTCCATAGACCTGGTGGTGCTTGATATGATCATGCCCGACCTCGGCGGCAGAGAAACCTTTGACGGTCTGAAGGAAATCAGGCCGGATGTGAACGTACTGCTGTCGAGCGGATACAGTCTCAACGGCCAGGCCAAGGAAATTATGGACAAGGGGTGCAGAGGGTTCATCCAGAAACCGTTCAGCCTGGGAGATCTCGCGGACAAGATCATGGAGATCCTCGACGGGCAGCAGGAGCGGTGATATCCGCCGAGATCCGGTCTCGCTTCTCCCTGGGCCCAAGGTCATCCCGCTCGGGATTTCACCGGGATGCACGTCCAACGACTCTTCGGACCCGGGTGCCCGTCTCCTTCCGGGAGGGAGTGTTTCACCCATGCACCCGCACCGATGACCCTCCCCGGCGCAAGGGCACGGCCCTGTTTTCCTTGAAGGCGATTCGGTTTCAGCCGGGCTTGAACCGGCTTTCCGGGTTGCTTCGCTGTCAGAGCCCGTGCTCTTCTTGAAGGAAAACAAGACCAGCGCCCTGCTCGTGCATATCTAACTCAGAAGCCTTTAGTCGCCCCGCCGGTCCTCCTGTAACCAGTAACCGAAGAAGGGGTCCCCGTGGGGCCGCACGGTCTTCTCAGGCTCGTAGTCGGTGGGACCTGTCGTCTTCAGCCAGAAACGGGCCTCTTCGAAGTTGGTGATGTCTTCCATGCCTTCGACGTTCTTCAACTCATCCGTGCTCGTGAAAGGGCCACTTGCTTCCCGATATTCGATAATATTTTCGGCTACCTGGTCAGGATTGTCGATATTGCTCCTTCCCAGGAACCAGGCCAGCTCTTCCTGTGTGGCGGTGTTTACATTCGCCGATCCCTTGCCCCAGGGATAATAGTCCCCATGAGCCATGCCACCGAAGGTGAACAGGAACACCAGCATCGCTAGTCCGAGAGTGATAAGCCTCTTCATGGCCTTTGACCTCCTTGTTGGTTTTGCTGCTCTCATGTGAGCATGTGAATACTATAGTGACACAGTGCAGGGAATAAAGGGGTCTCGGGCCAATTTATGCGTTTTCTCAGTCTCCTTCCCGGTACATGGACTCGATGAGGTCTTTGTACTGCCGGTTGATGGAGGTGCGCTTGACCTTCATGGTGGGGGTCACCTCGCCGTCCTCGGTGTAGAGCTTCTTGTCCAGGAGCCTGAACTTGCGGATGTTCTCCACCCGGGCGAGCTGCTTGTTGACCTTGGCCACTTCTTCACCGATGAGCCGGTTCACCTCCTCGGTCCTGGTGAGGCTCGCGAAGGTGGTGTACTGGACCTTCTGATCCTGGGCCCACTTCACCACGGTCTCCTCGTCGATCACGATGATGGCGGAGATGAACTTCCGCCGGTCGCCGATGACCACGGCGTCGTTGATGTAGGGGGAGAACTTGAGCAGGTTCTCGATGTACTGCGGGGCCACGTTCTTGCCGCCAGCGGTCACGATGAGGTCCTTCTTGCGGTCCGTGATCTTGAGGTAGCCCTCGTCGTCGACCTCGCCCACGTCGCCGGTGTGGAACCAGCCGTCCTCGCCGATGGCCTCCCTCGTGTTCTCGTCGTCCTTGAAGTAGCCCTGGAAGATACCCCCGTGCCGGATCAGGATTTCGCCGTCCTCGGCGATCCTTACCTCCGAGCCGGGCAGGCACCTGCCCACGGTGCCGAGCTTGAAGTTGGTCGCGTCAGAGATGTGCGTGATGCCCGTGGTCTCGGTGAGCCCGTAGCCTTCGCGGATGGGAATCCCGATGCTCTGGAAGAACTTGAGCACCTCGTGAGATATGGGCGCGGCTCCAGAGAACCCGATGCGCACCCGGTCGAAGCCGAGCCGCTCCTTGAGCTTCCAGAACACGGCGAAATAGGCGAGCCGGTAGCCGAGCATGAGCGGCAGCGGAACCGGCTTTTTCGCCAGCTTGCAGTCGTTGTACCTGGTGCCTATCTTGAAGGCGATCCCGTACAGGGTGCGCTTGAGCCAGGTGGCGTCCATCATTTTGAGCACGATCCCGGAGTGGTACTTCTCCCAGATCCGGGGCACGGCGTGGAAGAGGGTGGGGGAGACGTCCTTGAGGTCGTTCATGACCGTGTCCGTGTTCTCGGTGAAGTTCACGATATGCCCTACCCGCAGGTGCATCATGAGGTCGAAGATCTGCTCGTACACGTGGTTCAGGGGCAGAAACGAGATGGTCTCGTCGTCGATGGACGTGCGGGTGATCTTCTCGGTCTGCCGGGCGATCCACCGGTAGTTCTTGTGCGAGATCATGGCTCCCTTGGGCGGCCCCGTAGTGCCCGAGGTGTAGATGATGGAGGCGGTCTCGTCCTCCTTCCCCTCGTCCACGATCTTGTCGAAGAGCTCCGGGTTCTCCCGGTGGTTCTGCCTGCCCAGCTTCAGGAGATCGTCGAAGCTCATGACCATGTCGTCGTCGAAGTGCCGCAATCCCTCCATGTCCCATACCACGACCTTTTTCAGTCCTGGCGTCCGCTCACGGAAGAGCAGGGCCTTGTCGCACTGCTCCTCGTCCTCGCAGATGTACACCACCGAATCGGAGTGCCCCACCACATACTCGCACTCGGCCGCAGGGTTGGTGGTGTAGACCCCCACGAATGTGGCACCCAGCGACATGACGCCCAGGGCCGAGAAGAGCCACTCGGGCTTGTTCTCGCCGATGATGGACACGTGGTCTCCCCGTTTGACGCCCAGGGCGTGGAGCCCCAGGGCGACGTCGCGCACGCTGTCGGCATATTGCCTCCAGGTGATGTCGTGCCAGATGCCGTAATCCTTCATCCGCATGGCGACGCGGTCGGGCTGTACGGAGGCAAGCACCCGCAAGGCCTGCGGCAGGGTCTGAACCTTGTCTGTCGGTCTCTCGATCTGTTCCATTCTCCGGCCTCCCCCTTCTCTACCTGAACCGGACCTTGCGCCGGTAGCGCTTGTATCCCTTGACGGACTGCTCGGTCGCGATGCCGAGATAGAACTCCTTGACGTCGTCGTCCTCACGGAGCACCTCGGGCTTGTCCGCCCGCACGATCCTCCCGTTTTCCATGAGATAGGCATAGTCAGAGTACTTGAGCGCCATGTTCACGTTCTGCTCCACCAGGAGGATGGTCACCCCTTCCGAGTTGATCCGCCTGATGATGGTGAATATCTCCTTGGTGAGCAGCGGGGAGAGCCCCAGCGAGGGCTCGTCGAGCATGAGGAGCTTGGGCCTGCTCATGAGGGCCCGCGCTATGGCCAGCATCTGCTGCTCGCCGCCGCTCAGGTGCCCGGCCTGCTGGTTCCGCCTCTGCCCGAGGATGGGGAACTGCTTGAGCAGCGACTCGATGTCCTGCCTGACGCCCTTCTTGTCCCTCCTGGTGTAGGCCCCCATGAGGATGTTCTCCATCACGCTCAGCTCCGGGAACACCTCCCGGCCCTCGGGCACGTAGCTGATGCCCAGGCGCACGATCTCCTCGGTGTCGAGCCGGTCGATGCGCCTTCCCATGAACTCGATCGTCCCCTTCTCGGGCTGGTCGTCGTCGAGCAGGCGCATGATGGTCTTCAAGGTCGTGGTCTTGCCCGCGCCGTTGGAGCCGAGCAGGGCCACGATGTCGCCCTCGTTGATCTCGAAGGAGATCCCGTGGAGCGCACGGATCAGGTCATACCATGTCTCGATGTTCTTGATCGTGAGCATCGTCGTCCTCCTCGCCGAGATAGGCCGCGATCACGTCCGGGTGCTTCTGCACCTCTGCGGGCGTCCCCTCGATGATCTTCACCCCCTGGTTGATGGCCAGGATCCTGTCGGAAATGCCCATCACCATGTTCATGTCGTGCTCGATGAGCATGATAGTGACCCGGTAGTCCTCCTGGATGTCCTTGATCCAGATCCTCAAGTCATCCTTCTCCTCGGTGTTCATGCCGGCGGAGGGCTCGTCGAGCAGCAGGACCTTGGGCTCCAGGGCCAGCGCGCGGCCCAGCTCCACGAGCTTGCGCTTGCCGTAGGGCAGGCCGGAGACGAACTGGTCGCGCACGGACTGCAGGTCGAGAAAGTCCACGATGTGCTCCACGACCTCGCGGTGTCGCACCTCTTCCCGCGCGCAGGGCGTCCACTTGCCCAGCATGAAGAATCCGCTCAGCACGCCGGTTTTCATGTGGATGTGCCGGCCGAGCATGAGGTTGTCCATGACCGTGGCATTGCCGAAGAGCTGGGTGTTCTGAAAGGTCCGGGCAACTCCCCTGCGGGCGATCCTATCCGGAGAGAGCCCGGTGAGGTTTTCCCCGTCGAGCACGACCCTGCCGGAGTCCGGCTTGTAGATGCCGCTGATCATGTTGAAGATGGTGGTCTTCCCCGAGCCGTTTGGTCCGATGATGGAGAAGATGGAGTTCTGCCGGACGTCGAAGCTCACGTCCTGCACGGCCCGGATGCCGCCGAAGCTGATGCCGATGTTTTCCACCTTGAAGTGGGCCATATGCCTTGTCCCCCCGTCATTTCGGGCGCCTGCGCATATCGGGTCCGCCCCGGGAATCCCGGGACAGACCCGTTTCTCAGTCGATGCGTGTGATGCCTATTTCGTCTTCCATGTCGCCAGTTCGTTCTGCACCCAGTCCTGAAGCAGGATATAGCTGCCGTTCGGGCCGCACTGCTGGATCTGGATGGAATCCGTGCCCTGGTGAACCTCCGGGGTCCAGGTGATCTTGGGGCCGATGCCCTGGTAGTCCTTGGTCGTGTTGAGGGCATTGAGGAAGGCCTCGGTGCTCAGGTCCGGACCCACGCGCTGCAATGCATCGATAAGAGGCTCGGCATACAGAACCCCTGCCAGGTAGAAGGTGCCGCAGCGTTCCTCGGGCGCATACTTTTTCGCGGCCTCGCGATACTTGACGATGAGCGGATGGTCCGAATCGGGCGGTATTCCGAAACCGCCGGTGATCACGCCCTCCCACATCCCGCCGGTGATCTTGTTCATGAGCGGGAAGTCGGACAGGGTATTGGACGATACCCACTGCGGCTTGAACCCGATGGTCGCACAGGTCTTGATCGCAATCGTGGCGCTGGTCGGGTTCACCCACATGATCACCACCTCGGCCCCGGAGTTTTTGAGCCTGAGCATCTGGGACGACAGGTCTTTCTCGCCGGGCTCCACCGAGATCTCTTCAACGAGGTCTATGTCGTAGGTGGCGAGTCTCTGCTTGCAGCCGGCCAGGCCGCTCTTGCCATAGGAGTCGTTCTGATAGAAGAACCCGATCTTCGTCATCTTGAGGTTCTCAACGATATACTTGGTGAGAACGCTCGCCTCGTCTTCATACAGCGGGTATATGCCGAACAGGTAGGGATTGACCGGGAACACGTACTCGTTGATGGCCGTTGACGGGCCCACCCAGACCACCTTGTTCTCGGCCAGATAGTCCTTGACCGCCATGCCGCAGGCGGCGCCCACTCCGCCGACAAAGGCGAAGATCCCTCTGCGCTCGACCAGCTCCTTGACCACTGCCTTGGTCTGGGCGGGGTTGTACTGGTCGTCCCTGACGAAATACTTGATCTTCCTGCCGTGGATTCCGCCCTCCTCGTTGACCATCTGGAAGATGAGATCGCTCCCGCGCGCCACCGAACCCCATGGGGCGGCCGGACCGGTCTGAGGCCCCCACTGGGCGATCCGAATCTCCTTCTTGTCGAACCCGGGCGCGCCTGCATATCCCTGAACAGGCAGCATGAGCACCAGAATTAAGGCCAGCAACCAGAAAACCGTACTCCTCGTTCCTTTCATACTCCCTCCTTACCGCTGCTTTTTTATGAGCAGCTCATTCATTTGTTGCCTCCTGGTACAACCATACCGAAAAATGACAGGGTCTTGCCTTTCAACCCTTGAACCACCGCCCCCCCTCCCTGAGGAAGGTGAAGCAGAAGTTGCACTCCGCTGTTGTGTTTGTATCCCGGTATTCCAGGGTCACGTCCACCTCCACCTGAGCGAAGCGCTCGACCCCGGGATACGACTGCGGGTCGTGGTTCGGCCGCAGTCCGTAGATGTCCACGATCGTATACCGGACGATCTTCGAGGGGTTGGAGCTCATGTCGGCGATGAAATCCTCGTAGGTGTGATTTTGCCGGTAAATGGACGAGGGTGCAAGACATCCGTAGACCGTATCGAGATCGCCCTTCATCTCCGCGGCGAAATACGTATGCAGGGCCTGCTCGATCCGGGGGCGCTCGTAGAGCATCTCCAGAAAATACCGCGGCCTCTCGAAGACGAGAACCGCGGCGACGAGCGCGCACAGGGCCGCTGCCGCGGCCCCTGAGAGGATCAGGGTTCTGGCGTGGGTGCGCTCCCCGTCCATCCGCCTATACCTTCTTCACGTAGTGCTTGGCAAAGAGCCCGCTCGGCCTGATGGTGAGGATGATGATGATCACCACAAAGGCCACGATGGGCTTCCACACGGGCCACGCATAGCCGAAGAAGTTTTCTATGAGCCCCAGCATGAGTCCTCCCACCACCACGCCCGGGATGCTGGTGAGCCCCCCGAGCACGGCCGCGGCAAAGGCCCGCATGAAGGGCTCCATCATGAAGTTCGGGTCCAGGACCGACCGGGCGGCGAAGAACATCGCGGCCACGGCGCCGATGAGCGAGCTCAATCCCCAGGTGAACGAGAAGACCCGCTCCACCTTGATGCCCATGATCTTGGCCGCGTTCTGGTTCTGCTGGGTTGCGCGCATGGCGATGCCGAGATTGGAATACCGGAAGAACAGGAAGAGCAGCACCATGATGAGCGCGGTCAGCGCGAACACCCCGATGGACCACTCGTTGAGCACCAGACCCGGGATGGGCTCATGGACCTTCTGGACGGAAAGAGGGAAGGTGAAGTCCTTCTGCTCGGCGCCCCATTTCCAGCCCGCGAGGCCCATGAGGAGCATCTCCGCGCCCAGGGTGATGATGATGAGCCCGAGCACGGTGGGGTCCTTGGCCGGCCTCAGGAAAAAGAACTCGATGAACACGCCGAGCAGTACAGCGAACACCATGGTCAGGACAAAGGCCAGCCAGAAAGGCAGGCCGTACTGCGCAAGGATGTGGTAGGTGACGAAGGTGGAGATCATGCCCATCTCGCCCTGGCCGAAGTTGATCACGTCCGAAGTCTTGTAGATGATGGCCACGGCCACGCCGAAGAGCCCGTAACACGCCCCGATTGCCAAGCCTTCAATGATAAGTTGTTCGATCATGGTCTTTTCACACTCCCCTCATCGGCGGTCAAAACGGCCAGGTCTTCCAGTATTTCTTGATCCGTATCCAGATGCCGAACATGCCCAGCGGCTCGAAGATCACGATGCCGAGCATGATGAGGCCCAGCATGATGCTGTTGAAGTTCTCCAGCCCGATCACCGTGAAGAGCTTCCGGGAAATCCAGACCAGGACATCGCCCAGATAAGGCATCTCGTCGACGTTCTTGAGCAGGTCGTACTGGAGATAGGTGATGAGCGAGGCCCCCAGGACGGCGCCGAGCACCGATCCGAGGCCTCCCACCACGATCATGACCAGAAAGATGATGGAGAGGATGAGGTTGAAGGTGAAGGGATCGAAGAACCCCAGCACGAAGCCGAAGAGCCCGCCCGCCACACCGGCGTAGAAGGCGCTGACGGCAAACGAGAGGGTCTTGAAGGCGAGCAGGTTCACCCCCATGACCTCGGCCGCGATATCGTCGTCGCGGATAGCCACGAAGGCCCTGCCTATCCTCGTCTTCATCATGTTCCTGGCCCCGATCACCATGACGACGGCGATGACGAGGATCAGGTAGTACATCTTGACGTCCGAGTCGAGCAGGGCGCTCAACCCCCATTGCGGGATGCCGATATCGAGCGGCGGGGTTTGTATCCCCATCCGTCCGCCGAAGATATCCCACCTCCCGATGATGTGCATGATGGTCAGCCCGAACCCCAGGGTGGCGATGGCGAGGTAGGGACCCTCCAGCCTCAACGCGGGCAGGCCGATGATGAAACCGAAGAATGCCGCGATGAGCCCGGCTGCGATGATCGCGACAAAGAAGGGAAGGCCCAGGTGCGTCATAAGCAGGGCGGTTCCATAGGCGCCGATGGCGAAGAAACCGGCGTGCCCCAGCGATATCTGGCCAGTGTATCCCACGAGGATGTTGAGCCCTACGGCCAGGATCACATGCACGAGAATGATGTTGAAGAGGTAGACGTTGTAGCTTGACAGGTAGAGGGGCAGGGTGAAGAGGAAGACAAACAATGCGATTGACCAGAAGAGAACCGTGCCGCTGCTGAAGACCTCGATGTCCTCGTAATAATCACGCTTCATATCCATGGCAGCACTCCATGATGTGAAAGTTGTCGTGCGCCACCCGGCCGGGTATTGACAGGTGACGAACAAAAGAATATCAGAAACCGAAAACACCACCATTCCAAAATGACCAGCACATCAGTATAGTAGCACATTCTTACCCAAGAGTCTTGTAAAATAATAAGACTGTATTATTTTCAACCACAAGGATATGGAAAACAATATCAGCACAATGAAAAAAAGAGTGAAGTTAACTAAAATTACACATAAAGCGTAAGAAACAGCCTCAGCCCTGCCTTGTCATTTTCCCGGGATGATGCTCCGGCAGGATCGCCGGCTCCTGCACGGGAGCATGTCCGGTGAAAACCTGCAGTATCCGGATCCGATCACTCATCACCCGGGATTTGATGCCGGCCCGCAACGAGCTACTATGTACCTTTACAGGGCGTAGCAGGACGTACCACTACATGCGGATACTGATGGAGTTCTGATAGGGACGCGCAGGTGAAACTTTCAAGCGGGAAGGGTGACGCCCGGTGGAGGCGCCGATATTTCCGGATCTGGTGCGGATATCTCCTGGCGCTGTGCGTGATGTCCGGATCGTGCAGCGGCGAGCCCGGACAAGAGGACGGTCCAGAGGTACACGCGAAGGCGGAGAGCTCGTGGACCTACATGGTATATCTGGCCGCGGACAACGATATCTCCGAGGCGGGGCTGACCGATGTCAACGAGATGGAAGAGGTGGGGTCCTCTGCAGAGGTCAACATCGTGGTGCAGGGGGATTTCCGGCCCGATGGAACCGCCGGTCTCCCCTCATCGACCATTCGCGGAAGGGTGACCCGTGATGCCGACCCCCGGCAGGTGGGCGCATGGTACGAGGAGATCGGCAACAGAAACATGACCGACCCGGCAACACTGACCGAGTTTATCACCTGGGCTGCACGGAGCTATCCCGCAAACCGCTATGCACTGGTCCTATGGAGCCACGGCTCGGGCTGGAAGGACTATCCGGTCTCTCCCGCCAAGGGGATGTTCATCGACTATACCTCGGCGGGCAGCCACGCCATGACCTCACTGACAGACCTGGCCCGGGCCGTGCGGGAAGGCGGCGTTGCCTTCGATGTCATCAATTTCGACACCTGCCTCATGGGAATGTTCGAGGTGGCCTACGAGTTCAGGGGCACGGCCGGCTACCTGGTTTTCTCAGAGGGCTTGTATCCTGTGTATGGAGATGCCTACCATACCATTCTCCGGGAGCTCGTCGATGCCCCGGATATGGACGGATTCGGGCTTGCCCGGACAACCGCCGGCAGGTGCAGAGAGTTTTACGAGCAGCTGTCCGTCGGCGGGCTGGTCATGACGAAATCGGTCCTGGACCTCTCGAAGATCGAACACCTTCAGCAGGGCCTGTGCAGGCTGGCCGAGCTCCTGTGCGACCACATGGAGACCGAGCGGCCGTGGATCGAGGAGGCCAGGGACGCATCGGTGGACTTCGAGTATCCGGGGCACCGGGATCTGGGCAGCTTCCTTCAGCAGCTCGGCCGGGTTGCCGGAGAAACCGAGATCAGGGTCATGAGCCGAAACCTGGAAGAGGCCCTGTCGGGCATGATCGTCGGCAACGAAGTCCACGGAATGGCCCGGGGCGAGGAGGTTACGGGGATGGCCATTTATTTCCCCGACCGATACCAGGCCCTTGGCGACGATCTTCCCCGGTATTCGGCCCTGGCGTGCAACCGGTCTCCGGGAATCACCTGGGGGGGCCTGGTCACTATGGTCCTGAACGGGAGCCCGGCTCCGGACACCGCACAGGAGAACGATTGATAAAGAAACAGGGGGACCGTGTTTGATGCCGGGCACAAAGAAACATATTTTTCGACGGATGCGCACCGGGGTGTGCATCGGACGTGCACACATCAGAGGTGCATCCTGTATCAGGATGTTCCTCTGCATTGCCGTCATTGCTCTGTGGGCGGCTTTCTTGTGGAGCTGCGGGGATGCGGGCTGGGCAATGGAGCAGGGGTACGATCACGGGTCTGTGCCGGGCGCGGCTCCGAATGCCGGCAGTGCCCCGGGGGCCGCCGGCCACGGTCAGGGCGATGGATCGGGCGGCGGGTCGGATCATTCGGAAGGGGCGGGCCGTTCAGCGGAGAGCAGCAATCTTTTCGGTCTCGACCTGTACGCCTGCCTCAAGGCGCGAGCGGGCAATCTCCTTTTTTCGCCCTTAAGCGTTACAACCGTACTTTCCATGGTCCATGCCGGGGCAGGCGGGCGGACCAGGGATGAGATGGCATCGACTCTCCACCTCGACCAGAACTGCATCGAGCTTCGTGGTTCAATCTCCGCGCTCGGGCAGAGGCTCATCCATCGGGACGCAGCCGGTTCGCTGGACATCGCCCATGCCTTGTGGTGCAAGGAGAAGGCGTCGAGGCGGCGGCTGGGTCCGGGGCCGTCATGACCAGGGGACCCGGGGCCGTGGCGGCCTTTGTCGCTGACCGCCCCTTCGTGTTCATCGTCCGGGAGAACGAAACCGGCCTGTTCCTGTTCCTGGGCAGGCTCGTGGACCCCCGGGGCTGAAAAAGGCATTCAGCGATCCGCTCAAGCCCGGTTGGACGACTACCGTTTCACGACGAGCACGGGTTTGCGGGCGGCCCGGATGACGCTTTCGGAGACCGATCCGAGAAACATCTCCTTGAGGTTGCTCTTGCCGTGGGAACCCAGTACGATCAATGAGACGTCTTCCTCTTCTTCAAGCCTGAGGATCTTGTTCGAGGGTATCCCCACCTCGACCCGCACGCTCACGGAAAACCCGCTCTTCTCCAGGTGCTTTTTCATGAGCTCGATCTTGCTCTCCGCATCCTCCCGCAGGTCTTTCTCGATGGTCATGTAGCTCGTAGGGGCATACACGAGCAGGTCCATGGTCCGGGAGTCGATGACATGGACGATGACCACCTTTTTCGTCCCGGCGGACTTGAGCTGATCGATATAGACGAGCGCCTTCTGGGCCACATCCGAGAAATCAGTGGGGTAGAGTATTGTCTCAAACATGCATCCTCCTCTCAATACACCATGATAATGCTCAATGTATGGATGAAACCATGCATTATCAAGGATTTTCTTCTCCGAAATCAACCTCCTCAATTCGGGGACGGGTTCACATTTCTTCTTTTCCCATGCCTCAATTCAGAGACGGGTTTGCAATTTTTCTTTTCCCTTGCGGTTTTGTCCGATAGCAGGACGATGATGCGATGCAGCCGGTCACATTGTTTTCTGCCGGAAGATCCACGCTTGTCCGCCCGCTGCCTTTGTGAATATATAAGGAAAGAAAGGGGTTGTCGGTGTGGCTGCATATCTCGTATCAGGGATTGTCTTCGGTCTTTCCGCCGGGCTCGCGCCCGGGCCCCTGCTCACGCTCGTTCTGAGCGAATCCCTGCGGCACGGCAGCAGGGCGGGGATACGGGTCGCATTCGCGCCGCTGATCACCGACCTGCCCATCGTGATCTTGTCACTGTTCGTGATCGCGCGCCTGGCCGGATCTCCCCTGGTCATGGGGATGATCTCGCTTCTCGGGGCCGGGTTTGTCGCGTACCTGGGGTACGAAACCTTTTATTCTCCCGAGGCCGCACATGACGGCGCAGCCGGACGCATACGGTCGCTGAGAAAGGGAGTGATCGCCAATCTGCTCAATCCCCATCCGTACCTTTTCTGGATGACGGTAGGATCGCCCTTGGTGATCAGGGCGTTCCAGGAAGGCATGTTTGAGGCCGGATCGTTCGTTGCCGGGTTCTATATGGCTCTCGTCGGCTCAAAGGTGGTTCTATCCCTCCTGGCGGGGAGAACGCGCCATCTGCTGCAGGGGAGGGCATACCGTCTGTGCATGATTGCCCTGGGAGTCCTCTTGTGGCTGTTTGCTCTCGTGCTTGCACGTGACGCGCTTCGTTTCATGGCCTCGTGACACCGGCGGAGCCCTATTTCTCGGTATAAGAGTTGCAGATCTGGATGATATGATCGAAGATCCTGTCGAGCTCTTTCTCCAGGCCCGCATCCGGGGTATGGTTCGCCTTTGCGGAGATCGACTCCAGGAGCCCGTTGAGCTCATCCAGACTGTATTTGACCACGATCTTGTCCTTCTCCAGGAGGGTGAGCTTCAGCCGGTCCGTGAGAGCAGGCTCTGCAAAGACGTGCTCGCAGATGAGATCCCGCTCGCGGAGACTGAATCTGACCGGGATCTTCTGGCCTTGTTTTATGAGCCTTTTCCCCTTCATCACTCGTTATCCTCTCTTCTCGCGTATCCGGTGACAGATGGATACCGGGGACAACCGCTATCTTTCAAAACAGCCGATGATATCCAGAATGGTTTCTGCAAATGCGTCGGGCTGATCGACAAAGGGCCAGTGCCCTGAGTTCTGCACGCAGGCCAGGGGGATTTCCTGCGTGTGGAGCAGCCCGAGCGAGTATTCTCCTGTTCCGCCCGGATCGCCCCAGACATATGAAGCCGGGATCATCAGTGCCCCGAGTCTCCCGGCAAGCTCCTCGCTTTCAGAAAGATTCACGAGCTCGAGGCTGTTCATGTAAATCGACCGGGGGTCGCACATGAGGAGTCCGGCATGATACAACCTCAGTGCCCGCTCACGGTTGCCCCTTTCATAGATCTCGTCGCGGAGCCGGCCGAACTCGCTCCCCATGAATTCATCGAAGCCGTGGGCCGCTATGATGCAGCTGAAGGTGCAATCTTCAAGGGAGACGTTTCCCTCCACATCGATGAACAGCCGCACGCGTTCGGGATGACGCTCGCAGAGCAGGGTGCCGATAACGCCGCCCATGGAATGCCCGACGAGGACGACACGTCCGGTATTCAGCAGAACGAGGTGTTTTTCCAGCAGATCCGCATACCGGGAAAAGCTCAAGGGTTCATCGGGCCACGGGCTCTTGCCGTAACCGGGCAGGTCGGCTGAAAGGTGGGTGAATCCTTTAAGGAATGGGTGGTTCATGATGCTTTCGAGGCACAGGCCCGACTCGCCCAGTCCAAGGATGTAAAAAATCGTATCCCTCGGGGTGGGGGCTTTGTTTATCCTCATATGCATCCCATTGAAATACCGCTGCGATACCATAAGATTCCTTTCTTCAGGACAATGGTCGAACTAAGGGCAGTGCCCGATCCTCCGGCCCTCTGGCTTGGGAATCAGTGCCTTCTCAGACACATAATCCCCCTTGAATGAGTGATCTCAATAGCATGGGTGGTCCGGGAAAGCTCCGGAGACGGTCTTGACGGGAAAATGTTCCTGCGGGATCTTGACAACGGGCTTGTACGGTATCGGCGGCTTTGAAAAAAGATCGATGTCGTGGCAAAAAAAAACCAAGAAGCACAAAGCATCTTGGCTGTTATGAAGAGAGTATTTTTTTCGTTACCTCTCTTATCGTCCGGCCGGACGGCTATCATGAGAAAAAAATGAAAAAATGATCGAAAGGGGGAGGCTTAAGACCGCGAACATCCTGGCGGACGGGGTGATCATCCTGTTTTTCAGTGCATGCGCAGCATGGGACAACCCTGACATCCGGGGTTGCCGGTCTTGCCCCAGCCATGGCCTTGCGTATCAACCTTTAAAAAAAGCCGGCCTGCATTCATCCAGGGGTCGCTCCGCCGAGCCCGCCGCCGCCCCGGCGGGCGTGCTCATCGTCCGGCAATATGGAGCAGCCGGGTTTTTTTGCGCAGAAACCGTATCAGCAGGAATGCAAAGAAGGCACAGGCAAAGAGGATTGTCGTCTCGGCCTCGAGTTCCACGCGGCCCAGCGCCAGCAGGTCCTCTGCATAGTCCAGCAGGGTGAACGCCACGATCATCCCGAACGCGGTGAGATACTCCCGCTTCAGGGCGGTCCTCCAGCAGAACCCGCGGGTGGGAGGCGCCCAGAGGGATGCCCGGGGGAGGAACGCCGGGGTCCTGTCCGCCCATGCCCGGTATCGTGCGCCAAATCTCTCCATCAGAAAAGACTCTTCAGCGCAGGCGATCCGCTCGTAATGCAGGCAACAGGCCAGCAGGCAAATTGCAATCAGCCATATGCTCCCGGTGGCGAGCAGAAACCCGGCCATGATGATCATGTTGGCGAGAAAGAGCGGGTGGCGAACGATCGAGTACATCCCCGTCGTGTTCAGCTCGTCCGCCACCTGGCCCTTTTTCGTGTTGCGGCCGGATGTCCGCCGGGAAACATAGCCCACGGTTGCCGCCCTCAGTCCGACACCTGCTACGCTGATTCCAAAGCAGCACCAGTCGTATACATCATCGACGAAATCCCCAAACCGGTTTTCTATCCACTCGGAATCCTGCAGGACGAAGAATATCGCAGGAACCAGGAAAAGGGGCACGTAACCCCGGTATCGGAAAAGAACCTCCCCCTGTTTCTGGATATGATCACGTAACATCATAGCAGCCTCCAATATTAACACTTTGTCAGGTAGCCCCCGCAAGCCGGAGAACATCAGGAACATCGGCGGGTGCCCCCTGATGCCACCCGAATCGGCGCGAGAGAAACGAAGCCTGCGGCTGGACTTTCAATCCGAGCCCCTGCAGGATCACATACGGGCAGATCATGCCGCGCATGGCTTATTCGCAGGATGACAACTGCATTCCCCGATGATCTGCCATGAATACGGCGATGAGCCCGTGAAACCGTGTATCATTGTATCAATCCCGGGCGCAAGGATTCAAGTGCTCATTTTCCCCGGCCCCGTTGCCTATACCAGGTCGATTCCGGGATAGAGATCCCGGAAACCGCCCTCGCGGTCCATCTGGAGCGCTCCGGGAAGATGTTCGAGGATATCCTGCGCGGTCATGCCGTCCTGGCCCGAGTCCGCTGCCGCGATATCGCCCGCTGCTCCGTGAATGAACACCCCCTTGGCAACGGCGGATTCGATATCGAGCCCCAGGCCCATCATGGCGGCTATGGCGCCGGTGAGCACGTCTCCCGAACCAGCGGTCGCCATTCCGCAGTTGCCGCTCACGTTGATGAGCACGCGGCTGTCAGGATACCCGATGAGAGAATTGGCACCCTTGAGCACGACGATGGAACCCAGATCCCTGCACGTTTCCGTCAGCACCCCTGTCTTGTCCGCATCGATCCGGGCCGTGTCAAAACCGGTGAGCCTCGCCATCTCGCCCAGATGGGGCGTGAGCACGGTGGGAGATCTGCGCTTCAGGATGTCGATATCCCTGCTCAGGGCGGTGATGCCGTCGGCATCGACGAGCACGGGCTTGTCGATCGCGGCGGTCAGTTCCCGCGCGAGCTGGGCGGTCTCCTGGTTCAGGGAAAGGCCGGGTCCGATGATCACGACGTCCATGTCCTGTGACAGTGCTATCAGGTCTTCCTTGTTTTCGTATGAAATGCTCCCGTCTGTGGTCTGCTTCTGGGGAAAGAATACGATCTCGCTGCCCTTGGAGGCGATGAAGGGGACGATGCTTTCGGGGCATGCCAGACAGGAGTAGCCCCCGCCGGCCTTGAGAAAGGACATTGCACAGAGGTAGGGCGCCCCGTAGTAGCCCGCCGCGCCCGCAATGAAGAGGGCCTTTCCGAAGCTTGTCTTATACCCCGCGGGATTGCGGGGGGGAAGGGCAGGCGGGTCGTTGACCGCTGTTTTGATGGAATCGTCGTCGTAGAGCTCGGGCGGAAACGAGATGTGACTGACGAAGAGCCGGCCGCACAGGGCATAGCCCGGCATGAGCAGGTTGCCGATCTTGGGGAGTCCGAAGGTCACGGTAAAATCCGCCGCTATTGCACAGCCCATGATCCTGCCGGTATCGCCGTTGACCCCGGATGGAATGTCGAGGCTGAGCACGGGCCTTCCGCTCTCGTTGACCTCCTCGATGACCGCTGCGTAGAGGCCGGTCACCTCCCGGTCGATGCCGGTGCCGAGCATGGCGTCGACAACCCCGTCACACCGGGAAAGCGCATCGAGGGCGTCCTGAGGAGAACCGAGCACGGCAACCGTTATGGGCAGCCTCGACAGGATATCCAGGTTGGCCTTTGCCGGACCCCGGTACTTGCCGCGATCGCTCAGGATGAACACCAGGGGCGTACCGCCCATCGAGTGGATCTTTCTCGCCACCACGAATCCGTCTCCCCCGTTGTTGCCCCCGCCGCAGAAGACGAGAAAGGTCTTTCCCCGGAGACCGATCTCTCTTTCCAGGACCGTGCACGCTGCCAGTCCGGCGTTTTCCATCAGGAGGGGTTCGGCGATTCCATAGGTCGTAACGGCCGAGCCGTCCATTTCCCGCATTTGACCGACACTGCTTACCTTCATGACCGCCTCCTCCGCCTTTCTCAGGCAATGCGCACGTAGTTAGGGTTAGGCACCGGATGATATGATACCGGAACAAATGGAATTTTTCAATCAGGCTCCCTGCTGTCCGGCGTCTCCTGCCGGTTCCGATCAGGTCAGGAACACCGCGATGACCACCGAACCCGTGAGAAAGAGAAACCCGGGCAGGATCGTTCGCCTGAGGCCGGGCGAGCCGATGGCGAAGACAAACACTCCCTTGAGCAGGGTGTTGGCCAGGGTCGCGAACACGACCGCCCTGGCCGCCGTGGCGGGTGCGATCCCGGATGTCGTGTGGCTCAGCTCCGCCAGGGAGAGTGTTATGGCGTCGACATCCGCAAGCCCGGTGACAAAGCTGGTGATATAGATGCCGCTGTCGCCGAAGTAGATCTGCGCCGCCTGCGCCGCAAAGAGGATCAGGGTGAACATGGCCCCGAAGGTGATGGCAGGCCAGAGCTCGAACGGGTTTTTGATCTTCATTTCCGGCGTGCGCTCGCTCCTGTGCAGGACAAAGAGAAACGACGCGTACGCGGCGCCCACCAGGACCGGGACGATCAGCGGGCGCCAGAGCAGGGCGGCAAGGTCCCGGTTCAGCACTGCCACGATGACGATGAGCCGGGCGAACATCACGGTCCAGGCGATGAGCAGGGCCATGGCAAACGGGCGGGCCAGGCCGTGCTCCCGCCTGCTCTGCTGCGTTATGCCCAGCGTGACGGCCGTGCTGGACGCGATTCCCCCCAGAAACCCGGTCAGCCCCATTCCCTTCTGAGCGCCCAGTATCTGGATGAGGATATACCCCACGAAGTTGATGCCCGAGATAAAGACCACCAGGAGCCAGATGACAAAGGGGTTGAAGACATCGAACGGCGGCGGTCCGAAGTTCTCGTTCGGCAGGATGGGCAGTACGATGGCGGTGATGACCGCGAACTTGAGCGCCGCATAGAGGTCGGCCCGGGTCATACGACGTACGAACCGGTGCATCTCGGGCTTGATGGAGAGCAGAACCGTGGTGGTCACACCCAGGGCGATGCCGAGCTTGATCTTTCCCCAATAGACCAGTGCTCCGATCAGGACGGTTATCAGGGCCGACACCTCCGTGGTGAGGCCCGCCTGTCCTTTCCATGCGTCTACGAAGTACGTAACGGAGAAGAACGCGCCGAGCACGAGGAGAACGGCTACGAAGGGCCAGGGAGAGCTGAGATAGTCCGACGCGAGTGCCGATGCACAGCCGATGAGCCCCATGAGCGCGAAGGTGCGGACACCCGCGGCATGCTCCTTTTCCGGCTCGCCAAAGGCATACTCCCGCTGCATGCCCACGAGGATGCCGACGAGCAGCGCGATGCCGAACCTCAGAAACAGGGATTGTTCATTCAGATACCATATTCCCTGCATGTTTTCTTTCCCCCCTTAAAGCACGTATCCTTTAGACTGCCGAAAGCTGCCAATGCCTTTCATTGCCTCTCTCCACCTCGGAGTCTTTTCACGATATCCGGATTCCTCCAGCTTTGTGATCACCCTATCGGTGAAGGCATCCTCTCGCTGAAATCCTGGTGAAACATGTGCGCTTAAGGCCATTGCCGGCGGGAGGAGCCATCCTTGCCCGAAGAGCCTGCACCGCGGGCAGGGAAGAGCCGGGACGCCATGCATACCGGAGAAGCGCCGGCGGCCGAGGCGCGCGTGGCGCGTTTTCCGCCCTCACTGACCGGAAAGCCCCCGGATCAGGGCAAGGACATTGTGGCCCAGAACCCGGTGGTTGTATCCCCCTTCGAGGATGGCGAAGCACCCGCCCGAGCTTTTTGCACCGGCCTCTCTGACGGCCCGCCCCATTTCCTGATAATCCTCGGTGGCCAGCGTGCCGCCCCAGTCCTGGAGGTGGTTGTCGAACCCGGCCGAGATCCCGATAATATCCGCGGTGCAGCGCTCCAACTCTTCCAGGACCCGGTTCATGTAGGAGAAGCGGTCGGGTTCTTCGGGATTATAGATAGTCACATAGTCCTTCCTGCCCAGGATGTTCACCGTGCCGTCGCCGAAGTGGAGGTCGAAATCCAGCACGAACGCCGTGTCGATCATGCCTTTGCTTTTCAGGTGCGTCAGGGCCACGGCCATGTTGTTGTAATAGCAGAATCCCCACGAGGAGCCTGCCGAGGCATGGTGCCCCGGGGGCCGGATAAGACCGAAGCAGGGCTCGTTCAGGCCGATCGTCGCCGCCTGGATCGCCCCGCCTGCGGCGAGGCTTGCGATCTCGTAGAGTCCCTGACGCCTGACCTGATCGATGTGGTCCCGGGTATGGACCGCCGCGATATCCTCCAATGGGGCGGGACGGGCGGTGACGAACTCCACGTGGGGTCCGACGACCTCCACCACTGCCTCCATCCGGCCTTCGTCCGCCGCAGGATCGGAAGTGTACGTCCGGTAGAAATCCTCGTGGAAGATCATCTTCATATCCAAAACCTCCTGGTATCAGAGGGTTCAATATTTAGCATCGACTTGCCGAGATGATCAAACAGAATATCATAATGTAAGATATGCATTGCGTGTGAAGACTACAAATGAAAGGAGAAGGGGGAGTTCATGACGACAAAGATTGCTGTTCTAACCGGCGGAGGTGACTGTCCCGGACTGAACGGGGCGATCAAGTGGGTGGTGAAGACGGCACTGGATCCTCTCCTGGCGGAGCATCGCTCGATGAAATTCGAGGTGATCGGCGTTCGGGAAGGATGGAAGGGACTCGTGAACGTGAACCCGGACGATGAGGACAGCAAAAAACGTTTTTTTGAGCCCCTGGACGAGGAGAAGGTCCGCACATGGGACCGCTACGGCGGGACAAATCTGGGAACCTCGCGCACCAATCCGTTCAATCCCAAAAACGACCGCTCGGACGTCGTGATCGAAAATATCCGGAAGCTGGGCATCGACGTGGTGGTGGCCATCGGCGGCGAAGACACCCTGGGCGTGGCCTACAAGCTTTACCGGCGCGGAGTCAAGACCATCGGCATCCCCAAGACCATTGACGGCGATCTGGTGGGAACGGATTATTCCCTGGGCTACGACTCGGCACTGAACGTCATCACCGAGGAGATCGACCGGCTCCGGACCACGGCCGGATCGCACAACCGGATCTTCGTGGTCGAGACCATGGGCAGGCACGCGGGGTGGCTCGCCCTGCAGGGCGGTGAGAGCAGCGGGGCGTACATCATCCTCCTCCCGGAGCAGCCCTTCGAACTGGAGCGGGTGTTCGACCTCCTGCAGGTGAGAAAGGGCCGGGAGGTCCAGTACAGCATCGTGGTGGTCTCAGAAGGCGCCTGCCTGAAGGGGGAGGGTGAATTCTGCAAGGATGAGCGGCTGGATGATTTCGGTCACCGGACACTGGGGGGAATCGCGGCGTTTCTCTCCGACCAGATCCAGCGCAACACCGGCTTCGAATCCAGGTTCGTCATCCTGAGCCATCTCCAGCGCGGAGGGGTTCCCTCCGCCCGCGACAGGCTCATGGCCCGCTGGTTCGGCATCGCCGCTGTGGACATGATCGTAAGCGAGGATTTCGGGAGAATGGTGAGCTATTCCCACGGCGAGATCACCTCGGTGCCCATGAAGGAGATCATCAACCGGATCAAGACCGTGGACGTGGACAAATATTACGATAAGGAACGCTATAACGGCAAGCGGACCATCCTGTAGGCGAACCGTCCCTTGATACGGGTCCAATCCTCCTTCCGGGTCCGCTTTGTGAGGACTTCATAAACGAAGGGCCGGATTTTCGACCGGGCGTGGTGCGGAAGAGGGCCGAAAGGCGTGCTCTTTAAAGACCCGTACCATTCAGAGCCCCCCAGAGCCTATTTCCCCGGGCGATACACGAAAAGGGAAGCGCCTCCCGGTTCAGCGGCCGAGGCGGAAATCCATGAGGTTGAGTCCCAGGTTGATATCCTTCTTCAGGAGCATGAGCCTCCGGAATACGAGTGCATCGTCCTTGTGCTCAGCAATGATCCGGCCCAGCCTGCCCTTGATCTGCGGGGCGTTGGCAAGGATGTTTTCCAGGGTGCCGTATTCCTGCAGGAGCCCGGCGGCGGTTTTCCTGCCGACGGACGGAACACCCGGGATGCTGTTCGTGGGGTCTCCCGCCAGGGCGAGCAGGTCGGCAAGCTGGGTGCTGCGAACCTGGAACTTCTCGACCACGTAGGCTTGGTCGAGCTCCTTTTTTCCGAAGTGATCCCTGACGCGGATGCGGTCCGAGAGAAGCTGCAGGAATATCTTGTCCGTGGAGAGAATGGTCGCGCGGAGCTTTCCTGCCTCGATCTTCGTGGCGAGCGTCGCGATGACGTCATCCGCCTCAACGGCATCCACCTCGATGGACCGCACTCCTATGCCGAGAAACGCCTCCCTGATCGCAGGGAGGCTTTCTTCGAGGTCAACGGGCATGGGTGTACGGCCTGCCTTGTATCCCGGATACAACGCTGCCCTGAAACTCGACCCCTTTCCCTCGAACACACACACAGCATGGCTGGGTGCGCATTCGTTCAACGCGCGCGCGAGCGACTGCACACAGGCATCGATGGACGACCCGGTGCCGCTCCCCGCTGTATGGTCCCTCCGCGCCGCATCCACCCGGCGGATGAGGTTCAGGGCATCGACGATCAGGACATGGACGCTCATGGTACGCACGCCCCCTGATCGTGTGACGCGAGACGGGCCGCCTCCCGCCTGCCCTGATCCTCGTCCACGAAGAGCAGGAG
Organism: Deltaproteobacteria bacterium; assembly: GCA_018433775.1. Taxonomy (GTDB): domain Bacteria; phylum Desulfobacterota; class Desulfomonilia; order UBA1062; family UBA1062; genus Phosphitivorax. The sequence goes on from JAHDQN010000013.1 coordinate 189,614, forward strand.
GACGCCGCCCGAGAGGAAGAGAACTGAAAGGGACACGATGCTGAGCCTGGAGGCCAGGGTACCGCCTGCGCCCATGGACCTGGCCAGCAGGCCGGTCAGCCCTACGAGGACCGGCCCGATGATGGCTGCGAACTTGCCCAGCATGTTGTAGAACCCGAAATACTCGGCCGACCTGCCCTCTGGGATGATGCGGGAGTAGAAGGAGCGGGACAGGGCCTGGACGCCGCCCTGCACAAAACCGATGACGATCGCAAGTGCATAGAATTCCGCCTTGCTCCGGATAAAGGCCCCCCAGACCGAGACGATGAGATAGACACCAATGGCCGCCAGGATGGCCCGCTTCGCCCCGATCCTCTGCCCGAGCAGGCCGAAGGCGAGGGCGCAGGGGAAGCCCACGAACTGGGTGATGAGCAGCGCCAGGATGAGATCACCTGCCTGGAACCCTAAAGAGAGCCCGTAATCCACCGCCATCCGGATGATCGTGTCAACACCGTCGATGTAGAGCCAGTATGCAGCGAGAAAGAGAAAGATCACCTTGTGGTGCCTGATCTCCCGGAAGGTTTGCCCGAGCTGCGCGATCCCCTCCCTGACCATACCCGCGCCGCGCGCGGTCCTGCCGGGAGCGCCTGGCTCCCTCACGAACATCATGAGCGGCACGGCGAAGAGAGCCCACCATATGCCCGCGCTCAGGAAGGAAAAGCGTACGGCCTGGGCGGAATCGGCGAATCCAAAAGAGGACGGACGAAGCGTCATCCACACGTTGAGGGCAAAGAGCACGCCCCCGCCCAGGTATCCTAGGGCAAAGCCCAGTGCGGACACGAAATGCTCCCGGTTTTTCGGAGCGACCCCGGGAAGCAGGGAGTCGTAGAAGACATTGCCGCCGGAGAACCCGATGGACGCGAAGAGGTAGAGCCATACCGCGGTCACCCAGGCTCCCGATGAAACTAGGGCCAGGGACGATGTGGCTGTCACGCCCATCAAAGCGAAGAAGATCAGGAAGCGCTTGCGCGAGGTTCCCCGGTCTGCGATCGCACCCAGAACCGGAGCGCCCAGGGCAATGACCACACCGGCAAGCGAGTTGGCAAGACCGAGCCGAGCCGTGCTCACCGCCGTATCCACGCCCGCGCTCCAGTACTGCTTGAAGAAGAGGGGGAAAAACCCCGCGATGACGGTGGTGGCAAAGGCCGAGTTCGCCCAGTCGTACAGCGCCCAGGAAACCACGGACTTTTTCTCGGTAATGTTCACTCGCCACCTCTCATATCGGGGGGCTTATCACGATGCCTCCCTGTAAAGGCTCTCCCGGAAGTCCGTATCCGGAACCTCCCCGTCGGACGGAACGATCGCCCGTACCCGTTAAAACCGGTGCGATGCCCGGCCTCTGTTGCAGGGAGCTTCATGAAAACGCTCCCTCCTGGCCGGCAGAGGAAGACGCTCCGTTCAGGGAGCCGGAACCACCGAGGCCTCGTTGATCACGATGGGCTCCACGGGCACGTCGGTGTACATTCCCTGTGTCGTGGTGGGGGAAGCCTCGATGGCGTCCACCACGTCCATTCCTTCCACCACACGGCCGAACACGCAGTATCCCCATCCGCTTAAGGTCTTCGAGCTGTGGTTGAGGAACGCATTGTCAACCGTGTTGATAAAGAACTGGGAGGTGGCTGAGTGGGGGTCCTGGGTGCGTGCCATGGCAATGCTGCCCCGGACGTTCTTCAGGGAATTGTCCGCCTCGTTCGGGATGGGAGCCCCGGTCGGCTTCTGGTTCATGTCCTCGGTGAGTCCTCCTCCCTGGACCATGAAGCCCTTGATGACCCGGTGAAAGATGGTGCCTTTGTAGAATCCCGATTCGACCAGTGCGAGAAAGTTGTCAACGGTTTTGGGCGCTTTTTCCCTGTCGAGCTCCAGCACGATGTTCCCCCTGGTGGTTTCGAGCCGGACCACGGGTTTGCCGGAATCAGCGGCCGCCGGCGGGACGAGTCCGAAGAATAGAATGGATGAGAATATGGTCATCTTTTTCACAACAGCCTCCTTGTCTTATGTGTCTATGAACGTATGAACAACCTTTCTCATATTTCCGCTATGCTCCTCAAGGGCAAACATGACCCGGGAAGTGCGGAAACAGGGTGAAGAGGCGCCTCTCGCAGGGGACCGGCCGGGACCTTTTCACGGCGCTAAGAGCCCTTTTCTCACGAGCCAGTCGCGCACCGCGGGCCCGGTGCCTATGGGCCAGGGAACCAGCTTCTCGGGAGCCACCCGGCGGAACTCCTCCAGCTCGTCTCCCAGTGAGATCTCTCCCCGGGCTGAAACGTGGAACACGAGGAGCAGCTGGTTCATCTCGAAGAAGGGGTAGATCCCGATGAAATCCTCGATCTCCCCCTTGATGCCCAGCTCTTCCGTGATCTCTCTCAGGACCGCGTCACCGGGCGATTCCCCCCGTTCCAGAAAACCCGAGACCAGACCGAACATCTTCTCCGGCCATCCTTTGTTGCGTACCAGCACGATCTTCTCGTCATGCTCCACTACCGCGGCCACAACCGGGATCGGATTGTCCCAGAACACATAATCGCACCCGCCGGAAGGGCACGCCTTTTTCAGCCTTCCCTCGATGCTTTTTTCCGTCAGCCTGGTTCCGCATTTCGGACAGAAATACATATGCCTTGCCTCCTTCAAAAATTCATTTAAGATGATGCCACGAAGAGCCTCGCTCGAGATGAATTTTCTCTCCGCCGCCCTGGCGGGAGGGCGGATACGACCGTCCGGACATCCCATGAGCCGGGCTCGAGACACAACCCCTTTTCCGCAACCATAGAACTCATTGTATAATCAAGGAGCTCATGTTTCCACCTTTTTTTCCCGGCATACCGGGCGGGCAGCCGGCGATATCATGGATCAGGCAGAAGATTTTTCTGTTCCCAAATCCCCTATGCCGGTGATATGTGATCAAGGCCAATCGATGAGAGGGTCAAAGCGAGAGAACTCACCATGAACCGGAAGACATCCCTGTTGCCCGTGATCGGCCTCGTCCTGGCCATGATACTCTGGGCCAGCTCTTTCATCGCCCTGAAACTCGCCTTCGAGGCGTACGACCCCCTGGTCGTTATTTTCGGAAGAATGGCGGTGGGAAGCCTGGCCTCCCTGTTCCTCGTCAGGGCGATGAAGGGCAATGTGTGGCGAAAAGGAGACCTGAAGTATATCGGGTTCATGATCCTGTGCGAGCCATGCCTGTACTTTCTCTTCGAGGCCAAGGCCCTGGAGAATACCTCGGCGTCACAGGCCGGGATGGTCACCGCGATACTGCCGCTCATGGTGGCCGTGGCGGCCGCGATATTTCTCCGCGAGCGGGTGACGCGAAAGACCCTGGCGGGATTCTTTGTCGCGATTTCCGGGGTGTGCCTGCTCAGCGCCGGCGGAGCGCCGTCGGAGCAAGCACCTCACCCGGCCTGGGGGAATCTTCTGGAGGTTCTGGCCATGGCCTGCGCTACGGCATATACTGTCACCCTCAAGAAGCTCACCGAGCGCTATCGCCCCTTTTTCCTCACCGCCCTCCAGGCATGCGCGGGCAGTGTTTTTTATCTGCCCGTCCTGCTGATGTCGGGGACCACTGCGCCCACAGAATTCGCCCCTGTTCCGTTTTTCAGCATCATCTATCTCGGGATCTTTGTCACCCTGGGTGCCTACGGACTGTACAATTTCGGTGTGAGCCGTGTCCCTGCGAGCCAGGCATCGGCATTCGTGAATCTCATCCCTGTGTTCACCGTGTTTCTGGGGTGGCTGATTCTCGGGGAACGGTTCACCCTCGTGCAGTATTCGGCATCGTTTTTGGTCTTTGCCGGGGTTTTCCTGAGCCAGGGCCGGCTGTCCGAAGCCGCTCCTCCCGGACCCGGGCAGGACCGGCCGATCGGAACGCCGGTGGGCGCCCCCTGATAGGACCCGGGGAAAGACCGGAAAAGCAGAGAATTCCCCATGCCGCCGGATCTAAAACCGCATCACCTCGTTGGTCCTGGGGATGCGGATCACTGCGCCGGGCGAATATTTGTGGACGCGATCAACGAAGCCCTGAAGGTCGATGGTGGGAAGCATGCGGACTTTTCCGGACAGGGGCAGGCGGCGGGTGAAGTCGTCGAAGTGAAACGGAATGATCACCTCGGGCCTGAGGATATTCACCATGCGTGTGGTATAGTCGGGCACGCTCTTCCATCCGGGCACGCACATGAAGAGCACATCGCACCGGTGGCCGTCGAGCTCGGACTCGATGAAGCCTGCGCTGCCTGCATGAATCAGGGTTACATCCCCCACTTCGATCTTGGGCATGAACATGGTGCCGAGCCGGTACTGGCTCGCCTTGAGCGGCGGTGTCCACGACGGGTCGATCTCGCCCTGACAGGGCGTCCTCCCCAGAAAGACGCGTCCGTGCCGTGAGGGGATCATCTGTACCCTGATGTCATGGTCGAGCTCGATCCGTTCGTTGCCGGAGCAGACGAGCGTTTCGGTCGATACCCCGGAGATGTCCAGAAGGGTTTTCAGGCTGCCGCTTCCCACTGTCCTGCAGCCCAGGGAGCGGGCGATCTCGGGGATGTCGAGGGCGTGGTCGAAGTGGGTGTGCCCGCAGATCACGGCGGAAACCCTTCCGGCAAGCCTCGCCGTGTAGGAATGGACGAGATCGTGGGCTGGAGCGAGCCGGCTGAAAAGGATCTTGAGTATGCCCGGCCTGGAGAGATACGGGTCGATCAGGACGACCTTTGAATTTATTGCCAGTTCGAGTCCTGCACAGCCGAGCCATCGAACCTCGAGCATGGAGACGCCCCCTTTCAATGGCCGGCCGGAGCCGTTACACGCGAAATAGCGGCAGACGCAAACTTCCCGTGTTTCCTCGATCGATCCATCATTCTCTCCCGGCCGCGATCGGCGATGTGCACTGCTAGATAATTGAATACGACTCTGTTCCGGAGATGGCAAGTACCTCCCCGAAGTACATCCGGTGGTAGTCCTTGAGCGGATACTGCTTCTCGATGGAAGGATCCAGGAAATGGCCGGGCTTGAAGTCGTCCCAGTAGATTTTCTTGAGCTCCACGATGAGCTGAGCCTCGGCAAAACCCGGCGCAGCGATCCTGGACGAGGGTATGGGGGTCAGCCCTGCCTCGGATATCTTGTCTCCGTCCCTGCCCGAGCGGCTGCCAAGAATCTTCTGCGCGTCGCGGTACTTTTTTCCCAGGGCGCACAGGGTGAAGGTGTCGTATTGCTCCATGAACTGATAGGTGTACCTGGTCGGGCGGACCACCACCTGTGCCATGGGGACATTCCACATGGTTCCGAAGCTCCCCCATCCCACGGTCATGGAATTGAACATGCCTGATTCGAAATCGCCGCAGGTGAGTATGAGCCACTGGCGCGACCAGATGGAGTGAGCCTGGACAAGAACCTCCGAAAAGTGAATGGGTTTTCTCTTCATCGTGTAGCCTCCCGTTTTTGGTTTGCTCTCTGCCGAGCTCTGTGCTGCACGGGTTTTTCCGCCAGGGGTCCGCGGTGAGGGGCAGGGATTTCATCCGGCCTTGAGAATCCCCGGGCCCGCATCTCTTAAGGAAAGGGCCTTCCCATTGACCAGGGCTGTCCGGCGGATCCGGCGGGGATCATTCATAGCATGATTCATTTCCCGGGTACAGGCGATATCTGTGGTACCCGGGTCCTTCTTCGGATAAGGAGGACGACATGGGACCACGGAGTCACGGACGGCGGCTGCCCGTGTCCCGGTAGCAGGCGAGCCTGCCCCCCTGCTCGACTTCTCCCAGGCATCGATTGCACGAGGTGCAGCTTGCCCGCTCGGCGGTTCCCTCTCGCCACTTCTTCGGCAGACCGGGTTCCCTGATCAGCGGACGGGCCAGCGAGACGAGGTCGGCAGTGCCTGAGCGGAGAACCTGCCCGGCCCCGCGGACGCTTCTCACTCCTCCCACGAGGATGAGCGGGATGGGGAGGTCGGGTTTGAGCCTGGCGGCATAGTCCTGGAAATAGTTCTCGCGGAAGGGCAGGAAAAGCCTCATGAAGGCCAGGCACGACGAGAAGTATACCCGCGCGGGCAGTCTCCTGCCCCGATTGAGGACCTCGGTGGGTGCGTCGCCCCTGCTCATTGCCAGGGGGTTTTCCATGAGCCCGCCGCTGATCTCCAGGGCGTCCAGACCGAGCCGCGCGAGTCTGCGTGCCGCGGGAAAGCTGCCTGCAGGGGTCAGCCCGAAGGGGGCGAAGTCGTGGATGTTCATCTTTGCCAGGACCGGAAAATCGTCTCCCACCGTGGAACGGACCGCGCGGAAGACCTCGGTGAGGAACCGGGATCTCCGCTCCGGATCGCCTCCCCATTCGTCCCTGCGGCGGTTGGTCAGCGGCGAGAGAAAGCCCGAGATGAGATACCCGTGGGCCGCATGGATCTGAACCGCATCGAAACCCGCCTCTCGGGCCCTGCCGGCTGCGGCGCCGAAGTCCCGGATGGTCCGGGTGATCTCGTCGATGGTCATTTTTCGGGGCAGCGAGAAATAGACCAGGTTGGGGACCCGGGAGGGGGCCAGCAGGGTCTGTCCGTCACGGCCGGGCCTGCACTGTCTTCCTCCGTGAACGATCTGAAGGGCGATCCTGCTGCCGTGCTCGTGAACCGCATCCACGACGGGGCGCCAGCATTCGATCATGGCGTCGCTGTCAGCGCGGTGCTGAAGGGGATAGGAGCGTCCCGACGGATGGACATAGGCATAGCCGGTGATGATAAGGCCGGACTCACCCCGGGCCAGCCGATCGTAAAAGCGCGCCGTTTGCCGGGTCGGCAGGCCGTCCGGGGTCGCCATATTCTCCAGGGTGGCGGACTTCACCAGACGGTTCGCCAGGGTAAGGCCGCCAATGGTCTGTTTCTCAAAGAGCTCCATGATCGTTCTCCTCCTCTTGTGCAGGATTCATGGCAGGAGAAGAGTCTATTATCATCTGCTCGTACAGGCAAGAGGCAAACGGGCGGGGAAGCGGCTAGGAAAGGCCGCGGATCACCTCGTCCATCGCGGATGCGCACCGGTCCAGTCCCCGGCGTTCGTCGGGATCGAGATCGATCTCGAGGATGCGGTGGATGCCCCGGCGGCCGATGACAGCCGGCAGCGCGAGGGGGATCTTGTCATAGCCGTATTCTCCGGTGCACACGACACTGAAAGGAAAGATCTCCCGGCGGTCGAGCACTATTGCCTCCACGATCCTGGAAACCACCTGGGAAGCCGCATAGAATCCGCTGTGATGCCGGAGCATGTCCACGATGAGCGTACCCGCCGCCCGGGTGCCTTGACTGACGGCATCAAGGACCTCACCGCTCACCATGTCCTTGAGCGGGATGCCGCTGACCGTGGCGCGGCTCACCAGCGGGACCATGTCGTCGGTATGGGCACCGATCACCATTCCCTGAACGCAGTCAACGGAAACCCCTGCAGCCTCGGCAATGAAGTGCCTGAAGCGGATCGTATCCAGAGAGCACCCCAGTCCGAAGACGTTCATGTCCGGATGCAGGCACCTGAGATACCAGGTGAGGACATCGACGGGATTGGTCACCACCAGCACCCTGGCATGGGGGCAGAATTTCATCACAAGGTCCGATACGCCGGTCATCACCTGAAGGTTCTGCCTGAGGAGATCGAGGCGGGCCATGCCGGCGTGCCTGGCAACGCCCGCAGTGACGACCACCACATCGGCCCCGGAGAGCACCTCGGGGGAATGGCTCCCTGTCACCAGGCAGTCCGTATGGAGGACAGGGGACGCATGATTGATGTCCATGGCCCGGCCGGCCGCGAGATTGTCAAGGATATCGTAGAGAAAGATGTCTCCCAGTTTTCCACCGGCCATGGCCGCGGCAGAAGATGTTCCCACATTGCCTGCACCGATCACCACGATTTTTTCCATCAGAAATATTTCTCCTTCTTCCTTTACGAAAGCGCTTCGAGGAAATCTTCTACCTGGTCGCGCATGGTTTTTACCTGTTCTGTGAGCTCATCCACCCGTGTTTTCGAAAGGCCCATCGCGGTTATTACTTCCGTGCTGATTTCCGGGATGATGTTTCCGCTGTAGCCTATACCTGCCCGGAGGGCGAGGTAGTCTGCAAGATGCAGGATCATGGTCTGATGAAGGTGTTCGAAAGGGCACTGGATCAGGTTGTGATGATAGCGGACGGGCATGCAGACGGAATCGGGGAGATTCCACCGCATGAGCAGCCGGTATGCCGCCTCGCCATGGTCGATGCCCAGAAGTTGTCTCTCCGCCGAGTGGAGAGACACGGCCTCTGCCTGATGGTGCTGGAGAACCTCATGATACTCACGGGGGAGGCACAGGTGGAAAACGAGCTTCCCGATGTCATGGAGCAGGCCCGTGAGCATGGAGAACCCGTCGACCGGTGTACGGGCATTCTTCGCCGCGAGCTTCATTGCCAGGCTGACCCCGATGGCGTGTTTCCAGATCCGGTCCTGTTCGATACCGGAGCTTTTGCCCGCACTGGCGAGCATGGTAAAGACACCCGAGCCAAGGGCAATGGCGACGATCTCATGAAATCCGATGTGGATAATGGCGCTGCTCATGGAATCGATGTCTCCGGAGCTGCCGTAGCAGGGGGATTTGGCTATCTTCAGGACCCTGTCCGACAGAGACCGGTGATCGGATAGAAACCGGGCGAGTTCAACGGCGTTCGTATCGTGACTTCTGGCCATCAGAACGATCCGGCTGATATCCATGGGCAGGATCAACATCGCCGAATCCATGCTTCGGATGCAATCAGCCACCTTCTCTCTCGTGCTCATCAGTTCACCCATCCTTTCATTCAATAAAAATGATTCCAAAACCCGTCTTCCCGGGCTTCACCATATCGTGTTCCTGTCTGAAAAATGGTCCTGTCCGGCTGGGTGCCCAGTCTTTTTCCGGTATGGCCCGGAGGCCTTAAATCCGGATTGCACTCCTGGGGGAAGCGCCGGAAGACAGAACAACACCATCGGTGAGATATCCCGGTGCATGACAAATGCTCAAAAGCGGCATATAGTGATTATCGGTCGACAAGGGAGAAAATTAAGGGCCGCTTCTCCTTAAGGAGAGCCGGGTTCAGGTGACTCTGGCCTTTCTGATGATGCGGTCGAACAATCCCGGCGCGAATCTCTTGATGTATACCCCCATCAGCTCCCTGCCCCCGATGTACACTTCTGATTTTCCCTTCTCCACGGCAGCGATGATCTTCCACGCGCATGCATCCGGCGGCATGCCGTGTGCCTGGGCCTCGTCCATGGTTCCCTGGGGACTGCCGTCACCGGTGAGGGCATTGACGGAGATGTTGGTCCGGATGAAACCCGGGCACACCAGGGTGACCCCGATTCCCAGATCCCACACCTCGGACCTCAGGCTCTCGAAAAACCCGTGCAGGGCGTGTTTCGACGCGGAATACGCCGACCTCAGCGGGGTGCCGAACCTGCCGACCAGGCTGCTGATGACCACAATACGGCCCGAGCCCCGCTCCGTCATGGAGGGGAGGACCGCCTTGGTCAGCGATATGGTGCCGAAAAAATTCGTTTCCATGATCATCCGGTCCACGTCCAGGGGGGTCTCCATGGCGAGGCTGCGCTGGGAAATGCCCCCGTTGTTGATCAGGATGTCCACATGTCCCATATGTTCGAGGACCTCCGCGCATCTTGTGCCAACGGACGGAGTATCCCGGAGATCGAAAGGAACCACGAGATGCCTGCCGGGTTCCGCACACCGGCTCTGTACCTCGCGGAGCCTCCCCTCATCGCGGGAGGAAAGGACAAGGCGTGCCCCTTTCTCGCTATATGCGTATGCCAGGGCCTCCCCGATGCCCGATGAAGCGCCGGTGACCCAGACCACACGATCGGTATTCTCCATGATTGCACCCCCTCCTTATATAGTTTTTCCCAGTCGTACGGCAATCGCGGCCGGAACGACCCGTGCGTCATTCCCATGCCCGGCGCCGCATGAAAAACGAGTAGTTCATCCGATTCTCAAGTGAAAACATCTGTCTCAGACAATCCCGCCTTTTCCTGTTCTTCCGGGATCGGTCTTCAATCGCTTTCAGGGTTGATTCCCGTTCAGGCGTGCTGCAAATGGCCTGTTTCCCATACAAGGCCTTCAATACCCCGCTGCTTGCGCCGGGGATGTTTTATTCCTCCTCGTAGACGCCCCGGGAAAGATCTTCCTGTATCCTCCGGACATCCTCGGCGTTGAGATCCCTGATCTGCTGTTTCAGCTTCTCGCCCTTATCGACGAGTCCGGCGCCGCTGAGCTCCTTGACGGTTTCTTCCACCTCCCTCTTGGCCTCGCTGCCCTCGCATCCGGCGAAGATAAGGGCGCCCGCGAGGGAAATGGCCGTGAGAAGCTCTGTTATCGACAGTCTCCTGGTTGCCTTCATTCCATACTCCTTTTCCGGGATGAGCCGCAGGCGCATTCCCCGGGCGGCCTGCAAGAGCTCTTCAGACGGCTCAGTGCCCAGCCTGCGGTCAGATCCATTACCATATCTCTGTTCCGGTCCAGATGGCCGAGATGGCCGTTACCCTCAATGATGTGCAGCTCCTTGGGACAGGTCAGGGCATCGAAGAGCACGTGCGCGGTTTGAGGGCTGTCAACCCTGTCCTGTTCGCCGTGGAGCACGAGTGTCGGGACCGCGATCCGGTGAATCCGGGTGAGAGTATCCACATCCACCGATGCCTCGGAGCCGGGGAAGGGAAACGATGACCACATCTCGACGACCCGGGGGTTGCTGCGCCACTGTTCGTTGACCTCGGGATCGTGTGCGGCCTCCACCTTGCCGACCTCACGGACCAGGGAAATCCTCAGATCCCTGCCCGTAAGGAAGCGCTTGATCCTCCCCAGCGTGGAGAGGAACCCCATGCCGATCCGCTCGGGCACGCTCAAGAGCGGTCTGACCGTGGCGTCCAGGGTGATAACTGCCCGTATCCTCGGGTCTACCAGGGCGGCTTCGAGGACGGCCGTACCGCCCGAAGAAAGGCCGAAGGCGCCCAGGCACTCCGGTTCGATGGACGGATGCGCCTGGAGCGTATCCAGGGCTGCTTGGATATCGGCGATCCATTCGTCCAGGTGGATGTGGTAACGCTCGCCGCCGCTCTCGCCGTGGCCGTGCATGTCCATGACCAGTGATGCGATGCCGCGTTGCGCAAGATACCCGCAGAGTTCAAAGTAGTTCTCCTTGAAATCCATGTAGCCGTGCGAGATCACCAGCGCGGGAAACAGGCCTTGATCCCCGGGCAGGAAGAGTACCCCGGCAATCGGCTGGTCCAGTGATTGAAACTCGATTCTTTCCTGTGAGATCCTCACGTTCAAAGGGAACGCCCTCACTCTTTCCCGGGCCCCTGGCTGCACGGGCGTACCCGCAACAGTCGAACCCGGTTACATGCCTCCCATGATCATGGGGGCTAGAACGCGGAACGGGACGAAACTTCCGTCCTGGTGGTGGAGTCGAGGTAGGCCCTGATGCTCTCAGCGATGGTCTGCCACGTCCACGTGCGTTTTTCGTCGTCCGTTTCCAGCAGGGTCAGGCGGAAGCCCTGTTTCTCGCAGCAGAATCCCGTCAGGGGAACCACGCAGATACCGGTGGCGCCCAGGAGATAGTACACGAAACGCTTGTCAGGCTCCACGCCCTTGACTCGGTCTTCGATGAACCTGCGGATTTTCGCGTCCGGGATGGGGAGGCTCTGCCGGTCGTTCAGCACGTGGTCGTCGAAGAGCACGGTCATGTAGAAGGCGCCCTGCGGTTTGTTGACCACCACGCCCGGCACGTCGGAGAAGAATTTCCATGCCTCCTCGGCACGCTCTGCGTATATTGCCCGCCTCCGGTCGAGGTGCTCCGGGTATCTGGGGTCTCCCAGGATGCGGGGTATGGCGTACTGGGGAAGGCTCGTGGAGCAGACCTCGAGCATCTTGGCGTTTATCAGGCTCTTGACGTAGCGCTTGAAGTTGAGCTTGTCCTGGTTGAACACCTCGATCCACCCGCATCGGGATCCGGGCCACGGTACCTCCTTGGAGATGCCCCGCAGCGCCATGCCCGGGATCTCCTCGATCACCTCGCTTAAAGGGGCGGTCTTGTGGGTGTCGTAGACCAGATTGCCGTATATCTCATCGCAGATCATGAACACCCGGTACCGCCGGGCGATATCCACCATCTGCTCGAGTATCTCCCGGGGGTACGCCGCGCCGGTGGGGTTGTCGGGATTGATGATGAGGATCCCCGCGATGGAGTCGTTGTATCTGATCTTCTTCTCGAGATCTTCCAGGTCGGGAAGCCAGTTGTTTTTCGGGTCCAGCTCGTAGGTGAGGTGCTCGTAGCCCGAGTGGGCGGCCTCGGCGGAAGAGTGGGTCGAGTAGGCCGGGGAGGGCCCGATGACCCGCGCCTCGCGTTTCATGAAGTTGAACACCTTTGCAACGGCATCGCCCAGGCCGTTGAAGAACACGATGTCGTCTTTGGTGATCTGATAACCGCCGCGCCTGTTCACCTCCTGCGCGAGGAACTCCCGTGTTTCCGGCACGCCCTGGGTGGCCACGTATCCATAGGTCCTGTCGTTCGATACGAGGTCGATGACGATGTCCTTGATCCACTGGGGAAGCTTCTCGCCCTTCTGAATGGGATCGCCGATGTTCTCCCAGGTGATCTGGACCCCGTATTTTCTCAACACATCCGCTACAGCGACGATCTCACGGATCTCATACGTCAGCTGCTCTGATCCTTCGTGAACGATGTCTCTCCTCATACCTCCAACCTCTGATAGGATATCGTTTTCGCAATGGAATAGATTAATAGTGAAAATGCAAGCCAAATGCAAATTCTTTCTTGGCGGTCAACGGCAGGGTCAGGGGTGGGGCATGTATTCCCCCGCCGTCAGCCTCACTTGCGGGTACGTGCGGTCCGTTTCTCGGGCAGCACGATGAGATTCTCTCCGGAGGGCTTCTCCTCCCCGGGATCGGGCTGGATAGGCTCTTCACCGCCGTGATCCCCCAGCCAGAGCTCCATTTTGAGGAAGACATCCACGCAGTCGGGACAGAGCTGGCTTCCGCTCACGCTCTCGATGATCTGGAGGGCCTTGTCCCGGTCCATGCCCTTTCGGTAGGGACGGTCGCTCGTGAGCGCGTGATAGGTGTCGCCCACGGCGGTGATCCTGGCCCACAGGGGGCTATCCTCGCCCTTGAGCCCTTTCGGGTATCCCTTGCCGTCGAAACGCTCGTGGTGATGGAGCACGATGGGGAGGATCTTGGCGAGGCTCGGCACCGGCCTGAGGATATCGGCGCCGATCACCGGGTGGCGCTTGATGATGGCGAACTCGTCGTCGCTGAGCTTGCCCGGTTTGAGCAGAACACTGTCCACCACGCCGATTTTTCCCAGGTCGTGCAGCTTGCCGCCAAGCTTCACGAGGTCGACCTCCTCCTGGCTCATGCCCATTTCCATGGCGATCCTGGTGGCGATGTACGACACCGCCTCCGAGTGCCCCCTGGTATAGGAATCGCGGGCCTCCAGCGCGCAGCACAGCGAGGTGATGCTGGCCAGGATCAGCTTCTGCTCCGTCTCCAGGCGCTCCTTCTCCTTGTGGAGGATGAGCAGCTTGTCGGAGAGCAGCTTTTCCACGGTTATGACCAACTGGTCGACGTTGAAGGGTTTCACCAGATACGCATCCGCGCCGAGCTGGAGCATGCGGCGCATGATGGGACGGTCGTTGTTCGCGCTCATGACCACGAAGGGGATGGCGCCGAGCTGGGGATCTGCGTGCACGGCCTGGCAGAACTCCTCGCCGTTCATCACGGGCATGTCGATGTCGCTGAGAATGAGGTCCGGATGCTCGTGCCTGAGAACATCGAGGGCGAGCCTGCCGTTTTCCGCCTTCACCACCTCGAAGCCCACTTCCTTGAGCCCCTTTTCCACCAGGGTCCTCACCGTGGAGGAGTCGTCCACCACGAGGATGGTCCTTCCACGCTGAAAGGTCGTCTTCTGGAGCACGGTCTCGATGGTTTCGATCAGGGATTCCTTGGCCTGAGCCTTGGTGATGTAGGTCGAGGCACCGGCCTTGTAGCCTTTTCTGATGTCGTCTTCGCTGTCCAGAGAGCTCAGGATGACGATGGGCGTCTGCTGGGTCCGGGGATTGGTTTTGAGCCGCCTGCAGAGCTCGATTCCGTCCATGCAGGGCATCTCCACATCGGTGATGACCAGGTCGAATTCCTTGCACAGGGCGATATCGAGCGCCTGCTGCCCGTTCTCGGCCTGGGTCACTTCGACCCCGGATCGCAGGAGTTCCTTGGCGAGCACACTTCTGACCACTGCAGAATCGTCCACTATAAGGATCCGCAATTCTTTGAGAAAGGTCGGCGTATTTGTCATCCCTTAAGCTCAATCCTCATGTTTCCTGCACCATCGCTCATATCCATTCATCGTCTCATGGGGAAAAAAAGATAAATTCCCCCCGTTTCAACGTGCCTTATCGGGTCGATGACGGTTTTTTATGAGCACGGGTATTCCCAAGACAAGGGAATGCGTCCGGAACCCGCTCGTGCGGAAGGTCCGGCGCATATACGGGGATCATCCGGGAATGGTCTCGGCGGTTTTTTGCTCCACACTCACGGGAGTGGGCCGGGTGAGACTGCTGGTCCATGCCTTGTATACCGCATGAACGAGTGTAGCCAGGGGCACTGCGAAGATGAGCCCCCAGACGCCCCAGAGTCCGCCAAAGAAGAGCAGGGCGACGATGATGGCCACCGGATGCAGGTTGACCGCCTCTGAAAACAGGAGGGGGGCCAGGATGTTGCCGTCAAAGATCTGGATGACGCCGTATGCGATGACCATGTAGACAAACTGCCAGTCGAGCCCCCACTGGAAGAAGGCGATGAGTGCGACCGGGAATGCCATGACCGTGGACCCGACATAGGGGACCAGGTCCGAGAGCCCCACGAGGAACGACAGGAACATGGCGAACCTCAGGCCCATGAAGGAGAACACCATATAACAGACCGCCCAGATGATGACGATCTCCCAGATCTTTCCCCTGACATAGTTTGCAAACTGCTGGTTCACCTCTGCCCATACACTGATGGTGAGAGCGCGCTGCTCCGGCAGGAGATTCTTGGCCCACTGGAAGATGAGGTGCTTGTCCTTGAGAAAGAAGAACACCAGGAAGGGCACGAGGACCAGGTACACCAGTAATGTAATGATGCTCCGGACCGATGACACGGAGATGGAGAGTACGTGCTGGCCCAACTCTCCGATATCCGAGCCGATATAGGTGACTATTTGGCTGATGCGCTCGTGGGAGAAGAAATCCGGGTATTTTTCCGGGAGCTTGAGCAGTTCCCCCTGACCCTTTGCGAGCATGGAGGGGAGCTCCTGAACGAGCTGGGCGATCTGCCGGGATATGTGCGGGAGCAGCCCGACGAGCAGCACGGCGACCAGTGCGACGAAGCAGGTGAACACGATGATCACCGCGGCGTTTCTGGGCAGGCCGAAACGCTGGAGCCAGGACACTACGCCGTCGAGAAGATAGGCGATGATGATGGCCACGAAGACAGGCAGAAGCATGTTGCCGAGCAGGAATATGAATACGAACCCCGCCACGAGGAGGAGAACCAGAATGATTACCTGAGGATCGGAAAAATACCGCTTCAGCAGCTCTCGGATAAACGTTTTCATGACACTTTATCCTACCATGATTTCTTCTTCTGGCAACGCCAAAGAATGTGCGGGGAGATCATGATCAGGGTTTCTCCGGTTTCCGGTCATGAGACTGAGTTTCGGAAAGGAATGGGTAAATCTTGAAGAAGCGGACAAGTCTGGATGGAAAGAGGCTTGCGGGGAGGTGAGCCCTGCAAGCCTCCGATTCGTGCTGCAAGCCGCGCTACATGCCGAGCATGCCCTCCTTGAGGCTTTTCTGGGCCGGCTTGTCGCAGAGCCAGATCCCGAAGAGGGCCTGTTTGAACTCCAGATCCCCGACAACGGCGGCGGGCTGGCCGTTCTTGAAGACCTCCACCCCTTTCGCAGGGGCATAGACGAGATCAAAGGCATCGCCCTCCTGGATGGGCTCGTTGAAAACCGCGATAAAGGTCTCGACATCGTCAGCGATAGGGTCCAGGTTGCCGCCCGTGGAATTCTCGAAACCCTCTCTGGTGGCGGTTACCATCTTCTCGCTGGTGATCAGGCCGGAGATGATGTTGAGCCTGATGGCCATGGGTTCATCGGCAACCATGATGGCCTGAGCGTCCGTGCTCTTCTGGGGGAGGAAAAGGCTGCCTACATAGAGCTTGAGGCCCCATTTGCTCCGTATGCCGGCACCGTTCAGCACCAGGTCGCCGCCGCCTGCGCTGATGGAATCGGGCACGTTTACCTTTGCCACCTCCAGTGCATACCCTGTGGAAACGAACAGAACCGTTGCCAAAAAAATTCCGAGCACTTTCTTCAACATGATACCCTCCTCACAATTGGATTTTATCTCTGCTTAGTACCTAAGCACGTGTTTTTTACCACATATGCATCTCAAAAGAATACCCATAACCTAGCATGGTTTTTCCGGAAAGTGAAGGCGAGAATTCACGGGAGAATAAGCCCGGGTTGCATGATTTTTTCCAGCCTCAGACGATGCTCTTCGAACTCTTCCGGCGAAGACGGGGAGGGGACCGGGAAGAGGCCGTCGAACCGCAGCGTGACCCGGGCAAAGGGCTTGGGTATCATGAAGCGGTCCCAGCTGTTGAAGTACCACGCCCTGTCGGCCCGGGCGGAAAAGGGAGCGATGACCGCCCCGCCGAGCTGGGCAAGGCGGATGACCCCTGCCTTCACACTCCCGGACGGCCCTCGGGGGCCGTCAACGATATGGGCTGCGACCCTCCTCTGTTTCAGCCTTTCCGCCATCCGGGCCAGCGCGTCGCGCCCGCCCCTCGATGAGGAGCCGCGCACCACGTCCCAGCCGGTTTTCTCGGCCACCCCCGCAATGATCTCGCCGTCAGCGCTCCTGGAGATCATGAGCGAAGGCCGGTATTGGCGGTAATTTTTAAAATGCCTGATGGCGGAGAAGAACTGCTGATGCCAGCAGCACAGCACCACCGCACCGCCGGAATCGACATGGTCTATCCATGCGCGCTCGTTTTCCACCTGGAGACGGAAGGTCCGTGAATATTCCCGGATGAGGCGATAGAGGAAGGCGATGGTGATGCGGGAGGTCAGAATCTTTTTGAAACCTTTCGACATGGATGCGGTCCTCCTTTTTTGGGTATTTCGCTGTGCCGGTGCTTCAAGCCTTCGTGCCGGGTGCATACTCTCGATAAATCAAGGGGGAACACCAGGGTAGCGGGATTTTTTCTCTCACCGCTGGGCAGGCGCGCCGGATCACCCATGAAGTGCAAGCGGGATTTCAGCGCCTCACTTCCCGCAGCACTTCTTGTACTTCAGTCCGCTTCCGCAGGGGCAGGGATCGTTCCGCCCGATTTTATCGCCTTCGCGGACCACCTGTTTCTGGGGAACCATGGTGCCGTGATGGAAGAACCATCTGCCTTCCTCCCTGACGAACTCGGCCAGCTCGTGATGGGTCGTCTTTTTGCCCTTGTAGCGGTAATGCGCGATGAACTCCACCTTGCCATCGGTGTCTTCGTCGCTTCCTCCTTCAGTGGATACAATCTGCAAACCGTCCCACTCGGACTTCTCGGCCCAGCGTCTGGTGCCCTTGAGGTCGTAATCGTCCCTCTGGGCGGGATGGGTGGATTCCAGAAGGTAATCAAGCTCTGCCTTTACATACGCGGTATACCGCGAGCGCATCAGCTGTTCCGCCGTGCCGGCCTGCCGAGAGCCCTTGATCACCGGCTCGCAGCACTGTTCGTAATCGAGTTTGGATCCACAGGGACACATGCTCATGTATGATGCTCCTTTCTTAGAGGTAAAACGAAAATATCGGTTTTGCTTCTGCTGTCTGGCGATTCATCATAAGCTTAGCCTGTTCCCGGGCGGTCTCCTTGACGTGCTCTGCTTCAGGCGAGCTGCGACGAGTCATCGACCCCGAGGGCCTCGTAAATCTTCAGGGTGGCGTTGGCATTGTTCAGCGTGTAGAAGTGGATGCCCCGTGCATGGTTGTCGATGAGGTCGCGCACCTGCTCGGTAGCCCAGTGAATGCCGACCCGCTCCACGGACTCGTCGCTGCCGGCCCGCTGCACCGATCTCAGAAGGGCTGCGGGTATCCGCGCCCGTGCCGCGAGCTCGGCCATGCGGGCCATGCCGCTGCGGGAAATGACGGGCATGATGCCCGCGATGATCGGGACCGTGATCCCGGCCAGCTCGCACCGCTCGCAAAAGTCGTAATAGTCGCGGTTGTCGAAGAAGAGCTGGGTGATGATGTAGTCCGCCCCTGCATCGACCTTTGCCTTGAGATGATCGATCTCCTGCAGGCGGTTTTTCGTTTCCGGATGCCCTTCGGGAAAACCGGCAACGCCCACGCACATGTGCGGGAAGTGCTGCTTGATGAACGCGACAAGATCGATTGCGTAGCAGAACCCGTCGGGGCCTGCCTTCCAGCTGTTCTGTCCCTGGGGCGGATCTCCCCGCAGGGCGAGGATGTTATGGATCCCCTCGCTGTCGTAGCGCCTGAGGACAGCCATGATGTCGTCCCTTAAGGCTTCGACGCAGGTGAGATGGGTCACCACCGTGAGATCCGTCTCTTTCTTTATCCTCACCACCAGGTTGTGGGTGTTCTCCCGGGTGGACCCGCCTGCGCCGTAGGTCACGCTCACCCACGAGGGCTTGAGCGGGATGAGGTCGGAGATCGTCAGAAAGAGCTTGTCCCACCCTCCGGGCGTCTTGGGAGGGAAGAACTCGAAACTGAATGTTGTTTTGTTCTCATTGAGAATATTTCGTACCAACATGATCCTCTTTAAAGATTGTACTCGATCTCATCAACATATACACGAAGGTTTTTAGGTAATAGAATTTTCTCTCGAATGCAAGCGAATCATACACGTTTTCATCGTTCCGAGTGCGGCGCTTAAATCCGGAAGACCCTGTATGCTAAATGATTTTGTCGATCAATTTAGCATACTTGCGAGGTATCCTGAAGGGCCGGTCCTTGAGAATGTCCTCTGCCAGGGTTTTCATCCATTCTCTGGAGACAGTGATGTCCCGAAGGATCACCGAGGCCTGTTCTCCCTCGAAGACGATATCGAACCGGTTGATGGAAATCCGGATGGGGCTCGGTTCACCCTTGAGCAGCACCTCGAGGTCGATTTTCCGGTCATGGGAATCGAGGGTGATATCACACAGCGTGCCGTACCGGCTGACAGCCTGCCGGCCCAGGGCCTCCAGCGTCCTGGAAATCACCTTGTCTTTGCCCTGTCTGGCCAGGTCCTTGATGAGGCTCATGCCTTTTCAAGTCTCCTTTTCCATCCGCGCCCGTACGCCGGTCTGTTTCGTCGCCATGAGGAGCACCAGATACAACGGTGCAAAAAGATCCACACAGTCTGTCCGCCCCTCGGTGAGCACGTACTTGTCCGTCACGTTGTGCACGCTGCTCATCCACTCCTGAAGCTTGTGGTTGCCCGATGCCTCGTTGATCAGCTCTTTGAACAGGAGGATTCCCGACTCAATGATCATTCGCCGGTCTTCTTCGCCGTAACGTCCGAACACCCGCCGGCCAGCCCGGTGCATGAGAGATTCTGCGTCCACGTTCTGCCCCCCTTCGCGGAGCTGCGAGATCAGGGGAACCGAGCAGGCGGCCATGAAGCAGGCGCTTACCGAGCATTTTTCCACGGTGCTGTGTCCGGGATCCGGCACGTGGTCGGTCCCTGCCATCACGTTCTCGCAGATGGCGGCGAGGATGATCGTCAATGCCTCGGCCGCGCTGCGCGCGGGCTGTGAATCGCAGGGGCCGAGCACCCTGCTGGAGAGGTTCATGACACGATCACGATAGGTCTTCTGTGTACTCACTGTTTCTCCTTGACAAGAAACGCCCCGCAGGCAGGCGGATCTGCCGGGATCACAGGGCCTTCTTGAACGCTCTCATGCATAACCGTCGGGGTTGAGCGACTGCCACTTCCATGAGTCGGCGCACATCTCGTCGATGCCGCGCAGGGCCTTCCATCCGAGCTCACTCCCGGCTTTTGCGGGGTCTGCAAAGCATGAGGCGATGTCGCCCGGGCGCCTGTCCGTGATCCGGTAGGGGATCTTTCGGCCCGATGCCTTCTCGAAGGCGCGGACCATTTCCAGGACGCTGTAACCCCGGCCAGTGCCGAGGTTGTAGGTTGCGACCCCGGGGTCCTGCTCGAGTTTCTTGAGCGCGTGGATGTGCCCCACGGCAAGGTCCACGACATGGATATAGTCGCGCACACCGGTGCCGTCAAGCGTGGGGTAGTCGTTTCCGAACACGCTGAGTTGTTCTCGTTTGCCGATCGCCACCTGGGAGATGAACGGCATGAGGTTGTTGGGGATATCGTTTGGATCTTCGCCGATGAGCCCGCTCGCATGGGCGCCCACGGGGTTGAAGTACCTGAGCAGGGCGATGTTCCAGTCCGGATCGGACACGCAGAGATCGCGGAGAATCTCCTCGATCATGAGCTTGGAGCGCCCGTAGGGGTTGGTGGCGCGCAGGGGAAAGTCCTCCCTGATCGGGACGGTGTCCGGCTCGCCGTACACGGTGGCCGAAGAGCTGAACACCAGGTTTCTGGCCCCATGCTCCTTCATGACCTCGCACAGTATCAGGGTGCCGGTGACATTGTTGTGGTAGTAGCGCAGGGGCATGCTCACCGACTCCCCCACCGCCTTGAGGCCGGCGAAATGGATGACGGCATGGACCGCTCCGCGCGCAAAGACCGAGGAAAGGCCGTTTCTGTCCAGGAGGTCCACCCGGTGAAAGGCCAGGGTTCGGCCCGTTATCTTCTCCACCCTTCGCAGGGATTCTTCTTTGGAGTTGGAGAGATTGTCCACGACCGTCACGTCATACCCCGCGTTCAGGAGCTCCACGCAGGTATGGCTTCCGATGTATCCCGCTCCTCCGGTGACCAGTACGTTCATAGGCTCGTTCCCCAGTGCCGTATAAGATTGGCCGCCCTGCACCGTCTTTCACTCCGGTGCGGAAAGCGGTTCCCTTTTCCCATATTTTCCGGCTCAAGTCAAAGAGGTGTGAACCACCGGGGCTTCAGCATGAGAGCAGATATGTCCCCGGAAGCATCGGCACGGGATTGAATCCGGGGACAAAAGCTCGTAAAAGCCGGGGGGGGAAGCCCCCAGGAGGGTCCTTCAGTAGGATTCGCTGAACGGCTTGGCGAGCTGCAGCACCTCCAGGGGAATGCTCAGTCCGAGATGCCTGATGGCGGCGGTATCCGAGAGGATGGTGAGATCCTGCTGCCTTGCCACAGGCAGATCCCCGGGCGATGCACCCTCCTTGAGGATCTTCACCGCCTGCTCTGCGGAGAGTCCGCCGTTGATCTTCAGTGACGGCCCGATATACAGGATGCATCCCCTGGCCCCGCTGGTCATGAAGGCGATTGCAGGTATCTTCTTTTCGCGGATAACGGCAAGGAGATCCCTCGAAGGCTCGTTGTCCCGCAGGGCGTAGTAGGAGTCCGGAGGAATGCCGAAGGCGTCGACGCCTTCATCGATGAGCGCAAGAGCGGCAGGGGCGATCTTGTCGGACTTGCTCACCTGCTTCGTCAGGACGCGGACCCCCTGATTTGCCGCCTTGTCCCTGATCTCATGCGCGGATGCGACCGCATTGTCGTCGTCGCAGTGGATGATACCCATGGTCTTCATGCCGGGCAGGGCGAGCCGGACGATCTTCATTACATCACCGGGGTCGATGTAGATGGTTGCCCCGGTAATTCCCTTGCCTCCCCGGGTCATGCTTTCACACCCCGCCGCCACCGGATTTGCCACAGAGGTGAATACAACGGGTATCCCCGCACTGACGAACTTGCCCCGGGAATATCTCGTGGCCGGCGTCCCGATCGTGAGAACCAGGTCGGGATTTTCTGCAACGATTTTTGAGGCCGTATTCTTGATCTTCAGGAGAATACCCATCTTTTCCCACAGACCAGCCTCCAGGTCCGCGTCGATAACATGCCTGGTCAGGATGAGATTGTCACCCTCAACCATGCCGTTTCGGGCGAGGGTATCGACAAAGCCCTGATAGGCATTATCGAACACCGTGACGTCGGATACCTGCAGTACTGAGATGCGGTACTGTTCCGCCATCACGGGCCCGGAGAAGAAGAGAAAGAACACGGACAAAACCGGCACAAAGAACTTCTTCATAGATCACTCCTTTCATTCTTCATGAAAAACCGACAAACTGCAGTTTCGCAAAACGAGATGGATCGCATGCCCCTTCTATCGGCCTCATGTGGCCTCCACATGAGGCGGTTATCTCCCCACTTCTTCAGGTGATTTTTTTGGAGGTAAAGGCCGAGGCCCTTGGCCCGGGAAGACGTGTCCTGCCCCGAGCTCTCTGCGGGGAAGGGACTCGTCCACGTCAGCCCCCTCACAAAGTCAGGGTGCGTAAGGTTTGCAGGCGACCCACACGGCAATGCAGGTAGCCGCAACCTTTACGGAGCAGCTTTGAACTGGTTCACGGCCATTCCCTCGGGAGGAGAGTCCGCCGGGACCTGCATGCGCATAAAGTCCGTCAGGATGCGGGCGCTTTCCATCAGCACCGGGTCGTCCGGGCCTTTGCTTTTTCGGGGTTCCCCCTGGAGCTCTTTTTTCTCCTCGTCCTTGATGACGGCTTCCAGATCTTCCAGCAGGGGCTTGCCCTTGGCGCTCCTGAGGCGGTTTTCCAGTTCGAGGCGTTTCTGCCGCACCTGCTTCTGGTCCTGGACACGCACGGCCCGATTGAGCGACACCTCGGTCTTGGAGCGGACTTGCGCCAGGTGCTCGGTCATGCCCTTAAGATAGAGATAGTCCGGGTCGGCTTCCATGCGTTTGAGATGCATGTCGTTGAGCAGCGGGATCAACGGTGCGAAGTTCTTATACTGCCGGTGGGAGGTTCCCGTGATCGTATCCCACGGCAGGGCGCTGTCGAGACAGTCTTCGCCGATCTTTTTCTTGTCGTAGAGACTGGGGTAGACGATATCCGGGGTTATCCCGCGGTGCTGCGTGCTGGCCCCGGAGATCCGGTAGAACTTCGCCGAGGTGAGCTTGAGCTGGCCGTGATTCAGGGATATGAGGCTCTGAACCGTGCCCTTGCCGAAGGTGTCCTCGCCGATGATCAGCCCCCTCCCATAGTCCTGGACCGCGCCCGCGAAGATCTCCGAGGCAGAGGCGCTCAGGCGGTTCACCACCACGGCCAGGGGGCCGTCCCAGAATATACGGGGGTCGCTGTCATAGAGCTTTTCCACCTTGTCGTTTGCGTATCGGATCTGGACGATGGGCCCCTGCTCGATGAACAGGCCGGTCAGCGTGCTTGCCTCCTGGAGAGAGCCCCCGCCGTTGTCGCGCAGATCGATGACGATCCCCTGCACCTGGGCTTCTTTGAGCTCCGCCAAGAGCCTTTTGACATCTCTGGTCGTGCTCCGGAAATCATCCCTGCCGGCGTTTACGGCATCGAAATCGAGGTAGAAGGTGGGGATGGTGATGATGCCGATCCGATACTCACTCTCGCCGTCTTCAACCGTGACGATCTCCTTGTTGGCTGCCTGCTCCTCGAGCTTGACCGTGTTGCGTACGATGGAAATGATCCTGGTCCGGGTGTCGTCGGCGGCATCGACGGGGATGACCTTTAGCCGCACGGTTGTCTCTTTCGGCCCGCGTATCAGGGCCACCACATCGTCGAGGCGCCAGCCCACCACGTCTATGATCTCGCCGTCTTCGCCCTGTCCGACGCCGACGACACGGTCGTCCGGCTTGAGCTCTCCCGCCTTGTCCGCAGGACCTGCGGGGATCAGGCGCACCACCTTGACAAAATCGTTCTCCACCCCGAGCATGGCCCCGATGCCTTCAAGGGAGAGGCTCATATCGATGGAGAAGTTTTCCGACTGCCGGGGAGAGAAATACTGGCTGTGGGGGTCAAAGGTCTGTGAGAAGGCATTCATGAATATCTGGAAGACATCCTCACTCTTGGTCTGAGCGGCGCGGTTGAGCTGACTCCGGTAGCGCTTGGAAAGCGTCTCCCGTACTTCCTCGATGGGCTTGTCGTCCAGCAGAAGGGCCAGGATGTCGCTCTTGACGCCCTTGCGCCACAGGTCCTGAAGCTCTGCCCTGCTCTTCGGCCACGGATCGTCGTTCCGGTCCGTATCGAAGAACTCGTCTTCATCGAACGTGAGGTCTTCGATTTCTGACTCCACCATATCGGCCATGAAGATCAGCCGCTCCACCAGACGCTGTTGATAGCGGTTGTAAATCGTGAACACCGGTCTCAACTCCCCTGACTTCAGCAGGTCGTCCAGTCTGAACCGGTATGGCTCGAATTCCCGGATGTCGGATGCCAGGAAAAAACTCCGCTGGGAATCGAGCTCGGAGAGAAAGCTGTCCAGGATCTTCGTGGAAAGATCGTTGTCTATGGACGGTTTGAGGTAGTGTGCATTCCTGACGTATTTCAGTATCTCCTTATCCGCCCTCTGATGGATCTTCATCGGAGAGAGCGGCGCGAGGTATTTTTCAGCTACCAGCGGCTCGGGCGCAGAGGAGAGGGGAAGGGTTGCGAAGAGAAGCGAAAAACAGACGAAAATGATGGGCACCGCAATGATTTTCTTCATGAAAGCTCACAATCTCATTATTTTTCAGTCTTATATATCAAGGCTGAGGGAAAAACACAATGGGGGTTGCCCGCCCTGCATGATAAAGGCTGCATGGGACCCTGCTGCGTATCTGTATCTTATTTGATTGAAACCATTCAGGCAGGCTGCGGGCATCTTGACCTTATCCCTTCACCCCTGAGTCTTTTACACGGTTTTCTCGATATCGCCTGTCAGGATGCGGATATGAAGGATATCTCCCCTGCCTGTGTTTTTCGGTTTCCGGTTGTAAGAATGTATCCGGCCAATTTCGATGTGGATGAGCATGTTCCTCGGTCCGGCTATCAGGCTGTCGAGAACTACTTGACCGCCGAAACAGTCCTGCGGGAGAAATGTGAACCCGTCCCCGAAAAGAGCCTATCACTGAGACCGGGAGATGTCCTTGCCGGTAAGGGTGTGCAGCAGCGTGCTCCCTACGGAGAATGAGGGATTTGCGCAGGCGGCTACCTGGGTGAAAATGTCCGGAGAGTCTTTGTATATGGCCTGGATGATGCGTTCTTTCTTCTCCTGGGAGAACGCGGGAGACCATGCCGTCTGTTTTTCAGAGGCGATCCCGAGCATGATATCGCCCAGGGTGAATGTCCTGTTTTCCTGAGTCACCGGGAAGGTGATCCGTATATATGCATGGGCCAGCTGAGGGGCGATCTGCTCGAAATAGGTTTTTTCGAGGGTGAGCCAGTTGTGAGCGTCTGCGGTGACGGTATTCAGGAGCACCTGGATGGGGAGTTCCGCGGTAAAGACCACGATGGGCCGGTTCGCTTCATACTGGATGCGGTCCCAGGAGGTGTCGACGAAGTGGGAGCACCTGTCGAAGGCCATGCCGATCGTTGTCTCGTGGTTGCCGTAGACGCCATTTTTCACGAGATTGATGTCGCCTCGTTTACAGCCTGCCGCAAGCAGTGCCCACGCGATACAGAGAAGGGCCATGCAAGCCCTGCATGGATAATGGATGTCACGACGCATTCTCCCAACCTCCTTCACACTCACTTCACCGGCGTGCTCCCCGAAGGCGCGAGATGAAAGGCCGTCTTTGAGGGGCAGGCCGTCGAATGCCCGAGACCGGTGAGCCGCTTCAAGACCGGCGCTACCCGTTTGTGTGCAAAGGGAGAATCCCGTGCGACGTGTCTGCGCGATGCACCCGGCAATCAGGCAAGAACCCATACAATCACAAGTAAGACGCTGATAGCACACAATCATTTTCGGATCAAGGGCCATCCCGCAAACCGAGAACCGTGGTTGCGGGAATGACCCGCGGACCTGAAGATCCTTAAAAAAAGGGCACGGAAAAGTACTACAGCCATAATCAGTCATGGGGTCAGGTCTCAACATATGACATAATGTCATATGTTGAGACCTGACCCCGATCCCTGTGACCCCGATCCTACTGTAGTGAAAGCCCATCGCACCGATCAGGTGAACCTGGGCGAGGATTGCCCGCTCACCTCGTCGATCCATCCCAGATACGCAGCCGAGCCCCTGTCTATGGGTATCCGGACGATCTCCGGGACCTCATAGCTGTGGTTGTCGCTGATGATTTTCTCGATCTTCTCATAGGCATCCGTCCGGGCCTTGATGATGAGAAGCTGCTCGGGTTCGGTGTTCACCTCGCCCTTCCACTCGTAACAGCTGGTGATTTCGGTTATCTGGACGCACGCCGCCACATGACCTCGGACGAGCAGAGAGGCCAGGCGGTGAGCCTCCTCACGGGTCGGGCAGGTGGTCAGAACCATACCGTATCCATCGGTTTCAGCCATGAGCGCCTCCTTTTTCAGAGTTTTCTTCTTTCTCTTTTCTTCTCTACTCCCCGAAGGGATCCCCCCGCCATGGGACGAGATGAGGCTGCAATCGGAGAGAAACCGGCAAAACTGCTACGGTCGCGCCGCCTCGTCTCATGGATGTTCTCTGTTGGGACGGGCTCGGGCCTGTTCAGTTGCCGATCCGATACTCTCTCGGCAAAAACAGGCGGGTGATCATGTCGCCGAGGCCCGGGGCAAGGCGGTAGGCGGCACTCAGGAATTTGGGAAGGATGGCCGTATCCGCCTCGGTCTTTCCCCTCCTGATGGCCCGGACGATCGCACGGGCGCACTGCTGCGGGCTCTGCGCGGGCGAGTTGGCCAGCACCGGCTCGAGGTCCTTCATGTCCGTGCTCACCACCGTGGGAAAAACCGTGAGCACCCGGACGCCCGTGCCGTACAGCTCCTGGCGCAGGGTCGCGCTGAAGGCCGCCACTGCCCATTTGGAACACGCATAGACCCCGAGATAGGGAAAGGGGGTGCGCACGATAATGCTCGCGATATTCACCAGAAGCCCGCGGCTCTGCTTGAGATGGGGAAGGGCGGCACAGGTGCAGCGCACGGTTCCCAGCAGGTTCGTCTCCATCACCTTCCGGTAGTCGTCAGGGGTCGCCTCCTCAAGGGGCTTTTCCAGGGTGACCCCTGCGATGTTCATGAATACGTCGATGCCTCCCAGTGCCTCTGCAGCCCGGTCCACCATGCTCCGGACCTGCCCGTCATGGGCCACATCGCAGGGAAGCAGCACGCACGATGACCCGTGTTCGCTGACCGCCCGGGCCGTCTCCGCGAGCTTTTCGCCGTCACGGGCCGCGATCCCGATCCGAGCCCCCTCTCTTGCGAGTTCCCGCGCCACTGCCCTGCCTATTCCCCGGCTCCCGCCGGTCAGAACCACTGCCTTGCCCCGAAGATCGCATTTCATGCCTCCCTCCTGATCGTTCATTTTTCAGGTGCGTTCACTCCTTCGATATCATGACCGCACTACCCGTGATCCCCTCATCCGTCCCCACGTTCATAATGGCCGGGCAAGCCCGAGGGGGCAAGTGCCTCCTCGATCAACTCCGGGCGGCACCATCCGCTTTCACGTAAATCCTCCTTCTAAAGGTCAGCTTCCTGCAAGGACTTTGAAGACAGGATCACATTCCCCTTCAATCTTTTAGACTTCCACCGGGCCGAATGGCCAGCCCTTAAGGCTCATACCATTGATTCCTCCTTCTCAAGACCGCTTCTCAGGGACTTAAAGAAGGGTCGAAGGGCTTGCCCGGAATCCATGCCGCTGATTCATCACCGGCCCCTGGCGAGTCTTCCGATCCCGTAATGCACAAGCACACCGGCAGCGAAACCAAAGGCCATGTTGGCGATCAGAGAGACGGCCACCGTGGCTGCCAGGGGGATCAGATCTCTTCCGGAGCCGAATTTTCTGCCGAACCCCACCAGCTGGATTCCCACCAGGAGCATCATGGCGCCGATGATGGGCCCGGGGAACAGGGCAAAAAGGTTCGCGATCGAGGTTGCAAGCAGGATCCCGAGGGCCACCTCGATCGTTCCCTCGATGAGATTCGCCCCGCCGGTGCGTGCGCCGAAGTAATACTGGCCGGCCAGCCCCCCCGCACCATGACACATGGGCATTCCCCCCAGGAACGGGGGCACGAGGTTCATGATGCCCGTGCTCAGCGAGAGCTGGTTGACCCCCACCTCCCGCTGGGGCCAGTAGCCCTTGATCATGGCCGCGGTAACGATGATGGCGTTGGTGGCGGTCAGTGGGATCTGGGCAAAGCCCGCTCCCAGCATGCTCTCCCATACCTGGATGGGACGGAACGCGGTCAGGGGCGGCAGGGAGGGGCCGGCAAACCCGATGCCGCCCAGCTGCCCGCGCAGGAACATGATGCCGATCCCCAGACCGATGAGCACGACCGCTGCGGGCGCATACGGGTTTTTTCTCAGGAGGAGGATGATGCCGATGCACACCGCTCCCAGCAGCCACGCACCCGCGACCATCTCCACCGCCTGGACAGCCAGAAGGACGCCCAGAGCCACCTGTATCCCGCGGACCACCGGCTCGGGCGTGAACACGGCCACCCGGTCCATGACACGGGTGGCAGATGCCGCCAGCCACACCACTCCCATGGAAAACCCCGCCGCATAGATCATCGACGGCTCCCAGCTCTGTGCAATGGCCACCGCGGCAATGACCTTCATGGGCTCGATGGGGATGGGGAGACGGAAGACCAGGCCGGTCAGGATGTTCGCGAGCCCGACCATGACCAGCAGTCCTGCCGGGTTGAGCCCGCAGACCGAGATATAGCCCACGGCCAGGGGCAGCAGGGTGCCGAAATCTCCCATGGCACCCGAGAGTTCCCGCATGGAAAACCGGAACGGTCCGATATTCACACTCTCCCCTCTCTCATCCATCGGCCTCGCGAAGAGGTGCGAGTTTCCTTGCCGGATTTGTGTGCGAGCAGGGCACCGTGCTCAGGCATTTTCCGCATACGTCGGCCAGGCCCTTCTTCTCATGCACGCGGGCGTTCTGGAGAAGGATCGAATAACAGAGACGGCGGTCAAACGAGTCCTCCCGGAGCGCCCCGGCACGGCATTTTTTCACACAGGCCAGACAGGTGCGGCCCTGCCTGTGCAGGCAGAACTCGTAGCCGGGCCGGGCGGTGGGCTCGCATTCCCCTGATATCACCAGGCTCCCCAGCCTCCCGCAGCATCCCTTTTCGGTGATGAGCATTCGATGGACCCCGAAGGTGCCGAGCCCTGCGATCCATGCAACGTGACGGTGGGACCAGTGGCTCATGAGGCGCTCCTGATCGAAGTTGTGGGTGGGCGGTATCCCGGCCGCGGTGAGGCCATGGGCCCGGAGCAGCCCTGTGAGGTGTTTGTTCAGGGAGGTGATGAGCGCGTTGGTTTCCACATAGGCGTGCGCCCACTGATCCGATGCGTGCCCGCTGGTTCTGTTCGACCGCGGGACATCCCTCTCGAAGGGCAGGAAATATACCGCCACGCTCCCGGCTTTCGGCAGCAGGCCCTGAGGCATGGCATGGTCCGGGCTCACCCACTGCCCGAGGTGCCCGAAGAGGGGGTCGCAGGCATTGGCAAAGGCGACCAGAGGCTCCTGCCAGCGTGTCCGGAAGGCGGCGGACGACCGGGCGTCGTCCAGGAAAGAACCGATGCCGCGGATGATGAGATCGTTCACGGGCGAGGTCACGGCCGGCCGCTCATTTCCGCAGTACCCGGCCATGCCGGGCCGTGCCGGTGTACGTGCCTTCGCGGACCACATGCCCGCCGTTGATGAAGACGTGGACGATGCCTCCGGGCCTTCCTGCGGGCCTGCCGTCCTCGGGAGGAACATCCGAAACGGTTTCAGGGTCGAAGATCACGAGGTCTGCTGCCTTGCCTTGTGCGATCATGCCCCGGTCCGTGATGCCGAAGCGCTGTGCGGCGGCAAGGGTGGCCCGGTTCACGGCCTGCTCCAGGCCGAAGAGCTTCCGGTCGCGGACAAGGGGCCCCAGGATGCGCGGGAAGGCTCCCTTGGCCGCAGGGTTTGGATAACCGGTGCTCTTGATCAGTGCGTCGGTTTCGAACAGACAGAGCTCGTGGGAGAGCACGCGCTCGATCACTTCCTGCCTCCCAGGCTCGCCGCTGTAGGTATGGAAGAGCATGAGGGCCGAGCCCCTGCTCTCCTCGCTCAGGCGCAGGTATGCATCGAAAGGCGGCATTCCCCACCGCCCGGCGGCCTCGTCCATGGTGAGGCCCGCCAGGTCTTCCATACCGGGAACGGCGGGGTCCATGATCTGGAAATCCCGGTAGGTGAATCCCAGCAGGGCGAATCCCGCCTCCATCTCGGCCTTCAGGTGCATGCGGGAGACCCTGCTCCGGTAGGCCTGAGGCGCCCTGGCAAGGAACCAGAACGGGAGTACCGCATTGATCGTCGTGTTTCCGCAGGTGTAGGGGAAGGCATCGAACATGACATCGACGCCACGGCTGCGGGCGTTCTCAATCAGTTTCAGGGCCTTACGCGAAGACCCCCAGCTCCTTCTGCCTACGAAGATGAGGTGGGACAGCTGCAGGGCGGCACCGGTTCTTTCTGCGATGTCGATCATCTCCTTCAAAGCGAGCAAATTGTGGGCCTTGAGAGTCATCAGCGGGTAGGTGGGGGAAAGGATGCTCAGCGCCTTGAGGTGCACGGTCACCGGCCGTCCGTATTCGGACGCCACCCGGCAGAACGCCTCGATTTCCTCCAAGGGCGAGTACATGCCCGGATCATACCCCAGACCCAGGCTCAGGCCGCAGGCCCCTTCGTCAAAGGATTTTCTCACGCTGTCCAGGCAGACGGCGAGCTCTTTGCGGATCAGAACGCCCCGCCGGGTGCGGGCACAGGCCAGGCGGACGGTGCTGTGGCCTACGAGCTCGGCGACATTGACCGCAGGCCCTGTCTGATCGAGGGTGTCCAGAAACTGACCCATGGTGCGCCAGGAAACGTCCAGGGGCCTCTCCAGAAGAAGGTCCATGGCGGCCGGGAATCCAGGGGCTGCCGCAGGGTTGCAGGGCGCGGGCGAAAAGCCGCAGTTTCCCGCAACGACCGTGGTGATGCCCTGCTCGGGCAGGCACGCGAGCAGGCCGTGATGATCGTGCAGGGGCAGCAGCCAGTCGGCGTGGGAATGCATGTCGATGAAACCCGGGCATACCGCGTGCCCCCCAGCGTCGATCACCTTGTCGGCCCGGGGAGGTGCACTGCCCGATGGGATGACATCGGCGATCGTGTCATCGCGGATGAGCACGTGGCCCTCAAAGGAGTTCCTGCCCGTGCCGTCGATGATCCTGCCGGATTGTATGAGGGTGGTGGGCATAGTGCGGTTCCTTCAGCAAAGATGACATCCTTACAAGATAGTATAATGCGAAAAAGCGACCATGTCCAAGACTTTGATCGCGCCTTGCCGATCTGTCCGCTCCGTCTTGGCGCAGGGGTTTTCATTTCCAGGTATTCTGCCCAGAACACCCCTGGATCTCCACGACATACTTCAGGATCGTGCGCTGCCCCCCGCGTGCGGGGATGTTGCGTGTGCCTCTGCCCGTGAGGCGGAATCCGTTCTTTGTCAGGACGCGCGAAGAAGCAAGGTTTGTGGGGAATGTCTCGGCAAAGAGACGGCGGATACCCAGATGGGAGGCATGGGTCACGATCCGGCGGATCGCCTCGGTCGCATAACCCTTTTCCCGAAACGGCTTCCCGATCCAATAGCCGAGGTCGCCGTTTCCGGGTGAGTCTCCGAACCCTATGGCACCCATAAACTCGCCGCTCTGGGCATGGGTGACGGCGAATATATGCCCTGCTCCCGGAGAAGTATTCTGAACGATCCACTCCCGGGCGGCCTCATCGGTGCACGGGTCGGGAATGGTCGCGGTCATGCGCACCCCTGCCGGATCAGGACCCAGAAGCCTGGCAAAATGAACCGCATCGTTGGGAATCAGGGGCCGAAGGATCAGGCGAGGCGATTTCAGTATCTCCATGGCAATATCATCTCCCGAACCACTGGTATCATGATACATATGTCTGATTCAGGACGTCGTTTTCAAGGAGAGGACGAGATCTTCGCCATGCCTGAAAGGCCGGGTCGGGCATGGGTCGATACCCTTCTACTCGAACGGGTTATATCCCGGTTCTTTGTACAGGTGCTTCCTTCTGTCCAGGATATCCGGCTTGTACACCCGTTCGGGCCACTGGTCCGGGTCGATCTCCTCAATGGCTACGGACACGGATTTCTCGTCGCACTGGATGATGGTGACCACATCCTGAGTTATGGCTTGGGCAAGCCGCTTTTTCTGCTCTTCGGATCTCCCGGGATAGAGCTTGACGATGACATGAGGCATACGGAACCCTCCTTCTATTATAACAGGTTCATAAACCAGCCCACACTTTTTTAGCAAGAACTTGCGCCTGCGCCGGAACCCCCCCGATACCCGGACAGTCATGCAGAACGGCTGAGTCCCTAGTACTACAGTGGTAAACAGTCATCGGGTCACCATGGGGTCAGGTCATCATGGGTCTCTACACCATGGGGTCAGGTCTCGACATATGACATTCAATGTCATATGTCGAGACCTGACCCCGATCCTGTACTCTTCACCGGTCGCCCGTATCTCCCGGTGCACCCGGATTTCTGAACGTGGGTTTCACCGGCCGGGGGTCGCGGTATCCCCACTGCTCCACATCGATGTCGTAATCCACCATGGATAGAAAGGTCCCCCGGCATACCCGTTCCGCGGGAGGAGGCGTGTCTGTTTCGTCTCCGAGCCTCTGTGCCAGCTCCTGCATGATCCAGGCGGGAATGCGCGCGCGCTCGGATGGATAGATATACCCGAAAAGGAGGAGGTGGTTGTAGAGGACCCGCCAGTGCTCGCCAAAGCGTCGGTCGATGCGTTTCCAATCCAGTCGCTCGGCGAATGTCAGCAGAAGATGGGCAACGTCGGCGCCGTCGTATCGGTCGCGGGTCATGACGAACGCCTTTGACCAGATCATCTCCTCGGGCGGGATGAGCCTGGCCTCGATATCCAGGAGATCGCCTTCGCACGAATGGGTGAACCATTCTTCATCCACATTGCCGATGCCGTTACCGGAGCCGAAGATCACGTCCACGACACACTCACCGTGAAACGCCTTGGCTATCCAGAGCCTGTCCGTAAACTCGGTCTGATAGCCGGCACGTTTCAGCTCATCGAGGATGTTCTCGGCATCACGGGGATAGACGAATACGTCGAGATCCTTGGTGTCCCTCACCACATGGGTATAGCACCCGAAGGCAAAGGCCCCGCCGACAAGAAACGGTATCTTCGACCGGCCCAGACGGGTCAAGACCTCGCGGTAGAAATTCCGGGTATCCCGACTGAGATACTTCTCATCCAGCAAGAACTTCTGCATGGCTTCTCCTTCAAGAATTACCCATCACTGCCCCATAGCCGTGCCGGATACGGTGCAAGGGACCTCCAGCAACCGGAAGGGGGGGCGTTCGGGATGGAGAGCCCGGAGCAGCGGCATGGCCACGTTATATACCGGGATGTTTCTGGTGGTGTAGCCTTCGGGCATGCCCCGGTGCGCATGGCCATGGAACACGGCGATCACGTCGAACCAGGTCAGGGGCACTTCGAGACGGCTCGATCCCAGAAAGGGCAGGATCTCATGCGGTTCTCCCTCCACGGTGGCCCGGATGGGCGAATAGTGCATCAGCACGACAAGAGGCATCTCTTCGAGCCGTGCCAGAGCCAGCTCCAGTTTCAGGGCCTCATCCATCGCCTCCTGCACGAATTCCTTGATTGACAGCTCTCCCCACGCCTCGAGCTGATATCGGCCGAAACCGCCCGCGAATCCCTTCACGCCTGCAAAACCGATTCCGTGGACCTGCACGGTTTCGCCATCCAGAAGCGATACCCCTGCATCACACAGGATATGCCTGATCTCCAGATGCTTGCCTGATTCGTAATCATGGTTTCCCAGCACGCCCACGACCGGGATCTTGACCGTGGTGGTGATCTCCCGGGCAAGAATGTGCGCCTCTTCCACGAGTCCGGTATCTGTCAGATCGCCGCACAGCAGGAGCACCTCGGCGGTTTCGGTGATATGGGCCAGAAGGGCGTGCACCACGTCCCGGTGGCTTTCATTGCAGTGGATATCACCCACTGCCGCGACTCTCACGATCTTTTCCCCGACAGCCATGCACTGCCCTCCGATATCGCAGAAGCGAATATCCCGATGTTCGTGTCTTAAAGAACTTTTGTATAGCGAACGGGTTGCAGCCGGCTTTGCGGAGCACAGTGGAGCAACGCCGGCTGCAACCCGTTGGTAGGCGGGAATACGCTGCGTAGATACGAATTGTTAATCTCCAAACATTCCCGTCTTAACGTCCCCGGCGCGATCATAACCGGCAACGATGACACCACTTGGGGTTGTCTCCGTGTGCGTGAGCTGGAATGCCGCTGGAATGGTACCTTCGCCGAAAAGACGCTTGCCCGTACCAAGGGTAAGAGGAAAAATCTTGAGCCACAGCTTATCCACCAGGTCGTGCCTGAAAAGCGTCTGGAGAAGCCGGCTGCTACCGTACACATGCAGATCGGGGCCGTCTTGCTGCTTCAATCCCCGTATTTCTTCCACAATGCTATCTTTGATAATGACAGTGTTGTCCCAAAGCTGATTTGTGCCAGTGTGCGAAACAACATACTTTGTCACAGAATTGATGCCCGGCCATTCGCTTTCGTGTGTCGGCCAATATGACGCGAATATTTCATAGGTCTTTCTTCCCAGCAAAAGATCGCGTGGTTCGGTCATCTGTTCGTGCATGATGGCTCCGAGCCGCTCGTCGAAATGTGGCACAACCCAGCCGCCATACTTGAAGCCGCCTTCGGTGTCCTCCTGCGGCCCGCCCGGAGCTTGCATGACCCCATCGAGGGTAACAAATATAAGGACGATGATTCTTCGCACGGCCACTCTCCTTCATGTGGAGCATTCCACAATGTTGCATAACTATATATATAACCGGCTGGAACAACGACTCAAAAGACTTCATGTCAAAGGGGGGATCCGGTGGGTTCTTTTTGGAACCGCTGTCATGCAAATCACGTATAAAACCGATGAAGAATAAATGAGGTGAATTACCGGATGAAGATCCTCGATGCAGACATGCTCATGAATTCTTCACGTACATACCGGGAAGAGAATGAAGAACGAGAGAGCCTGCGCGTGTGGGCAGGACGTGAGTCTGCTGCAGGAACCCCGCCGGCCGATCGGGTAACCATATCCGCCGGTGCCCGGTCCATGCTCCAGGAATCCGGGTGCGGGCGCGGGGAAGACGATCTCGCGGAAGGAATCGACCGGGAGATATCCTTAAGAAAACTCATCGCAGAGCTGCTCTCAGGCAGAGAGATCAGGTTCCTCCGAATCGAGAAGGTCGAGAACCAGGACCCGGCTGCGGACCGTGGAGGCGTTCGACAGGAGGATGCGCAGCGGCATGGCTGGGGGATGGAGTACGAGTTCGAACACACGCATCGCGAAAGGGAAGATGTGGGCTTCCAGGCCCAGGGGATCATCCGGACGGCGGACGGCAAGGAGCTGGCTTTTTCGCTCGAGCTCGATATGAGCCGGGAGTACATCGAGAAGAACATGCTGTCCATCAGAGCGGGTGACGCCCCGGTCGACCCCCTGGTGATCAACTTTGACGGCAAGGCCGCGGATCTCACTTCTTTGAAATTCGAGTTCGATCTGGATGCCGACGGCATATCGGAAGAGATCCCCATACCTACATCCGGCAGGGGATTCCTGGCCATCGATCTGAACAACGATGGGATGATCAACAACGGTTCCGAGCTCTTCGGGCCGACCACGGGCAACGGGTTCGACGAGCTTGCGTCACATGATGCTGACAATAGCGGCTGGATCGACGAGAATGACGAGATATTCCACCGGCTCCGGGTCATGACCGTGGACAGCCAGGGAGCCCAGTCTCTGAGCACCCTCGACGACCAAGGGATCGGGGCCGTATATCTGGGCAGGGCGTCCACCCTGTTCGATATCCGCATGGGCTCAGCCAACGAGCTCCTCGGCCGGATCCGCACCACCGGCATCTATCTGAAGGAAGACGGGACTGCCGGTACGGTGCAACAGCTGGATCTTGTCGCATAGGGGCGGTCCGCCCATAAGCACAGAACCGGAGACAATACCGAGACACCGATGTTCCCAGCACTTTCCATCCTCCCATAAAGGCCGGTCAAGACAAGACCTGCCCGGATCACCCCCTTAAGTCTCCCCCTGCCGAAAAAAATGCCGGTACGCATAAGGATCTGTACGTACCGGCTCTCGAGGAGGTATCAAGATATGAATGAGTGTGCGTTCTCTTCTTTCCCAGCAAACGGCGTACCATCAGGAAAAAAATCTGGTGGCCGGTTACGGCCACCAGCGTAAGAGGAGGGTTCTCACTTATGGGAGTGAGAGTCAGGTTTTCCTGATTGCCTTTTCATTAGCAAGGACTGCACCAATTTGGGTTACAATTCTAAATATAATGAAAAAACAAAACCTTATCAAATAGTTTATCCGCAGCAGTCCCGGGCGTGTGGTTTTGTGAATTGTCTCACAATAAGACACTGCGTTCCATATTGTACCATGTGTCATGCAGCCATGTATCCGGTGGTGATGTGATGACTCTTTCGGGAATGATATGCGGGTCTGCACAGCGGGAAAGTCATCGCGGCCGGGCGTGTACATCTATGACGCACCTGGGCCTTCCCGGGGGCAGGGCTGCCCCTGCCTTGGCATTTGTCTCTTGCAAACGCTGGTCAAACATGATTTATTGATCAATATCGTCAACCGTTTTATATTGAAACACAGTAGTGAGCATCTTCCCTGAATGCGCGTGAGAGAGGGGGAAGGCTCGTGGTAAGCAGAATGGTAAACCAGTTTTATACCGGCAGACACCTGTGAAGTTTTGAACAGGTAGGCACCCAGAGGAGGAGGAAGCTTCTCGAATGATGCAGTCTTGCTCCCGGAATGTTCACGGACGAAGATGCCTTGTTTCAGAACGTATGCCTGCAGGTGGCAAGGCGATTTTCTCTGGAGACGATAACGCGTGTGCCATGATTCACCCCCGGGAAACAGGAAGAGAGATGCCTGAATGCGGCCTTTTTTCCTCATGGTCCAGGCCGTTCCGCGAGCTTTTTGCATTGACGCGCCTCCCGTCCATCCAAGAGGGTGGAGACCTTCCCGTGCTGACGATCAAGCATTCTCGTCGTACAGGTGACCATCTGCCGGGAAGACGCCGATTTCTTGCGCATCATGTACCGGTCGGTGGCGTCAACCGGCGTGAGCACATCCGGACCGGTCTTGACCGGCTCTTTTCCCGCGGTCCTCGATCACGGGAAAGGGAGATGACGTGCCGGCATACTAATGCCTATCGAAGGAGCAGCTATGAGCAAAATCAAAGACAAGTACGAAGCGATGCTCAAGGAGTGGGAGAATTTTGTCTCGGGCAACCCGGTGAATAAAAAGGTTATTGACGAGCATATTCTGAAATCCTGGGAAGAAGCGAGGAAACTGAACATCGATCCCTACCTGAGCGAAATACCGCAGTTCCTTTCTGAGGATGAGCTGCAGGAGGTCCAGGAAAAGCACGATCATCTCATAAAGACCAGCTATCCTTTTCTGGAGAACCTATATAATTTCGTAATAACGGCCGGGTTCGGATCAAGGTATATCTGCTCCCTGTCCGATTCAGAGGGCACCCTGATCTTCACTCTCGGCAATCCCGAGGTCATGGAAACGCTCTCTTCCTGGAATTATCGCCCCGGGGCCTGTATGCAGGAAAAATATATCGGCACGAACGGGGCGGGCGCGGTGATTCGGCTGAACAAACCCGTGCAGATATTCGGAAGCGAGCACTACTGCCTGCTGTTTCACAAATATACCTGTTCCTCGGCTCCCATTCACGACCATGAGGGAAACATCCTGGGGGTGCTGAACATGGTATGTCCCTGCCCCAATGCTCATTCCCACACCCTGGGCATGGTCGTTGCCGCCGCAAACGCTATCGAAAAGAACCTGCAGATCCAGAAGGCATATCGCGAGACCCAAATCGCCGAGAACCTGAAGAACGCCGTGATCTGCTCCATCCCCGAGGCACTTGTGGCAATCGACAACCAGGGAGATATCATCTTCACCAATGAAAATGCCCGGAGCATGTTCCAGGTAGGGGAAGATATCGTGGGGCGTAACATCAAGGAGTTTCTGGGGAGCGAGAACGAAAAGCTGTTTCCCTATCTGCTGAACGGGACGAACGTCATCGACAAGCAGATACCACTGTTCATAAACACCAGGTGGGCGAATTATATGTTGACCACCCAGACAATCAAGTCTTGCAATAACGAGACCTACGGAAAGGTGATCATTTTCAGCGAGATAAAGAGGGCCAAGAAACTGGTGGCGGATATGATCGGGGCAAAGGCGAAATTCACCTTCTCCCATATCGTATCACGCAATCCCAGATTCCTGAAACTGATAGAAATTGCCAAGATCGCATCGAAAACCGATTCGAACGTGCTGCTCTTTGGAGAGAGCGGAACAGGCAAAGATATCTTTGCCCAGGCAATCCACAACGAAGGCATGCGGTCCGGCAAGCCTTTCGTGGCCATCAATTGCTCTGCGATACCCAGAGAGCTTATCGCGAGCGAGCTTTTCGGGTATGCCGAGGGGGCGTTTACCGGATCGGTCAGGGGAGGGAACCCCGGCAAGTTCGAGCTGGCGGACGGGGGCACGATATTCCTGGACGAAATCGGAGAAATGCCGCTCGAACTGCAGTCGATCCTGCTGAGGGTCATCGAGAACAAGGAGATCATGAGGATCGGCGGGAAAAATATCATCCCTGTCGATGTCAAGATAATCGCAGCGACAAATAAGGACCTGAAAGAAGAGATCCTCAAGAGAAATTTCCGGGAAGATCTTTACTATCGCCTGAACGTCTTTTCCATCGAGCTTTTTCCTCTGCGGGAAAGGACCGAAGACATTCCCCTTCTGGTCATCAATATTCTGAAGAAATTGAATAAATGTAACAACAGGGGAATAACAAAGGTCGACAAGAACGTTCTGGATATGTTCGAGAGATATCCCTGGCCAGGAAACGTACGAGAGCTTCAGAACATACTGGAGAGGTCGTATAACATAGCCGGAGGAGAAACCATCACGAGTGATGATATTCCGCGTGAGATCATCTATTCCGGGTCCGCCGGGTCCGAGCAGCGGAGCGCAGGCGCTGCGGTAGAACAGAAAGAGCCTGTTTTCGATAACTATCCGACACTGGAGGACATGGAAAAGAAGATCATCTGCGATCTGATACAGTCAAATGTATCCAAATCAAAGATCGCCAGTCATCTGAACATCTCTCGGAACACGTTATACCGGAAGATGGTGAAGTACAATCTGCCATACTGAAGGGCTCCGTTCCCAGATGCCCGGGTGCAAGGAGACGGGAGTGAGCAGGTTCCTGTGCCGAGCTCTCGGTGTCCGAGGCCGGTAGTCTTGCCGGTGGAGAGGCACACGGAAACGGACGCTCCAGGCTGCGTGGCTTTCCCGTCCTGGTGCGTCCGGAGAAAGAGCCCGACAGGAAGATGGTCGATTCTCCTTTCTCACTCACCTCATGGGTATCGGAATCCCGGATGTCCCGTCACCGGAAAGCCTGATGAACGTCGTCCGCGGTATGTAGCATAATGGAGCATCGCCTGTTAGATATTGTTACAGGCGCCGGTGTCCTTCTTAAAGGGCATGGCGGTGATAAATCTTGAATGCAATGTATAAGTGAATAAATAGAATTATGATTTTTCCAATAAAACCATCCTCCCCGGTATGATGGTACTGTTTTTGCCTGAGAATATCCGAAGGGCTCGGTCGCTTGGGGAATGCTATCGAAAAACCAGCAGGACATGATTCAGGCAGAAGCGCTTACAGGCCATGTGAGCCCTGCCCGACTGATTCCAGGAACACCGAGCGTGCATGAGGTTTCAAAAAGAACCGTGGCAGAGACAACTGCGGGAAGAGATGAAGAAATCGGATTCACTGCTTGAGGGAAAAACCACACCCCCACCGGACACAGCTGTATTGAGATGTCGAATGTGAAAGGCTTACAACAAACTTCAAGGAGATGAGCGTATGAAATACAAGGAACCCGGCAG
This sequence comes from Deltaproteobacteria bacterium, assembly GCA_018433775.1. GTDB lineage: Bacteria > Desulfobacterota > Desulfomonilia > UBA1062 > UBA1062 > Phosphitivorax. The sequence goes on from JAHDQN010000013.1 coordinate 229,843, forward strand.
GAAGGCGCCGTGCAGGGAAGCGTGTCCTGCGCATGTGGATATACCGCGGTATTTGAGGTACGTGGCCATTGGGGATGCCGAGGCTGCGGCATTGGTCATTCGGGAAGTCATAC
>JAHDQN010000032.1 GCA_018433775.1 Deltaproteobacteria bacterium
CTCGGCCGAGCGCTGGGCCAGTGCCCGCACCTCCTCGGCCACCACGGCGAAACCCTTGCCGTGCTCGCCTGCCCGGGCAGCCTCCACTGCGGCGTTTAAGGCCAGCAGGTTGGTCTGGAAGGCCACCTCGTTGACCGTGACGATGATGTCGCCGATCTTCCGGGATGCATCCGATATCTCGCCCATGCCGTTGACCAGCTCCTGCGATGCCTCTCCGCTCTGACTCGCCATCTGAACCATGGACAGAGCCTTTTCCCGGCCCTGGGCCGCATTGGATGCGTTCTGCTTGATGGAAGAGGTCATCTGCTCGATGGTGGCGGCCACCTCCTCCACGGCGGATGCCTGTTCCTGTGTGGCCTGGGACAGCCCCTGGGAACCCGACGCCACCTCCTGGGTGGCAGTGTCCACCTGTGCCGCCGCAAGCTTGACGCTCAAGATCACCTCTTCGAGGTTTGCCGCAAATGCGTTGAACCAGTGGGCGATGTCCCCCACCTCGTCCTTGGAAAGCACAGGGAGACGCGCCGAGAGATCCGCTTCACCCTGGGCGATATCCTTCATCTTGCCGGAAATCTCATTTGCCACGCCGGCTATCCGATGTGCCACCAGCCAACCGGCGATTCCTATCAGAATGGAAATCACGACGAGGAACCCGTACATCTGCATCTTGACGGTGTTGATCTTTGCGAGGATCTCGCCCTCGGCAGCGGACGCCCACATGATCCAGTCAAGATCCTCGTTGTATGCCAGATAACCCCATCTGCTCTCGCCGTCGGCCGAGTACTTGAAGAGGCCCTGCTTCTGACCCACTGCTTCGCGAACGTAATCATGGGAGCTGTATGCACTCGTGTTGCCCATGAGCTCCGCCTTGGGGTGGTAGATACAGGTCCCGTCGGATGAAAAGATGGACATGTAACCGGTTTCGTAATAACGCTCGTTCTTCGCCTCAACTATGAGGTCATTTTTGAGGCTCTTTTTCAGCTGATCACGGATGATGTCGAGATTTCCGGAGATGTTCGAGTTCCGGACATCCGCTATGCGTGCATAACCCTCCACTCTCGACTTCAGATAATCTCCAGCCTGCTCTTCAAGGACATCAACGCTTCTGCTGCCCAGGTACAGGATGGCGATGAGCAGTGGTATGAGCCCTGATGCAAGACTCAGTGCTACGAGCTTACTGCGTAACCTCATTTCGATTGCCATGGCACGTACTCCTTCTCCAGCGCACAATGTCCGTCGGGTCTCATTGTGTCTTTCTTCATCTTTTCATCTCACTTGCACCGGATGGCTTTCCACTGTTCTCATCTTTGTACAGCCTGTCTTCCTAGTTGTTGAACGCCATTCGTTCGATACCGTGAACATCGAGTATGAGGGATACCCTGCCGTTGCCCAGAATGGTCGCGCCGGATGTCCCCTCGATCTTCCGAAAGTTCTTGTCGATGCTCTTGATGACTGCCTGGGTCTGGCCCAGAACATCGTCCACCAGGACCCCGAAACGGCTTTCCGTGCTCTGGAGGACCACCACCAGGGCATCCGTGGGATCGGTCTTTTCCGACGGAATCTCGAAGAGCTCATAGATTCTCACCAGGGGGATATAGTTTCCCCGGATATCCACCAGCTCTCCCTTGCCCTCGACCGTCTTGATTTCGGCCTTGGACGGACGCACGGACTTGTCGATGACCGACAGGGGAATCGTGAGCACCTCGTTTCCCACCCGGACCATCATGCCGTCGATGATGGCAAGGGTCAGCGGGAGCTTCACCCGGAATGTCGAGCCCTTGCCTTTCTCGGATATGATCTCGATGGAGCCGTGAAGATCCTCGATGTTCTTGCGCACCACATCCATGCCCACGCCCCTGCCCGAAATCTCGCTCACCTTCTCCGAGGTGGAGAGGCCGGGGGCGAAGAGCATCTCGAAGATCTCCTTTTCGGAATAGGTTCTCCCCGGTTCGGCCATACCCTTGTCGATGGCCTTTTCCAGGACCTTGTCCTTGTTGATGCCTCTGCCGTCATCGGAAATCTCGATAAAGATGTTGCCCTCGCGCTGGAAGGCCTTGAGCCAGATGGTTCCCTCGGCCGGCTTGCCGAGGTGTTTGCGCTCTTCCGGCGATTCGATGCCATGGTCGATGGAGTTCCGTATCATGTGCTTGAGCGGGTCGCCTATCTGTTCGATCACATTCTTGTCGAGCTCGGTGTCGGTTCCGCTCATCTTGATCTCGATCTTTTTCCCCAGCTCAAAGGAGAGATCGCGCACCACGCGCCTGAACCGGTTGAAGGTTCCTTCCACAGGCACCATGCGAACCCTCATCACCTGCTCCTGGAGCTCCCGGGAAATCCGTTCCAGGGCGGAAGAGGCACCCTGCAGGGAACGGGAGGTGCTGTTGTCATCGACCTCGCTGGCGAGCTGTGACATCCGGGCCACGCTGATGACCATTTCCCCCACGAGATTCACCAGCTTGTCGAGCTTGTCGGTGTCGACCCTGATGGTGGACGACTTGGCGATCTTCCTGCTCTGTGATTGCGCCATCGCCATTTTCTCCACGATCTCCCGGGGCACCTTGCCCTTCTCGACCAGGGCCTCGCCGGTCGTCTTACGGTCTTTGAGCACCTCTTCGATGTCCGCGGGCTTGATGATGCCTTTTTCCACCAGGATCTCGCCGATGGGTTTCTCGGCGAGGCTCAGTTCGACGCCTTCCTTATACTGCGTGGAAACATCCTCGATGAGGATGTCGTTTTCATCCACGACAAAGAGGAAAATGTTCTGGATATCCGAAAGCGGCCTCTCGGTCTTGAGGATGACCTCCCACCAGGTATAGCAGACTGTGGGATTGAGATTGTAGAAGTCGGGGATCCCATCGGTGAACGCGCGGGTCTCGATGATGCTGCCGTTGTCGCTCAGCTCTCTGAGGAGCATGAGGGGATCCTGACCGGTCGAGAGGATGTCGGGTCTGAACCGCAGGGAAACGCAGATGATCCGTTCCTTTTCCTCGCTCTGCTCCTTTGACCCGGACTGATGGGATGCCTCGGCCGGCCGGCCGGTTCCCGTGAATCTTTTCAGGGTGAGGGTGATATTTTCGATCTCGGTCCTGTCGAGATCCTCACCCTCTGCGGATGCCGTGATCATGCGCTTGAGGAGATCCACGGCCGAGAGCAGGTTGGAGATGAGCTTCTTGGTGATCCTCAAGTCTTTGTTGCGTATTCTGTCGAGGATGTTCTCGATGTTATGGGTGAAATTGCTCACCTCTTCGAATCCGACCAGGCCCGCAGAGCCCTTGATGGTATGGGCCGCCCGGAAAACCCGGTTTATGGTACTCTCGTCATCCTGATCTTCTTCGAGCTTGATGAGCCCTGCCTCGAGCTCCCGTATTTCGTCTTCACTCTCGTCGAGGAATACCTGAACCAGTTCATCGATCGCCATCTTCTACCTCATAAACTTTTTCGTCACGTAGACGAGCTGCTCGGGCTTGAAGGGTTTCACGAGCCATCCCGATGCGCCCGCCTTTTTTCCCTTCAACTTCATTTCTTCCTGCGACTCTGTGGTGAGGACCAGAATGGGGGTGAACTTGAACGGGGTTTTCTTTACCTCGTGAATAAAGGTGATTCCGTCCATCACGGGCATGTTGATATCACTGATGATCATGCCGATCTGGTCGCCGTTTTTCATGGCCTGATTCAGCTTGTCCAGACCGTCAACTCCGTTGACGGCATTGATGGTTTCAAATCCCGCCTCTTTCAGGGTGTAGTTCACGGATGCCCGGAGAGTGGCTGAATCATCAACCACGAGTATCTTTTTCTTCATCAGGCACCCTCCTTTAATATCGCTTCGAATCCTGAAAGGAGGACATATTCCTTCACCTGAGGGCTTATTGCGCCAATGCGGAAGACTCCCTCGCTCTCGGCGCTCTTCTTGATCGCATACAGAAGCTGGAGGCCGGAGATGTCGATGTCGTCCACCATGGACAGATCCAGTATGGTTTCATGAATACATTCGTCGAGGAGGGGCTCGAGCTGCGAATGCGTCGACTCGATATGGGGGACGGTCAGTGGGCCCTTGAGAACAAGTGCACCGGATGAATCCTTCTGGATTTCCATATGATCTACCTCATTGAAATAGGGAATAATTTATCCAGTTTCACCGCTTTGAAGATATTGTAGAGATTCTCGTGTATTCCCTTTATCTGGAATGATGCATTATTGCTGTCCAGGCTTTTGAAAAAGATCAGGATCTTGCCTATACCCGACGAGCCCATGGTGGGAACCATGCTCAGATCCATGATCACCTTGGTGGGCTTCAGCTTCAGGACCTTGCCCAGTTCAGTTCTGAGCACCTCTGCCGCCTCGGTATCTACTGCGCCGGACACCTTTACGACAAGACCATCCTCTGTCTTCCTGGTGGTGACTTCCATGGTTGTCCTCCTTTTGTGCTTATACGTAGTCATAGGTCGATTCCTCTTGACTCCTTAATCGGATAAATAAAAACAGATCTTTATTAAAACTCGTTTCTCCGTTGCCGTTAAAAGAATGTAAGCCCGTTGTCTCTCGATTCGGCAGCGTCTTCCGATGCAAGGGAATCGCTGTGAGGATTCCTGAGGCGGTAAATGATCTGGTGCAGTTCAAGGGGGAGGATCTCGCGATGATGAGGTTCAAGGTGCTCGCCCATGTCCGATCGGATGGCCGCGATGGACCGGGTAAGGCTCCTCATGTCGTCGAGCATGACCTCGTTTCCGTCCAGCGTGCTCATCAGGCAATCGATATCACGGCGGAATCGTCCGATAGCCTCCATGCACCTGGCGGAGTACAGGTCGATGCCGTCTATGGACTGGATCAGCATGCTCTTGATATCTTCGAAGCTGCGGCGGATAAACACCCGCATCTTGCGGAATTCACCAGGTATCCTTTCAAGCCCGGCGATGACGGCGTCATGTTCTGCTGCCCATTCCCGGGATCTCATACAAGATATCAGTCCCTGATGCGGATCACAGGACCGGGGTAAAGATGAATCACCCGCAGGGACCGCCCCGGCTGTTTTTTCAAGATCTGTCAACACAGCTGTCATCTGGGAACCTTCTATCATCTGCAGGGAATTCATGGCTGCGAGCGAATCGAAGCGCGAGGCAAGGCTGTCGAGCATCTCCAGGATCTCGTTCGAAACGATGTCCAGGGTCGATTTCCCGTGCGTGTTCAGCAAAAGAAAACCTCCGACGGCATCCTTGTCCTCCTTGACCTGCGAGATCATTTTTTCTATCCGGTCGATCTCCTCCTCAAGGTCGCGACCGTGAGAGCGGATGACGGAAACGAGCTGGACGATCAGGTCCAGGGAGAGCACTGACGCCTTTTCCTGGAAGATCAGAAACTCGGTGATCTGTTCTTTGCTGCCGGTTGTGCTCATCAGGGACAGGATCTTGTCGAGCCCGCTGGATATCGTGGTGATGTCCTGGTTCACGATATCATGTGTCTGGAGACCGGACATGATCTTGAGAATGGGATCTTTCACGAGACGGGACCGGGAGACGAGGTCCCTTAAAATGCCGATGATGTTGTTGAGCGAGTACGCCAGCGACGGCACCCCGTAGTTTTCGTAGTGAACGAGTTTTTCCATACACTGGCTCTGGAGCTGAAAAGACCTTTCGAGAACCTCCTTCAGATCGTCCCTTGCACCCGTAAAGACCGAAAGGTGATCGTCAGGGCCATGGGGCACTGACCTCGGGGTTTCCCGGGAAGATTCGGCAGGGAAGTCGAATCCTTCAGCAGTGCTGAAGCGGGTGTTCTCGAGTGCCTCCAGTGATCGCGCGGTGATCTTTCTCATGCGCTTTACCTGGGTGGCGAGCCTCTGCAAAAAGCTGTTCAGACGTTCGATCATGATCTCTATGGTGCCCGAAGACCCCGTGGAGCTCAGTGAATCCAGGGTGTCGGTCGCCTGTTGGAAGGTGAGGAGTATCTCCCTGTTGATTCCGGGCAGGTCGGTACAGATATGGGTGTACGCCTGATCGATCCGGTCTTGAATGGCCTTCAGCGAAGTGGCGATGCGCAGGACCTTCTCATGATCCAGTATCGCGGCATGGAAGGCCTTCACGAACAAATGGGCTGTTGCGGCGTCAGGAGAGTTCAGCTCGTTATCGTGTTTGTTTTCCCGCATTTCGCTCATTTTCCCTCTGAAGGGTTCTCTCGGATACCTGCGGAGGATTCTTTAATCCCACAACTTCCCTTCAAGACAAAGATGGTATATGCACGTTGACAGGGCTATAAATGAATACTATCTAGTTTGGAATCCGCGTATAATTTGCAGCGGATGGATAGACATCGGGCAGGGTTCGATGGGGTTGAGTACGACTGGGGAAAACACCGTGATCATCACCGGGGAAATGATCTCTTTCCATCGGGGTTGCACGTAGCACGTAGGGGATGCCATGGATCATTCGTTCATCGTGATCGTGACAGGACTTTCCGGTTCAGGGAAATCAACCGCTCTGAAGGCCATCGAGGACGAGGGATTTTTCTGTATGGACAATATCCCTGTCGATCTCATTATGAAGTTTATCGAGGTGTACGATTCCGCGACCTTTGACATACCCAAGGTGTGTATCGGTCTGGATGTCAGGGCGGGTGCGGGGGCCTTCACGGAAAAGGCGCCCTGGATGATTTCGCTCTTGAGAAGCATGGCCTCGGACGTTCATATCATCTACCTGGAGGCAAGCAAGGAACATCTTCTGAACCGCTTCAAGGAAACCAGGAGAAGACATCCCTTGAGCGAGGTGTACCCGAACCTCATGGATGCCCTCGACGCCGAGATGAAGATCATGGAGCCGGTACGGGATATGGCGGATTACATCATCAGCACCTCGGAAATGAATGTCCACGAGCTCCAGGCGAAGATCAAGAGCATCATATCCGCCAAGGACAAAACCAGGGACATGTACATCGAGATACGGTCGTTCGGGTTCAAGAAGGGGATTCCGATGGATGCGGACATTGTCATGGATGTGAGGTTTCTTCCCAATCCCTACTTCGAGGAGACGCTCAAGGACAAAACGGGATCGGACAGCGAAGTCAGGGAATATCTTCTGCAGCACGAGAGCTACCGGGAGTTCATTGGCAGGTTCAAGGACCTTATCCGCTCGATCCTGCCCCTTTATAAAAAGGAAGGGCGGTCGTATCTCAACATTGCCGTCGGATGCACGGGAGGCAGACACCGTTCGGTGGCAGTGGCAGAGGAAGTCATGGAACTCATCGAAGAGACGGGTTATAACGGGAAGCTCGTTCACAGAGATATCGGATCGGGAGGTCATTGAAATGGTTGGCATCATTGTGGTGGCTCACGGCAGACTGGCGGAAGCTCTCACGGAGACCGCGGAAATGATCGTGGGACACGCGGAGGCGTTCAAGGCGTGTTCCTTTTGTCAGGGAAGCGATGTCGACAAGCTGAGAAAGATGCTCAAGACAACGATCAAAGAGGTGAACACCGGCGACGGTGTGATCATTCTCACGGATATGTTTGGCGGGACCCCGTCAAATATCAGCCTGTCCTTTCTCGAGCGCAACGAGGTCGAGGTGATCACCGGGGTAAACCTTCCCATGGTCATTACAGCCCTGACCAAGCGGGAGGGGAAGAACATGCGGGATCTGGCCCAGATACTCAAAGAGCATGGGTCGCACAACATCAACATCGCGTCCGAGATTCTCTCTACGGCCATAGGGAAAAAATGAACGTACTCCTCGTGCGGGTAGACGACAGATTCATACACGGGCAGATACTGGAATCGTGGATTCCGTTCCTGAAAGCCCAGGGCGTGGTCGTGGCCAACGACGCCCTTGCGAGCGATCACTTCCAGAAGACCATCATGTCCATGGCCATCCCCGACCGGATAGCCTTAAAAATCGTCACCCTCGACGAGGTGACCTGCCTGGCGCAGGATATGGACCTCGACGACAAGCGGACCCTGGTCATCGTGTCGTCCATCAAGGACGCGCACGCCCTGTACTCCAAGGGCTTTCGGTTCCTCAAGCTCAACCTGGGTAACAACAAGGGAACCCAGGCATCCCGGCAGGTTTCCTATTCAGTCTGGGTGGATCAGGAGGATGTCCGGATGCTGAAGAACCTCATGGACAACGGGGTGGATGTGAGCCTCCAGTCGGTTCCCCGGGAGCGGCTCATCGACATGAAATCCCTCATGGATATGGTCGTCTCATGATATTTCCGGTTGTAACCAGCGTCATGGCGGGGGCACTGCTCTGGCTCGACCGGGTCTTTGTGTTTCAGTCCATGATCAGCAGGCCCATCATCCTTTCCCCGATCCTGGGTCTGATCATGGGCAACGTCACCATCGGTCTCATGATCGGTGCATCACTGGAGCTCCTCTGGCTCAACGCCCCTCCGGTAGGGGCCTATCTTCCCAATGACGAGTCCTTCTGCGCAGCCGCGGCCGCTCCGACCGCCGTGCTGGCGAGCGCGCACATGAGCGATGCTGCAGCCGCGGGTTTCGCCCTGGCAGCAAGCCTTCCCTTCGCCATGGTGGGCAGGAACCTGGACACTCACATCCGGACGCTGAACCAGGACCTGATCAACCGGATTCCTCAGGGGAATATGGAACGCACGGTACAAAACGCCTTAGGCAAGGCACTGCTGCGCAGTTACCTGTATGCCCTGGTTACACTGGGAATCAGCGTCGGCCTGCTGTGCACTGCTACCGCCCTTCTCGGAGAGATCCTGCCCGGCGCAGTGAAAACGGCCCTTTCCTATCTGCCTCTGGCCGGAGTCGTCATCGGGCTGGCCGGGCTCATGACCAAGGAGAATCCGAGGCCGGTCCAGGCAGGGCTCTTTATTCTCGGGATGATCACCGTACTCATCATCTCATGGATTCACTGACCCTGCGCAAGACAACGCGGGAAGACATGCCCTCGATCTTTGCCATAGAACAGGCGTCGTTTGTCTCGCCGTGGAACGTGCACACATTCCTGACCGCCCTGCACAACAGGAGGAGCTGCAATATCACTGCACGTTGCAACGGGGAGATCGTGGGGTACTGCTTCTCCCTGGGAATGAAGAATATGGTCCATCTGCTGAACCTTGCCGTGCACCCTGATTTCAGGCGGCAGGGGATTGCGCGGAGACTTCTGGGCGAGATATTTTCATTTGCCAGATCGCACGGGAAGTCGTATGTTTTTCTCGAAGTGAGGAAGTCGAATGAGAGTGCGAAGCGCCTCTACGCATCGGTGGGCTTTACCCATGTCAGTACCTGGCAGCGGTATTACTCCGACAGCGGCGAAGACGCCTCCATCATGGTGAAACGGCTCGAAAGGACTGATGGATGAAGGATTGCAACGCCCTGGTCAAAGACAACCGGCTGGTCGCTCAGGATACCTGTCTGATGACGCTTGCGTGCGAGCTTTCACCATTCACGCCGGGGCAGTTTCTCATGCTGAGGCTCACCGGCACGTGCGATCCCTTTCTTCGCAGACCCCTTGCCGTCCTGTCATACCGTGAGGGAATCGTCGAGATCCTCTACAAGGTAATAGGAAGGGGCACCTCGCTCCTCGCCGGAAAGAAGAAGGGGGAGGAGCTCTCCGTGCTCGGGCCGCTGGGCAAGGGCTTCAGCGACCCGAGGCCGGAAGAGGAAGCCGTGTATGTCGCGGGCGGGACCGGGCTGCCTCCCATCCTGGCCCTGGCCGAGCGGATGGGAAGAGGCAGCCTGATCATCGGGGCGCGCACAAAGGATGACATCCCTCTGTGGGAGAGGATGCAGAACATCGGGGGGGTCGAGGTCACGGCGACCACGGAAGACGGATCGCTGGGTATCAGGGGCATGGCGACACAGGCACTGAATGATCTCCTGAAGACGGTACATAAGCCCTGTGTCATCTATGCGTGCGGTCCCACCGGCATGCTCAAGACTGCGGCGAGCCTCGCACAGGTCTTTGGAGCACGGTGCGAGGTCTCCATCGAGGAACGCATGGCCTGCGGCTTCGGGGTGTGCTCGGCCTGCGCGGTCAGGACGACTGCGGGTAATCAGAAGGTGTGCACCCATGGGCCCGTGTTCGATGCATCGTGCATCGAGTGGGGGATCTGATGGATATCTCCACCCGGCTGGCACCGGGACTTTGCCTGAAAAACCCGATTCTCAGCGCCTCGGGCACCTTTGCCTACGGAGAGGAGTTCGCCCGGATGTTCGATCTCTCACTGCTCGGGGGGGTCGTGACCAAGGGCCTTTCCCTGCATCCCAAGGAGGGGAACCCGACGCCGAGGGTGTGCGAGACTTCCTGCGGCATGCTCAATGCGATCGGGCTGGAGAACATCGGCGTCGATGCCTTCATCGCCCAGAAGCTCCCCTTTCTCGGCACCTTCGACACCGAGGTGGTGGTCAATTTCTTCGGCACGGGCGAGGACGAATATGCCCACATGGCTCAGAAGCTCGATATCGAAGGCGTGTCCGCCATCGAGATGAATGTCTCGTGCCCGAACATCAAAAAAGGCGGGATCGAGTTCGGGAAGGATCCGAAGATACTCAACCGGCTCGTAGCGCAGGTGCGCCAGTCCACTACGAAGCCTCTCATTGTCAAGCTTTCGCCCATGGTGACCCATATCGGTGAGATGGCGCTCGCGGCCCAGGAGGGCGGGGCCGATGCCCTGACCTGTTCCAATACCTTCCCGGCCATGGCCATCGACGAGAACACCTGGAAGCCGATCCTCGGAAACATTACCGGAGGCCTTTCAGGACCCGCCGTAAAACCCATCGCCCTGAGGATCGTGTGGGAGGTCTCCCGGCAGGCAGCCATCCCGGTGATCGCGTCCGGAGGCATCACTTCGTGGCGGGATGTAGTGCAGTTTCTCCTGGCCGGGGCATCCGCCGTCGAGATAGGCAGCTTTTCACTGAGGGATCCCCTGTGTTTTGGGGTGATCATTCAGGGGCTCATCCGCTATATGCATGACAACAGCCTGGAATCGATCACGGAGATCATCGGGAAACTGCGGACTCCCTGAAATATAACAGGGCATTTTCTCCAGACTGTTCTGCCCTGACGGCAGGCATTTCCCGGGAGAATCATGGTATGATTTTGGGGGAGGTCTCAAAGGTCGCACCTCTTGTGGTGGTTTTTGTCGCCATGTGTCTGGGCATTGTTGTGTCAGGGGGTGACATTCCGGCCGGGATTTTCTGCCTTTTCTTTCTCCTGCTGCTCTATAGCCGGGACAGGATCGTCCATGTAGCACTCGGCCTTGTTCTGGGGACCGGGGCTGTGCTGTTCTCACCCGGCTGGGCCGATCTTCCCGATGGCGAATACTTGGTTCAGGGCAGGGTGACCGAGTCGGAGTTTGTCAGGGGAAGCTTCCGGATCACGCTGGACAACGTGACGGTGGGCGGACAGCGTACCCGGGGTCGAGCATTGATCAGTATCTACGAGAACGTCTCAGATCCCGGAAAGGGGAGCGTGATCGAGGGCAGGGTGCGACTGAAGGCTCCACGGCCTCTGGGGAACGAGGGAGAGTTCGACTATCGATCGTATCTCTTGAGCCAGGGAATCACCCTGAAGGGGTACATCAGGGACGGCTCGGGGCTCACGGTAAAGAGACCCGGCCGGGCGCAGGGGCTGCGCGGGTGTATTGCCGCTGCCCTTTCCGGTTATGCACGCCCGGAGGCAGAGATCATGAAGGCGGTTCTGACAGGAGACCGCTCCGGCCTCGTATATTCTCTGCGTGACAGCTTCGCATCTCTTGGTGTGGCGCATCTCATGGCCATTTCGGGGCTTCACATGGGGATCGTGTTCCTGATCGGGTATGCCGGGAGTTTTACCCTGATCAGGCTTGTGCCTTTCGTTGCCGGCCGGTTCGATACCCCGTTTCTGGCAAAAACAGCAGGCCTGGCCGGTGTTCTGCTCTACACCCACTTTGTGGGCGGCTCCCTCCCTGCTGTCCGGTCAGCCGTCATGGTTGCATGCATCATCGGCTCGCTCATGCTCACCCGCAGGAACCACCTGGTCGAGAGCCTATCGCTCGCCGGCATTATCATCCTGCTCTGGATGCCGCATTCCCTGTACTCTTCGAGTTTTCTCCTGTCGTTCTCGGCTGTGCTCGGGATCGCCGGGGTATATCTCATACTGAAGGATTCGCCCAGGTGGCTGTTTTTTATCGCCATACCGGTCGTTGCCTCCGCCTTTACCCTGCCCGTCACGATCAGTCATTTCGGCTTTGTCTCACTCAGCGGTTTTGTGGCGAACATCGTCTTGGTACCCTGGTTCAGCCTCGTCGTAATGCCGCTCGGCATGGCGGCGCTGGCCTTCTTCCCGGTCTCCGGCCAGCTTTCCTCACTCCTTTTTTCCCTTTCGTTCGATGCCCTTGGAGTGATCGTCCGGGCGGCTGAGATGTTCGGGCAACTCCATCCGATTGCACATCCGGGGATCGTCTGGGTTTTTGCGTGCTATGCAGGTATGATCACGGCTTTTTTTTCGTATCCGTCAAAGGCGCGCACGATTATCCTTTCTCTGAGCATCGGTCTCATCGCCACGATTCCCATTGGCCTTAAGATCTATCGGAATCACCAGCCGCTCTGCTTCGATTTCATCAGTGTGGGCCAGGGCGACAGCACACTCGTCACCAGGGGCAGGACCGCGGTTCTCATCGATGCAGGAGGCTCGCGGTGGGGATTCGATACCGGGAGGTTCATCGTAGCCCCCCACCTGCTCAGGCGAGGGGTCACGAAGCTCGACATCGTGGTCATCACCCATGGGCACACGGATCATATCGGCGGTATGCCGTTCATATTGGATCGCTTCCCGGCAGGGGAGATATGGACAAATATGAAAGAAGACTGGAACCCGGATTTCCGATCTGTAATTCACATTACACAAAAGAAAGGCATTCCCGTAAAAAACGTATGCCTTGGAGATACCTCTCAATATGCCGGTATGGATATTGAAATACTGAATCCCCAGAAGCGGATAGACCGACGGAGTGCCGGTATGGACCAGAACTTGCATTCCATAGCGATGAGGATCGGCGACAGCAATATGCAGGGGCTTTTCATGGGAGATGTAGAAGGGCTGGGAGAAATCAGATTGTGCCGTCTGGAGACCGACCTGTCTGCAGACGTACTCAAGGTCGGGCACCATGGTTCTAAAAACAGTTGTCAGACGATGTTTCTGGAGCAGGTCAACCCGAAGGTCGCCGTGATTCAGGCGGGCCATGGCAATGTCTTTCATCTGCCGAACCATCTGCCGCTTACTCGTCTGCACCAGCATGGCGTCATGGTCCGCCGAACCGACATCGACGGGGAGGTCATGATATATCCGGTTCATGGCGGCTTGCAGGTAAAGTCCGGGAGGTTCCATGCCGATACAGCATTGAATAGATGACCTGCGCGTGCAGGTCGGAAGTACACCGGTAATATCGGGTAAATGGAGTGAACATGAAGTGTTCGGGCAACAAGGGATTCTCTCTTCTGGAACTCATGGTGGTAGTTGTGATTGTCGGCATCCTTGCCGCGGTAGCGATCCCGGGTATGGGGGGATGGCAGGCGAAAAGACAGCTCAATTCGGAAGCACGGAATATCGCCTCTCTGCTCCAACAGGCAAGGAGCGAGTCTGTCAGCAGAAACAGGGATGTCTGGCTGGAATTTTCCCCCGCAGGCGAGAGCTATCTCATGCGGACAGCGACCTCGGTCCTCGTATCCGCGAGAACTCTCCCGGACGGTGTCGATATCGTGGCAACCACCTTTGTCTCAAACCGGGCGACATTCAACAGCAGGGGCTTTGCAACAGGCTCCGGAATCGTCACGCTTCATGTCGACGGCAGACCCAATGATTCAAACTGGACCCGGACCATATCGGTCACCCTGGGAGGGAGCGTCTCCATAGAGCCATGAAGAACATGAAAATACTATCCGACTCACACGGATTGACACTGGTGGAGCTGATGATCGTCATGGTGCTGTCCCTGCTGCTCATGGGAGCGGCGTATCTGGCATACCAGACACAGCATGTCTCCAGCACGGTCCAGCATCATATCGCCCAGGTCCAGCAGGATCTCCGGGCGGCCATGGATATTATCACCAGGGATATCAGGAACGCCGGCGCTCAGTCACCCATGGTGAACAACAACGTTCTTCCGGTGGATGCATCAACGGCAGACAGTACAGGGCTGAACAACATCACCCTCATGATGGATCTGGGTGACGGCATGGGCGGAGAGCCGAACAACAGCACCGCTGACGACGGCGAACACCTGTTCTACTACCTGTCCGGTCAGGATCTCGTGCGGATCGATTACAATGGCGTGGGCAGGCAGACTATTGCCCAAAACGCCCAGAGCCTCCGGTTTCGATATTATTCATACGATGAAACAGCCGGGTCGAGCACCGAAATCCCGCTTGCCTCACTATCGGGGAGAGAAGACGAGATCGATTACATAGACGTTGGCATGACGATACGCAGCAAAAACCCAGACCCGGATACGGGCCAGCATATCACCAGAACGCTCAACAGGCGTATCAAACTGAGAAACAGCGGGCTTTAACCCGTTTAGAGAAGGCTGAGAGACAATGAAGATCTTTCAAGTGAAGACCGGTCATGACCGGAAGACTTCTGATCAGGCCAGAGGCGGCTTTACCCTCATCGAGCTCGTGGTGGCGATCCTCATCTTCGCCCTGGGCATCATCGGGGTCGCAAAGATGCAGTCGGAGTCGGTCAAGGGAAATTCCTACGCCATGCAGCTCACCCGGGCAAACAATATCGCACAGGACATGTCGGAATATCTGAAAGTCCTGCCCTTTACGAGCGATTCCCTGGGTGGGGAAGACATCCCGCTGGACGGAGAGGTGACCAAAGTTGCGTCCGATGTGACGACCGCCGGGATAACCTATGAAAGGGAATGGATCGTCAACCAGAGTGCCAGCGAAGACAATCTCAGAGAGATCTCAGTCCAGGTCTGGTGGCAGAACAGAGAGCACAGCGTGTCCTTTACCTTCTACAAAGGCAACGGGACAGGCCTGTAGAGGAGTGCATGCCATGGTTCATAAATATTTTTCCGGCAGGATACGAGACAACGAGGGCGCGGTCATGGTGCTCGTTCTCCTGGTGCTGGTGGCGACCATACTCATCGGCACCACCCTCATGCGGTCCACCACTATCGAGACCAAGATCGCGGGAAACGAGAGAAGGGTTATCCAGAACTTCAACAAGGTCGACAGCGCGTCTGAGATTGCACTGGTCCACTCGACCACCTTTGCAGATCACGTCAAGGACAATGTGGGGATGGCTTATGATTTCACCACCTCGGGCATTCTCACCGGAGAGATGAGCGTGGAAACGCTCATGGTCACCCTGCAGGGGAAGGGAAACCCGCCTACAGCCCAGAGTGACAAGTATGTTTACAGCGTCGGAGGCAAGACGAACCTCGAGGCCAGGTACTACAAGGTGGATGCCCGGCACCAGAGCGAGAATGTAGACGTCCTGGTGTTCAAGATGCTGCCCAAGGCACAGAAGGAGTAAGGTTATGAAGATAAGAAATCTTCTTTCACTCTTCGCGATGTGCGGATTCCTTTGTTTTCCTCTGGCTTCTCCAGCGGATGACAGCGCTATATTCGGCGGAGGAACTCTCGACGTCGACGCTAATGTTCTGATCATCTTCGACAATTCCGGGAGTATGGGCACAAAGGTGGAGAATACTGTTGCGGAGTATGACTCCGATACTCAATACACCGGGCCCTATAATAGAGAGAAAGTGTATTATCAATATAGTGACGGGATAGCCTGGTACGAATTTGAGCATATCGGCTCGGACTATGAGGTGGATTATAGTGAAATCTGGTGCTGGGATGCAAGGAGAGATCTAAATGAATATGGACACTGGAACGGGAAGATCGATTCCAACGATCCCCACGACTGCACGCGCAGAGGAAAGCAGAAGATCTTAAGGACGGGAAACTACCTGAATTATCTTCACGAGAATCCCGGCGCCGGGATTGATAAGACGCGCCTGCAGGTTGCCAAGGAAGTGGTCTCCGAGTTGTTGAACACCACCTCGACCTCCGGAGTACGGTTCGGAGTCATGGTGTTTAATAATGACCAGGGGGGGCATGTACTTGCACCCATCAAAAACAGGACAGGAAGTGAAATCGATACTCTGGCGCAAACGATCAACGGCATCACCGCACATACCTGGACACCACTGGCAGAGACCCTTGCCGAAGCGGGCCTCTACTTTGCCGGAAAAGGTTCGTGGGCTAACTCTGGTGTCACCTATACTTCACCCATCGAATGGCGGTGCCAGAAGAATTATGTCATCATCATGACCGATGGAGAGCCTACCTATGACCGCGGCGATATTCTCGAAGATGATCATGACTATCTCGATGGGAGGTCAATCGGCGATTACGACAACGACCAGAAGGATCCTGGATCATACTCCAGTTATGGAAGTGATTATCTCGATGACGTGGCGAAATTTCTCTATGACGAGGACCTTCGCATTGGCGGAGTAGATCTTTCCCTGCGCTCTTTTGATGATGATTATCCCAAACAGAATGTCATTACCTATACGGTAGGCTTCGCGATTGACCATGTTCTGCTGGAGAGTACAGCCGACTCAAACCATGGACACGGTGCATACTACACTACCGAAGATGGCCTCAATCTCGTCAGCATACTCGAAACCATTATTGCCAGCATCATGGATACCAGCGTGCAGTTCGTCTCGCCCGTAGTGCCTGTAAACAGGGTGAACAGAACCTATGCGGATAATGCCATGTATCTTGGCCTGTTCCTTCCCGACATCTCAGGACAGTGGAAGGGGAATCTGAAAAAATTCGGTTTGGGTGAAGACGGCATGCTCCTGGACCGGTATGGGAACGACGCACTCGATCCTTCGGGCGCGATCAAGGACGAGGCCAAGACCTGCTGGTCCCTGGTCACCGGACTGGAGGGAATCAAGGTCGACGTTGGCGGCGCCGGCAAGGTACTCCTGGGGCAGACAAGCAGAACTTTTTACACCCGGAATACCGGAAATTCTCTTATCGTTTTCAACAAGACCAATATATTACCCACAGCTCTGGGTTTTGCGGATGATACCTATACCACCCAGCGGGATGACCTGGTGGATTACATAAGGGCAGATGGGGTCTACAGTCCTCTGGCCACCGGGACCAATGACAAGCCACGAACCTGGGTGCTGGGGGATATTCTCCATTCCGAACCCGCCGTACTCTATGATGATCAAAACAGCACGAACGTGATTTTTGTAGGTGCCAATGACGGCTTTCTGCACTGTTTCCTCGATAATGACCACAGCGGGGAGGGAAATGCGAACACCAACCTCCAGGACGATACGCTCACCGAGGCATGGGCTTTCGTGCCCTGGGACCTGCTGCCGAATCTGAAGAATCTTCCTCCTGATGATGCAACGACCCATATCACCGGAGATTCCGAGCACGACTATTTTGTGGATGGTTCTCCCGTGCTCTTCAAGCCTACAGGAACCCCTGAAAAAGCGTATGTGGTCTTCGGTCTCAGAAGAGGGGGAGACAAGTATTACTGTCTCAACGTGAGCGACTACCACAACCCCACGTTCGCTTGGGAGATACCAAACAATATTCTGGGGACCGGTGTGGAAGCCCTGGGACAGTCGTGGTGTGCGCCTCGTTTCGTGAAGATAAAAGCGAATTCGAGCGATTCGGTGGGCAAAGAGGTACTGCTCTTTGCAGGCGGATATGACCCGAACCAGGACAACGGGGATCCGGGGACCGGCGATTCCAAGGGCAGAGCGGTGTTTGCCGTCGAGCCCGGGACTACAAGCTGTGTAGTGAGCTCGAACATAAACTTCAACCATAATAATTATGCAAAGATGACCTATTCCATCATTGAGCTCAACTCATTCGACAGCGATGATGACGGGTTTGAGGATACGATCTATGCCGGGTCTCTCGGCGGCGATCTGTTCGTGTTCTCCGACCGTGACGGTGATGGCGTCTGGCAGGCGAGAAGGCTGTTCAGCGCCGCGAATGACGGGGGAACTTCAGGCCTCAGGAAATTCTTGAAGGCGCCGGGCGTGGTGAGGATGTCCACCACCTATGACTATGTCTACATCGGCTCCGGCAACCGTGAAGATCCGCAGGATATCTCGATGACAGACCGGTTTTATGCCATCAAGAACTTATGGCCGGCGACGTGGAGTGACGAGGCGAACACCCTTACAGCCGCCAATCTCGTCAACATGGATACGGATATATTCAACTCTGCTGCTACCGAAGAGGATAAGACCCTGAAGCAGGAGCAGCTCGAGGCCGGGTCGGGATGGTATCTGAACATGCCCAATCTGGGAGAGAAAGTCGTTTCTTCGCCCATCGTGTTCGACAAGGCAGTATGGTTCACTACCTTTACCCCTACACAGACAGAAGATGCAGAAGAAGGCGATGAGGTTGAAGACAAATGCTCTATTCCCGGCGGCGTGGGAACGGCCCGTCTCTATGCCATCAACTATAAGACGGGCAGCGCCATGTACGACCTCGACGAGGACGGGGACAAGGACCGGAGCGTCGCGATCGGCGGCGGAATTCCGTCGGACCCGGTGATTATCGTAACCAAAGAGGGCTCATACATAGCGGTTGGCAGACAGCGCGGAGTTGCCATCAGGGAAAGCGGGAGCGAAAATCTTTTTAACAAGATATACTGGATACAGGAATAACAATCAAGGAGCAGGATGTGAAAAATATGTATTCTCATAACCGCATCGTCATCATGGCATGTACGGCCGCGATGTTCCTGCTGGGCAATGCATCATACAGCCGTGCGGACGATGTGATCGGTCTGGTCATGAATGATTGGCATTCGTCGGATATCAGCGGAACGATAATGCATGTAGGCACCAATCCCGACAGTATCGTGGTGAACGAGACGCGAATATTTCTTGCCGATACCACCAGAGGCGGGAAAAGATGTGGCACAAAGGTGGTGGATATCTACGGACGTGAGACCGGCAGAAACGCCCTCAGGAGCGGAAAAGTCGTGTATGTGAAGGTGGGCGCGGCCATGGACCCTGAGAAGGATGCCGAATATGTGGTGGCAAAGGAGATATATCTTCTCCCCCGCGGAATGAGCAGAAAAGAGTTGAAAAACAAGGGCATCCCCACCGGGCCCACCACTCCGTGGTGAAACCGTTCAGAAAACGATTGGGGAGGCAGATTCATCTCATGCCCCGCCGGCTGCGGCGGGGCATTGCTTTTTTATCTGCAACCGTCCGGTAACTTGAGAGCGGAAAGAAGGTCTGGATAAGAACCCCTCAGTTCTGAAGGATCCGGATATACGCGGCTTCGTTCTCCACCAGGATGTCGGCCTTGGCGATCTGCCTGCGCTTGAGGTTCTCCATGGCATCGAAGAGGCTGCCCTTGATCTCCATGACATGGCAGATGGAGTGGCCGTGGATACCTGTGATGCTGATCCGGGAGACCCCCTCGACGGACATGAGCGCATTGATCATGGACTGGTAGGTGACATAGTCGCTTATCCCTTCGACGCAGAGGGTTTTCTTCATCACGCCGGGGCTCTCGCTCAAAATCCGCTTGCTGATTCCCGCCCGCACGGGCCTGATGATCTCATCGATCATGAGCGAGTTCATGACCTCGGTCGAGAAGTCTCCCCTGCGGGAAACAGACCATGATGAGATCACCGCGCCAGAGACCACATCGACCAGAGAGACCTCGAACAGGCACTCGTACAGGGTGTCGAGAACCGGGGTGTAGGCAATGGTTCCGGTGATGAGCATATCCGCCCCCAGGGCATGGGCCGAGTCCAGGGGATCGGGCTGGTAATGGGCTGCGCCCTGCTGTTTACCGGGGCTGATCACGTTCTCTCCAAGACGGCTCAATTCCCGCCCGAACTGTGACTCGAATGGGGAGTAGGCCTTGCCCGCCTTGCCCGCCTTGCCCGCCCACCATTCATAGGGGGCTTCGTTGCCCGGTTCCAGATATGAGATCGCCAGGAGCACCCTGGACCGGTGCGCCCGGGGGACGGTCAGGGCCCGCGAGTGGAGCCACTGCCTCAGCGAATCGTCGTCGATCTTGACATCGACGCTGAGCTGGAGGACGTCTCCCTGCCGGGCCCGAGAGGTGATCTGGTACTGGAGGATGTCCTGCATTCTCCTGGATGCGGTATACTCGGGAAGCAGCTGCATGAGATCTGCAACCGAGCTGTCGGGAACAAACCGCAGGGAAGCCTGCAGGGCCGCCTTCGCAAAAGAGTCGTCCAGCGCACGCTGCTCTGCCTGCGCGAGATTGTCTTTCTCGATGGACCCCAGGCCATAGACCGTAATGGTAGTATCACCTCTGCAAATAAGAGGTGTGGTGATCAAGAAAAAAAGAGAGATGATACAGGTCGCTGTCTTGCGGTGAATCCTCATCCTGCCAGAAAATCTTTCAGTTTTGAGTTCGTCTCGGACGGCTCGATGCTCGCTACGGCATGCTTGTAGATGAGTATCGGCTTGTCGGTCTGGATAAGAATGCAGAACGGGTCGAAACTCTTGACAAATCCCTCGACCTTATCCTTGTCGACGAGAGTCACTACAATGGGGACCCTTTCCTTACGCGCCTGATTAAGGAACTGGTCCTGCACATTAAATACAACCTTACCCATTGCAACCTCCTTATGGCTCGTGGTGTGTTTTTTTGTTGTCGCGCTAACGTCTATATATTGTATTAATCATAATGATCTTTTGATCAAGTCTTTTTTATGTTAGTGCCTTAAAATCTCTTGGTGCTGCGATTCGTACACCTTCGAGGGGCCGGATGTCAAAGGAAAGTATGAAGCAGGATATTGAAAGCCGTATCAAGGATCTCAGAAAACAGATCGATTATCACAATTATCGCTACTATGTCCTCGATTCTCCGGAGATCTCCGACTTTGCCTACGATCAGCTCATGCGGGAGCTGCTTCGGTTCGAGGCCGAGCATCCGGAGCTGGTAACGCCGGATTCACCGAGTCAGAGGGTAGGGGCGGCACCGGTGAGCTCGTTTCCTCCCATGGTGCACCGGGTTCCCCTTCTGAGCATCGACAACGCCATGGACACCGAGGAGCTTCGTGCATTTCACCAGCGCATCGTCAAGCTCGCGGGAAGAGAAGACCTTGCATACTGCTGCGAGCCCAAGTTCGACGGCCTGGCCGTGGAGCTCGTCTATGAAAACGGTGTCTTCATCCGGGGAGGAACCCGCGGAGACGGGTACACGGGTGAGGATGTGAGCGGCAACCTGAAAACCATCAAAAGCATTCCCTTGAGGCTGATAACCCGTGAGCCGCCCGATCTCCTGGAGGTGCGCGGCGAGGTGGTCTTCTACAAAAGTGCATTTGCCGATCTGAACCGGGAGCGCTCCGAAAGGCAGGAGCCCCTGTTCGCCAACCCCAGAAACGCCGCAGCCGGTTCGCTCAGGCAGCTCGACCCGCGCATCACGGCATCGAGGGCCCTGGTGTTCTTTTCCTATGGGATCGTGGACGCCGTGGCCGTAGGGCTCGACTCGCAGCATGCCACCCTTGAAAGGCTGAGCGGGCTCGGATTCAAGGTGAACCCGGATGTGCGCCTCTGCCACGGGATCCGCGAGGTGGTAGATTTCTGCCTGTACATGCAGGAGAAGCGTGAGTCTCTGCCCTACGAGATCGACGGGGTCGTGATCAAGGTCAACGACATCGACACCCAGAGGGTCCTCGGGATCAAGGCCCGATCCCCCCGGTGGGCGGTTGCGTACAAGTTCCCCCCGACCCAGGAGACCACCACGCTCAGGAGGATCGAGGTGCAGGTGGGCAGGACAGGCGTTCTCACCCCGGTGGCAATGCTCGATCCGGTCAAGGTCGGAGGGGTCACGGTGTCACGGGCCACACTCCACAATGCGGACGAGATCAGGAGAAAGGACGTGCGCGAAGGCGATACCGTGATCGTTCAGAGAGCGGGCGATGTCATCCCCGAGATTGTGGCCCCGGTCGTTTCCCGGAGAACCGGGGACGAGAGGGAGTTCGCCATGCCCGATGCCTGCCCGGTGTGCGGCTCCGGTGTGGTCAGGGACAGCGCCGGGGACAACGGGGCAGAGGGAGTCATGTACCGGTGTGTCAACATGGCGTGCCCGGCCGTTCTCAAGGAGCAGATCTATCATTTCGCCTCGAAGGACGCCCTGGATATCGACGGCCTGGGCAGGAAGAACATCCAGCAGCTCGTGGACAAGGGGCTGGTGCGCGATGTGTCCGACCTCTACACGCTCACCCGGGACGATCTTATGCAGCTGGAAGGGTTTGCCGAGCTTTCTACGGCAAACCTGCTCAACTCCATACAGAAGAGCAAACAGACCACGCTGAGGAGATTCCTCTACGGCCTCGGTATCCCACACGTGGGGCAGGTGGCGGCCAGAGACCTGGCGGATCATTTCGGCTCTCTCGATAGGGTCATGGGGGCGGATAAGGAAGAGCTTCAGGCCATCAGGGGCATCGGGAAGGAGATGGCGCAGGCCGTCAGCGGGTTTTTCTCCAATGAACGGAACCGGACCATCATCCGGAAACTGCATCAACGCGGGCTCGTCATCCTCGAGCAACAGCCGCCCGAACCGGAGAGCACATCGCTCGCGGGGAAAAAATTCTGCTTCACCGGAACGCTCGAGTCCATGACCCGTTCAGAGGCAAAAAATGAGATCGAAGCCAGGGGAGGGCAGGTCGTCTCCGCGGTCAGCTCCCAGCTCGATTATCTCGTTGCGGGCGCTGAGCCCGGATCAAAACTGGACAAGGCGACATCGCTCGGCACAAGGATATTGGACGAAAACGAATTCATGGAGCTGATCAAGGAGGGATAAAAGGTGAAGGCCCTTCATATAACCATATACGGGATCGTTCAGGGCGTCTGGTTCCGGGCGACCACCAGGGAACAGGCACAGCGGCTCGGGGTGATCGGATGGGTGAGGAATACGCCCGACGGAGCGGTGGAGGCCCGCATGCAGGGAGACGATGGTCCGGTCGACGCACTCCTTGCCTGGTGCCGCCAGGGCCCCCCCGGGGCACGGGTGGAGAAGATCAAAGCTGTCGAAGTGGAGCCTGAAAAAGGCATTCAGGGATTCCGTATCCTCTATTGAAGGTGAAGCCGCCCTTTTCACATGATCTTCATGGAAACCCGGATCGTCATCGGCAGCTGCATCACGGCTGTAACCCGGGCCGTCGTCGAGTCGCGTTTCATGAAGCCGCATTGCAGGACGGCAAGGTCCCGGACTTTTTCTACTTGCACGAACATGAACTTTATTATATGAGTTCCACGCTCCTTGCTCCGGACAGGGGCTACAAAACCATAAGGAGGATACAATGGATCTCTACGAGATAATGTTCATCCAGAACCCGGATCTCGGGGAAGAAGACCACGAGAAGCTCTTCACCCGTTTCAGGAACACTGTTTCAAAAAACGGCGGCGAGATCATCAACACACAAGACCAGGGGATAAAGAGCCTCGCCTTCAAGATTCAGAAGCGTTCAAGAGGCCGTTACTTCCTCGTTCACCTCGAGGGTCCGGGATCCATGGTCTCAGAGCTCGAGCGTTTCATGAGGCTTGATGAGAACGTCTTGCGGTTCGTGACGATCAAGCTCGACAGCCATGTCACCCGGGAAGATCTGATGCCCAAGGCCGCTCCCGAGGCTGAGCCGGCGGCAGAGGCCTCTTCAGAGGCCGCACCTGCAGCCGAGGCCACATCAGAGGTCGCACCTGCACCAGAGGTTGCGCCGGCAGCCGAGACCGAACCGGCAGCCGAGACCAAAGAAGAGGAGGGGGGAGAATAATGCAGCGCCGACACGGTAATCCGAGAAGAAGCTATTATAAAAGAAAAACGTGCAGATTCTGCGAAGACAAGAGTATCAAGATCGATTACAAAAACTCGGGCATGCTCCGTGATTTCATCACCGAACGGGGGAAGATTCTGCCGAGAAGGATCACCGGAACCTGTTCGCGGCATCAGCGGCAGCTGGCGGTGGAGATAAAGAGGGCGCGGATCATGGCTCTCTTACCATTTTCCGTTCACGATTGAGAACATGCCTCTGACGCAGAGAGGCCCAAAGACCCTGCTGATCACTACCGGGGTCTTTCTTTTTATCGGGGTTCTGATCATTGCCGCAACGGCGCAGGCTCTGCCTTTTGCGCTTTTTGTGCCCGCTCTGTATGCAGTCTTTTTCGATCGGGTGCATCCCTGGTTCAAGTTTATTCTGGCGGCGGTCATCCCCGTCACCTTCATCCTGGCACCGGGATTCATCGAGGGTGTGGTCCTGTACGCGTCTCTCATTGCATGCGGATTTCTGATACGCAGGTTCCTGACCAGCCGGAACGCGGGAATGGCGGTCTTCGCGCCGTCATGCCTGATGTTCTTCCTCTTCGTGCTGAGCGTCTGGATCATGTCCATGCAGGAGGGGGTCTCGTTCCAGACCATTGTTTCCCGATGGGTCGGGGAGGTCATGAAGCAGGTCGCTCTCGTGTACAACCAGATCCTGTCCCCCGGAGACCTTGCCGAGTTCAGGGTGAGCAGGTCCGCCATGGAGACCCGGATCGCCCAGCTCTTCTGGGGGATCATTGCATCCTCGGTCATGAGCGTCATGTGGCTCAATGTTCTCGTCGCCGCCCAAGTGACAAAGACGGTCAGACTGCGACACTGGAAGGGCCCGGATTGGATGGTGGGTTTTTTTATCATCGCCGGTTTCTTCATCCTGGTGAATTACGACGCGATACGGATCCTTGGGCTCAATCTCATGATCGTGGTGTCGCAGATCTACTTCTTCCAGGGGCTGGCGATCGTGGCTGCCTTTCTGACCGGTTACAACTGGTCGAAGGTCGTAAGATGGGTTATTTACATATTGATTTTGAGCCAGATATATATCATGATTGCGGTAACAGCGCTTGGATTGTTTGATACCTGGTTCAATTTCAGGAACAGGATAAGAAGCTCAGAAGGAGAAAGATAACATGAAGGTAGTGCTGCTGGAAACGATTGAAGGTATTGGGAGTGTCGGACAAGAGGTGAAGGTGAAAGACGGATACGCACGGAATTTCCTGATTCCCAAGGGTCTTGCGCTCATGGCGTCCGACAAGAACATCAAGGCCTTCAAAGATAAAATAGAGTCCAGGATCAAGTCCGAGGCAAAATCCAAGGAGCATGCGCAGAAGTTCGCCGAGCAGCTCGAGTCAGTCTCACTCAACTATTCCATGAAGACCGGCCAGGAGGGCAAGCTCTTCGGCTCCATCACGCCCGCACACATCTTTGATTCGCTCAAGGAGAAAGGCTTCGAGGTGGACAAAAAGAAGATCGTGCTTCCGGAGCCCATCCGCCATGTGGGGACGCACGAGGTGACGGTCAGGCTCTATCCCGGGGTCAACGCGCAGCTCAAGATCGAGGTATCAGCAGAGAACGAGGAATAGCCGGATGGAGAACGCTTCGCCGGTTCTGCCTCACAACAAAGAAGCAGAAGAGTACCTTCTCGGTGGAGTGCTGCTGGAGAACTCCTCACTCGATCTGATCTCCGAGATCATCTCTCCGGATGATTTCTATGCGGAGCGGCATCGCATCATATATGAGGAGATGCTGCGGCTCGTGGACAAGGGACTGCCTATCGATCTGGTCTCCCTGACCGAGGCCGTCGAGAGTAACGGCCGGCAGGACAAGGTAGGAGGCGCGAGCTACATCGCCCAGCTCGCCGACCGCATACCCACGACCGCCAACATCGAGTATTATGCGCGGCTCATCCGCGACAAAGCTATTCTGCGCTCGCTCATCGTCGGTGCGGGAGAGATCGTCAAGAGCGCCCGGAACCCCGGAGAGGAGGTTCCTATGGTGCTTGAGTATGCCGAGCAGATCATCTTTGACATCAACAAGCAGATCAAGAACAAGAAGGGCGGGCTGATCAAGGTAGGGGTTCCGCTTCAGGACATGTACCACAACCTCAGCCGGATGGCCAAAGGAGAGATCGACGAGGGGGTGGTTCCCACCGGGTTCATCGATCTCGACAACTTTCTGCTCGGAGGGCTGCACTCTTCCGATATCGTCATCATCGCCGCCAGGCCCTCCATGGGGAAGACCTCTCTGGCCATGAACATCGCGCAGTATGTCGCAGTGACCGAGCAGCTGCCGGTGGCGGTATTCTCCCTTGAGATGGGAGTGGAGCAGTTGGTACTCAGGATGCTCGCCGCAGAGGCGCAAATCAATCAGAGTTTGGTGAGATCCGCATCCTCTCTGTCACTCCTGAAAAAAGAAGACTGGAGCAATCTCCTGAATGCATCGGGAATTCTCTCGGAAGCGCCCTTATATATCGACGATACGCCCGGGATATCTCCCATGGAGATACGCGGCAAGCTGCGGAGACTCGCCGCTCAGGAAGACATCCGGCTCGTGGTGATAGACTACCTGCAGCTCATGACTGCCTCGCGTTCCCGTTCCGATTCGAGAGAACAGGAGATATCGGAGATTTCCCGGAGCCTCAAGGCCATTGCAAAAGAGTTCGGCATACCGGTCGTGGCGCTGAGCCAGCTCAATCGCAGGGTTGAGGAAAGGCAGAACAAGCGGCCCCAGATGGCCGATCTGAGAGAGTCCGGCGCAATCGAGCAGGACGCGGATATCATCTGTTTTATCTACCGGGATGAAGTCTACAACCCCGACACCCCGGACAAGGGCATCGCAGAGCTCCTCATCGCCAAACACCGCAACGGCCCCACCGGAGAGATCAAGCTGTCCTGGAGACCGGAGCTGACCAAGTTCGAGTCACACTCGAACCGTTAGTCAGGCCTGTACATCCCGCCGCCAATCGAACCATCTCTCTTCGGAGCTGTTCCCCTCCATGTCCCTGCCATGGAGGACCTGTCCGGGCAATCACCTGTTGCACGCCATGCTGCTGCGGGACAGTCTCCTATCCCCGGTGCTCGGGTGTTTTTAGAATCTTTGTCTGCGGATGGGGTAGGCATGGCAGATATCGATGTCCTCTGCCAGAACCTCGCGTTCTCTCTCCATGGCGGTTCTCATCCGCTGGAGCGAACGCAACTCGATCTGACGGACCCGTTCTCTGGTGACCCCGATCTCGGTGGCAATGTCCTTGAGTGTTGCGGGAGGATCGTGGAAAAAGCGTTTTTCTATGATGTATACTTCCCGTTTCGTGAGGATCGGCGGGTCTGAAGACAGAAGCTTCAAAAGATAGACATGCCGCTCTTTCAGCGCATAGTGGTCATCCTGGTCCGGCCCCTGGTAGAGCAGGTGGTCCAGGAGGACCTCTTCGTTGCTTTCGGCATCCCCGGAGATGGTACTGTCCAGAGAGACGAGACCTTTCGCATGGGTAAGCCTTCCGGTGTGCACCTGATAGCTCTTGTGGATAAAGTTCTTTATATAGGCCTTTATCCACCAGATGGCATAGCAGATGAACCGGACCCCCATGCCGGGATCAAACCTGGTCAGCGCCTTGACCAGGCCCATGTTCCCTTCCTGTACGATCTCGAGCGGGCTGTAACCGAGGTGAAAATACGGATGCGCGATCTTGACAACGAAACGGAGATTTGCAGTGATGATGGTGTGGCCGGCCTCGATGTCTCCCTGTTGGTACTGCCTGGCGAGATCGAGCTCTTCTTCCGGGGTGAGTAACTCGTAATCCTTGATTCTCTTTGTGTAGAGCTCTAAATCAGAACAAGAATACAGACTCCCCATAGACCCTCCTTTCAACAAAAAAAGGACGCGATCTTTACAAAGTTACCTGATATATTTCACAGATGTCAAGGGCAATATGGGAGAAGAGTAAATTCATGATTAGTCTATGGTAGGTTACAAATCATGATATCCGCCGGAGCCTGTATATAACTTTCTCAAAACTGAGACATCATTCACAATCCTGGTTTTGCGGCATCTGAGGCCTGTTTTTTCTCCTTGCCAGAAATTGGCAGATGTAGATGGCCAGAAGCACGACGATCCCCGCGATGAGTGCGAGCGTAGCATGGTGGGAATACTGCTTCACGAGCGCCATATTGTTCCCTACCAGGTATCCGATCCACGCCAGCACCACGACCCAGATGCCCGCTCCCAGGGCGGTGTAGAGAGAGAACTTCAGAAGGTTCATCCTGGCAAGACCCGCAGGAAAGGATATGTACTGGCGGATGCCGGGAATGAGCCGGCAGACGAAAGTGCTGACCTCACCATGGTCGAAGAAGAATCGATCGACCTTCTGGAATCGCTCGGGGGTCAGAAAAAAATATTTTCCATATTTTGTGAGCAGGGGCCTGCCGAGCCACAGGGCGATCAGATAGTTGAAGAGCGCCCCCAGGAGGCTTCCCAGGATTCCACAGAGGACCACCAGGTAGATATTCATCTGCCCCTGGGAGGCGAGATAGCCTGCAGGCGGCACCACTACCTCGCTGGGGAAGGGGAAGAAGGAGCTTTCGAGGAACATCAGTGCGATGATACCGGGGTATCCCAATCTTCCGATGGTCTCTACCAGCCAGGCTATGATCTGTTCCATAACGGCGCACTATATAAGAAGAAGATTACCGTT
Source organism: Deltaproteobacteria bacterium (assembly GCA_018433775.1). Taxonomy (GTDB): domain Bacteria; phylum Desulfobacterota; class Desulfomonilia; order UBA1062; family UBA1062; genus Phosphitivorax. The sequence goes on from JAHDQN010000032.1 coordinate 28,492, forward strand.
GCAATATTTGCATTATGTGATTACATTCGTGACAAGAGAAAAGCATGCATTTCCCGTGCGTGTCGTTTTGACAATCTATCAAGATGGATACAGACGAATTTACGATAACTATTGACTCTCTGTCCTATGGGGGCAGGGGGGTGGGAAGAAGAGAAGACGGCAAGGTAGTGTTCGTGCCCATGGTCCTGCCCTCCGAGCACGTGCAGGTTCGCGTTGAAAAGGAACATGTATCATATTGCGTTGCCAATGCAACGGCGCTGCTCAAGGCTTCGCCGCACCGGGTCGAACCCGAATGCCCGCACTTTACCCTGTGTGGAGGCTGCGACTGGCAGCACCTTTCATATCCCGAGCAAATCAAGTGGAAGGCCGTGATCCTCCGGGACGAAATCGCGAAACATCTTCACCTCCAGATACCCGGGCATATCCAGGCCGTACCTTCGCCCCTCCAGTATGGCTATCGGGGGCATGCAACCCTCCAGTGCGGCAATGATCCCGAGTTTGTTCTGGGGTTTTTCCAGAAGGGCACGAAGAAGATCATCGATCTGGACGAATGCCCGGTGCTCAGGCCGCGGGTGAGCGAGGTCATCTCCGGAGTGCGGGAGGTCCTCCGGACGAATCCCATACCCGGGCTCCATTCGATCGAGGTGCACTCACCGCAGGACGAGAGCATCCTGCAGTTCAGGTGCAGGGGGAACGTTCACCGGAATGCGCTGAAGACCATGGAGCTCATGTACCGCGAGCTCGATATCACCGGGCTTTCCCTTGTCGTTTTCGGCTCCCGGAGGAGCGACCATGTCCTCGGGCAGCGTTTCTGCCGCTATTCCCTGCCGCTTACCGGGCGTGAGGTTCACCTGAGCTGTTCATTCGGGGATTTCATCCAGGCGAACATGCAGGCGAATACGGCGCTCGTAGAGCACGTGATGAGCCTGGCCGAGGGGTCGGAGAAAATCCTGGACCTCTACGGCGGGAGCGGGAATTTCAGCATTCCCCTCTCCTTTGTGGCATCCGAGGTAATCGCCATCGAGCGGAGCCCGAAACTCACCTCCTTAGGCAGAGTGAGCGCGAAGAAGAATCAGGCCGGAAATGTCAAGTTCCTCGCCCTGGACGCACTGAAGGCGGTCACCTCCATCCGTGACGAGTCGGTCGGCTTCGATACCGTGGTCATGGACCCGCCGCGGGAGGGCGCCAAGGAAGTCGTGAAGGTTCTGCCGGAGCTTCAGCCCTCACGCATCGTCTATATCTCGTGCAATCCGAGTACCCTGGCACGGGATCTCGCCGTGCTGTGCAAGGCCGGTTTCATCCTGAAGCAGGTCAAGATGTTCGACATGTTTCCGCAGACCTACCATATCGAGTCGGTCGCGTACCTCGAACGCTGAGATCTGGCCGTGGAACCGTGCCCGTGCTTTTTGTTCTAGACAAAATTTTCGTCTCAAGAGTATATGGTTTCTGATGATTTTCGGGATTATCTGTAAAGAAGACAACATTGGCGCCCTCAATCTCGCGGGACGCGTTCGTGAATGGATACAGGCAAAGGGATACGAATGCCTCGTGGAAGATCATCTGGGAAGTCACCTCGGTATGAATCACACCGCTCCTCCCTGGGAAAAGGCCGACCTGCTCATCGCCATCGGCGGAGACGGAACCATCCTGAGGGCCATCTGGATGTCGGCAGGCAGACAGACCCCCATCCTCGGAGTGCACATGGGCTATCTGGGCTTCCTCACCGAGGTGACGGAAGACGAGGTAAATGCGGCGCTCGAGGCGGTCCTCGCCGGTGAGTTCGTGCAGGAAAAGCGGGCCATGTTCGAGTCAACCCTGATCAGGGAAGGGCGGACCATTACATCCCAGCACGTGCTCAACGACGTGGTGATCAACAAGGGCGCCCTTGCGCGGATCATCGACATCGAGGTGTGGACCGACTCCACCTTCATCACCTGCTACCGGGCAGACGGTCTTATCGTATCGACGCCCACGGGGTCCACGGCCTATAACCTCGCGACGGGCGGGCCCATCGTCCACCCGCAGGTCGACGCCATCATCCTCACGCCCATCTGTCCGCACGTCCTTTCGAACAGGAGCATCGTCCTGCCGGACTCCCAGGAGGTGATCATCGTGATCAAGTCCGGGAAACGCTCGGATAATATTTATCTTACCCTTGACGGGCAGCGGGGTTTCCCGCTCGTGGCCGAGGACAGACTCATCGTGAAAAGAGGAAATTACCAGGCGAACATCTTGAGATTTCCCCAGAGGGATTATTTTGAAATATTGAGGACCAAGCTCGGCTGGCAGGAGAGATGATCGATTTCCTGAAAATCTCCTCCATGGCGGTCTTCGACGAGATCGAGATCGATTTCAGACAAGGGCTGAACTGTATCACCGGCGAAACCGGCGCGGGAAAGTCCCTGGTCCTCGGTGCGCTGACGCTCCTCATGGGTTCAAAGGCGAGCCAGGATCTGGTACGCCCGGGTGCCCCGAAGACAAGCATAGAGGCGCTGTTCACCATTTCGGGGAAGGAAATGGTCGTACGAAGGGAAATCTATCCCACCGGTTCCAGCCGGTGTTATATTGACGGGAAGCTGGCCACTGCGGCCGGCCTTGCCGACATCACATCGAACCTGATCACCATATACGGGCAGCACGAGTATCAGGACCTCCTCAATCCCGTGCAGCAGATGGGCATTCTCGAGAGCCTTGCCGGGCTGTCGAGGAACCGTGTGAACGAAGCCTACGAGGCCCTGTGCCATGCCGTGAGCTCTTTGCAGGGCCTCGAACGTTCGGCCGAGCGGTATCGTGAGGAGCGTGAAGATCTCCTGTTCGCCCTCGGGGAGCTCATGTCCGTCGAGATCACCCCGGGACTCGAGGACGAGCTCGCGGCAGAGCTGAACCTCGTCAGGGGGTCTGCAGATCTGAAACACTGCACGCATCAGGCAGAGGAGATGCTCTACTCGGGTGCATCATCGGTGGTGGAGCTTCTCGGCCTGACGCGGGATCATCTCTCCCGGGCCGCGTCCATGGACCGCGAGCTCGGTTCCCTGCTCCAGTCTCTCGATGATATCTCCGCCAGGGTCGAAGACATCAGCATGGCGCTCAGGGCGAAAACGGCTGCCTACGAGTACGACCCGGAGACGATCGAGGCCCTGGAGGAAAAGCTGCATTTCGTCCAGGACCTCAAAAGAAAGCACCGGACCGACGAACAGGGTCTGATTGACCTGAAGCTCGAGCTGGAGAGCCGGCTTGCCCTTGCCGAGGACTCGAATCAGGCGATCCGGCAGGCCAGAGAGGCCGTTTCATCGGCAACGGCCGAGTATGAGGATCTCCTGAAGGGGTTTCTGGAAAAACGCGGCACCTTTGCCCGGGAGTTCTGCAAAAAAATCAACAGGGACCTCCATGACCTGGGAATGCCGGGGGCCGAGTTTCACGTTGTACAGGCAGATCCGTCCGAGGTCGGAGAGCTAGTGATCGACAGCAAGGGCTGTCCGGCCACTCCCGGTGCCGTCCTGAAAGGAGAGTTTCTGATTTCAACCAACGTTGGCCATAAACCCCTCTCTCTTGCAAAGATCGCATCAGGAGGCGAGCTGAGCCGGATCATGCTCGCCATAAAGGTTCATCAGAAGGCCTCGCAGGAGGGCACCCTTATCTTTGACGAGATCGATTCCGGCATCAGCGGTCAGACCGCCCTGGTGATCGCGAAAAGGCTCAAGGAGCTCTCCGGTCATGCGCAGTCCATTGTGGTAACTCACCTCCACCAGGTTGCGTCGGTTGCGGACTCGCACTTCGTGATCATGAAGAATGCTGATGACGGGACAACGATCTCCACGATTCAGGAGGTGAAAGATATGGACAGGGCCATGGAGCTGGCGCGCATGATGGGGGGAGAAACCCCTTCTCCGGCGGTTATCAGGCACGCGAAAGAGCTCATCGGGTTGTAGGGAAAAAAGGGCCGAACCACCCGGCAATGAAAATGGGAGAGAAGAAGCGCTTTTGGAAAGCATTTCTTCTCTGATACGCAGAATTGACATCCTAGACGACCATATTCCGGTTTGACTTTTCCTCCTGCCGGTGCTCTAGGTAAAAGACATTTTTTTTGGATACTTTGATATGATACGAAAACTACTGGTGAATGAAGTTTCAGATATCAAGAACCTGATCGATCCTTACGTAAAACAGGGGTTGATGCTTCCGAAGTCCCTGCATTCACTCTTTACCGGCGTCAGAGATTTCTGGGTGACGACCGAGGATGGCCAAGACCAACAGAGTATCATCGGCTGCTGCGCCTTGCAGGTTTCCTGGCTTGACCTTGCCGAGATCAGAACGCTGGCCGTAAAAAAAGAGTACCAGGGCACAGGAATAGGGCGGGAGATGGTAAAGGCATGCATCCGCGAGGCCGCGGACCTGCGTCTGAAGACCTTGTTCACCTTGACATACGTTCCCGATTTCTTCAAGAAAATGGGTTTCCACGAGATAGACAAGTCAACCTTGCCCAACAAGATCTGGGCGGATTGTATCCATTGCCAGTATTTCCCGGATTGTCGAGAAACGGCACTTATCTACCGGATCGAGGGGTAAATAATGGAACTGGAAACCAAAATCGATAAAATCTATGACCTCCTGAAAAAACGATCCATCAACGATTTCGAAATATACGGCACGGACTCCGATACCATCCGCGCCGAGTCGAAAGAAGGCTCCATGGGCTCTCTGAGCAAGTCGAGAGAGTCCGGAGTCGGGGTCCGGCTGATCATCGACGGCGCCATGGGCTTTGCCTATGGGGCTGAGCCCACCGCCGAGCTGGTGGATGCAGCGTTCACCTCTGCACGATATCAGTTCAAGGATAAGAACAACCATTTGCCTCCCCGTCAGCAGGGGTACGAAGAGATGGATATCCTGGATCCCGCGGTCGGCCGGCTTGCAGCTGAGGACTGCATCGCGAGGGCGGTCTCCCTGGAACAATCTGCCCGCGATGCAGACAGCAGGATCCATCAGGTCCGCAAGGCTTCGTTTTCACGGACCGTCTCCCGGGTGAGCATCATGAACTCCCATGGAATAGATGCATCCACCACGCTGTCAGTTGCCTCGGCCTCGATTATGGTTGTGGCAAAGCAGGATGACGACAGCCAATCCGGCTATGAGTTCGACTTCAGCCACCACATACGTGATATTGATGTAGAAAAGGTCGGGAGGCAGGCGGCCCTAAGGGCTACGGAAATGCTGCAGGCAAAGACGATGCAGACTGTCAAGATACCCGTGCTCTTCGATAACACCACCACCGCCCAGATGCTCGATTTCATATCCGATGCCTTTGTCGGGGAGAATGTCATCAAGGGAAAGTCTTTTATCGGGGACAAAAAAGGTCAGAAGTACTTTTCCGATGCAGTGAGGTTCACAGACAACCCGCTGGACAAACGGGCTGCGGACGCCTCTCCTTTCGACGGTGAGGGCGTGCGGTCGAGGGAAACCGTCCTGGTGGATAATGGCACCATTTTTGCTTTTGTTTACGATAGTTACTGGGGGCGTGTGGCAGGAACATCATCGACGGGAAGTTCTTTGCGGGGGGGATACCGGGCCATGCCGACATCAGGAGTACGCCACCTGTGCATGGAGCCAGGGACTGAAGACATGATGCGGAATCTCAAAGGATTAAAGAGGGTTTTGAAAATTACCGATATTATGGGCATGCATACAGCGAATCCTATAACAGGAGAATTCTCCGTGGGGGTAAGCGGACTACTCATGGAAGAGGGCGCGCCGCTCTATCCCGTCCGGGAGGCGGCTATTTCGGGTAATATTTATGAATTGTTTTCGAGGGTTATGGCAGTGGGCACCGACGTCCGTGAATTCGGCGACGTGTTGTGCCCGTCGATTCTCATCGATGCGATCGATGTGAGCGCGCAGTGAGGACGGATCAGTGAAAACCCACTGGACAGTGCTCATTCTCTCGAAAGAAGATACCGGGATCAGGAGATTCACCCTCTCTCCTCTCATCGCAATGTCAGCCGGATGCGTCATTCTCTTTCTGGCCGTTTTCTCGGCCTTTGCGGGATACAAGCTGTATCATCTGCGCGCGGACATATCCCGTGTAGCATCCATCAAGCAGAAGAACCTGGAGCAGAGCAGGCAGATCGTTGCTCTTTCCGAGAAGGTGCTGCTGCTCGACGAAGAGATGAATTCCCTGCGCACCTTCAACCGCCACCTCGTAGGAATCGCCAAGGTGGATCTCCATGCGCCGGATGAGCTGAGCGGCGTCGGCGGCGGGTCGGAGCCCATCAGGGCGGCGAACACCACCGAGGCCCTGACCGAAAAGATCCTTACCCGGGAGCTTCACTCCCATATCAAGCAGCTCGGCGACGATATCGTCATTGAGCGGGATGTCGCCCGGGATCTCCTGGCGGAGATCGAGAGGCAGCGTTCGCTCCTGGCCCACACACCGGGTATCTGGCCTACGCGGGGATGGGTCACCTCACGGTACGGATGGCGCAACTCGCCCTTTACGGGCAAAAGGGAGTATCACAAGGGGATGGACATTGCGTGCAGAAAAGGAACACCTGTACACGCACCTGCTGACGGAATCGTAACCTCGTATTACCGGAACGGGGCCTATGGTAACTTCATGGTCATCAATCACGGCTATGGGATCGTGACCAGGTATGCGCATCTGAACAATTCCGTGGCCAAAGCCGGCCAGCACGTTCGCAAGGGCGACAGGATCGCAATTGTCGGAAACACCGGACGATCCACCGGCTCTCATCTGCACTACGAGGTTCTCGTCAACGGCATCCATGTGAACCCGCAGAGATACGTGTTGAAATAGGGTTGTCTTTGTTCTATAGAAAATATCGGTTGAAATGTTCACATCGCTATTCTAGTAGTCTTTCAACTCCACAAAACGTAAGAAAAGGATTATCATATCCATATGTATAAATGGATCATCAAACTCATAGGCAGCAAGAATGAAAGGGAACTGCGCAGAATCATGCCTCTTTTGGACCGGGTCAACGAGCTCGAACCCGAGTTCAAAGCCAAGGACGATGGCGCGCTCAAGGCGATGACCGCCCTGTTCAGGCAGCGGCTCGACGCCGGGGCATCGCTGGACGATCTCCTTCCCGAGGCCTTCGCAACGGTGAGGGAGGCATCCCTGAGGACACTGGGGATGAGGCCCTTCGATGTCCAGGTATTGGGCGGAGTCATCCTCCACGAAGGCAAGATAGCCGAAATGAAGACCGGTGAAGGAAAGACCCTGGTCGCCACCATGCCCGTCTATCTCAACGCCCTGTTGGGAAAGGGCGCGCACGTGGTCACGGTCAACGATTACCTCGCCAGGCGTGACTCCGAATGGATGGGAAATATCTACCGTTTTCTGGGTCTCGACGTGGGCGTCATCGTACACGGCCTCGATGACCGGCAGAGGAAAGAGAGCTACGGCGCCGATATCACCTATGGCACGAACAACGAGTTCGGCTTCGACTACCTCAGAGACAACATGAAGTTCACCTTTGACGACTATGTGCAGAGGGATTTCTACTATGCCATCGTGGACGAGGTGGACTCCATCCTCATCGACGAGGCCAGGACACCGCTCATCATCTCCGGTCCGGCCGAAGACTCGACATCAAAGTATTACGAGGCGAACACAGCGATTCTGGATCTGATGAAAAGAAAAGATGCCGAGGTCTTCTATTCCAAGGACGAGAAGGCCAACACCGTAGTGTTCACGGACGAGGGGATCGAAGAGCTTCAGAGGATTCTCTCCAAGCCCAACCTCTACGATCCTTCGGAGTTCAGGACCGTGCACCATCTCAACCAGGCCCTGCGCGCCCACACAATTTTCCACCGCGACGTCCACTATGTGGTCAAGGAAGGAGAGGTAGTGATCGTCGACGAGTTCACGGGCAGGCTCATGCCCGGGCGGCGATATTCCGAGGGGCTGCACCAGGCACTGGAGGCCAAGGAAGGCGTGAAGGTCGCCAACGAGAACCAGACCCTTGCCTCGGTGACGTTCCAGAACTACTTCCGCATGTATGAGAAGCTCGCCGGCATGACCGGAACGGCGGAGACCGAGGCCCTGGAGTTCCGCAACATCTACGGCCTCGATGTCATGGTCATGCCCACCAACATGCCCATGGTCCGCATCGATCACTCGGACGTGATCTACAAAACCGAGAAGGAAAAGCTCAAGGCCGTGGTGAAACAGATCGCCGAGTGCCATGAAAAGGGTCAGCCCGTGCTGGTTGGCACCAGCTCCATCGAGAACTCGGAAAAGGTCTCGGCCTTTTTGAAGCGCAAAGGGCTGCAGCACCATGTCCTCAACGCCAAGCATCACGAGCGCGAGGCCGAGATCGTGGCCCAGGCAGGCAGGAAGGGGGCGATCACGATCGCCACCAACATGGCCGGCCGCGGTACCGACATCGTGCTCGGAGGCAACCCCGATTATCTGGCCAGGCAGCGGGTCAGTCCTGACGATCCGGGATATCCCGAGGTGTACGAGCAGTTCAGGGATCTTTGCAGTAAGGAACATAAGGACGTGGTGGCAGCCGGAGGGCTCTTCATTCTCGGCACCGAGCGGCACGAGAGCAGGCGGATCGACAACCAGCTCAGGGGCCGGTCGGGCAGGCAGGGAGACCCGGGCGCGTCCAGATTCTACCTGAGTCTCGAAGACGATCTCCTGCGGATCTTCGGGTCGGAGCGCATATCCGCGATCATGGACCGCCTGGGTGTGGCCGAGGACGAGCCCATCGAACACAAGCTCATCTCCCGCAGCATAGAAGGCGCTCAGAAAAAGGTCGAGGGCCGGAACTTCGAGATCCGCAAACACCTCCTCGAATACGACGATGTGATGAACAAGCAGCGTGAGGTCGTCTATACCCAGCGCAGGACCATTCTCTCGGAAGAGAACCTCAAGGACCATGTCACAGAAATGATCGACGAGCTCCTTGACGAGACCGCTGAGGTCTATATCCCCGGAAAGACGCCTGCTTCCGAGTGGGACATGGAAGGATTCGGGGGCTGGGTCAGGAATGTATTCGATGTTGAATCCACGCGCGAGCCTCAGAAGGGTACCACCCGGGAAGAGGTCCTCGAGGCCGTGCGCAAGGCTGTCCTGAACCGGTACGAGCAGAGGGAGGAAGAGTTCACCCCGCAGATCATGCGGATGGTAGAGCGCCAGGTTCTCCTGATGACCCTGGACAGCCTGTGGAAGGACCATCTCCTCTCCATGGATCATCTCAAGGAGGGGATCGGGCTCAGGGGATACGGCCAGAAAAACCCCCTGCGCGAGTACCAGCGTGAGGGATTCGACATGTTCCTCGCAACGCTCACCCGGATGAAGGAGCTCTCGCTCGAACGGCTCTTCAAAATCCAGATTCAGCGTGAAGAGGACGTGGAGCGCATCTCGGAAAAAGAGCGGAAGCAAAGGATGCAGCTCGGCCGCGGGCCGTCATCCGAGAGACCGTCGACCTTCAAGCGCCAGGGCAAAAAGGTGGGAAGGAACGATCCGTGCCCGTGCGGGTCGGGGAAAAAGTACAAGCAGTGCTGCGGGGCCAATGAATGATCATCCCCAGGGGTTTTCGTTTCTCTGCGATCAATGCCGGGGTGAAATCCCCGGAGGTCAGACGCACCGACATGGGGCTCGTCTTCTGCGAAGGGCAGGCCGTGCTCTCGGGTGTGTTCACCCGCAACCTGGTCAAGGCCGCCCCGGTGGTTGTCGGACAAGAGCTCGTTGGCAGGGGGAAGACCAGGGCCATACTGGCCAATGCCGGCAACGCCAACGCCTGCACCGGAGACCAGGGAATCCATGATGCCCGTTTCCTCATGGAGACGGCGGCCAGAGAACTCGGAGTACGGAGCGATGAGGTGGTTCCCCTGTCGACCGGGGTCATCGGCGTCGGTCTGCCCGTAGACCGGATGGCCTCCCGGATACCCGCACTCGTGTCCGCGCTGGGGAACGACCCGGAGGTCTTTGCCCGCTCCATCATGACCACAGACACCTTTCCCAAGGTCGTGTCACGCGCCGTGGGTAATGCCGCTGTGCTCGGGGTGGCAAAGGGAGCGGGCATGATCGCCCCCGACATGGCCACCACGCTCGCGGTGGTGCTGACAGATGCGATTATAGCCAAGCAAGACCTCGATAATATTATAAATAAATCAATCGAGCGCACCTTTAACGCCATCACCATCGACGGCGATATGTCGACGAACGATACGCTCCTGGCTGTTTCAAGCAACCAAGTGGCTGAAAATATTAATGAAGTTGAAAAAGGTATTGCAGAGGTCATTCGTGACCTTGCGTTGCTCCTGGTCAGGGATGGAGAAGGGGCCACAAAATTCGTCACCATCACCGTGGCCGGCGCGTCCGATGACCGCGACGCCAAGAAGGCGGCCATGTCGGTGGCGAACTCGCTTCTGGTCAAGACCGCACTCTTCGGAGCAGACCCCAACTGGGGCCGGATCCTGGCCGCTGTGGGTTACAGCGGAATTCTGTTCTCGCCCGAGGATATCACGATTTCCATCTCAGGGCACCGGGTCGTAGAGCGCGGTATGGAGTCGGAAGGTTTCAGCGAGAATGCGCTCCATGCGCTGCTCAAGGAACGTGAGATCGGGATCGATATCCGCATCGGCGGCGGACCGGGAACGTTCACCGTCTATACCTCGGACCTCTCCTACGACTATGTGAAGATCAATTCCGAGTACCGTACCTAGACCCACCTAACCTTATTGCCGATAATATATATTATGTTAAATAATAGAAAGTGTGTGCATCTTTGCCTTCTTTCTCATCCTTGCAGGCCCCTTTCCCCTCACGATGCGTTTTCACGATGAATCATGCCGATGACACATGCGCGAACTCTATGGAAATACCGTCCCGACAGATCCGGAAATACATGCCGAGAGCTCAGGGCCCTATGCCATGCACGTACGGCTTATTGGATATAATGGGTAAAACCATTGGCTTAATCAAAAGAATGCGATCTCGTTCGAATGGTGAAGACTTTTTTTAAGGGTATCTCCGGGCTTGACGGGTAATTATTTGAACGCATCCGCGCCCCTGATGAATGCATCCCCCGGGGGCGCGACACAGATTCCATAAATAAATTTTCCCTGGTTAAATGGATCCCTCTACGGAGCGGCTGATGATCTCGTCCATGAACGACTGGACCTTGTCCGGCAATCCCTCGATCTTGATATCGAGGAAGCCCCGGATGATGAGCGCTCGCGCCTGTTCTTCGGTCAGGCCCCGCGTCATGAGATAGCTGAGCTCTTCGCGCGAGATCTTACCCACCGCCGCCTCGTGCGCCAGATTGATGTCGGGATGTGCACCCCTCAACTCGGGGATGGAATGAATCACGCCGTTTTCGTTGAGCAGCAGACCACTGCACTCCATATGGCCGAAGGTGCCGGGCCGCTCGCCGGAAAGAAGCTGCCGGGATATGACCGTGCCTCCTTCCGAAACCACCCTGCTGATGATTTCGCCGCTGGCATCATTGCCCTTGAGGAGCACCCGGGCGCCCGTGTCGAAATACGAGTCGCCTTTGCTGAATATAACAGAATAAAATCGAGCACTTCCGCCAGCTTCCACGTATGCGGCGGGGTTGGTGACGATCTTTCTGACCTCGGTCATACCCACGTAGTTGGAGATGTAGCGGGCCCCCTCGCCCACCGATACCGCGCCTACGGGAAAGACCTCCATGGCGTGACCCCAGTTGTGGATCATGGTGTAGCCCAGATGAGCGTTTTTCCCCAGGTAGGTTTCGGTGATGCCCACGTGGGTTCCGCTTCGGCCGTGTGTTGCCGTGGTGCAGCCGTTGACGATGTTCAGCTCAGCCCCTTCACCGAGCTCGATGATGTTGTGGATGAACTGATGCGACCCTGTCTCTCCGAAGAGGAAGGCCGCCTGAAGCGGTTCCTCGATCCTTATCCCGGGCTCAACGAAGACATAGTAGCCCACCGGCTCCTTCTCGGCGGCCTGCAATGTCGTATCGCTGGAATCGCGGGGCACCACGTTGAAAAAGAGTTTTTCCCGCACATGAGGATAGGTGTCAAAGGCCTGCTTCAGAGGCAGCACCACCAGTCCTTCAATATTACAATGGCTTTCCATGACGGTATGGTCCAGTACCATGAAGCTCCCGCAACTGGCCACGCAGGAATTATATCCGATCTCGTTCAGCCTGCCGGTATCTATCTGCACGGTATTCATAGCGCACCCTTGTATTCTTCGCAAAATTTCTCGGCAAAACACGAGCTGCACTTGCTGTAACCGTCTCGGCGGATCTCTTCGAAGATCTCGCCGGGGGCGCCGCAGCCGAGCACATGGCCGTTCATGATCACAAAGGCGATGTCCGCCTTGATGTAGTCGAGAATAAAACCGGTATGAGTGATGATAATGGCGGATCGTTTTCTCCTGGAGATGGGCTGTTCCTTCTCCAGGATGATCCGCAGGCCGTCTGCGATCACGGAGATGTTCTCTACATCCACCCCTGATTCGGGCTCGTCGAGAAGCAGCAGGTCCGGCATCTGCATCATGAGCTGGAGAACCTCGGACCGCTTGCGCTCGCCTCCGGAGAAGCCCACGTTGATATCTCTATCGAGGTATGCGGTGAGGTTGAGCAGTTGGGCATACTCCGTGATCTTATCCGGTGCCTGCCGGCTCAGGGTCTCGAGCAGGGTTCGAAGCCGCACGCCCTTGATAGCGGGCGGATACTGGAAGGAGAGGCCGATGCCCAGGCGCGAGCGTTCGTCGACGGAAAGCCTGGAGATGTCCTGACCCTTAAAGGTGATGGAGCCTTGGGTGATCTCGTAGCCTGGCAGGCCGGAGATCGCTCCCATGAGTGTGCTTTTGCCCGATCCGTTCGGACCGAATATAATAGCGGTTCTGCCTATGTCGAGGGAGAGATCGATCCCTTTGAGGATCTCTTTGCCTTCCACCGATACGTGCAGGTCGGTTATTTCGAGAAATGACATGTGCTTGTCCCTTCGTGTGCGAGCATTAGAATCTGTCCTCCTCTTATCTTTGATGCAATGAGAAATGTCAAGCCGTGCCTTGACACATGCCGGCCCTGTACAAGGAAAAATCTCTCGTGTATGGTTCATTTTAAGTTCGATTCATGAAAGCAAGGGTGAGAGGTGCCTCATGAAAATGATAGAAACCATGCTCTTTGAAAGACCGGGCAATCAGAACACTTCCCACTGTGTCGAGATGGTGGCCAAGCACGTGAAGGAACACGGCAGAAAGCACGTGGTGGTCGCCTCAACCAGCGGGAAAACCGCCATGGCCTTTTACAAGGCCCTCGCGCGTACCGGGGTGAATCTTGTCGTGGTCACCCATTCCGTGGGATTCAAGGAGCCGGGTCATGACGAGTTCGATCCCGAGATCCGCAAGCAGCTTCGAAAATCACGGATCCCCGTGCATACCGGGACCATTCTTACCCACTCGCTGGAAAAGTCTCTAATGGACAGCTTCAGGGGCATATATCCGGGGTATCTCATCGCGAACACGCTCAGGTGCTTCGGCGAGGGGACCAAGGTAGCACTCGAAATCGTAATGGAGGCCTGCGACGCCGGGCTGATACCAGAGGGTCAGGAGGTGCTCGGAATCGGCGGCACCTACCGGGGGTCTGATACGGTTCTGCTCATAAGATCGAAACCCTCGAAGCGCTTCCTGGAGATGGACGTACTGGAAATTATCGCCAGGCCCAGGGGCAGGGGAAACTGAGCATGTCCGGTGACCGGCCGGCTTGCCTGCCGGGATTCCGCCCCTCCCCCAGGCATACCCCTTGATGAGAATGGCTGTGCTCCATGATAAATTGAATGCTCATATGTTCACGTGAATAGATAATCCCATCTGGTTCCGGAAGCAGGCCTCTCCCCGGAGCACCCGCAACCCGGCGTTTGATGCAGGTTTGCCCATCCTGCAGTTGACTTCTCCCAGTGATCTCTATAGCCTGTGGCGAGAAGATATTGAATCCTCCTTCGATCCAATGCATTAAGGACGAGAAGGACGGATCACACCCTCCGCCGCTTGCGACGGAACAGTGTCCAGGGCCTGCCCTGGGGCTTATACCATTGATCGGCCGCACCTTCCCCGGTGCAGGAACCTGTACCGGCGCGGCCGACAAAGGAGTGCAGGGAAGCGAACCATGGGGAACATACACATTCTCGACCAGGATCTCATCAACCAGATAGCGGCCGGAGAGGTTATCGAAAGACCGGCCTCGGTGGTCAAAGAACTCCTGGAAAACGCCATCGATGCGGGCGCGCGAAGCATCCATGTCGAGGTGGAAGGGAGCGGCCTTGATCTCATCCGCCTGGCGGACAACGGATGCGGCATGTCGGGCAGCGAGCTGGAGCTTGCCGTTCTCCGCCATGCGACGAGCAAGATCGAGCACGCCCATGAGCTCTTTTCCATCCGCACCCTCGGCTTCAGGGGTGAGGCCCTGCCGAGCATCATGTCGGTGAGCAGGGCACGGGTCTCTTCGCGCCGTCAGGGCGAGACCATCGGCTGGACCATGGACCTGGCTGCCGGAGAGGTGCGGGAAAAGACCAAGAAGGGCATGACGCAGGGCTCGGTGGTGGAGATCAGGGACCTGTTCTTCAACACGCCCGCGCGGAGGAAATTCCTCAAGTCCACGGCAACGGAGCAGCGACACATCATCGACGTGGTTTCCCGCTACGCCCTTGCCTACCCGGATAAGCGGTTTTCTCTCTCCCTGAACGGCCGCACGGTTTTGAACCTTCGGGAGGGTTCGACCCTGGAAGAGCGGGTTCTGGATATATGGGGAAAGGCGGTCAGGGGAAAAATGCACCTGCTGTCCGACGAGAGACCGAGCCTGAGTATCCAGGGCATTCTCGCATCTCCCGAGGTTTCACGGCCGGGCAGGAGCGGTATATACACCTATGTGAACAGACGTTCCGTCATGGACCCTACCCTGCGTACGGCTGTGCTGGAAGGATACCGGGGCCTGCTCATGAAGCACCGCTACCCCCTGGCGATCCTCTTTCTCGACCTGGATCCTGCCGAGGTAGACGTGAACGTTCATCCGGCAAAGGCGGAAGTGAGGTTCAGAAATGCATCCGCCGTATTCGGCATGGTGGTGTCCAGCGTGCGCAAGGCATTGTCAGTGCAGGCCGATGCACAGGATGGGAACAGTGCAGCGAGGTCTCTGGATGATAAGACAGCAAACCGGGTGGGGGAGCCTGCGGCCCCATACCGGGAGAGAAAGCCCGGTAGCGGATCTCATTCTCACTCAGCACCGCACCCTGAACGGACAAGCGGAGCAGGGTTTCATGACGCGCCCAGCCGGGATAAGGCGCCCGGAAGGCGCCAGGAACCCTTTGCATCGCAACCGCATCTTGCAGCCGCACCGAAGCCCGGGGTTCAAGAGGGCCTCTTCGAATACGGGTCTCCCTGCCACCGGTATACGGACAAGGCCTTTGTAGGCGTGTCCCACAACACCTATATCCTCCTCGAGGACGAATCGTCTCTGTACATCCTCGATCAGCACGCAGCACACGAGCGCGTCACCTTCGAGAGGCTGAAGAATTCCGGATCGGCCGCCCGGGAACCCCGGCAGGCGCTCCTGAGCCCGCTCGTCATCGAGCTGTCTCCCGCGGAGTTCAGGGCCTTCGAGGAGGTGGCCGGCGACATCGCGCTCACCGGCATCGAAGCGGAGCCCTTCGGAGACGCGGCAATCGCTGTCCGGGCTTTTCCCACCATCCTGGACGGAAAAGACATCCGTGCGATCATTCTCGATCTGCTGGGCGCTTTTATGGAAGGCGATCTCCGAAAAAGGGATCATCGGCACGACGTGCTCGCCCGGATCGCGTGCCACGGGAGCGTGCGGGCGGGCAAGAGACTCGTCCGTGAAGAGGTGCTCAAGCTGCTGGAGGATCTCGACGAGGCAGGCTCCCCCACGACTTGCCCGCATGGAAGGCCCTTGTTCAAGCGCATCGAAAGGGATGAGATCGAACGGTGGATCGGAAGACGTCCCTTATCGTGATCACCGGCCCTACCGGCTCGGGCAAGACCGGGATCGCACTCAGGCTGGCAGGGAAATACCCCCTGGAGGTCATCTCCGCCGATTCCATGCAGGTGTACCGCCATATGGACATCGCCACGGCAAAGCCGACACCCGAGGAGCTCTCCTTGCTTCCCCACCACCTCATCGACGTGGTAGACCCGGACGAGGAGTTCAATGCCGGCATGTTTGTCTCCCTTGCCCGGCAGAAGATCAGCGAGGTCCGTGCCCGGAGAGCGATTCCCGTGGTCGTGGGCGGGACGGGCCTGTACATCAAGGCACTCATCTATGGGCTGGCCTCGGCCCCGCCCCGGTCGGAGAAGGTGAGAGCCCACCTGAAGTCAGTCGCGGACGAGAAAGGCAGCCCGCATCTCTGGGGACTGCTCTACAGGCTCGATCCCGAAACAGCCCGGAACCTGGGCCAAAACGACCGGGTGCGCATCGTCAGGTCGCTTGAGATCATGATCCTCACCGGGAGGAGGCCGGGCGAGTTTTATCATGAGCACGGGTTCTCACGGCCATACTACGAGGTCTGCACCGTGTGCGTCGTGCCCGGCCGCGACCGGCTCAACGAGAACATCGACTCCCGGGTGATCCGGATGATGGAAAGCGGCCTGATCGAGGAAACGAAGAGGCTTCTCGCCCTCGGGTACAGTCCGGGTTTGAGGAGCATGCAGACTCTGGCGTACAAGCATATCATCGGCTACCTGGAGTCCAGAGTCGGCCTGGACCTCGCCGTTTCGCTGATCCAGCGCGATACCAGGAGATATGCGAAGCGGCAGCTCACGTGGATGAGATCGCACTATGAAAGCAGCACATTCCACCCCCCTGAAGATGCCTTCCCGATCCTCGAAGGCATGCTTCGCGATGAGGTTTCGAACCCTGAAGAAGGATGAGCCGCGCGGATCTTTTTTTCCAAGCGTGAATTCAAATCGTTCTCCGGAGAATCCCAACCTTGGTGAAACAGGACGGAAATTTCCATTGCTCCAGTGGTAATGCAACGGAATCTTTCGTGTATTGCAAATCCTGTCATATGTGATAAGGAACACTACGTGAACCACAACAGCAGAAGATATTTTGAAAAGCAGCTCCGGAAAAAGGTCGGAACAGCCATTCACGATTATGAAATGATCAGGCAGGGAGACAGGGTCTTGGTAGCGGTCTCCGGCGGAAAGGATTCCCTGGTGCTCCTGAAGGTCCTCATCGATCTGCAGAAGTCTGCACCGGTGGATTACGAGGTATTCCCTGTACATCTCTCCACCGGCTTCGAGAAGGACTTTCCGCGGATAGCCGACTGGGCCCGCAGCGCCCTGGGGACGGAAATCCGGGTGGTCGATACCGGCATCTCCGGTATCCTGGCCCGGGTGTCGGATCCGGAGAAAAGCCCCTGTGCCCTGTGCTCGAGGCTGCGAAGGGGAAGGCTCTACAGCCTTGCCCGGGAAGAAGGCTTTTCTTCCATCGCCCTGGGGCACCACCTCGACGACATCATCGAGACGTTTTTCCTGCGGTGCTTCTACACGGGCCAGATCGGGGCCATGGCGCCTGCCAGGATTTCGAACGACGGCCGGAACCGGGTGATCAGACCGCTCGCCTACTGCAAGCTCACGCTGGTGGAGGCGTATTTCCGGTTTCTCGATATCACGCCGGTTTCTTACTCATGCATGATCCGACCGGACAGCAAGCGCGAGCAGATCAGGGAATACCTGCGCATCCTGGAAAAAGACAACCCGAAGATGAAAAACTCGATTTTCGCGTCGCTGGGCAATATTGATATGAAAAGCCTGTGCCTGAAGGGAGATTGCCGTGCGCATACTCATTGACCCACGAACGCGCAAGCCGAGAACCGTCAAGCGGGTGGCCGAGATCCTCACCAGCGGCGGGATCATCGTTTACCCCACGGACACGGTCTATGGGCTGGGGTGCTGCATCACGAACAAGAAGGGGATCGACACGATCAACTCGATCAAGGCCTCGGTAAAGCCCAGGAGCATCATGTTTTCCGATTTCCAGACCATCAGCCGCTACGCCAAGGTGTCGAACGAGGCATTCCGGATCATGCGGACTCTGCTGCCCGGCCCCTACACCATCATTCTGCCCGCCACCCGGCTGGTTCCCCGGCTGCTCCAATCGAACCGGAAGTCCATCGGCATCCGGATGCCCGACCACTGGTTCTGCCAGGCCATCGTGGAGGAGATCGGCGAGCCCGTCATTACCACGAGCGTGCCCCTGTCGCACGAGCGGGTGCACATCGACCCCGTGGAGATCGAACAGGACCTGGGCCACCGGGTGGACGCCATTGTCGACAGCGGCATCCTCCCTGACATTCCATCCACGGTGATATCTCTGGAGACCGACACCCCTGTGGTCATCCGCCAGGGTCAGGGGCCGGTGGAGGCGTTCATCAGCTCATGAGAAAACGAGGCCCTCAGTCATGAAAAAGATGCTCATTAATGCATTCCATCCCGAGGAAATCCGGGTTGCGGTCGTGGAAGACGGCAACCTCCAGGAGCTCTACATCCAGAGCGCGCTCAAGGAGCAGATCAGGGGGAATATTTACAAAGGACGGATCTCCAAGGTCGAGAAGAGCCTTGATGCCGTGTTCATCGACTACGGCAGGGAAAAGCACGGCCTGCTGCCGCTCAACGACATCAACTGGCGGTTCGTGCCCGGCGTGAACGAAGGCAAGGGATCGCTCGCGCTCCTGAGAAAGGGCATGGAGGTTCCCGTGCAGGTCAACCGGGAAGAAAAGAACGCCAAAGGCGCCCTGCTCACCATGAACATCTCCATCCCCGGGCGCTACATGGTCCTGCTGCCGCGGCAGGATCTCGCCGGGATATCCCGGAAGATCGATGACGAGGCCAAGCGGAAGCGGCTCAAGGACATCATCTCTCAGCTCTCCCCTCCCCCGGACATGGGCCTGATCGTGCGCACTGCGGGCATGGACAGGAACAAGGCCGATCTCCAGAAAGACCTGAACTATCTCCTGCGCCTGTGGAAAAGCATTGAGGAGGGGTTCGGGAAGGTGCCGTGCCCATCGCTGATCTACCGGGAAGGCGACATTATCATCCGAACGATCAGGGATTACTTCACCAGCGACATCTCGGAGATCCTCATAGACGACGAAGAAACGTGCCGCAGGGCGGTGATCTTCATAAAGAGCGTGATGCCCAGGCACAAGAACGTGATCCGGCAGTACCGGCAGAACAAGCCGCTGTTCACCAAGTACGACCTGGAGCAGCAGATCCAGAACATCTACAGCACCAAGGTCAAGCTGCCCTCGGGCGGCACCCTGGTGATCGAGCCCACCGAGGCCATGGTAGTGATCGACGTGAACTCGGGCCAGTCCACGGCAGGCAAGGATATCGAGAACACGGCCCTTTCCACAAACCTCGAGGCCACTGCCGAGATCGCCCGGCAACTCGTGCTGAGGGACATCGGCGGGCTCGTGGTCGTGGACTTCATCGACATGCGCCCCCGGGAAAACATGCGCAAGGTGGAGAAGGCCCTCAAGGACGCGCTCAAGAACGACCGGGCCCACCTGGTGATCGGCAGGATATCCCAGTTCGGGATCCTGGAGCTCTCGCGCGAGCGTCTCTCTTCCACCCTGCTTGAGAAGAGCTATGTGCGCTGCCCGTTCTGTGAAGGAGCCGGCGTGGTGAGGTCGGTGGAATCCGCGGCCCTCATGGCCCTGCGCGAGATCCAACTCTACCTGAACCGCAACAACCCCGCCGAGGTGAAGGCCGAGCTCTCGCCGGACGTGGCCATGCACCTGCTCAACTCCCAGAGAAAGTACCTGGTGCGCCTGGAGCAGGACTTTTCCGTGAAGATCGACATCGTCGTGAACCCGGACCTCAAGCGGGGCCAGGTGAAGATGAACAACCAGAGCCAGGGGAGATAGCCCAGAATCGGCTGTTTCTTCGGAGTATTATAACTCAGACGCCTCTTCCGCCATCAACATTGATGCACGTGCCGGTCAGCATGGATGCCTCATCAGAGGCCAGATACAGCGCAGCATAGGCCACGTCTTCAGCCGTGGCCAACCTTCCGATCGGCACACTGGCAACGTACTTTTCCTTTTCCTTTTCATAATCAGCTTCTTGACTGGTGGAGTCGCGTAATATCTTCTCCAGCAGAGGGGTTTCCGCGGCGACTGGGTTGATGCAGTTTACCCTGATCTGATACGGCGCGGTCTCCAGTGCTATGCCCTTGGTCAGGTTCACCACAGCCGCTTTTGAGGCCAGATATGCACTCTGCCGGGGACGCGGGCGTACAGCTATGATGGATCCCGTGTTGATTATGACGCCGCCCCCCTGTTTCTTCATAACGGGAACTGTATATTTGCATGCCAGGAAGATGCTTTTCACATTTACGGACATTATTTTATCCCAGTGCGCCTCATCGAGTTCCTCAATTTGAAAGAGCGGTGAGCTCATCCCTGCGTTGTTAAATAGGATATCTATTCTCTGATATTTCTTGACCGCTTCTTGTATCATTCTTTGGACGTGTTCGGTGTTCGTAACATCCGCTTCTATGCATATGGCATCACCGCCGTTTGCATTGATTGCTGATGCGGTTTCTTCAGCCCCCTTGAGATTGATATCCGTCACACAGATCTTGGCGCCATGTTGTGCAAACAACAATGCAGTTGCCTTTCCGATACCGGAGCCGCTGCCTGTAATCAATGCAATCTTTCCTTGTAATCTCATCGCTTCCACCTCTCCCTTTTCTTTTATGTGCGTCGTCCTGCTACCATTCTTGCAGATCAGGGTGTTTCTTCATGCTTCGGTTCGGAGCTGGTGTTTCGAGCCCTTCCGCAATAACCTATTCAGCTTCTCCGAGATAGATTTCCCTGACCAGAGCGTTGTTTCGTATTTCTTCTACCGTACCGGATGTTACGACCGTTCCGTTGTGTAATACCCAGATGGTGTCGGAAATCGAGAAGATCACCTTCATATCGTGTTCGCAAAGAAAAACCGTACAATTGTTCTCTTTCATGATTCTCTTGATCGTTTCGAGAATCCCACCCTTCTCTTCCGAAGACATTCCGGCAGTAGGTTCGTCCAACAGAAGCAGGCTGGGGTTCGATGCCAGTGCGATCCCTACCTCAAGCCTCTTCTGGTCGCCATGGGAGAGTTCTCCTGCCAGGGTGTTTGCCTCCTTCGCAAGCCCTATTCTATCGATCAATTCCATGATTTCGTTTCTGCCGATGCTTTTTGCAGGTGTGAGCATTTTCAATGCCTGCCTCTTGTATCCCAGGACCGCTATCATGATATTGTCGTAGACAGTGAAGCGGGGAAAATTATTTACTATCTGAAACGACCGTGCAATTCCCGTATGAACGATTTCTACCGGAGAGTGTGCGGTGATGTCTTTGCCCTGGAAGAATATTTTTCCTGCATCGGGCTTTATGAGCCCGGTTATCAGATTGAACAGGGTCGTTTTCCCAGCGCCGTTGGGCCCGATTATCGAACACACCTCTCCCTTTTTGATCGAGAGGCTCACCTTGTTTGTGGCCTTTAAACCCCGAAAGCTCTTATCCAGTCCGATGATTTCGAAGAAAGTATCTCCCATACGTTCTACTCACCCTTTCGTATATTACCCACGTTGGTTATGCCCCGATTTCTTGAAGAAGGATTGTATCTTCTTGGGGAGGTGTCCTGTTAAGCCCATGATGCCGCTCGGCATGAAAATGACCAGAAGGCAGATACTGATTCCGAGAAACAGCAGCCAATGTTGTGTAAGGGAAGTGATATACGTCTGCAAAATGATCAGGGCAGCTGCCCCGACCATGGGACCGATGAACGTGTTCACCCCTCCCAGTATGCAGATCATGACGAAGTCACCGGACTTGATCCAGTGCGCATAAGACGGAAATGTGCTTTGTGTATGAAGTACGAACAACATTCCTGCAATTCCGCAGATAAAGCTCGAAATGATGAATGCGATATAGCGGTGCCTCAACACATTGCTTCCGGTGCAGGTGACCCTGTTCGGGTTTTCCCGGATCGCCTGCTGGATCCATCCGAAAGGTGAGTTCAGCAGGATCTTGGTACATATCAACACAGTAAAAACGACTATGGCGGTGAAGATATAAACGGCGTCGATGCTGCTCAAGAGTTCGGGTATCTCAACCCCGGTTATCCCGGTATCGCCTCCTAAGATCGGCACCTTGCGAATAAGCGTCCAGAGAACCATACATGATGCTGCACTCACGATCGCATAATAAAACTCGTAAAGGCGGGTGATGATGATTCCGAAAACCGCACCCACGACTGCAGCCATTGCTGGAGCAATGATCAGCACCGCAAGGAAAGGGAGATTTGTTTCTTTGATCAGCAGTGCTGTTGCATAGGCTCCTGAGGCAAAGAATGCCGCGTGCCCGAATGGAAGCGAACCCCCGAAGCCGAGCAAAAGGTTCACCGACATGGCCGCCAGTCCCATGATAAGGATTTCCGTCAAGAGATTTGTCCAAAAGATGGACCCGAAAAAGGGCACGATCATCAGGATAACGAATACAGCGACATACCACGTCCATTCTCTTGTCCCAGCTTGTAGATTACGTATTTTGTCCATGTCTCTCTATCAGCTCCTTTAGACTCGTGCTTCCGACTTTCCGAAAAGTCCCTGTGGCCTGAACAATAAAACCACGGCAACAATCACATACATGATGACTTCCGCAAACTCAGGCAGTACGGGAACGGCCAAGGCTTCAACTACGCCGATTATCGTCGCCCCCAGCAGGGCTCCGGTTATGCTGCCGGCACCGCCGATAATGACGACAGAGAAAACAATCATGATCATCTCGTTATCCATTCCCAACATGCCGGTCGTCATCGGAGCTGCGGCTACAGAGGCGAGGCCCGCCAGAGCTGTACCCGCGACAAACACGAGAGTGAACACCCGCGACACGTTTACCCCAGCAGTCATGGTCATTTCTCGACTATAGGTACAAGCTCGGATAATACTTCCAATTTTTGTTCTGTATAGCACTGCAAACATTGCGAGAGCAGTCGCCAGACTGATAGCGATGATAAACAGGTTGTATTTTGTTATGGTAATGCCGCCCAAGCTGAAGAACCCGCGAAATACCTCCGGCATTCCAACGGAGTATGGACTTACCCCCCAAATAATCTTCACCACATCAGCGATGATATAGGTGACTCCAATGGAAAGTAAAAGCTGCATCACATGTTCAGCTTTGTACACCCTCCGGAACAGAAATGTTTCTGTAAGACCACCCAGTACAAAACCGAACACCAGCGGTATGATAAAAAAGGCCACTGCAAAATTCCCGGTGAACTTCACCACACTGTAGCAAATGAAAATTCCTAGCATATAAAAAGCACCGTGGGCAAAATTGATCACCTTAAGAACACCGAATATCAGGGTGAGTCCAGAGGCGAGAAGAAAATATATCATTGCCCTGCTCAATCCCGCGATTAGTAAGCTGATCCAGATATCCCCACTCATATTAACTTCTCTCCCCTTCTATCATCTGATCCTCATGTTCATTATCCTGTCTGAAGAGACCGGGGGCAGTGAGCATTCACGATAAAATCTCTTGCTGTACCCCCGGATCACCTTACCTTCTTCGCACTATTTCTTTGCAGCCTTCCGGATGGCATCCCATTCTTCTTTTGTGTACAAATCCTTGTCGCAGGGGACATAAACCAGCTTGCTCTTATCCAGCACCAGGTAGTCCAATCCGGGTTCTTCGATCATTGGTGCCCAGATCTGTCCTGAGGTGACCTGATGATCGAAATCACGGATGGTAAAACGCCCCCAGTATGTATCAATGGACATCCCTTCCAATGCTTTTATTACTGCCATAGTTTCATCCGTGCCTGCTTTTTCAATGGCGTTTGCCACCATGTAGGTGATGTAGTAGCCGGACGAGGCCATTCCTGACGGCGGTTCGTTCTCGCCGGTGAAGTCGTACCAGGCTTTATAGAAAATTTTCTGACCTTCGTTCTGCGGCCAGCAGGAATCGTCGTAGGTATTGCCCCAGCCTCCGACAGGCATGCTTTTTCCAAAAGCTTTCCGATATTCTATACTGGCCGGCTCTGCTGTGTTGATGAGCATGGCCTGATCCCAAAGCCCCTGCGACTGCCCTTGCTTGAGGAGAGAGACGCAGCCACCGCCCCATATGGTACTGATGACGGCGTCGGGTTTTGTCGTGAGTGCATAACTGATGAATGGTCCATAATCCGTTTCTCCGGTACGGGTCCACGGTTCGCCGACGATCTTGATATCAGGCCGTATTTTTTTCAGCCTTTCCACAAAGGGATCGTAGAAGCTTCGGCTGTACTCATAGTCCCATGCAATCCAGAAAACTCTGGCATCCTTCTTGTCCTTCAGCATCACGTTGCCCAGAATGTCTGCAGCAGCACGGGCTTCAGCCGTAGAAGTCACCTGATAACGGAAGGTGTACTTGTTCCATTCCTCGGTGGTGACTTTTTCGGTTTTTCCGCCGAAGATAAAGGTGGGCGTCTTGAACTGTTTTGCGACGGCTGCTCCTGCGAGGGCAACAGCGCTGCCATACCCGGTGAAAATCCAATCCACTTTTTCCCGAGTGATCAACTCGCGGCAGTAGCGGGTGGTAAGTTCCGGATTGCCCGCGTCATCCCGTACCAGAAACTCAACCTTCTTGCCCTGAAATCCCCCTGCCTTCATAATCTCATCGGCAGCAATCTTATGACCCGTCAGAATGGATTTGCAGGGCAAGGCCATCGCTCCTGACAAAGGATACACGACGCCGATCTTGAACGTGTCAGCGGCCTGGGATTGGACCTGCGTGAAAAAAATCAGACACAAGCCAATAAAAACGGTAGATATCCATTTCTTCATTGATGCATCCTCCCTCTATATTTTTATTCATTATCGTAAAGTGCCTGACCTGGTATCGAGCCGGGCAGATACGCTTTCCGATCATCATTCTATTCGGGGTGCCTCCCTTTTCCGTGGTTCGTTTCTTCACACGGAGAGATATTCGCTCACGATGGATTCATTATTGTGCAGGTCTTTGAATGTACCCTGATATTTGATTTCTCCCATATCAATAATGCTGCAGGCATCGCCCAGCCTGGATGCGAATTTCACATTCTGTTCAGTCAGCAGGATTGATGTGTTTTCTGCTTTCAATATTTCTATCTGCTCTCCAATCGATGCAATGACCACCGGAGCAAGACCGATGGTCGGCTCATCAAGGATGAGCAGCTCGGGATTTCCCATGAGGGCTTTTGCGACACAGAGTATCTGTTGCTGGCCGCCACTCAGGCTTCCTGCCCATCTCTTTTCAAACTCTTTCAGAATAGGAAAGAGATCATAGATCTTTTCTATGGTCCAGATCACCCTTTTCTCATCAGAACGCGGTCTCATTTTGCCGATTTCAAGGTTTTCCTTCACGGTCAGGTTTCCGAAGATGCGGTTGTCACTGAAGGCGGGGATGACCCCACTGGAAGCGATCCGGTGCGCGGGTGTCTTGATGATATTTTTTCCCTGGTACCACACCTCACCTGAGCTTGCCGGCACCAATCCACAGATGCTTTTAATCAGAGTAGTCTTTCCTGCACCATTGCGGCCTAATAGACAGGTGACCTCGCCCTGTCTCACTATAAGAGACACACCGAACAGGATATGGCTCAAACCATAATACGTGTGCAGATCCTTGACTTCCAACACTATCTTATGAATTTTACCCATTTTCCCCTCTTATTTTCTATGGTCCTTTCTTGTTGAAATAGAGCACGAGTTATTGAAGACGACCGTCACTGCTATTTTCTTCTCTGCAGACCGCTGACAGAAAAATGAAAAATATAGTCAGCGACATCATCCATTGTCATTTGACCTTTAGGAGAATACCAGATAATCGTTCGGGTAATCATGGAAGCAATGTTCCGCGCAGCCATTCTAGGGCTGGTCTCGCTGAACTCCTGTTCCTCGACTCCTCTTTGGATTATCCCAGCAAGAATCTGATCGTATTCATCCCGAAGATAAATCACTTTTTCCCGGTTGCTTCTCGAAAGTCTTTCCAGTCCGGTATCGAACAAAGAACGTGATGTTTTCTGATAATTCAGAACATGCTTGATGTGAATATGAATGAACTCACGCAACTGCTCGCTCGGCTTCGCAACATGGCCTTCGTCGAAGCAGCGAATTCTTTCAAGCAAGCGTAAGTTCTGCGTATAAAGAAACTCGAAGAGCAACTCTTCTTTGCGATGGAAAAAATTGTAGATATTAGAAGGCTTGCATTTGCATGCCTTGGCGATATCCCTCATGGATGCGCCACTATAGCCCTTTTTCCAGAAGATAGTGCTGGCCTTATTGACTATCTGTTCTCTTCGAGGGCTCATGCTTCTGTTTTCCTTGATCGATCGAGTCATGGCGAGGTCGAGAGCTTCGATGTCATGGCATAGACGTACTTTTCACACATTTCTCATCGCCTCCATCTTTCCAAAAACCCATATTGGGCTGTATGTTATTGATAACCCTATGGCGATTCCTGCTGTGCCATGGTCAGAGTCAGCTACTGAATCTCCCGACAGCTACGTTTGGATGCAACAAAACTGCCCCCCGGAAAAGATATTATACATGGCGTGACCTCTTCTGCTGTGTTGCTGAATTCTTCGGGACGTGTTCGAAATTCCGGGTATGCTTCTGGAGAAGATTCCGTATGACTGACTGCCGACAAAACATGAATCAGCCCGGCGTTCTTTACCTCGAAGGCCGAAAGGACAAAGCAGTACATCCTCTATATCAATAATCATCACCAAAATTACTCTCCTACTCCTCAGCAAATCAGGAGACTAATTATTTAGTTCATAAACAACCATTAACTTAATTAACGTTCATTAACATCAGTCATATTGCACTTTGACGCTATTGTCAAGTTTTTTCTAAGTTATTATTACGCCCTGGTATCAGGGACTGGTTCACACTCATTTCACTCTACTTGTATGCAGAGCCAGGCTCGCTTGAATGCTCTCTATCTACCTGGATTTAAAGGATTGAAGCCGTGGGGTTAAAATGCTCAAGTTCGGCCATCACCATTCCTTTTCAAGACGATAAAAGCATGAAAAGGCTCCATTGCATATTTCCCATTCTCCAGGCTATCCCAGAAGGAAGGACACGCAGTGACCGAAAAGTAAAGTATTCACTGGAAGGATCAGGAAAAAGGAAAGCCGGAAAAGAAATTGTATGAGGAAATTGGTGGGCCGCGTAGGATTTGAACCTACGACTTCTACCGTGTGAAGGTAGCGCTCTCCCCCTGAGCTAGCGGCCCTTTCCAATGGTGTGAGATATATACAG
This sequence comes from Deltaproteobacteria bacterium, assembly GCA_018433775.1. GTDB lineage: Bacteria > Desulfobacterota > Desulfomonilia > UBA1062 > UBA1062 > Phosphitivorax. The sequence goes on from JAHDQN010000032.1 coordinate 55,803, forward strand.
GGCACCGGTCGAGAGTGTCAAGAGGAATGTCGGCTGAGAATTCAGGCTCATGGCCGGATGGCTGCAGATGCGGAATACCTGTGTCGATCACTCCGCGGGGATCGAGAAGTAGAAGACGGTTCCCTGGTCTTTATCCGAGCTGAGCCAGACCTCGCCCCCCATGATGTTCACCGCCTTTTTCACGATGGACAGGCCGATCCCCGTGCCCTCGGCGTGGGACTCGTGGCCGCGGAAGAATATCTCGAAGATGTTTTCCGCGTATTCCCGGGGGATTCCCAGCCCGTTGTCCTTGACGGAGAAAACGTGGGTGTTGGGCTCGCTCTGATAGCCGATGCTGATCACGAGGTCTCTGTCGGGGTGCGCATATTTGATGGCGTTTGAGATGAGGTTTGAAAACACCTGCATGAGCCTCACCCGGTCTGCCTTGATCTGCGGCAGGGGAGATTCGATCACCAGGGTCCCGCCCTTGGAGTCCAGCTGGGGTGCCAGCTCGCGGGATATCTCGTCGATGAGCTCGTGGACCGGAAATTCCTCTTTCTTCAGCCTCAGGTTCTCCACTGCGGACAGGGTCAGGAGATCGGTGACGAACTTCTCCATGCGCTTCCCGCTCTCCCTGACCGCGTTGACATACTCCAATTCCCGTTTGTCGAGCTTCGGTCCTGCGGTCTTGAGAAAGCGCTCGCAAAAACCGTTGATCGCGATGATCGGGTTTTTGAGATCGTGGGAAACCGTGGAGACAAGGGTGCGCAGCTCTTCGTTGCGCTGGCGGATGAGGTTGATGGCGTCCTTGAGCTCGTCAGAGGTGTTGGCGATCTCCTGGAAGAGGAGAATGTTCTCCATGACCGTGCCCATGTGCACGCCGATGGTGATGAGCAGGCGCTCGTCATCGGGCGAGATGATTCTCTCGCCGAAAGAGCCGATGTTCATGACCCCGATGAGACGGGTGCGCGAGTACAGAGGGATCGAGGCGAAAGACTTGATGCCCTGTTTCTTGAAGGCCAGGGATCTGATCCGGGCGTCTTTCGACGCGTTCTCGATGATGATGGGCTCGCCCTTTATGGCCACACGGCCCGCTATCCCCTCGCCGATGCGCAGCTTCTTGATGGCCTGCACCACCTTTTCCGGGATGCCGTAGGAGTAGGCGCACTTGAGCTCCTGCTTCTTCTCGTCGAGCAGATAGATCCACCCGGTCTCGATGTTCATGATCTGGAGCACCTGCGCCAGGGTGTTCTGAAGGATCTCCTTGAGCTCCATGGATGAGCTCAGGGTCTTGGAGATGAGATTTACCGCGGCGAGATCCTGATTTTGTCGCAACAAGCGCCTTTCCAGGGCCACTTTTTCCGTCACGTCGCGCAGCAGGGCGATGGAGGTCCCGGGACGCTCCTCGATGAAATGGAAGTTGCCTTCCAGGATCTTGACGCCCGAGGGGGTGTTCACGTTGAACCTGCTGAAAAAGCCCCTGGCATGGTCCTGCCTGAGATGCTTGAGATCCTCCCTTCCCTTCTCATCGAGAAATCCGAATATCTCCCTGCCCAGGACCTGCCCGGCGTCCATCTCCATGATGGCGTTGAACGCGGGATTGCTGAAGGTGATCACCCCGTGGTTCATAATAATGATGGCATCCGGTGCGTCCTCGATGATCTGGCGGTACCTTCCTTCACGCGACAGGCCGCCGCTCACGAAATCACCAATGAGGATATAGAGCGATTCAAGCTTATAGCCGATGACGTTGATGAAGCCCGAGGCCCTTACCCCGGGCGAGCTCAGGGTCTCAACGATCATGGAAAAAGGCTTGTCCGTCTCGATGAGCCGCATGAGATTGTTCTCCAGCCTCTCGTCCACGAGAACCTTGTGGATGATCTCGTAAAGAGACTGCCCCATGACGGGCGGCACCGAGGGCCCGAGGTTGGACTCGAGCACGGGGTTGATATAGATCACGGTCCCGCTTGCATCAAAGGCGCAGACGGCAAACGGGGCCCGGTGAAAGATGCGTTTTACCTCAGTAATCACCTTGTTCATAGTTTCTTTAGGAGAGGATGTACGATTCCCCGGGGTCGAGCAGGTGGACGGGGCGTGAGCAGCTCCGGGCGAACTCCTCGGCATCCTCTCTCGTACCCACGATGTCGCCGAAATGGATGGGAATCGTCACCCCGGCCTTGATGTCTTCCACGGCAAGAGCGGCGTCACGGGCATCCATGGTATAGGTCCCCCCCACGGGAATGAACGCCAGATCGGCGCTCAGCCCATCCATCTCAGGGATGCGGTCCGTATCACCGGCATGGTATATCCTCTTGCCGCCGGTCTGGACTACATACCCCAGCCAGTTGTTCGCCCGAGGATGAAAACCCTTGCTGATGTTGTAGGCCGGAATCGCCTCGACTGTGACATCCCCAACGGGAAGCCTGTCCCCGGGCCCGATGACATCGGTCACCTCGGTGGCGCGCATGGGCGCCGCCACCCGGGTGGAATCGCGTTTCAGCAGCATGATGTCTTCCGGAGAATAGTGGTCGTAATGGTCGTGAGTCAGAAGAATGATGTCGGCCTTGGGGGAAGAACGGCTCACCTTCCAGGGGTCGATGTAGATGACCCCGGCATTGCATCGGATCATGACCCCGGCGTGTCCCAACCAGACAACTTCGATAGACATTGACTCCCTCCGCATGGAATGTGATGTTGAAACAATAAGAAGCATAAGATGCACAACATCATACAGAAGCGCAGGGCGTGTTTCAACAAAAAATCTCTCTGCTTCCGCGACAGTGTCTGCCCCCGCCCAAGCACGGAGGCGCAGACGCAGACAGACCGTGTTCCCGGAACTCGCGCGGGAATTCTCACCGGAACAGGACTTTTCTGGAGCCTATTTCCCCTTGAAGGCTCCGAGCTGGCATGGGGTGATCTTCAGGCCCAAAGAATCGGCCGCATTCCCTGCCTCCGGGCGCAGCACCCCGGTCTCGTCTGCGATGTCCCAAAGCTCCCTGCAGGAAATCACGCCGCCTTTTGCCGCATTCCTGATCCTTTCCAGAACCTCGTCAGGCACCTCGACAGGCCTGTCCAGGATCTTGTAGCCGGATACGCCCTTGCGGCCATAGCCGAACAGGCCGAGCTGGCACTGGTAGAGCTTGACGCCCAGTACGGTTGCAACATCACCCACCGCCTCGGGGTCTACCTTCAGCGAGGCTGCAATGAAGTGGGCGACCGGACAGGGGAGCTTGTCTTTTTCCGGATAGATCCTGATCATCTCTTCGATTTTCTTGGTGTCCATATGCTCTCCTATGGGATGATCATCAGGGAATCCGCCACCTTGGGGGCTCCACCGGCAATGATGATCGGATTCAGGTCTATCTCTTTTATCCCGGGGAAGTCAAGGGCGATGTCCCCGAGGCGGACAAGGATGTCTGCCAGGGCGTCCATGTCCACCTCCTCCATGCTCCGGTAATTCCCCAGGAGTGTCCGCGCATGGAGCGATTCGATCATTTCGCGGGCGTCTTCCCGGCTCAGGGGGGCAAGGCGGATGGCAAAGTCCCGGTGCGCCTCGGCAAAAACGCCTCCCAGCCCGAACATGACACAGGGTGGAAAACCTGGATGATAGCTGACGCCTGCCATGAACTCTCTCTTCCCTCTCAGCATCTCGGCCACCAGTACCTGAGCGTCGGGGTCATATGCCCGGATTGCATCGAAGGCACGCGAAACAGCGTCTTCGTTTTCCACATCCAGAAACACCAGGCCGTGTTCCGTCTTGTGGGATATCAAAGGGGAACAGGCCTTCACCGCAACCGGAAAGCCGAGCCGGCGCGCGGCCTTGAGAGCATCTTCGCGGCTCGCGGCGAGGAATTCGTCGGTGGTGGGTATGCCATACGCCTTCAGCAACTGTTTGGCCGCATACTCGTCCATGCCTGTCCGGCTGCGGTTTGAGAAGATCTCCCGGGCCTGAGCCGGGATCGTGACCCTGGTGCTTTTGGCCGGTGTGGATGCGCTGCGCTGCCTGAAAAGGCAGTGTTTGTACAGCGCCCACATGGCCTTTGCCGCCTTTTCGGGCGAATCAAAGGTGGGTATCGAATGCTTGTGAAACAACCGGACACAGTGGTCGCTCGTGTCGAAAAACGAGGAAATCAAAAGCGGCTTGCCATAGGCGCACGGCATGGCCACGAGTTCATCCAGAGATATTTCGCCGTATTTGAGAAACTGCTCCCGGGTGACGTCCATATGTTTGCTCACCGAGGGATAGAGCAGGTCCATAAAGCCCGTGTCCATGATCCCGTGGATGATGACCCCGTCTATCCCGTCGTCGGAGAAGAGAATCTCGGGGATCTTCACGGTGAGCGCCTTCATATCGATGTGAAAGGTGAGATCCACGGGGTTGCGCGCGCTCGCGTGGCCGGGAAGGAATTGGCTGACCTGCTCCCTGACCGTATCCGAGAATTCCGGAACCTCGAGACCAGCAGCGTTTAGGGTGGTGGCGATCCCCGAGCCCGGACCGCCCGAGTTGGTGAGTACGGCGATGCGGGGCCCCCTCAGGGGCGGCTGAGTAGCCAGGGCCCACCCGAACCGATAGACCTCCTCGATGGTGTCCACGCGAATGATGCCCGCCTGCTCGAAAAGGCCGTCGTAGATATAGTCGGGCCCGGCTATGGCACCGGTGTGGCTCGATCCGGAGCGGGCTCCTGCCTCGGTGCCCCCGACATACTGGGCCACGATGGGCTTATCTCTGCTCACCCTCCGGGCCACCCGGAGAAAACGCCCTGCATCGCGGATCCCTTCGATGTACAGGCCGATGGCCTTTGTGTACTCGTCTTGCCCAAGATACTCAAGACAGTCGGTGATATCGATGTCGGCCTCGTTTCCCACGCTGACGGCCGTGCCCAGAACAATGCCGTTCCTGCGCAGGAAATGAACCGTCTGTGCAATGTAGGTCCCGCTCTGCGAGGCCAGTGAGAGCCCGCCGCCGTATCCCAGGATGGGGGCCACGGTGACGTTGAGCGGCAGGTGCGTGTTCACGATGCCCAGACAGTTGGGCCCCAGGAATCTGATGCCGTGGTTGCGTGCGATCTCGATGATCCGCCTCTCCAGGCCCATGCCCTCTTCACCGGTTTCCTTGAAGCCCGCGGTGATGATGATGGCGTGCCGGGTGCCGAGCTTTCCGAAGTCCTCGAGCATGCCGGGCACCAGCGCCGTGGGCACCACGAGAATGGCGAGGTCGGGGGCATAAGGCAGATCGGCTATGGCGGGATATGCCTTCTTCCCCAGCACCACGGACTCCCTGGGATGAACGGGCATGATCTCCCCGGGGAACCCGCTGTCGATCAGGTTGAGCATCTGGATGGTGCCCATCTTGCTCATATTGTTGCTCGCACCGGCCAGGGCGATGGAGGAGGGGTTCAAGATGGTTTCGAGCGGTCCTGCTGCCATGTTCACCTTCCTTTCACTCTCAATGTAGAGTCCGGAGATTTTCAACGGAATATCAAACCATTCTCTTTTAACAGTTCAGGACATGAACGGCAAGCCATCAATAAATGCGGTGCAGAGATCAGCATCATGATGGTGTCCGGGAGAATCGTTCCAAAGAGGCATTGCAAAGAGGCTCGCCTGTGCATATGATTATGTGTGATGTACGGCATGAATCTCATCACCTCATCGCGCCTGTACCGCTCCATTGCGGGGCTTCTCGAGCGGTACCACCGGTTTATGCACTCACACTCTCCGATCAGGCGGAGCATCAGCCTCACAGTGTTTTCGCTGGTGGTTTTCTTTGCCGTGCTCGGACTGTTCCGGGTCACCGATCCCTATCCGCTCAAAGACTGGATATACCTGCGTCTTACCCTGGAAGACCTCGGGTATGCAGGCGGTCTGATATTCGTTCTCCTCACCGGGGTCCTGCCGCTCATATCGCCGCTGAGCCTGCTGATCGTCACCGGTGCGGCGAGCTTCGGACCGCTGCCGGGCATGGTCCTGTCCTATATCGGGGCACTGATCAACGCCAACCTCGCCTTTGTCCTGGTCAAGTCACTGGGAATCGAAAACCGGTGGGGCCATGAGGAAAAGACTGCCAGGATCAAGGAGACCATCAACAGAAACGGCTACCCCATCGTTCTTCTGCTCCAGCTGGCCACTGTTTTCCCTTTTGTTGCCATCAACACCGCTGCGGCCGCTGCCGGGGTGGAATGGAAGGACTTCATGAAGGCTACCTGCCTGGGCGTCCTGCCCTCTGTGGTGCTGTATTCTATCTTTGGAGAGGCGCTCGTGTCAAGGTTCCTCTCGCCGCAGGTATACTTCTCGCTGATCATCGTGGTGCTGCTGACCATCGTGGTCATGGCGCTGAGAAAGAAAAAGATCCATCTCAGACGCAAACGCATCCACTAGACAGCCCAGGAATTCCTCTTCTTTGAAATCCGGGGCGTAATCGCGGATGCCCTTCAGGCCCGGGTCGCCCTCGGTCCCGAACACCCTGCGCGAGAGGCCTGCATCGACGGTGAGCGGCAGGACGCCTTGGAGGAGCATGCCGTTTCGGGTACGGAGCGCGGACAGGCCCAGGATCTTGGCGCCGTCGATGCAGAGCTCCACCGGAGAAGAACGCTGGAAACACACGCGAGAGAACTCCGTGCCTTGGCCGCGCATCTCGACCTCGACCCCGCATCGCTTCAGGGCATGGGCGAACGTCTTGGTGACCTCCCGGCAGCTCTCCACAACGCCTTTGGCAAATGCCCCCTCCAGGGGCGCACAGAGGCTGAAGGTGAAGTCGTTTCCGTGCAGAACAGCGCCGCCGCCGGTGGGACGTCTCAACAGGGGAAGATCGACCCCGGGGTCGAAAGGGATGAATGATCGCTGATGAAAACCAAAGGTCACCGCGGGTTCTGACCAGTTGTAGATCCGCAGCACTCCGGCGCTGCATCCTGAAACCACGGACCGGAACATGGCGGAGTCGCGCGCCATGTTCGAGCGGGAATCATGCCTGCCGTCGAGGACGAGCCGCCATGAGCTCATAGCTCCTCGATAATGAAGAGCTGGTCGCCATAGCCCACCCGCTCGCCGTCCTGCTTGAGGATGGCGGTCACGATGCCGTCGACATGGGACTCGATCTCGTTCATGAGCTTCATGGCCTCGATAACACAGAGCACCTGGTCCTTCTTGACCCGGTCACCCACCTGGACAAAGGGCTGGGTCTCGGGCGAGGCCGAGCGGTAGAAGGTGCCCACCAGGGGGGATGTGATGGTGACCGTGGGTTTTTCCACGGTCGCGGCCTTGTCCTTTTCGGGCTCCCGCGTCCTGGACGCGGAGCGGTCCTGCTGTTGAGCCCCCCGGATGATGTGGATCCTCTCGGGCGTCCACTCCAGCTCCACCACGTCGGTGTTGCGGATCATCTCGATGAGCTCTTTGACAATCTTGAGATTCATCTAGCTCACTCTCTCGATATACGCCTTGGTGCGCGTATCCACCTTGAGAACGTCTCCCTCGTTGATGAACAGAGGGACCTGGACCGTAACGCCGGTTTCAAGCTTCGCGGGCTTGGAGCCCCCCGATGCGGTGTTGCCCCGCACGCCGGGGTCGGTCTCCACCACGGCGAGCTCCATGAACATGGGCAGATCGATGCCGATGGGAGAACCGTTGTGAAAGAGAATGTTCACCTCCACGTTCTCCTTGAGGAAGCCGATGGCGTCCTCCACGTGGTCTTCCGTGAGGTTCATCTGCTCATAGGTCTCGGTATCCATGAACCAGTACCCGGAATCGTCCTGGTACAGAAAGCTCATTTTCCGCTCTTCGAGATTGGGAACATCCACTTTCTCGCCCGAGCGGAAGGTCTTGTCGAGAACATTGCCAGAGATCAGGCTTTTCATCTTGGTGCGCACAAATGCGCCGCCCTTTCCCGGCTTGACGTGCTGGAAATCAACGATAGTGAACGGTTCGCCGTCGAGCTCTATCTTCAACCCCTTGCGGAACTGTGCGGTTGAGTACTGCATGCTGTCTCTCCCCTACGTGAGAAATTTTATGGCTTCCTTATCAAGATTTGTAATTCGCTTGCAAGAATTATCTGTTATCACGAACATATCTTCCAG
>JAHDQN010000042.1 GCA_018433775.1 Deltaproteobacteria bacterium
GGTCTCTCCATGGTGCAGGTCTGCAATGGCCTGGGGGTTTCCGCACCCGAGGCCCATGTCGGCGCCTTCGGGGACAGCGGAGAGCTCCTGCTCCGAATACCCCAGCTTCTCCGAGATGCCCGCTGCCGGCCCCACAGAGCAGCAGGTACCGCTCCCGCAGCAGGAACCACCCGATACCGCCACCTGTGAATAGCGCTCCCTCACGAGCTGTCTGGTGCCGTCGTGAGAAAGAATGTCGTTCACGTTTGCCTCATGGTTTTCTTTCATGGATATGCCCCTTTCCGTTCGCGATCCCTTACCCGAGGATTGCCTTGATGTCCTTGACCGAGAGCACCTTGCCCACCACCTTCACCTCGCCGTCAACGGCCAGGGCCGGGGTCAACATGACGCCGTATTTCATAATCTCGTTGATGTCCGAAACCTTTTCCACCTCGATCGGCCTGCCCAGCTCTTTAGCCGCCTCTTGAGCATTCTTCGCCAGTTTTTCGCACTTGGCGCACCCTGTTCCGAGAATCTGTATCTTCATCCTGCAATCCTCCTTGTTCCTTTTCTGTTTTCATCTTATGCCATCATGAAGCCGAAAATCCACCCGCTCAGAGTGGCCATGGTAATGACAAGCGCGACGAACACGGCTGTCTTCTTCGTGCCCAGGACGCTATAGATCACCAGCATGTTGGGAAGCGAGAGTGCGGGCCCGGCAAGCAGCAGGGCGAGCGCGGGTCCCTTGCCCATCCCCGCGCCGAGCAGGCCCTGGAGGATGGGTATTTCGGTCAGCGTCGCAAAGTACATGAAGGCCCCCACGAACGAGGCGAAGAAATTCGCCGCGAGCGAGTTCCCCCCCACCGAGCCCGCGATCCAGCTCGAAGGGATGAGCCCGGCCTCCCCGGGCCGCCCCAGCAGGAAGCCTGCCACCAGCACTCCCGCAAAGAGAAGAGGCACGATCAGCTGGGTGAATCCCCAGGTCTGTTCGAGCCAGTCGCGGCCTTCTTCGGTGCCTTTTGCCAGGAGCAGGATCAGCGCCACGACGCCTGCGAGGAAGGGAACGGTCGGATTCCCGGGAAACGCAAACGCCAGCGCTGCTACCGCAGCCGCCGCAATGGCCATGTGCCTGACATTCACACTGAACCACCGGACCATGATCACGGCGAGCGCCACCCCGAACAGGGCGGTGAACACCCACTTGTTCTGGTAAATGAATGCCGAGGCCCCTCCCGTGCTCTGGCCCCAGTTTGCGAACACGAGGATCCCCACCATTGACGCGAAATAGAACGCGGTCTGCCACAGGGGCCTGCCGTCATCTTCCCGGGGCATCGCGGCCTTCATGCTCGCACGCTCATGTTCTTCCTTCCTGAAGAAAAAGGCCATGATAAGCCCGATGACGATGCTGAAAGCCACTGCGCCCAGCGCCCTGGCGAGCCCGAGCTCAGGCCCCAGGACCGCTGCGGTCAGCACGATGGCCAGCACGTTGATGGCGGGCCCGGAATACAGGAAGGCCGATGCCGGGCCGAGCCCTGCTCCCATCTTGTAGATACCCGCGAACAGTGGCAGCACGGTGCACGAGCACACGGCAAGGACCGATCCGGACACCGATGCCACGCCGTATGCCAGGACCTTGTTCGCGCCCGTACCGAGATACTTCATCACGGACGCCTGGCTGATGAAGACCGCGATGGCGCCTGCGATGAAGAACGCCGGAATCAGGCAGAGCAGCACGTGCTCCTGCGCATACCATCTGGCCAGATGAAAGGCCTCCAGGATTGCCGAGTCGAACCGCCCCGTCCCTATGGGCATGAAGTACACGGCGATGAATACGCTGGTGAATATCGCCAGCTTTTTCCATTCCTCGCGTATGCTCACAATTCCTTCTCCCGTTGTCGGCACTGTCTGCAGGCCGTGCCCGGGGTCGTCATTCCGGGAGCATCGGGCCGGTCTTGTGCGCCGGCGGCGAGCACGGCCTCGATGCAGCCCATGAACTCGAGCACGCACGGGACCTTGAGCCGGTAGAACATCTGCTTTCCCCGTTTCTGCACATCCACGATCCCAGCCTGCCTCAGCACGGAGAGATGCTTGGATACCGTGGAGAAATCCGCGTCCACAGTTTCGAGAAGCTCACATACGCAGTGTTCCCCTTGGGCCAGCTTTTCCACCATCCAGAGCCTGGTGGGGTGAGCAAGGGCCTTGAGCACTTTCGCCCTGGCACGATACAATGCCTTTCTGCTTTCATCCATTCTGCCGTCTCCAGTCATTTACTTATTTGGCTATTTAACCAAATGATCGACTCAAGTCAATAGCGATGTTTTTTATGGACCCTATCTCGCTTCTTCGAACTGGTGGGGGTTGACCGGGGGCTTTTCTCCATTCTTTCCAGCGAGATAATGAATGGTATGAGCCACAGGGCAAGCCCTGGAACCTTTCCGCAGCAAGCGTGAACGGGAATCAGACCCCGCGCTTCTCAGTCCTTGAGAAGCGAACTTGAAAGGGGGATTGAAATACCACCACTCTGCCTGCGAAAAGGGCGGGAATTTTTTCAATCAATAAAATTGGAGTATTGACATTTCGATTTTTTTGCCCTATCGGATATTAGCACTCGCTTCCAGCGAGTGCTAATATTACTGAGTGCAGGAGGAGTATACTATGAAAATACGGCCTTTACAGGACCGGATTATCGTACAGCGCGTCGAAGAAGAACAGAAGACGGCCGGCGGCATCATCATCCCCGATACGGCCAAGGAAAAGCCGCAGATCGGCAAGGTGATCGCGGCAGGCAAAGGCAAAAAGACCGAAGACGGCAAGGTCCTGCCCATGGACGTGAAGAAAGGGGACAAGGTCCTCTTCTCCAAGTATTCCGGCTCCGAGGTCAAGATGGACGGCGAGGAATACCTCATCATGAGGGAAGACGATATCTTAGGGATAGTGGAATAATCAGGAGGAAGAGACAATGAGTGCGAAGAAGATCATATACAGCGAGGAAGCCCGGTCAAAGATGCTCACAGGCGTGAACAAGCTCGCCAATGCCGTGAAGGCGACCCTTGGTCCCAAGGGCCGCAACGCGATCCTGGACAAGATGTTCGGCTCCCCGAACGTCACCAAGGACGGCGTATCCGTGGCCAAGGAGATCGAGCTCAAGGACAAGTTCGAGAACATGGGCGCCCAGATGGTCAAGGAGGTCGCGTCCAAGACCTCCGACGTCGCCGGTGACGGTACCACCACGGCCACCGTCCTTGCCCAGGCCATCTACACCGAGGGGCTGAAATATCTCGCAGGCGGCATGAACGCCATGGACCTCAAGCGCGGCATCGACAAGGCCACGGTCGCTGTGATCGACGAGCTCAAGAAGATGAGCAAGTCCGTGGAGGACAAGAAGGAGATCGAGCAGGTGGGCACCATCTCGGCCAACGGCGATGTGGAAGTGGGCCAGATGATCGCCGATGCCATGGACAAGGTGGGCAAGGAAGGCGTCATCACGGTCGAAGAGGCAAAGGGCATGGAGACAACGCTCGACCTGGTCGAGGGCATGCAGTTCGACCGCGGCTACCTCTCCCCCTACTTCGTGACCGATTCCGAGCGGATGGAAGCGGTCATGGACAGCCCCTACATCCTTATCTACGACAAGAAGATCTCCAACATGCGCGACCTCATTCCGGTGCTCGAGCAGATCGCGAAGGAGGGCCGTGCCCTGGTGATCATCTCCGAGGACATCGAGGGCGAGGCCCTGGCCACCCTGGTGGTGAACAAACTCAGGGGCACGCTGAAGTGTGCTGCGGTCAAGGCTCCGGGCTTCGGCGACCGCAGAAAGGCCATGCTGGAGGACATCGCGATCCTCACCGGCGGCCAGGTGATCTCCGAGGATCTCGGCCGGAAGCTCGAGTCCGCCACCGTGGCCGATCTCGGCCGGGCAAAGAAGGTCATCCTCGACAAGGAGAACACCACCATCGTCGAGGGTGAGGGCAAGAGCGGCGACATCCAGGGCCGAATCACCCAGATCAAGGCACAGATCGAAGAGACCAAATCGGACTACGACCGCGAGAAGCTGCAGGAGCGGCTTGCCAAGCTGGCTGGCGGCGTTGCGGTGATCAAGGTCGGCGCGGCCACCGAGCCCGAGATGAAGGAGAAAAAGGCCAGGGTCGAAGACGCGTTGCACTCAACCCGGGCTGCGGTCGAAGAGGGCTTCCTGCCGGGCGGCGGCGTGGCGCTCCTGCGTTGCGTCAAGAAGCTCGACTCCCTCGAGCTGCCGGGTGACCAGAGGTTCGGCGCGAAGATCGTCCAGAAGGCCATGGAAGAGCCCCTTCGCCAGATCGCAGAGAATGCCGGCCTGGAAGGCGGCATCGTGGTGGAAAAGGTGAAGGACATGAGCGGCAACAAGGGCTTCAACGCCGCCGCGGACGAGTACGAGGACCTGGTCAAGGCCGGGATCGTGGACCCCACCAAGGTCGTGCGCTCCGCACTGCAGAACGCGGCGTCCGTGTCCGGCCTGCTGCTGACCACCGAGGTCATGATCGCCGAGATCCCCGAGGATAAACCCGCGCCCGCAGGCATGCCCGGCGGCATGGGCGGCATGGGCGGCATGGAAGGCATGATGTAAAGAAGAAGTGCATCGATTCATAAAGCGGTCGATCAAAAGGGGGCCCTCTTTCGGGGCCCCTTTTTCTTTTTATTCGCTATTCATAAGCCTCATTGCCGGGGTTTGGTTCACACCGGCCCTGGTACACGCGGCACGCACATGCCGGACAGACTCGCGATAGGCTGCCGCCCTTCCTTCCCGGGGCCAGCCGGATCGCCTTCACGCCTCATGAAAAGCCTGCACTCCGTCTCCTGCGCCGAACGCACTTTCATGATCTTGCACAGGGTGCGGCGGGAGCAGTCGATCTCATCATGAGCAAGGCCTTTTCTGAGGGCGCTCTCGAACCTGCGTGCCCGGGCCTCGCCTCTTTCCGGCGCGCTCCGGCCCTGACGGACGGTAAGGCGTGTTCGGGCAGGCGGGAGCGTATGGTTCTTACCACTCTGCGGTCTATTATGTAGTTCAGGGGGCAACACTCAGCACGATGCGCCGGTGCACGCCGATGGATCTCAACGGCTGTCCGTTCCGGCGTGAGAGCCATCTTAAAAAAACAGAGGTCCGAATGGCACGTGATCGAAGTGAAGGCCGGCCGGGAAACAGGCAGGACCAACCCTGGCACGCCATGGACAGAGACCGGGTCGTCTCCCTTCTGGACACACGCGAGCAGGGCCTGAGCCGCGAAGAGGCCGGGAAGAGGCTGGAAGAGTACGGACCCAACGAGCTCCCCCGGGAGGAAAAGCAGGGATATCTGAAACGGTTCATCAACCAGTTCAGAAATATCCTCATCTATATCCTGCTCGTAGCCGCTGTTTTCACCGCCTTTCTCGGCGAGTGGGTGGACAGTGGGGTCATCCTTGCGGTGGTGATCATCAACGCGGTGATCGGCTTCATCCAGGAGGGCAAGGCGGAGCGCGCCCTGGAATCCATCCGCGGTATGCTCTCGGTGAGTGCTGTGGTCCGCCGCGATGGAGAGGAGCGGGAAACAGACGTGGAAAACCTGGTTCCGGGCGACATCGTGCTCCTGGGGTCCGGCGACCGGATACCCGCCGACCTGCGCATCCTGGAGTCGCGCAATGCGCAGGTCGAGGAGGCACCGCTCACCGGGGAGTCCGAACCGGTGAACAAGCAAACCGAGCCGGTCGAGGAAGAAGCGGCCCTGGGCGACCGGAAGAGCATGGCATATTCGGGCACGGTGCTCACCAGCGGACGGCTCACAGGGGTGGTGGTCGCAACCGGAGCGAAGACCGAGATCGGTGCCATCAGCGAGATGGTCTCCCGGGTGGAGGAGCTCAGCACCCCCCTGCTGAGGAGGATCGACATCTTCGGACGCCGTCTGTCCGTGTTCATCGTTCTGCTCAGCGCGGTGGTCTTCGCCCTGGGCTACTTCCTGCGCGGGTTCCCTGCCCCGGACATGTTCATGGTGGTGGTCAGCCTTGCCGTGGCTGCCATACCCGAAGGGCTGCCCGCCATCATGACCATCACCCTGGCCTTGGGCGTGCAGCGCATGGCGCGCCGCAATGCGATCGTGCGCAGGCTGCCTTCCGTAGAGACCCTCGGCTCGGTCACGGTTATCTGCTCGGACAAGACCGGCACCCTGACACGCAACGAGATGACCGTGTCCAAGGTGGCTGCAGCCGGCAAAGTCTATTCGGTGAGCGGCGCGGGATACGAGCCCGAGGGCGAGTTCAGCCTGGAAGGCAGGCCCCTGTCCCCCCGGGAACACCCATGGCTCACCGAGCTGCTGAGGGCCGGACTCCTGGCCGGCGAGACCCGTCTGCTGAAAGAGGATGATACCTGGCACATCGAGGGCATGCCCACCGAGGGAAGCGTGGTGGTTCTGGCCCGCAAGGCCGGCATGGACCGCGAGGACGAGCTCCGGGTGCGTCCCCGGGCCGACATGATACCCTTCGAATCGCAGAGACGGTACATGGCCAGCCTGCACATTGAGCCGGACGGAGGGTCCATGGTCTATGTCAAGGGCGCGCCCGAAAAGCTGCTCGAAATGTGCGCATACGAGCGCACGGAGCAGGACGAAGAGCCCATTGACAAGGAAGCCTGGCTCGGGCGGGAAGAAGGGCTCGCCGATGACGGGCACCGGGTCCTGGCCATCGCACGCCGCCGTCTGGACAAAACCGGCTCCCTGGAGGAGAGCGATATCCGGGACTTGACCCTGCTCGGCCTGGTGGGCATCATCGACCCGCCCCGGGAGGAAGCGATCAGGGCAGTCGAGGTATGCCGCGAGGCCGGTATCGAGGTCAAGATGATCACCGGCGACCATCTGCTGACCGCCAGAAGCATCGGGGCGGCCATGGGCATCGGCGACGGGAAGCACGCGGTTCCGGGCAGGGATCTGGAGCGGGCCGAAGGCGACGAGCTCTACCGGATCGTGGAGGAAAACGATGTCTTCGCCCGGTCGAGCCCGGGTCACAAGCTGCGCATCATGGAGTCCCTCCAGTCCAGGGGCCATGTGGTGGCCATGACCGGAGACGGGGTGAACGACGCCCCGGCGCTCAAGCGCGCCGACGTGGGGGTGGCCATGGGCATCAAGGGCTCAGAGGCTGCAAAGGAGGCCGCGGACATGGTGCTTGCCGACGATAACTTCGCCACGATCGAGCACGCCGTGGAGGAAGGCAGGACCATCTACGACAACTTGGTCAAGACGATCCTCTTCATCCTGCCCACCAACGGCGCAGAGTCGCTCATCATCATCGTCGGGGTGCTCTTCCTCTTCGACGTGCTCCCCATCACCCCCATCCAGGTACTGTGGGTGAACATGGTCACCACCGTGACGCTGGCCCTGGCGCTCTCGTTCGAGCCGCCCGAAGAGAACATCATGCAGCGGCCGCCCCGGTCGACCGACGAGCCCATTATCTCGCCCTATCTGCTCTGGCGCATTGTCTTCGTCTCTGCGATCATCGCTGTAGCCGTGATCGCGATCTTCAATTCCCACCTCGCCGCCGGGGAGGATATCGAGGCGGTCCGGACCGTGGCGGTGAACGTGCTGGTCGCAGGAGAGCTGTTCTACCTCTTCAACACCCGTTTTCTCGACAGCCCGTCATTGAGCCTCAACGGACTCCTGGGCAACAGGCAGGCCCTTCTGGCAGCTGGGGTGCTGGTGGTCCTCCAGCTCATATTCACCTATCTGGGGATCGCCAACGATCTGCTGGGCACCAGCCCGATCCCGGCAGCCGAATGGGGGTGGATCTTGGGCGCCGGCCTGGCCGTCTTTCTCCTGGTGGAGGTGGAAAAGGCGCTCTTCAGGTTCTTGAGCTGAAGTCCTGTCAGGAAAAGCCCCGGCCTCCGGCAGGCGCGCTGTCCGGCTGCCCCGTATGCACGTACCTTAAAAACCCGCGCGGAATACCGCATTCCTTCTTCGAAGATCAACCCCGCGAGGGAATACCGGGGAAATTTTATCGTGTGACTCCGGGGTGATAACCATGATATGGTAAGAAGGAGCATGCGGCTCTGCCGGGCTCTTAAAAAAACTTGTTGAATGCCTGCCTTGCCTCCCGCAAGGCAGATATGGAAAAGGGAGGGTTCCATGAAGGACGGGTACTGGCTGGTAGGATTTCAATATGAGCTGTCGGGCTACGTGTACAGCCTCGGACGCATCCCTCGATGCAAATCCGCGATGCTCAAACACCTCAATAAAGGCGACAAGGTCCTGGTGGCCGGCGTGGGGCACGGGACAGAGGCCATTGAGGCGAGCAGGCTGGGCGCCGACGTCACGGCCGTGGACCTGTCGGAGACCATGCTCAAGCACTTCCGCAGGCGCATCGCAAAGGAAAACCCGCCAAGGGACATCCGCGTGATCCACGACGACATCTTCAATGTCAGGCAGACCGGTGAGTACGACATGGTCATATCCAACTTCTTCCTGAACGTTTTCTCCGAAACGCGCGTTCGCGAGGTAGCGAACCACCTGGGGTCCCTGGTGCGCCCCGGGGGCTGTTTCGTGGTGGGTGAGTTCGTTCTTCCCGGCCAGGGCCTCAAGGGGCTCATCCAGAAGATCAACTGGTATATCGCCATATCCGTCTACAGCTCCACCACCGAGGCCGTATTCCATCCCGTGTGGGATTACCCCGGCCTGGTCGAGGGCGCAGGATGCACCATCGAGAACATCGAATACTTCCCGATCCTGGGCGTGAACCTGTACTGGTCGATCCTGGGAAGGAAAAAGGCCTGAGAAGGCGAGGCACGGGTACTTCGCGCAAAAGGCTTGACAGGGAAAAGAAGGAAGGGGCCGGAATAACGACCCGACCCCCTCTTGGTTACTGCCGTCAGGGTTATGCGAAAGATGCGCCCTTTATGGACCCGGGTCCGTCATTCCGCCCCGGATTCGTCGCCGCCGGTGTCAACGGTGGCTTCTGCAGGCGCGGGCTGCTCATCTTCGGCGGCTGCCCGGGCTTCTTCGGAGGCCTGCTTGAAATACTCTTCGTTCACGTTGACAGGATGGTTCTTCTTTGCCTGCTCGATGAGCGCGGTGACGGTCTCCTCGCTCTTCTCGCCCTTCAGCTGCTCCTCGATCGCATCCCTCGCCTCTTCCAGACTGAGTTGTTTGGCGGCTTCGACATCGTCGCACATGATGACGTGATAGCCGAAGGAGGACTTCACCGCCCCGCTCATCTGGCCCTTCTTGAGTGCAAAGGCGGCATTCTCGAATTCGGGCACCATCATGCCCCTGGTCGCCCATCCCAGGTCCCCCCCCTGCTGTGACGAGGGGCACTTTGACTTTTCCCTGGCAAGGGCGGAAAAATCCTCGCCCTTCTTCAGCCGGGCAAGAACGGCCTGAGCCTCGGACTCGCTGTCCACCAGGATGTGGCGGAGCTTCACCCGGGGGCCGGTGCTGAACTGTTCCTTGTTGTCGTTATAGTATCCGGATATCTCCTCATCGCTGATCGCGATCTTATCCACCGTATTCTCCGCAAGCTCCCTGGCAAGCATCTGGTCGCCCATGAAGTCGATCTTGCGCTTCACGTCCGGTGACTGGTCGATCCCCTGCTTCTTTGCCTCGAGCGAGAGCATTTTGATCTCGGCCAGGCTCTGGACGAACTCCCTTTTCCCCTCCACAGAGGCATACCGCTGCCGGGCCTGCTCCGGGATCTCATTCAGGAGCGCATCGATGTCCGTGTCCATGATCTTCTCGCCACCGACCACTGCCACGAGATGGGGGTCGCTCATATCCACCTTGCCTGCCGACGAAGCAGTGTTCTCGGTCGTGCAGCCCGCTATCGCCGCCATGAGTACCATTGCCAAAACGATCAGTTTTTTCACAGAATCTCCTTTTTTCACAAAATGGTTCCTCTGTGTACCACAACCCGGATGCGAACGGAAAAGGAAAAATCCCCGAAAGGCATCCCCCGCCCGGCTGGGGGAGCATGACGGCATCGGGCTTTCCCCGTGCCGCAGGGGCAGGCCTTAGCCTCTCTGATTCAGCCGCCTAACCGGGCACGATCCGGTGAAGCATGAAGCTCACCACGGAAAAGACTAGGCTGAACAGGAGCGCCCACCAGAAGCTGCGTACCTCGAAGCCCGGAACGATGGAGCTGGTCAACAGGACGAGCAGGGCATTGAGCACGAAGATGAACAGACCCAGGGTAAGGATGGTCAGCGGCAGCGTGAGCACGATGAGGAGCGGCCGGAGGATCGCATTGATCAGCCCCAGAACGAGTGCGGCTGCCACGGCCGCGCCCGCGCTCCTGACGGACACTCCGGGCAGGAGATAGGCGGCGATCAGAATCGCGAGCGTCATGACGAACCAATTTACCAAAATGCCCATCAAGACCCCCTGTCTGATGAGATGATAATCCCATCAATATCAGAAAAACAAGGGATTTGAAAGCGGGCAGATCCGGCAGGGAGCCTCCCCGGCGGTCCGGTCCGAAATATATTCCATGTGTATGGATACCCTTTCCATCACGATGAATCTCTTTGTCGTCAGGAATGGTCTATAATAAAGAGATGCCGTGATCCGATTTCATGACCCTCATTCCGGATAAGGTAATCGTGATATGAGAGACAAGCCTCGCCGACGCACTGTAAAGGAGTCTTTTCGGGAGATCGAAGAGCGCCTGAACCTCGCCCAGGAGGCGGGTGAATTCGGCATGTGGGAGCTGAATCTCAAGACCGGCGATGCCTGGAAGACGCTGCACCACGACCGGATCTTCGGCTACGAGGAAATCCTGCCCCGCTGGACCTTCACGATGTTCCTCGACCATGTTCTTCCGGAAGACCGGGAAGGGGTCCGTGCAAGGTTCGACAGATCGGTTTCGTCGGGCACTCCCCTTGATTTCGAATGCCGGATCCTGAGAGCGGACGGCAGCGTCAGGTGGATCTGGGTGCAGGCAAAGCCCAGGCTGAACGATCGCGGCGAGGTAGTGCTCATGGCCGGGGTGGTCAAGGATGTCACCGACCGCAAGCGCATGGAAGAGTCCCTGAAGAAGAACGAGGCCCTGCTCAGGGAGACGCAGGAGATCTCGAAGACGGGCGGATGGGAGCTGGACGTCGCTACCGGCAGGATCGTCTGGACCGAGGAGATCTACCGGATCTACGGCGTTACAAAAGACTACGATCCCAATGATGTCCGGAGGGGTCTGTCGTTTTATCATCCCGATGACCGACCCCTTCTGAAAAAGGCGCTCAGGGACGCCCGGGAAAAGGGCATACCCTATGACCTGGAGCTGAAGTTCAGAAACACGAAAGGCGAGGACCGCTGGGTCAGGACCATGGCCAGGCCGGTGATCGAAGACGGCAGGGTGATAAGGCTCACGGGCAACCTGATGGACATCACCGAACGCAAACGAGCCGAGCTGAATCTGCGTGAGAACCGCCAGCTGACGCAGGCCCTGATCGAGAACATGATCGCTGCGGTTTATTTCAAGGATACCGGCGGGCACATCACCTTTCTGAATCATCGAACAGAACAGGATTTTCACATCCCACGCGAGAAACTGCTGGGTAAGAAGATCTCCGATCTCCTGCCTCCGGAGATCGCCGGGCCCATCGAGGAAAAAGACCGGGAGGTGATCCGGAGCGGACAGTCCCTGGAAATGGAAGAATTCATCCGCTTCGATGACGGCGGTCACTGGTTTCTCACGAACAAGTTCCCCATCCGGGATGCTGCGGAGCATATCATCGGAATCGGCGTAATGTCCAGGGACATCACCGCCCGCAAGCTCGCAGAACAGAGACTGCGCGCGAGCGAGGAGCGTTTCCGGATCATGGCCGACAGCTCTCCGCTCGTTATCTGGGTCATGAACGCCCGGGGCGGGATCGAGTTCGTCAACTGCACCTTCCGGGAGTTCTTCGGCGTCGAGATGGATCAGCTGGTCGGGGCGAAGTGGCAGCCCCTGGTCCATCCGGACGATGTGGACAGCTACCTGGGTGCGTATATGCGGGCGGTCGAAGAACAGAAACCCTTCCATGCGCAGGCCCGGTTACGCCGAGCCGACGGGGCCTGGCGGTGGATCGAGTCGTTTGGCGCCCCATGGATTTCACCCGGGGGAAAATTCATGGGCTACGTGGGAAGCAGCCTGGACATCACCGAACGCGTGAAGTCCGACATGAACCTGCGCACGTACCGCGACCGCCTGGAAGACATGGTCAGGGAACGGACCAGGGAGCTTGAGGTGAGCGGCGAAAAACTCAAGCAGGAGATCGTCGAGCGCCGGAAGGCGGAAGACGCCATCCGCAGATCCGAGGAGCAGTACCGGCTGGTGGTGGAAAACGCCAATGAAGGGATCGTCATCGCGCAGGACGGGGTGTTCCGCCTGGTGAACCCCAAGCTCGCGGAGATCCTCGGCTACTCTCAGGAAGAGCTGATATCGAAGCATTTCACTCATTTCGTCCATCCGGAAGACCGGCAGATGGTCGTGGACCGCCACCGTCAACGCATGATGGGCGGGGAGATGCCGAATTTATACCCCTTCAGGGTCATCGACGGAGAAGGAAAGATCAAATGGCTCGAGATCAACGCCGTGAAGATCTCCTGGAACGGCAGGCCCGCCACGCTGAACTTCCTGACCGACATCACCAGGCGCATCCGGATGGAAGAGGACAGGAAGAAGATGGAAGCCCAGCTTTCCCAGACCCAGAAGATCGAGGCCCTGGGCACCTTTGCCGGCGGGATCGCCCACGACCTGAACAACATCCTCTACCCCATCATCATCAATATCGAGATGCTCCTCGCCGACACCGAGGAAGGCTCCGATATCCACGACACACTCAAACAGATCCTGGGCGCCGCGTACCGGCAGCGCGATCTGGTGAAGCAGATCCTGGCCTTCAGCAGGGGGAGCGAGCAGAAGATGAAACCGGTGAGAGTCGGACCCCTGCTGCAGGAGACCTTTTCCCTGTTGAGGTCTTCCCTGCCGAGCACTATCGAGCTGCGTTCGCACATCGATGCCGTCCCGGATACGGTCATGGGAGATCCCACGCAGATCCAGCAGATCATTCTCAACCTGAGCAAAAATGCCGCGGAATCGCTGGATGCCCAAAAAGGGGTCGTCGAGGTGGGCCTGACGCGCACCCGCCTGGATCCGGTGGAACCCTTCCAGTCCCTGAAACAGGGCGATTACCTGAAGCTCACGGTTCGGGATAACGGGCGGGGCATACCGCCCCGGATTATCGACCGGCTCTTCGAGCCGTTTTTCACCACCAAAGAGGTGGGAAAGGGCATCGGCATGGGGCTGCCGGTGGCACACGGGATCGCAAAAAAACTGGGCGGGTCCATCACGGTGGACAGCGAGCCGGGCAAAGGTTCGATCTTTACGGTATACCTGCCGGCAGTGGAAGAACAGCCCCGATCAAAGCCCGCTTCGGGACAGAAACAGCGGAGGCCCGGAAAAAAACGCGCCATCCTCCTGGTTGATGACGAGCAGATCATCCTCTCCAGCATGCAGCGGGTCCTCGAGCGTTCGGGATACGCCGTGGTATCCGCGCGGAGCGGGCAGGAGGCAGTGGAGCTCTTTGAAGAGGACCCGCAGAGGTTTCAGCTCGTCATCACCGACCTGACCATGCCCGGGATAGACGGCCGGGAGCTCGTCAAGAGGATCATGGCGACCCGCCCCAAGACCCCGGTGATCCTGAGCACCGGCTATGGAGACGTGATCACCGAGCAGGAGGCGAAATCCCTGGGTATCCGGTATATGCTGCTCAAGCCGCCCAACACCGGTGAGCTCAGGTCGGTCATCCACCGGGTGCTCGAGGAATGAGTCCGGGGTTGCCCGTGAAATATGGCATCAGGTGATGAATACATGGCTGCGCCGCCGTCCATACCGAGTCGCTGCTATTGCGTTTAATCCTGTATCTTCTTATAGTAATTTCAGGTTTGCCATGAAGAGACCATCAGGCATCATGCCGTTGAACCTCATCACCCGCGCGGCTCTGGGTGCTGTTGCCCTTGCGTTCAACCACGGAAAACGCCTGAGGCGGCACCTGAAAAGCCCGGAAGGATGGATCGACTTTTCGGTGGGAATCCGCACCCGGACAGGCACTGTGGCCCAGACCATCATCTTCCGCCAGGGAAAAGTCAGGGTGGTCCGCGGCATCGGCGGAGATGCCGACGTGGTCGTGAACGCGGCCGATGACGCAGCACTCAAAGAGCTCGCCACGGCACGGCCCGGTGAGGTGCTCACCATGATGCTCAGGAACAGGCTCGCCATCGAGGGGAATGCGGCATACCTGCAGCTTTTCATCCATTATCTCTCCATCCTCTCAGTCCGCAGGCACAAGAAGATGCTTGGAAGACTGCACAGGGAAGAAGCCGTGCAGCGCGAAAGGGAATCCTGCACGGACCGGCCCGATATATCGCAGAGACCGAGTCTTCCTTCGCGTTCGCCTCGAAGGACTGACGAGGGTGGGGCTGTTCCCCTGAAGCCTGCTGCGGGAAAGAGACCAGGGCTTGACCCGGGATTCATACCGTTGATCGACCGGCGAAAAGAGCACCTGAAGGCCCACCGTCTCGAGGACAGGAACGTCGCGTACCTCCATGATCCCTATCTCTCCCACCTCGATCTGGGCGATTTTCCCCGTCTGGAGCTCCTCCTGCACAAAAACCGCACCTCAAGGCCCGAGATCTGTGCCGAGCGGCCAATGCTGCTGACCCGGTGGTACCGGGAAAACGGCTTCGAAGAGGCGAGCCCGGGCAGGCCGTGGCACCCGGTGCTCCGGCAGGGCCTGGCATTCGAACACCTGATGCGGTGCAAGAAACCGGTCATTGCTCAGGCACAGCTCCTGGCCGGCTCCACCACGACCAACCCGGTGTGCGGGGTGGTCGTGTATCCGGACGCCCAGGCAACCATGATCTGGGGCGAGCTGAACACGGTGGACCAACGGCCCCTGAATCCGTACAACATAAGCGCCGAGACCATCGAGACCCTGAACGACGTCTTCCCCTTCTGGATGGAACGGTCCTTCCACCAGTGGGTCAACAGGACCTACAACCGGCCGCTTTGCTTAAGGCTCAGCGAGCGCTTCGTGGCCATGGTCTGCTCAAAGGCCGTGTGCGTGTCGCACACCGTTCCGGGCCTGATAACCGTTCTGGAAAAGGGCACGAGCGGTCTGATCGAAGACATCAGGCGCAGTCTTCGGGACGATTCCCTGGACGAGGACGGGCGCGCCGCCCTGGAGGGCATGGCGCACAGCCTCAAAGGCCTTGAGGCGTATGCCTCGAATCTTGCCTCGGAGGCCAAGCTTCAGGCAGCGAAGGCTGCCGATCCCGCCCGCAGGCGGGAGCTGCTGCACATGGCCCGCGTGTGCGAACGCGTCCCCCGCATGCCGGCGTCCACCCTGGACGAGTCGGTCCAGAGCATCTGTACCACCTGGGTCGGCATGCACATGGAAAACACCAATGCCGGGCTCTCGCCGGGACGGCTGGATCAGTTGCTGCAGCCGTACTACCTGGCCGACCTTAAGGGGATCGATCCCGGAGAAGGGCACGAGGCCTATATCAGGCATGCGGTGGAGCTCATCGGCTGCCTTTTCCTGCGAATCTGCGACCACATGCCGCTCTCACCCGACATCGGCAACATCCTCTTCGGCACGTCCCCGCCCAACCAGGTCATCACCTTGGGAGGCGTCACCCCTCAAGGCGAGGACGGGGTCAACGACATGACCTATATCTTCCTGAAGGTCACCGAAATGCTCGCCCTGCCCGATCCCAACATCAACGCCCGCATCAACATCGAGAAGAACAGCGAAACATACATCCGCAGACTCTGCGAGGTGAACTTCACCACCTCGGCCACACCTTCCCTGCACAACGACTCCGCAATCTTCGCAGCCCTGAAGCAGCACAGCTACCCGCAGGAGCACATCAATGACTGGAGCGCCACCGGGTGCGTGGAACCCACCATCCCGGGCCGGCACAACGGCCACACCGGCGCGATCATGATCAACCTGGTGGCGGCCCTGGAAATGGCCCTGAACAACGGCGGGCATCCCCTCATGGACCTGGACCTCGGCCCGAAAACCGGGCAGGTCGAAGACTTCGCCACCTTCGAGCAGTTCTTCGCGGCCTTTGCCGCCCAGCTCGAATTCCTGGTCGCCCAGGCCGTGGAGCTGAACAACCGGTATGCAGAAGCCCATGCCCGCCTGCGTCCAACCCCCTTCCTCAGCTCCACCATCGAGGGCTGTATCGAGCATGCCCGGGACATGACCTCAGGCGGAGCCCGCTACAACACCTCGGGCACCGCGAACATCGGTCTGGCAGACATCACCGACAGCCTCACGGCGATCAGGAAGCTGGTCTTCGGCGAAGGCCGGGTCGGGTTCCGTGAGCTGAAAGAGGCCCTTGACTCCGACTTCCGCGACGCCCCTGCCCTGCACGCCCTTGTGCGGAACAGGGTGCCGCTGTTCGGCTCGGGCAATCCTGAGGCGCTTCGCATGGCCAACCGCGTGGCATGCCTTGTCCACGATCTCTTCTCCCAGCACCGCAACACCCGCGGGGGCGGATACACCACCGGCTTCTGGTCCATGTCGCAACATACGGCCTACGGCAACCTCTCCGGGGCCCTGCCCTCGGGCAGGCTCTCGGGCATGCCCTTCACCCCGGGCCTCACCCCCGAGCCGCATGCCAGCAGGAATTACCTGGATTTCATCTCGGACGTGGCCAGGCTCAAGCCTGAGTACATGGACAACAACATGGCCTTCAACGTCAAGCTCTCGCCCTCCCCGGCAGACAGCCGCGAGAGGATCGTGGCCAACATGGCGGGCTATGTGAAGGCCTACTGCCGCCTGGGTGGCATGCAGATGCAGTTCAACGTGGTGGACTCCCGCGTGCTCAGAGACGCCATGGCAAACCCGGATCGCTACCGGGACCTGATCGTGAGGATCTCGGGCTACAACGCCTACTTCGTGGCTCTGAACCGCAGGCAGCAGCTCGAGCTCATCGGCCGGGCCGAGTACGGAGTGTAGTCTGTTTCGCGGCCGTAAAAAGGAACGGGCAACCTCCTCTTTCCCTGCGGATTGGGATGCTCACTCCCGGGTCCTGACCGGCTTCCACATCTCCCACACCCTGCCCACGAGTTCAACGGCGGGCTTGAGAACCGTCATGCCCGGCTTCCAGTCAGCGGGGGTGAACTCCTTTTCCTTGCTCTCCCTCACGATCTGAAAGGCATGGATTTGCCGGATGATCTCGTCGGTGCTCCGTCCCACGACCGAGGTGAGCACCTGGTATCCCTGGATCACGCCGTCGGGATCGATGATGAACGTCCCCCTTAAGTCAACGGCCGTATCTTCGTTGTACACGTTGTATTCCCGCCCGATCGCCCCGCCGGGGTCGGAGAGCATGGGAAAGGGAACGCCTCCGGGTACCATCTTCGAGAGCTCGCTCTCGTTCCAGACCTTGTGGACATACACGCTGTCGACGCTCAGCGAGAGCACCTCGGCGCCGAGCCCGCGGAACTCGTCGTATCGATCGGCAACTGCCGATATCTCGGTGGCTCAGACAAAGGTGTAGTCGCCCCCGTAGAAGTACAGCACCACCCACTGCTCCCGGTACCGGGAGAGCTCGACGTGCGTGAACCTCCCCTGATAATATGCCGGCGCCGCAAAGTCCGGGGCAGGCTTTCCCGCCTTGATCATGGTTCTCACCTCCATCACCTGTTCTCTTCAAGTATAATTCTCTTGCCTGCTGCCTGTGTTCTCAAGAACGGTCATGGAGATCATGAACGGTGCGACAGCTCCGGTGAGACAGCTCCGGAATACCATACTCCGCTAGAGATACAGCGGGATCTTCTCATCCTGCGCGCCGTTCGTCTCCTCCTCGCGATTCTTTTCCTCCCACATCTCCACGAGGTAGTCCTTCTGGGCCTCGAAGCTCCTTGCCTGTTCCTCCACGAGCTCCTCGGCCTGCCGGGAGTCCATATCCTTCGACTGGTTCACGAAGGATGCCACCCGCCCGTAGTACAGGGGCTCAACCAGCTCCACGAGCTTGTAGCGGTTTGTCTTCCAGGCATGGAAGGTCGCGGCGAGCTCATAGAGGATCTGCACCCAGGTCTCGATGGGCAGGGTGAACTCGTCCGTGCTCAGCCTTGCGGCGTTTTCGATCTCCTGATAGCACCGGGGGCAGAAGATCTGCTTCCACAACACCCCGAAATGCCGGAACCCTGCCCGGAACTTCTCGACCAGGGCGTCCAGATTGACGTCCACAACCTCCGGCTCTGCATATTCCTTCATGCCGAAGGTCTCCACTGCGGCACTGCCCTGGACATCCTTCCAGAAGTCCTCGTAGACCTCCATGAGATTGAACAGGGTCCAGGTCACCTGCCGGAACATGGGGCCCAAGTGCGTGGACGGGTCCTTGGCGTCGTGGATCTTCACCCCCAGGTTCGACTGGCAGATCCGGAAATTGTTGGTGATGGCCGAGGTGGTCATCCAGATGTCGATCCCGAAGCGGGCCACGTCAGTGCTCCAGACCGCCTGGTCCGCATAAAATCCGGCCACCTCGCGGGAAAAGGCGAAATCCCCCCCGATGGGCTGGCGGATCCGTTTGCCGTAGAGGGTGCGGGTGAGGTTGTAGACAATGTTGTTGGTGATGGTGCCGTCATACTTGTGCCGCATGTAGACCGGGGCCACGAACTGGTAATCCCGCTCCAGCACCGGCTCCAGGAGATACTCTATCCAGTCCGAGGTGATGCTCCGGATATCGGAGTCCACCACGGCGCATACCTTGACGTTCAGCCGGTCGGCCGCCTCGAACACGGAACGCAGCGCCGTGCCCTTGCCTCCCGGGCCCCGGTAGATGGAGATGAGCTTCTCCTGCCAGGGCTTGATCTGAAACTCCTTTGCGACCTCCCGCGAATCGTCGGTCGAGCCGCCGTCCGCAATGAAGATCACGCTGCGCCTGTCACGGTAGTGCTTGTCAAGACCATGGGACACCATCTGGATGACGTGTGCGATGGTGGTCTCGTTGTTGTAGCAGGGGATGCCGACCAGAATGTCCGCCGACTCGATCTCTTCGATCCTTTTTGCCGTATAGCCCCGAAGAGCCGTATTGTAATTGACCATCCGCGCCCTCTCCTTTCCTCTCTTCCTGCCCCGGACTTTTTCCCCCGGGGCATTTCCCAGAACATATACAGCCACGCGAGCGAGTCAACAGGAAATTGGCATTCTCTGCTCTTATGCGGCCTCCTTCCCGCGTTCCGCCAGAGGGACATACGGGCTTTCCGCCGCGAGTGACGATGCATAGGCGGGCCGCATGATCTTGTTCTGGATGATCTGCTCGATCCGGTGGGCCGACCACCCCACTACCCGGGACATGGCGAATATCGGGGTGTAGAGCTCCATGGGAATGCCGAGGAGTTTGTAGATGAAGCCGGAGTAGAAGTCCACGTTGACGCAGATTTCCGTCTTTCTGCGCTCGCGGAAGAGCTCCCGTGCGGTCTCCTCCACCAGGTTGTAGAGCGCGTACTCGTGATTCATGTTCTTCATCCGGGCAAACTCTTGCGCCTTTTGCTTGAGAAGCACTGCGCGGGGATCGGAAACCGTGTACACCGCATGCCCCATCCCGTAGATCTTCCCCGACCGGTCATGGGCCTTTCCGTCGAGAATGCGCGCCAGGCAAGCCTTCACCTCGCCCCTGTCTTCCCAGTCCCTCACCTGTTTCTTGATGGTCTTCATCATTTTCATGACCGACTCGTTCGCCCCCCCGTGGAGATATCCGCTCAGCGATGCGATGCCCGAGCATATTGCCATGTAGGTGTTCGCACCGCTCGATGAGACGGACCGGACCGTGAAGGTGGAGTTGTTCCCCCCTCCGTGCTCGGCATGGAGGATGAGGCACAGGTCGAAGAGCTCGGCCTCGAACCGGGAAGGCCGTTTCCCTTTGAGCATGTACAGAAAGTTCTCCGCCGCTGAGAGGGCGGGCTCGGGCTTGATGATGCTCAGACTGGAGCCGGTACGGTACCGCATGACATGGTAATTGTAGGCCACGATGGTCGGGAACTTGGCGATGAGATTGATGCACCGGTTGGTCTCGTCCTTCAGGTCGGTGGACTCAGGGTTGCCGTCGCACCGGCTCAGGTGGGAGACCACCGAATGCAGGGCATACATCTGATTGTCGTTCTCGCCCTCCTGCATGAGAATGCCGCGCTCGAGCTTGGTGAGCGTCCTCCTTTTTGCAAGGGTGGAGCTGAACCGGGCCAGATCGTCCGCGGCCGGGAGCTCGCCCGTCAGGAGCAGATACAATACCTCATCGAATCCGAAGCGTCCCTCACGATAAATGCCCCTGATGAGGTCGCATACGTCGTACCCGCAGTAGAGCAGCCTTCCCTCGACCGGTTTTACCTCGTGGTCTTCCCCGTCCGGGGTCGGGGTTTTTTCATAGCCGACCACCAGTCCCTTGGAGGTGATACCCACCACCACCCCGGTCCCGTCGGTATTGCGCAGCCCGAGTTTTATGTCCTTTGCACGTATCAGCTCCGGTGAGACCTGATCATGGTACTTCGCGAGTTCGTCGATCTTCAGCAAGATTTCTTCCATAAAACTCCTCCTGTTCCACTCGTTCTCTTGTCGAAAAAAAGATCTGCAGCACGGACCCCGCCGGCCGGAGGGGGAAGACCCTTTTTCATCCCGGTCGCGCAGTATAAAGGGGATCGTATCCGGGGCTTCCCGTCCGCCGTCCTGTCCTTTTAAGGCCCCGGCGGGGCGGCAGGACAGTCACGGGAGACAGACTGAACGATATAGTATATAATTTCGTTTAAGATGAATCAAGTTATCATTTAATTATTTGAATACATCACGGCCCCGTCCCGATGGCAAGAAGCATTGGCAACGGGGATGCAGGCCGCCTGCCGGAGCAGGCGGATATGGGATGCGGCAGGGAAGTTACCGGTGAATGCCGAAGCGGTACCTCACATCGAGGGTGAAATACGCCTGTCTGCTGGTGATCTTCTCGTCCGTGGTCCAGAACTCGTCGTCCCAGGTAGTCCCGTCGTCGGTTCCAGCGTATATGGCATTGTCCTGCTCGCCTGAGGTGCGCAGGTAGAGATAGTCCATGAGAACTCCCACACTCCAGTGCGGGGTGATGTCGTAGCGGATGTTCGCCCTGGCCTTCAGCGCATTGCCGGTGCATTCCCCTTCCGCATAGATGGGCCCCGGCCGCCTGGCCAGATGCACGTCCTCGTCACGGGCGGTCACGTAGGGAGAAAACCCGGCGCTGAGCGACATGCCGACCTTCCTGGAGACGCCTTCAAGGGCGAACTCGACATAGGGGATGGAGTAGCTCACATCATAGGTGAGCCCCACGGTTCCGTCATCGGTCACGTCGTACCCGGGTATTCCCGAGGGCGACCACTGACGGATCAGCTCACACTCGTACTCGAACGCCCGGTGCTCGTATCCCGCACCGAAATATCCCCGGACGGTCCCCTGAGAGGTACCATCGAACGCATCCCGGTATGCGCGGGAGAAGAGCTCATAGGAGACTTCTGCCTCCCAGAACAGGACATCGACCGTTGATTCGCTCTTGGACTCGACGTCGAGGGCATACCGCGAGTGGGTACCGTCGGTTATCTCCCACACATACCAGCCCGGCCCTTCATCACCGTCATCATCCCAGAACGGCATACCCCAATCGTAATCCCGCATGTTCCCGGCGCGATCGCCGATATTGATCCTGGCTCCGCCTGAGAGTGTCCACCTGTCCACCGTGACCCGGGCATCGAGCGTTGCGATGGGAACGCCCAGGAGAAACTCGAGCCGGCTGATGGGAAAATACGGATCCCGGCCCCACGGATCGAGCTCGGCCGGCACATCGCCGATCTCATAGGTGTTGTCCCCCGTGAGATACCCGATGCCGGGGCTGACTTCGAATTCCACCCGGGCATGGGCAGGAGAACCCAGGAGCAGAAGCAGAGCAACAGCGAACAGCAGCCGGTAGTTCTTCATACACAAGTCTCCTCGTTGAATATATCCGCTGATATCGGCCGTGGGGCGGTTCTCCTTGAATCCTCCCCGGCAGGAGTCGTGCGGCAGGGCGTCAGAAGGTATACCCGATGGAAAAATGCCACCGGTGAGGGTCTTCCTGAGGCTCCGGATCGATCTTGCGGCCGTAGAGCAGGCCCACGGGGCCGATGGGGGTGATGTAGCGGAGCCCTGCGCCGTAGGAAAACCGGGTGTTGTCCGTGACCGGCTCGACAAAGGTTCTGCGCACCGAGCCGGCATCGAAGAACACGGCAAGCTCCAGGTTGTACTGCAGATAGAACCGCGCCTCCAGGGAGCCTGCCAGCGAGAGCCGTCCGCCCACCGGATCGCCGTTGGCGTCGATGAGAAGCCGGTTCTCGTCGTAGCCCCTGACATCCAGCGTGCCCCCGAGAAAAAAGAGTTGATCCTCTGGCACCACATCGCTTCCCCCGTACGACGCAATATACCCGGCCCTGCCCAGCCAGGCCAGGGTGATGTTCTCGAAGGGGCTCACATATGTCCTCACATCGAGAGAATACCGGAAAAAATCGTCCAGATCCTCCTGCAGGCCGTTGGAGATATCAACGGAAAAGGTGGAGAACCTCCCCCTGGTGGGACGCGTGAACGAATCCCGCGAGTCGTAGGTAAGAGCGGGGGTGACGACGAACACGTTTCTGGGATCGAAGAGCTCCTCGTCGCCCTCCGGGATATCCTCTTCGATCTCCTCCAGGGTCAGGTCCCCGTTGGAGAGCTCCCTGAGCTCATACCTGAAGTTGAGCGAGGCAAAGAGCTTCTCGCTCAGGGGCGCGATGAAGCCCAGCGTGGATCCGAAGGTTTCTACCTCGAACTCCTGGTTGAAGGGCTCCAGCTGCTCGTAGAACAGGTTGAATACGCTCGTTATCCGGGTGCCGAATATCCTGGGCGCCCGCAGGCCCAGCTCATAGCGCTCTCCTGTCTGGCTCACCTCGGCCTGGGTCCACAGCTCCTTGTTCAGGCCGAAGAGGTTGCGGTCGCCGGCACGGATGCTGCCGTAAAAGCCCAGATTGCTCTCGTACCCCAGTGATGTCTGGACATAGTAGGGCCTCCTCTCCTCCACGCTGGTCATCAGGATCACCTTGTCGCGCATTTCGCGCAGACCAAAGGTCTTGTACTGCACGGACTGGAAAATACCCATGCGCCGGATCTCGTTCTGGCCTTCGATCATTTCTGTTAAGGAAAACGGGTCGCCCGGCTCCATGTCGAGCTCCCTGTCCAGGATATCTTTCCTGGTCTTGAAGTTGCCGAAGAAATAGGTCCTGCCCATGCGCACAAGAGGCCCCTCGTTCACGGTAAAGGTCACTGAGGCACGCTTCCCGCCGCTGCTGCGGGCGACCACGCCTTTGACCCTCACATGCGGGTAGCCCTGCTCGGAGATCTCCGCGGCCAGGGCGGTCTCGTCCCTCTGGACGGCATAGGGCCTGAGCGGTTCCTCCGGCGCGGTCATGACAATGGACCGGGCATGCGACTCGGAAATGACGCTCAACCCCTCGAAGCCCACCGACGAGACAAGGGTCTGCGGGCCTTCGGTGACGGTGACGATGATGTCCACCGTGCCGTCAGCCTCCTGCGGCACAACCTCGCTCCTCACATCCACCTGTCCGAAGCCCTCCTGCAGATAGAGGGTCCTGACGGCCCGTATGTCCTGCTCGAGCACGTCCGGCACATACAGCGCCTTGCCGATGAGCGGGATACTCGGATCATCGATCTCCATCTGCTGGAGGAGCCTGTCCTCGTCAAAGGCCGTGTTTCCGGTGAACCGGACCGAGTCCACCACCATCTGCCGGCCCTCCTCGATGATGAGGGTGACAATCTTCCTCGCCTTTTCCCCTACGCCCTCTTCCCGCTCCTCCACCGTGATCCGGGTGTCGGGGAATCCGTTGCTGCGGTAGAGCTCCCGGATGTTCCTGATGCTCTTCCTGATCCCGCTGCCCCGTATGTTGCCTTCTTCAAAGAGAGCGAGCCTGTTTCTCAGGGTGCGGTCCCAGAACTCGCGGTTTCCCACGATGCGGATCTCGTACCTGGGGCCTTCTTCCACGACGACCGCCACATCCACGTTCCCGGTCTCAGTATCCTTCTCCACGGCATAGGCGGTCTCCGCATCGGCATACCCCTTTCGCCAGTAGTATGAGGCGAGGTTCCGGACGCTTTCCGTCACCGTGTTTTCCAGGAGCCGGCCGGCGGTGCCGGGATAGAGCGAGTCCCACCAGAACCCAAGCCGGGTCTTGAGCCATGCGTCGGTGAAGTTGCGGTTGCCCCGGATCCTCAGCGAATCGAGGGTGTAGTAGGGCCCATTGTCGATCACCACTTCGAGCCTTACCGACCCGTCCGGGGCTTCGCCCCGGACCCTCACCCTCACCTGCGGGTCGATAAACCCCTGGGTGAGAATATACTGGCGGATGAGCTGTTCCTGCTCCGCGGGCAGGCCTTCCTGCAGGGGGTCGCCCACATACACGGTCATGGCATTGATGATTTCCTGCCGGAACAGGGGGTATTCCCCCTTGACATCGATTTCCCGTATGAGGAGATAGGGTCTGAGCCGGAAGACCACGGCCACCCCCTCCGGACCCTCAATGGTTTGCGACGATATCTCCTGGAACCTCCCGCTCATGTCCAGCACCGATTCCGCCCGCGTCAGGAGAGTTTCCGTAAGCTCCTGCCCCACCTGGAGGTCGGCAAGGTCGCGCGCCAGGGCGACGAGTTCCCCAGGCTCACCCGGGTATTCGTAGATATCGACGCGCACCTCGGCGATCCTTCCGAGCACGGCATCTTCGGGTTCGGATTCCTGGGCCGCGGGCGACACCGGGAAGACGGCGGCGGCCAGTATCGTGAAAAGCAGTGACCAGAAGCATTTCATCCGCATGACAGCTCCCGCCCCCTACCGGAACTCGACCCTGAACCGGAAATCGGCCCCGAACACCCCTCTGCTGTCCTGAAAACCGTCGATCATGAGGCTCTCCAGCAGCTTATACTCCGCAATGGCGGTCCTGGTCATCTCACTCCCGGTGGTCTCCAGCGAATACTTCACGGTGAGCCGGCGCGTGAGCTCTTCGCCCACAATGATCCTGATGTCGTCCGCAGCCCCCCCTTCGGGGGAGACAGTCTCCAGCTCGAGGATGTCGAGGCCCGTGGTCTCACGGAGCTCTTCCCCATAGGTGCCGGCCAGGAGCTCCGCCAGCATGCTGGAAGGGCTCCTGGAAACCGCTCCCGCGCCGGTGAGCTCGTCAGGGGTTCTGCCCGTGGCCAGCAGGGTGAGGATAACGGCGTCCTCTGCCGGCGGATCGGACTCAAGATCGATGTTCAGGTTGTCCATTGGGCCCGAGACGGAGAGAAAGACCATCCAGTCACGTATCTCGCCCTCGGCCTCGAGATCTACCACAGCCCTGGTCCGGTAGGGATCGATGAACTCCACTACCCCTTCAGTGACCTCGAAGGTCCGCCTCTGGTAGGTGACGGTGCCCTCGATCACCGAGACCCTGCCCGTGACGACCGGGGTGTTCAGGGTGCCTGTCACGTGCAGGTCGGGGCTCAAGGTGAGCTCGGCCAGATTGTTCTCGATCAGGACAGGACCCCGCCTGACAATGGAGACATCGAGCTCCGCGTTGCGCAGATAGGGCAGATCGACGGGCTCACGGCCGATCTGCACCTCCCGGCCTCCGCCAAGAACCCTCTGGCCTACCTCGGCCACGAGGTTCAGCTGCAGGTCCTGATAATAGAGTGCCTCCAGAACTACCACGTTCGCCTGCAGCAGGCTGTCGTCGGGCATGCCGGTAAGGGTGGCCTCGCCCTCGAGCAGGAGATCCATGGTATCGGGGACCACGATGGGCAGAGATCTCATCCGGGCGGTCATGTTCACCCGGCCGGGCTGGAGATCTTCCAGGTCCATCCGGCCCCGGACATCGAAAGAACCGTCGTCGAGCCTGCCCGCCAGATGTTCTATGAGAATTCGCTCCTGGCTGATCAGCACATGACCGCGCACCCCGTGGATGAGCTGGTTGTTGAAGGGGACGGGATACCGGATATCTTCGAGAAAGACCTCCCCCTTCACCCGGGGCGAGGGGAAGCGTCCCGCGGCATCCATCTCGAAACGGGCCGTGCCGGTGATGTCCGCCAGCTCCGGGTCGAAGAGCCCCATGATCTCAAGCGGGATCATACCCTCCGCGTGGAAATCCATCTCCCCCTGCGGCGCGGCATCGGCCCTGATCATCATGCTGCCCTCGCCCGGGAGGTCGATGAAGGTCTCCGGTATGAAGAGGCTCCCCTGCCGGTACTCGGCGGTCAGGGATCGGGCGCTCATGAGGTCCCGCTCCCTGAAACCGATGTATGCCCGGGCGACGTGCAGTGACACCTCCAGGCCGCTCATGTCCGAGACATCGCCGGTGATCTCCACGCTCCCGCTCATGACCCCCCTGAGCTCGGGTCTGCCTGCGATCGCGAGATAGGGCGCCAGCTCGGCATCCTCGAACAGGGCCTCCAGATCGATGACCTGCGTCTGAAGATCATAGGTGCCGTCAAAAGAAAAACCGTTCTGTCCCCTGACATATGCCACCTGCTCCGCCAATGTGAGGCTGATCGCGATATCTTGTAACGCCTGCCCCCTGACGGCCGGTCTCACGATCCGCAAGGTGCCTTCGAGCCCCGGGTTTTCCAGGGTGCCGCTGCCCGAGAGGTCGAACACCAGTCTCCCGCCGGTGACCTGGCTCCCCTGAAAGGCCGAGAGGGAGCGGAGCATGATGCCCCGGGTGGACAGGGAAACTTCGTATTCCCTAGGCTCGCTCAGGTCCAGGCTGCCGGAGCCGGTGACGGTCTCGCCCTCGGCCACCACGGCGGTCAGAGTCCTGATCAGCACCTGTCTGCCCCGAAGATCTCCCGAGGCCCTCAACTCTTGAACCTCCTGCCCGGCCAGCGTGATCCCGGTTCCGCTCACCCGGAAGGTTCCCCGGGGTTCCCTGAGGCTGCCGCGGATCCGGGCATCATACCGGAGCGTGCCTTCGGCCAGGGAGGTGAACTCCTGCAGGTTGATCTGCTCTCCGGTGATCTCGAACTCGAGCCTGGGATTGAACTGCACCCTCCGGACCGGAGGAGGCTCCCCTGCACCGGTCCCCGGGATTGCCCTTTCCTTCCCGCCGCCTGAAGGCAGGGGCGTGCGTGGCATCTCTCCGGATACGGAGAGGATGGACGGGACTCCGGTTCCGCCGGCCTGGGGATGAAACGCGGCCGGAACGTCCTGCTGCACGTGGGTGAGGTTCTCTGCTGCCGGCTGAGATGGTCGCGTCGTGATGCCTTCGTCGGTGAGATCGCCCTGTATGCGGATGTTTCCCAGGTTGATGCCCTGGAAGGTCACCCCCTCGCCTGCGAG
Organism: Deltaproteobacteria bacterium; assembly: GCA_018433775.1. GTDB lineage: Bacteria > Desulfobacterota > Desulfomonilia > UBA1062 > UBA1062 > Phosphitivorax. Next base: position 27,357 of record JAHDQN010000042.1, read on the forward strand.
GTCGACGCGCACCGAGGGCCCGGCCAGCCTTCCGCTTACATGCACCTCGCCATTGAGGGTTCCTCCCATTCCCTCCTGCACGATCATCCGGTCGATCCTGGCCGACTCCAGGCGGATATCCAGGTTGACGGGCAGGTCCGGATCAGGGGTCAGCCCTTCCCGGAAAACCCTGATGCCTCCCTGCACGGTGAGCGACCTGCCCGCTCTGTTCATAGTCAGGCCGGTGAGATTCAGCATGCCTGCCCGGTCGAGTCTGAGAGCGGCCGTGACATCTCCCACCCGGTAGTCCTGCCACTGAAGGCCCTTTGCCTTGAGCGTGCCGGATGCCGCCGGGTTGCCCGGGGTGCCCGAGATCTCGGCCCGGGCCGAGATCGACCCCTTTGCCTGCATATCCAGAGCCGCGGCTATGCCCTCCACCTGCCGGACATCGAGACGCACTGCGGCCTGGATCCGGTCGGTGACCAGATTCAGCCGGCCCCGGATATCGGCAACGATGTTCCTGGTGATATCGCCGGTAACGCCATAGGTGAAGACCGGATAATCGAGCCCTGCCTCCCCCTTGATGTCGATCTCGCCCATGGGCACCGGAAACTCCGGCAGGGCTCCCTCCAGATGGAGCACATAGTCTGAGCTCGCGGTGATATCCGGGGGAGAAACCCCTCTTCCGGCAATCTCCACCCGGCCGGATACGCTGTCGGGGTATGCTGCGGCATCGGGGAGAAACCGGCCGGGATCGATCTTCGTCAGCGTGGTGACGAGGTCGTAGGAGACGGCGTCGAGGCCCGGCTCGCTCTCGATGAATCCCCGGGGAAAGGCCTCCCGGAGATCTATTTTCCCGCTGGCCACGGCCGTGCCGGAAGCGATCCGGAGCACGGACTCCCCGAGCTCAACGATCCGGTCGTCCAAGGTCATCTCCAGCCGGAGGCCGTCGAGCCGTATGCCCGCGACTTCCCCTCCCTCATACTCCAGGGCTGCAGTGGCCTGGGGATTCCCCAGGGCGCCCCGGGCCGAGATCTTGCCGGATACCCTCCCGGAATACCGTCTCTGAGGGTCCAGCAGGGACATGAGGCCGGAAAGCTCTCCGTCGTACTCCAGCACCACATCCACCTCGGGTTCGATGAGGACATCCGCTGCCTTTCCCTGGACGGATACCCAAAAGCCGTTGTGAAAGGCCTCGACGAACAGGGCATCGAGGCTGCCCTGTTCGTACTCGCCCTCGATCCTCACCCGGGCAAGCTCGATGGTTTGGCCGTCCACCAGCACGGACACCCGCGCCGCGGAACCGGTTATCCTTGCGGAAATGCCTTCCAGGTCGAGCGAGGCCTGTGCGTCGGCGTCCTCCAGGCGCACGAAGGCACCGGCTGCGTCATCGGTGTACCGGAGGAGGCCGTCTTCGATGGCGAGCTTTTCGATGATCACGGCGAGCCCTCCTCCGGGTTCGACCTGCGGCTCGGGCTCCTGTGCCGGTGCTTCCTCCACAAAGGCCTGCACCAGGTTGAGCTGTGATCCTTCGCCCGTGGTAACGAGCCTGATATCGGGGCCTTTGAGCGAGATCTCGTTGAACACGAGCCGGTTGTCCAGCAGCGAGAAAATGTCGATCTCCACAAGAAGACTCTCGCTCGTGAGGACGACATCGCCGCGGGGCCCCAGAAGCGCAGCATCCGTGAAACCGACCGATTGTCCCAGGAGAGATACGGAAACGTCCTCTGCCTGTATCCGGCCCGCGATGAGGGAGTTCACCGTGCCCAGGACCAGCTCGCCGCCCCGGCCGGTCTTGAGGTAGAGGTGCAGGCCTGCTGCCGAAAGGACGACAAGCAGCAGGATCAGGATAACCAGGGCCGCAAAGATCCGTAACACGGTTTTCATGCCGGGCTTCTTCCTCTCGGCTCACATGCTGTCTATCATAAATAATAGCTGTATCTTCCCATTCCTACACTCCGAAACCCTGTTCACTCTTGCCCGGCAACCGGCACGGACGTTTCCCCGGGACTCTTTCACCTCATTGTTTTTCCGGCTCTCCCGCCTGCTGGAAAAGGACAGCCCGCACCCTTTCAGGTCATGCGCACGAGTCGCCTCCCTGCGGGCACACATCTCAACGAAGACGGGCGGCCCCGTGTCATTCACCAAGGTGCGTCCTCCGGCGCGCACATATCTCACCCCAGCGCCGACATCCATCCTCTCCCGATGATGAACGCGGCGTACATCGCCAAGAGCAGGACCCCTTCGGGACGGGTTATGGTGCGCCGGCCGCTGGCTGCAACAGGCAGGAGTATGAGCGAGAGGGCGGCCGCAAAGAGGAGATCCAGGAGCCCGTGGGGAGGAACGGGGACGGGCCTGACCCAGGCGGTTATCCCCATGATGAAGAGCAGATTGAAGATGTTCGACCCCACCACGTTGCCGATGGCGAGGTCGCTCTGGGATCTCGCGGCCGCAATGATGGTGGCCGAGAGCTCGGGAAGACTGGTTCCCACGGCCACGAGGAAGAGCCCGATAAAGGCCTCGGAGACGTGCAGGGCCCGGGCAACCCCGGCGGCGGAGTTCACGGTGAGCCTTCCCGCGAGCACGAGCAGGACAAGCCCGGATATCGTCATGACGAGGGGGACCCACAGCCTGCGGTTTTCTTTGACCCGGGCGGTCTCCGACGACTCTTCGAGATAGGGGTCGAATTTCCTGTTTCTGAGGACGTCTGCGATGTTGTAGAACATGAACACACAGAAGAAGAGCAGGAGCAGGATCGCTTCCGAGCGGTCGAACACCCCCGGTCCCGCGCGCAGCACGTGGTCGAAGCCCATGACGAGCGCGGCGCCCGTGGCCAGGAGCATCATGGGGATCTCGCGTACGATCACCGCACTGTGGACCTTGATCGGTTTCAGAAGAGCGGCAATGCCCAGAATGAGCCCTATGTTGGCGATATTGGAGCCGATGATGTTCCCGAAGGACAGGTCGGTGCTTCCCTTCAGCGCGGCCGCCACATTGACCGCCAGCTCAGGCGAGCTGGTGCCGAAGGCAACGATCGTAAGGCCGATGATCAGAGGGGATATCCCGAGGATTCCGGCCAGTGACGACGCCCCCCTCACCAGGAGGTCTCCTCCCGCGATCAGGAGCCCTATGCCGATTACCAGCAATACCGCGTCAATCATGAAGAACCATCCTGTTCCGATATCCAGTCATCCCGGGCCGCCGGACCCGTTTCCCTGGTCTGCAGTATCGATCCGCAGGCTTCACAGCCACTTCTTTTTCCTGAAAAACACGAGCAGGGACACCCCCATGCCGATCATGACCATCCACAATACAGGATACGACCACCGCCAGTAGAGCTCGGGCATGTAGTCGAAGTTCATCCCGTACACCCCCACCAGGAAGGTGAGCGGGATGAACAGGGAGGCGAACACGGTGAGCACCTTCATGACCTCGTTCATCCGGTTGCTCATGCTGGAGAGATAGATGTCCATCATTCCGGAGAGCACGTCCCGAAGGGTCTCGAGGGTGTCCATGATCTGGATGGTGTGATCGTAGACATCGCGGAAGTAGACTCTGGTTTCCGGCTTCACCAGGTCCGACTCGCCCCGCTCCAGGTAGCTGAGGATGTCCCGCAGGGGAAAGATGGATTTCCGCAGGAAGAGATTCTCGCTCTTCAGGCGGTGTATGACATGGATCGTCTCTTTCTCCGGCATGTTCATGAGCGCCTCTTCGGTATCGTCCACCTGTTCACCGATGGATTCGATGAGCGTGAAATAATTGTCCACGATCGCATCCATGAGCCGGTAGGCCAGATAATCCGCACCCTGTGTTCTCAATCTGCCGGCTGCGGAGACGATCCGCTTCCGGATTGAATCGAACACGTCGCCTTCCCTCTCCTGGAAAGAGATGACATATTTCTCGGAGAAAATCAGGCTCACGTGCTCGGAGACGATCTTCCGGCCATCGTCACGGTCCTGAGAGAGCATCTTGAGCACTATGAAGACATAAGACCCGAAGTCCTCGATCTTTGACCTGCTCGCGGTATTCACGATGTCTTCGAGAAAAAGGGGATGGAACCCGAAGTGTGCGCCGAGCTGCTCGATGAGCCGGATGTCGTGGAGCCCGTCGATGTTGATCCAGCTCACACTCGGCGTGTCACGGAAGCGGAAAACCTCCCTGATGTCGCGGATCTCGTATTCGGCGGCCTGGTCTCTGTCGTAGTCCAGCACCCTGATCCGGACCCTCCCAGGCTTCCGCTCGCCGATATGAACAGCGGTGCCGGGCGGCAGGCCGGCCTTCTCTGATACTTTTCTCACATAGCGCGCCATGGGAGACCTCCCTTTTATTCCATTATAATACAGATGAACACGATGCAACATCAATGGGTTGTCAAAGAGATTTGCCCTTAAGGATCGTAAACGGGCGGGCCGGATAGCTCTCGAATCATGCCTGCTTCCGCGGCCTTTCAAGTTACGCCATATGTCTGGCGAACCACCTCCCGGCAAGATCGGCAACGATGTCCAGCTTGCCCGGTTCCTCGAAGAGATGTCCGGCTCCCGGTACGATCTGCAAATCCTTCTCTGCGGTCAGCGCGCTGAAGGCCTGCCTGTTGAGGTCGATCACCACGGTATCGTTTCCCCCCACGATGAACAGCGTGGGAGATCTCACCTCGGGCAGAATGTCCATGACCATATCCGGCCTCCCGCCGCGGGAAACCACTGCCCTGACATCCTCATCGATGGAAACACCGGCCTTCAAAGCCGCTGCAGATCCGGTGCTCGCGCCGAAGAACCCGATCGGCATACCCTGTGCGGCCGTATTGCCGCTGACCCAGACGGTCGCCTCCGCCATGCGAGCCGAAATGAGGTCGATATCGAACCGGTTGCTGTAGATCATGTCCTCCTCTTCGGTGAGGAGGTCGAAGAGGAGCGTTCCCAGTCTATTGTGCTGAAGGAGTTTCGCGACATAGGTGTTTCTCGGGCTCAACCTGCTGCTTCCGGCCCCGTGAGCGAATATGACGAGACCCAAGGCGCCCTCGGGTATGGACAGCTGCCCCCCCAGCAAAACCCCGCCACCTGCGGGGATACGGAGGAACTCTTGCACTGGCATGGTCTTCCTCCCTTTTGCGGTTTATCGTTGAGGCGCTTTAAGAGGTAATAATGGAACAGCGCATGAGGTGAACAAGTCTTCTGCCGGGGCCGCACACAAAATCCGCGGCGCCACGGGGTAGAAGGCGTGTATGGAAGGCGTGGCGCCGCCCAATCACGCTCCGGGGCCGGATGAATACTATCGCCCCGGCGCCGCCGATCCGAAACCGCCGCTTCTCCCCGGCAGCCCTCCTCCACGCGGACCACCCGGGTCGGCGGGCGAGCGCTGACGTAAACTTAGCAACAGAGGTTGTCAGTCCTGATAAAAGCCGATTGTTTGCGACGCGCCGGGCACTGCCGTGCCCCTTTAAGGTAGATGTGATCAGACCCAGAATATGTTCTTTTCGCCCCGGTTTTTCTTTTCTTCGTACATCTTCTCGGCTTCCTGCCTGCTGAGGATCTTGTCCGGAGAGCTCAGAATCAGGTAGCAGCCGCACTCCGGATTGGGGCATCCTGCCCGCACCCACTTGAAAACCCGTGCGGCCCGCTCCACCACGGGTTTGATGTCGGACCAGAAGATTTCGCTCTTGCACCCTTCGCACTCAAAGAAGTAAACAACACCGGTGCCTTGTGTTTCCTTTTCATGTTCCATGGAAGCATACCCCTTTCTCAGGATCACGCGTGTGTTCAAAACACACCGTAAAGAAAGATCGGTTCGAGGTCAATAGACATTACCGGGTGTTATCCGGGCCCGCTCGAGTCTGTCCGGCCCTCTGCAGCAGGCCCTAAGGGGCAGGGCGATAACGGCACACTCCCTCACGCCGCCCAGGCCGGTCCCCCCGGCATGCGGCAGGGCCGCTTCACGTCTGCCAGAAGATCCTTCCGATCTCGTTGTTGGTGAGCTTGATATACTCTCGACGCGCCTTGTCCATTGAGGTGAACAGAGTCTCGGGAAACAGAGACACGGTACGGTTACAGTGCGGATTGGGACACCGTCCACGGTACTTGAAGGGAGTGTTGGAACCATCGAACCGGGCAAAAAATTTCGTCTGGCAGCCCTGGTGGTCGAACAAAGCGATCTTTTTCTTTCTTCTCATCTACCGCCTCCTGTCATCAATGGTGAACCCGGCAACAGGACTCCCGCCCTCCCGGCAGCAGACATGCCGCGCCGGGGGCAACCAGACCTGCAGTCCGGATCATTGCAGCCGTGTCGGGTTCGGTTGAACGATCATCATCTGTTTTACGTACAATAGTAATACCCGGGGCTGTTCAGTCAAGGCAGGGCACGATATTATCAGGGGTTTCTCTTCAGGAAGAAGAAGTGTTTATCGATGATCTCGAAATTTCCGGTCTGTTCACACCAGCTCAGGGCCTCCTGCTCGGTGAGTAGCCGTATCGCGGAGCCGCCGTACCATGCTTCAGCATCGGGAGATGAGTGATACCGGGAGAACAGGCCCCCTTCGGAAAGGATGAAGTAATTGCCCTTCGCGGTCTTGTAAAGGGTTTCGACCTCGCGTACGAACATTGCCGGCTCTTCGCCCGGTATCCATTGCGCCAGCATCTCGGACGTGCGGGGACTGTACTCATGCTCGTCATATTCCGCAAGAAAGGGCTCTTTCATCAATTATCAGTTCTGCCATACCCGGACCGGGGAAACAATGGTATTCTCGACAGCAAACCGGCGGTATTCATTCAGGGAGGTATCGGGAAAACATCCAACTCGGTCATGCCGGCGTGCGGTAAGGCCGGGGGCATTATCCACGGCCTTGGGCAGGCAGTGGTTTCCCGCCGCCCTCGTGCAGGCGGGGGCATCCGGACTACCGGGTGAGCACGCGGTCAGCGGGCTGACAAAGGCCGGGAGCGAGTCCCCGGCTGCGAGCAGTCAGCCCTTTATTCCACCCGCAGGCAGATCATGGTGTAGTTCTTCCGGGGTCCTATCGTGGGGTGAAGAAACTGCAGCCCTGCCTCTTCGGGTGTGAACCCTGCCTGCTCACAAATGTTCTTGGCGTTTTCGCGTGCCCGGAGAATAACCCAGTAGAGCTCTTCCTGAAGATCGATCAAAGATTTATCAGATGTGTCTCTGAAGCGCATGCCCTGATTCATCTTACCGACCGTCTTTCTCATAGTGTTCATCACTCCCGTCATTTGGCCTGATCTATCAGTTCATCGATATTGTGCCCGTCGAACTTGCCGTTCCTGACAAACTCATTGATCTTGTTGATGTCGGCACCGTTATCTACCGCTGCATTGATTCTGTCGATTTTTCTCTTGAGGTGATCAAGCCTTCCGGCCTTTGCCACCCTGGACATCAGGTGAACGATTTCCTGATCTTTCCACCATGAATAATCTTTCATTTGGTCACTCACAGTTCTGTTTCCTCCGTTATATAGAGTGTTTCCATGTATTCCCTCTTTCGGTAATTCGATTAAAAATGTATAAAGTCATTGTTTAAATAATATATTACGGGGAGTATTGAACATCTCAATACCTTGATCATTAATTTATTTATTTAATAAATAAATTAATGAGGTTATAAATGATTATATTTTAGAACCGCTCTGTTCCTTCATGGGGAAACCCCCTGGATTTCGCTGAAATCATCAATGACAGGCATTAAAAAATTGCAGGACATTCATATTCAAGAGAAAACCTCTCCAAACCACCTGGTACGGCGTCACGGGAATACCTGCGGACTTGAGCGGCACACCAGATGGCCGGAGCTACTGTATTATTGTTAAGCATCGGATAAAACATCATTTCCATATCGATGGAACGGTCGGAATCATTGATTAAAAACGTGATTAATCTAATAGTAATACTATGAAGAAATATGAACGCTCTCAGTACACAATGAGACTCGATAGTGACCTGATGAAAAAAGTCAAAATCTTGGCAATCGAGGAAGGGAAGAAGACCAACAACGTCATTGAAGAAGCCCTTAATGATCTGCTGAGAAAATATGATATCAGCCCATCCCGGGAAGAAGAAAGCTCCTGAGCCCCGAGATGAGCTGATGGGATAATACGCTGCTATCGGTCTCTTTGCCGGGTGCGAACAGGGTGAATGCCTGCGCAGGCGGATGCATCGATCCTCCGGGTATCGGCCCGGGCGATGCAGCCGCTGAACTATACATGCGCGCCTTTGATCCGGGGCATTGCCGGATGTGCCTTCCGCCCTTTCGAGCGGGGCTTCGCCTGAGGCGGTCGCGCGGCGCATTGCACATGCGCAGGTGAACCCGGAGGCACATCATTCATCCGCCCGTTTGGCATCATCCGGGAAGAACGGTCGTATGCCCGCCTGCGCAAAAAAGGCCCGCCACTCCACCGGCTTTCATTCCGAGACAGGCAAAGAGCGGCTCTCCGGCGGGTCCGATCCGTGCCGGCAGGCGGATTATCGCTGCTCGTCCACCACCTCGTAGTTACCGGTATGTTCGCACCATCCATATGCCTCGTCTTTTGAGACAGGCTGGATATTGGAACCACCGTACCAGATCTCCGAACCCGGGAAGGCATGAAACCGGGAAAAAAGGCCCCCTTCCAGGAGTATAAAATAATTCCCGTCTTCTGTCCTGTACAGGGTTTCGTGCTCATGGAAAAAACCGCCCGGGCTTTCTCCCGGACTCCAGTCCGCCAGTTTTTCGGAAACAGCGGGGTCATATTCGTTGACATCGAAGGGAAGCTCGATCATTTTCATACCCCCTTGCTGATGACTGCCGCAGAATCATGCTGTAATCACAATGGCCAGGGGAAGAGATCCGAAGATACATCCAGGCATGATCAGAGGTCATCCTTTCCTCCGGACGCCTCTGTGAATCCAGGGCAGCACGATTGAGCTCCGTTTTTTTGTATGATGATCTATTATAGGCATCACCACAGCAGCTTCAAATGTCCGCGGGCGGGGCATCCTCCCAAGGGGTGTCAATGCGGATGCCGGAACACCCTTTTCCCTGTGTCTGAAGGATGCCGGTCCGTTCCAGGTCGGTTTTCCCTGTTGCCGGTTTTATTCATTGATCGCTGAGTTTTTAAGGTATTCACCGACGCTTGGGGATCTGTGCTTATCGCATCGGCCGGATACCAGGAGTGAACGGAACCATGACCCTCTCGTTTTTTATCCAGTGGGCACTATATATTGTTTTTATGGAATATAGTCATATTTCCTTGTCAGAAAAAGGGGACCTTGCCTCGGAAACCAGGGTGCTGTCCCATATCGAGATCAGATCGTTCCGCGGGAACCACCGGCTGTATCTGAAGGAAACCGGTGACTGCCTCGCCATCTTCCTGAATCAGAAGGAAGCTCTCCGGACGGCCTCTGTGGCGGATCGTGCGTTGAGATGGGCGCGGAGCAACTGGAAAAAGGACATCAGCCGGCAGGACATCCCGCAGGGTTGCAGAGTATGAGCACGACGATCAGGGGAAAACCGGCATTCTCGGATAATCCGGCGGAATACAGAAACGCTCTCGCGGGAGAGGGGGAGACGGATTTCGAATACATCGAGTTCGTGGAGACGGAGGGGAAACACCAGCTCCGGCTCAGGCCCACCGGAGACGTCATCGGTTCGTTCATCAACCACTGGGAAGCCCTGCGGGCGGCGGAAGCTGCAGAACGCGCGCTGCATGCCATCATGCGTTACCAGGAGCGCACGGGAAACCTGAGCCCCCTGCCCTCTCCGTCCGATGCCAGGGCCGTACAGAAACTCAAACGGGCAAAAGCGGGCGCAGGGATTTGAATCTTGCACCTTCGGGATGTAGTCGCATCTGGTCGTTGAATCGAAAATCAGGCAGATTCAGAAGCGCCTAACGTATTGGAATCAAGAGCCAGCGCAGGGACTTGAACCCTGGACCTGCTGATTACGAATCAGCTGCTCTACCACTGAGCTACGCTGGCAACGCAAGCTTTTTTACATAGAGCGTATCCATTGTCAATGGCTTACCGCGGGAGAGGTCCATTGCCCGGCATCTTTTCTCTGAAGCCGGTAATGCCGCCGGCATGCACGAGATCTGAACGGGCAGCCTAGAGGATCTGCCGCATGAACTGTCTGGCGCGCTCGTGGGCCGGGTTCTTGAAGAAATGTTCCGGGGTGCCCTCTTCCAGTATCCTTCCCTCGTCCATGAAGATGACCCGGTCGGAGACCTCGCGGGCGAAGCCCATCTCGTGGGTCACCACGATCATGGTCATGCCTTCCTTTGCGAGCTTGACCATGACGTCGAGCACCTCGCCGATCATCTCGGGATCCAGGGCCGAGGTGGGCTCGTCGAAGAGCATGAGCTTGGGCTGCATGGCAAGGGCCCGGGCTATGGCGACCCGCTGCTGCTGTCCGCCCGACAGCCTGGTGGGATACTCGCGCGCCTTCTCCAGGATCCCCACCTTTGCCAGGAGGTCTTTCGCGATCTTCTCGGCATCGCTCTTCGAGCGTTTCCGCACCACCTTCTGGGCCAGGGTGAGATTTTCGAGCACGGTCTTGTGCGGAAAAACGTTGAACTGCTGGAAGACCATGCCCACCTCTTCGCGGACCTTGTTGATGTTGGTCTTTGGGTCGGTGATCTCGAAACCGTCCACAACGATGGAGCCCGCGTTGATCTCTTCGAGCCGGTTGACCGAACGCAGCAGGGTGCTCTTTCCCGAGCCCGAGGGGCCGATGATCACCACCTTCTCTCCGTCATAGACATTCAGCGAGACATTGTCCAATGCCTTCAAGCTTCCGAAGAACTTGACCACGCCCTTCATCTCGACCATCTTGCGGCGGGAGTCATTCTGCACCGATTCTCTCCTCCATGATGCTGATGAGCTTGGACAGGAACAGGGTGATGATGAGATACACCAGGGCCACGATGGTGTAAGTCTCGAAATAGGTGAAGCTCTCGGCAGCAAACTCCCGCCCCCTCCTCAGCAGGTCCGCCACGGCGAGAATCGACACCAGCGACGAGTCCTTGAGCAGGGCCACGAACTCGTTGCCCACCGGCGGCAGGATGGTTCTGAATGCCTGGGGAAGGATCACGTGGTACATGGATTGGGAGTTCGACATGCCCAGAGATCGCGCAGCCTCGGTCTGGCCCTTGGGTATGGACTGGATGCCGGCCCGGAAGATCTCCCCCATGTAAGCGCCGTAGCAGATCCCCATGGCGAGCACCGCCGAGAGCAACGGAGGCATATGCACGATGCGGCCCAGGGCGAAGTAGAGGTAGAAAAGCTGGACGAGAAGCGGAATCCCCCTGATCACCTCCACGTACAGAGACGCGATGCCGTTGATCAGGGGGTTTTTGGCGATTCTTCCCAGGCCCGTGAAGAGCCCGATGACCAGCGCGAGAAGAATGGAAAGCACGGTCACCTCAAAGGTCACCAGGATGCCGTCCGGCACGAACTTGATGATGTCCAGATACGGATCGGGCCTGACGACCGCCAGATAGACGATGATGGCGATGGCGCCGAAAAAGGCCACCCGCCACGCGGTGAAGAGACCCGCATCCCTCTTGGATGGGATGGCGGCCCCATCGCCGACGTCTATGGTGACGTGCCGTGCTTCTTCCTGTTGTGGTTTTTTCTCGTCAGCTAGCGCAGCCACTTGACTTCGAGATCTTTATCGATACCTTTTGCCTGGACCGCCTGGATCCCCTTGTTGATGAGATCGAGAACTTCCTGGTTGCCCTTTTTCACCACGATGCCGTAGCTCTCCTGGGTGAACGGCTCGCCCACGATCTTGAACTTGTCCTTGTACTCATCCCTCTGGAGGGCATAGTCGGCCGCCACCGGGGTGTCGCACACCACGCCCTGGATCCTGCCCGACGCCATGTCCTCGAAGGCGAGGCCGATCTCGTCGTAGTTCTTCGCCTGGACGCCCTCGACCTTCTTGGCCTCCATGGCGCCGGTGGTCCCGATCTGTGCGCCCACCTGCTTGCCCGTCATGTCGGCGAGCACGGCCACCCCTTCCAGGGTTTTGGGAACAGTGAGCACCTGGCCTGCATTGATATACGGCAGGGAGAAATCATAGTTCTGCTTGCGCTCGTCGGTGATGGTCACCGATGAAATGACCGCGTCATAATTGCCCAGGTCAAGGCCGCCGAAGATGCCGTCCCATGCGGTGTTCTTGAACTCGACCTTAAACCCGGCCTCCTGCGCCACCGCGTTCATGAAGTCGATATCGAACCCGACGATGTTCTTGTCCTTGTCGACCATTTCCATGGGCGGCCAAGTCGCATCCGTTGCCACGATGAGGGTCTTCACCGGGGCTGCCTGCTCCTGAGTCGCCTGCTCCTGGGCGGCCTGCTGGGGCTCCTCCTGCTTCTGCTGGCACGAAGTCATGCCTGCTGCCAACCCGATGACCACGATGAAAGCCAAAAAATATTTCACGGTCTTCATAGAATCCTCCCCTTATGCTTTGGATACCTTTGATTATCTGTTCTGGTGCTGTCGAAAGCTAGCACTTTTCACCGGGGAAGTCCAGTGCTGAGAATAGTTGCCGCACGAGTCCTGCAGCAGCCCCGGGCATCCTGAACCGTGACAGGTTCGCCGCAGGGTCAGAGCAGCGAATCCTTGAGCGTTTCCGCCATGCATCAAGCCAGTATTCCCTTGACAAGAAAAGGCCGGGAGCTTATGTTCTCCATCAGGGTATAATGTTTTTTACGTATTGATAACAACGAACTAGGAAAGTAAATGGCAAGAGGTTCCGAGAGAAGAAAAGAAGAGACGAGAGAGAGAATCATCTCGGCCGCATGTGAGCTCTTCAGCAAATACGGTTATCACAACACCCAGGTCATGGACATCGTCAAGATTGTGGGCATGTCCGCGGGAACGTTCTATAACCACTTCCACGACAAAAAAGACCTGTATCGACAGCTCACCCTGGCGAGCCTGGAGAGCCTGAGGATCAATGTGAAAAAGATGCGCGAGCCGGTCGATATCTGGAACCCCAGTGCCAGGAGCCAGACCCTTCAGGAGATGTTCGACGCCATCTTCGATTATATCGACAGCAACCCCCAGCAGTTCATCATGCTCCTGCGCGGAGGATTCGGCGTGGATGAAGAGCTTGACGGAAACGTCTGGAGCTACTTCCTGGGCTTTGCAGAGGACGCAGGAGAAGACGTCCAGCGATGGATGGGCGAAGGGGTCATCGAGGGAATAGACCCCATGTTTTTCGGCCATGCCTGTGTGGGAATGTGCATCCAGGCCATCCACAGCTACCTGATCGAAAAGCGCAACACCCGCGAAGAGGTGATCGCCAACCTCATAAAAATGGTCCTGGCCATGTTCGAGGCCTATCTCACGGAAGAAGGCCGCAGGGCACTGGAAGCAGGAAATATCCAGACAACCCCCTAGCGGCTGGTCAACCCTCTTTCCCTTCCTTTGGAAAACGCCTGGGGATCGTCATACAAGGGATACATCACGGGGTTGGTCTGCCGGCCGGGAAATTTTTCAAGGACCTTGACATCAAAAGAGAAATAGTTATTATTTATTGATAATGAGATTTCATTACAGGTAATGTGCCCCACTTCGGGGATATGGGGAAGATTTCCACCACATCTTGAGAGACTTGTCCACACCACCGCCCCTGCCGGGATCTTTGTACCTTGTTCGAGAAGGGAACGCTTCCCGGCGCATGACAGAGGGTATGCGTTTCGAGCAGCCGCCCGGCCAGCCATGTCTACGGCACGGGAGCAGCACCCGGCGTCATGGACCAGGGCCCCTTGAGTTTGCCAAGGGGCATGAGATTCAAGACAGGGAGGTTCCATGAACAGGAGTCTTGACTATCTTTTCGGCACAGCCGTGGGAGACAGGGGCGAGGATGCGCAGGGTGTGATATCCCTGGTCAGGCAGTGGGCAGAGAAAGAGGTGATTGGAAACCGGCTCGATTATCAGCGCAACTATGCCGTCCTCTTCGAAGAAAAAGCGCGGGTGCTCGCCCTGTCCATGGGTCTTCAGCGGCTTGCCCTCCCTGAGGGCCAGGGCGGTTTCGGGTGGCACGATCCCGGCCATGTCGCAGACGTGGCGGCCGTGCTCTCCGAGGTCGGCAGGGCCGACAGCTCAACCGGGGTCCTCCTGGCCATGAACTATGCCCTGTTCTCGATTCTCACCCGCTTTTCCGAGGGCAGAGCAGGGCTCGTCGAGGCGATGACGGCTTCGTATCTGGACGACGAGCTGAAGATCCCCTCCTGTGCTCTTCCCGGACCCGGGTCCATGGGCCGGGAGACCCCGCTGTACAAAGGCCGCTCGATCCCCGCGCTGGTCGAATCCCGGGACAGTGGGCCGACACTATCCGGCGCGAACATCCGGCCCCTTGCCGCCGGGCTCAGAGCCGACCTTTTCCTCGCCGTATGCGCCGAAGAGAAAGGCAGGCCCTGCATCGCGCTGGTGCCGGGAGATAACCCGGGAATCGAGCGCGGCAGTGAGGTGTTGACAACGGGCCTCAACGCCCTTGCAAATGCCGACATATCCTTCGTTGAAACGGAAATCACACAAGAAAGTCTCATCAAGAAACCCGAGGCTGTCCCAATGCTCTTCACCCTGCTCAACCTCTTTCTGGGCGGGGTGAGCCTGGGCGCCGGGATGAACTTTTTCGAGATCCTCGGCGGCTGGAGCGACAGCCGGGTCATCGGGGGTTCCACCCCGCTCAAGGAAAACCCGCTGTGCGCATCCGTTCTTGCCGACGTGGCCGAGGATATCGCCTGCTCGCGGCTTCTCCTCGAAGACCTTGCCCGGCTCGTCTCTCCCTCCGGACGTGCGTGGTCACTCGATACCGAGGGCCAGTACACCTATGCGGTAATGATCGGGGCAAGAATCCAGAAGGGTATCATGCGGGCAATCAACCGCGGCATGGAGCTCATGGGCTCGGCAGGCTACGCAAAGGAATGGCACGCGGAAAAACACTGGCGCGACGTCAAGACCATTCAGTCGCTCCTGTGCGGTGTGGGTGCCGAGGCCCCGGTGAAAATGGACACGGCCCGATTCTTCTATGACTGCAGAGAGATCTGAAGAGGAGGGATGACATGGATCATTTCGATGAGTTTTCCCGGCCCCTGGAATACCTCTCCCCCCTGGACAAGCACCTCAGAACAGTCCTGAGAAAGTACATCGAGCAGGAGGTCATGCCCCTGAGAAGGCGATATGACGAGGACTGGAAGGAGCACGCCCTGATCGAGCCCGCCTTCGACAGGATCATGGGGGGGCTCGGCCTCCAGAAGGCCCTCTTCCCCCAGGAATACGGGGGATGGGGGCTTGCGGGATCCGACTATATCTTCCGCTTCGCCTACCAGCTCTGCGAAGAGCTCGGCAGGGCGGACACCGGAATGGCCGTGGCCCTGGCGGTCACGTTCTGGCCCCTGCTGGTCATTCACCTGGAGCCCTATGTGAACGAACGGCTCATCGCCGAGTTCGCCCCCATGTTCTGCGGCACGAACAAGGCGGTGTTCGCCGCCAATGCCATGACCGAGCCCCAGGGCGGCTCCGACATCGAGAACATGGGCCTGCTCAAGGGCAGAACCATCCATACCACGGCCCGGCTGGAGGGCGATCAGTGGGTCATCAACGGACACAAGCTCTGGCCCACCAACTCAGGTGGCGCGGCCAGTCTGTTCGGCGTGCCCTGCACCACCCGGCCCGGGTCTGCGGACACCGACGACTTCGCCTTCATCTATGTCCCGGCCGACGCAAAGGGCGTCACCCAGGGAGGGCCCTATGAAAAGGCGGGCATGGCAGCCGACAAGAACGGCGACATCTGGTTCGACGACGTGCGGGTGCCGGTGTGGTACCGGGCGCACGGTCCGGGGAGGGACGCCGAGGCCTTCTACCAGCTCATCTCCTTCGGCCAGGTGGCGAGCACGGCGTTTCTGACCGGCGCCATGATGAACGTGTACGAGCGGCTGTATGAATTCGTGTCCACACGCACCTACCGCAACAGGCCCCTCAAGGAGAACGATGCCGTGGCGGGTGTCATCGGCCGGATCGCGGGAGATATCGACATCTGCAGGATCCTCGGCCACGAGGCCGCCATGATGGGCGACCGGAGAAACACGCCCTATGGCCTCCCGCTCGTCTCGGAAGAGCTGGTGGGCAAGATCCGCAATATCAAGGACTTTGTCTCGGACAGGGCCGTGGAAAATCTCGGAAAGGCCATGGATGTCCTGGGCTGCTACGGCCCTGACCGCGACTGGGACATCGAGAAGCACTGGCGCGACATCAAGATCATCCAGCTCTGGATGGGCGGCAAGCAGCTCTGCCAGATGGAATCCGCCCGGTACTTCTTCAACTGCGAGACCCTGTAAGGAGGCGACGCATGAACAGCCATACCTCCAGAGGACTGCTGGACATGGAGAGCAGAGTCCTGGACCGGCTTCTCTCGAAAACCGCATTCAAGGATAACCTCCGAGCCCTGCTCCGGAACATCGACCCGGAGAACAGCCCGCGCCTCGTCCGGACGCTCCTTGAAAAAGACCCCGAGGTCCCGCTCGCAATCGTGTGCGCGCTGCCCGCCATCGCCAACTGCTTCATCAAGGCGGCCGAGGAGCTCCTGACCCGGATTCAGAGCCAGTACCCCCCTGCCCTCCTCCAGGCGTTCGCCCGGTCCCTGCTGATGGAGGTCGACCGGGAATCGCTCGCCCGCGTGGCGGCCATGGCAAAAGAGCTCAGTGAAGATCTTTCACCCGCAGTGAGCGAGATTCTCGGTTCGCCCGGGCCGGAAAGAAAACCAGGTGGTCGGGAGGTGATGCCATGAAGGCGCCGCAACAGACCCGGGACCAGGGAGGGATTCTGCAGGAGCTTCTGAGGACACCCGTGGTCAAGGACATCCTCCGCAGCGGTCTCACCTCGGTCAGGTACGCAGACGGCAGGCGGGCGGTCAGGACGGTCACGGGCCAGGACCCGGAGGTGTTCCTGGGCCTCGCGGCCGTGGTCCCCTCAGCCGTGAACATCCTCATCCGTTCCATGGCCGAGCTCGGCAGACAGATGAATACCCGGTATTCCCCGGAAATCCTCACCGCGTTCATGGAAAGCCTGGCCGGCGAGATCGACGCCGACTCGCTCGATGAGTGCAAAACGGTGTGGAAGGATCTGCTGGCATCTTTGTGGGGCGCCTCTCCCGACTCTCGCAGGGCTCTCTTGGATGCAATCCTTTCAAGGGGGCCGGGTATCGGTGCACAGGGCATCAACGGCCTGTCCCGCTCGATCAATGCCCTGGAGCGGGACAGGCCCGGCTCTATCAGCGCGTTCCTGTCACAGACCCTTGCGCAGATCGACAGGGACGAGTGGTCCCGGGCGTCACAGCGCCTGGCAGGGGCCCTCCTGGACCAGAAGTGGGGTGTGATCTCGTGGTCGTGGCGGCTGCTCAAAGGCAGGGTCCGCAAGCGATTCAGAGAGGAGAGGAAGTGAGGGAATCCCTGCATGTTCTCATTCACGGTCTTTCCCCCTGTCCGGCTGCATCGAGACCGTACCGGGCGACTCGCCGCGACACATGGCCGGCTTTATCCAGTGGATGCCCGTGCTCACCCCGGGAGAAGGGGAGGCGTCCGTGACCAGGCTCTCGGAGATCAAACGGCAGTATACCCGCGAAACCATCGTCGGGGTGGCCGGAGAGCTCTTCAGCAGGCACGGCTATCACAACACCCAGGTCATGGACATTGTCAGGGCCGTGGGAATGTCTGCCGGGACATTCTATCATTACTTCAAGGACAAACGCGACCTCTTCGACCAGATCACCCGGGAGAGCTTCGAGGACCTGCGGCTGAGGATCAAGAGGCTCAGGGAGCCGCTCAACATCTGGGACCACCGCGACCGCAGGGCAAAGCTCATGGAGACGTTCACGGAATACTTCAACTACATCGACAGCCACCGGCAGCAGTTTCTCATCCTGCTGCGGGGCAGCTTCGGCGTGGACGAGGAGCTGGACTGCACTGTCTGGAGCTACCACAGCGGCATCGCCCTGGACCTCGCGGAAGATCTCCGCACCTGGATCGACATCGGGATCATCGAGGGACTGAAGCCGCTTGCCGTGTCCTTTGCCGTGGTGGGCATGGCCACGCACCTGGGCCACAGCTATGTCATGGAGCGAACCATCACCCGGGAAGACGCGATTGGGACCCTGACCTCCATGTGTATGGCCGTGTTCGACTCGCACATGACCGAGGCCGGAAGGAAGGCCCTCTTTGACCTGAAAACAGAGGAGGACTGATGGACAGGGAAACCGTGACTCAGCACAACCGGGTAGAGGAACTGGCTGCACGGATCGTGAGCGATTCGCTGCACAGCACCGGGCTCAGGCGCCTGACCCTCTCCGTGGCCGACACCCTGGTACAGGGGTGGTCCCGGGGCAGGCCCCTGAAGCTCGCACTCGTCCGCCCGATTCGCCGGCTTATATCAAGGGGTATGAAATCGGATGGAAAAGCGGCACCAGGAACGTTCCCCGCAGACCTGGGGAAGCTGATCACCGCCTGGTCGGCCCGGGTGAGCGCAGATCACGCCGAAGACCCCGCATGCCACGCACGCGCCCGCGAACATTCCCTCCGCTCATTCGTGGAAAACACCGACTTCGGAGAGGTATGCGGGATGGTGCAGGGTTCACAGGAGTGTGTGGTGAAAACCGTGGAGGCCCTCAACGAACAGCTCTGGAAATACCCGGCCAAGGTGGCGAGCATCCTCGGGGCCGTCCTGGCGGCGATAAACACATCCATCCGGGCCGTGCGCGAGCTCATGCGCCCGGTGGAGAAGAACGTGGCCCCGGACCTGCTGGCCGACCTCGTCCTCTCGCTCCTGAAAGGGATCGATGCCCGGAGCGCGGGCGAGCTCTCCAACTCGGCCCTCGAGCTCGTGCGCAGGATCCATACCGGGAGCCTCCTGCTCGGCAGGGCGGGCAGGCCCCTGTTCCAGGTCTACCTCACCGAGCTCCTCAAGGGCGTCGCGCACCAGATCGATCCCCAGCTCCTGGGCAAGGCCCGCATCGCCCTGGCCGAGGACCGTCAATCCGTGAGCAGCGCGCTGGCCGATGCCCTTCAGGAGAACCCGGAGCTCGTCCTCGCCCTGGTCTCGGCCCTGGGTGCGGCAAAGAACTCCGCGATCACGTCCCGGGCCCACAGGCTCAAGGTCCTGTCATCCCTCGATCCGGAGCGCCTGAACCAGGCCCTGGCCCGGGCTGGATCGGATTTTGACACCTTCGAGGCCGCGGAGGTCGCGAACACCCTCTTTCTGCTCATCAACCGGCTCCATGATACGAACCCCGGCCTCTTTACCTCTGTGGCACGCGGCGTGGCCGACTCGCTCGACCCACAGGAGATCAGGCAGACCCTCCAGTGGCTCGTGCCCGAGTTGATCGATGCCTTCAGGCCCGTGCTGGAGGAGGTCCTGCCCGTGCTCATCAGCGGCCTGTGTGAGATGATCGGTCCGGATGGCGGATGCGCAAGTCCGGAGCAGGAACAGGCGATCCACCGCCTGAGAGCGGTCCTGGGAACTTCGGTGGGTGAATCATGATGGAAGAGATGAGAGAAGCGGCCCGCACCCTGTACAATCCCCGCCTGCGGAAGTGGAAGGAGGCGGGCAAGGCCGTGATCGGCTATCCCTGCACTTTTGTTCCCGAGGAGATCATCCACGCCGCAGGCATGCTGCCCTACCGGCTCCGCGGCATCGGCACCACCTCGCTCTCCATCGGAGACACCTATTTCGGGCCCGTGATCTGCAGCCTTCCCAAGTGCATGCTCCAGCTCGCAGGCGAGCAGGCATACGGGTTTCTCGACGGCGTGATCATCACCAACGGCTGTGATTCCATGCGCAGGCTCGACGAGTGCTGGCGCAAGGCCGGAGAGGACATTGCAGGAATCCTTCCCGGATATTTCCGCTACTTCGGGGTTCCCCACAAGACCGCGGACTACAGCCACGAATGGTTCGAGGAAGAGACCCGAGAGCTCATCAGGAGCCTGGAGGAGCACTTCGGCGTGAAGGTGACGGAGAAGGCCCTGAGAGAATCCATCAGGCTCTACAACGAGTCCAGGATGCTTCTCCAGCAGCTCGACGCCTTCAGGTCGGGCACGGAGGAGCGTATAACCGGAGAAGACGCGCTCACCGTGGTCCTTGCAGGCTCTGCCATGCCCAGGGAAGAATACACGGCCCTCCTCAAGGCACTGCTGAAGGATCTGAAAAAGGCCCCGCGCATCGAGGAAGGCAGAAAACGCCTCATGCTGGTGGGCAGTGCCAACGACGACCCCGGGTTCGTGCGCCTGATCGAGGAATCCGGCGCCTTCGTCGTGGCCGACACCCTGTGCTTCGGCTCGAGGTCATACGAGGACCTGACCGGTGAAGATGGAGACCCGGTTGCGGCGCTCTCGCGCAGGTACCTGAATCAGTGCCGCTGCCCCCGCATGTTCGGCTGTTACCGGGACCGGCTTTCCCACATCCTGGACAAGGCGGAAAAGGCCCGGGTGGACGGCGTGATCCTGCAGAACATCAGGTTCTGCGACCTCCACGGGTCGGAAAACGGCATCTTCGAGCGAGACCTGGAGGCCCGGGGCATCCCCTGCATGCGGATGGAGCGCGAATACGGCCCCCTGGTGGAGACCGGCAGGATCCGCATGCGGATCGACGCCTTCCTGGAGAGAATCGCATGAAACATATCGGGGACGGGTTCACATTTCAGGAAAGACTGGGAAACATATCGGGGACGGGTTCACATTCACATTCAAGACAAGAAAATTTCCGGGGCAAAGCGGCCGGGGAGCATCGCGAATGGAACATCGGGGACGAATTCACGACGCAGGGACGACTGAATGCGGTGGAAAAACCGGGAACTGACTCACCGTTCGGGGATACCGGGGACGCGGGAAACCGTGGACGGGCTCACCTTTCAGGAAAGACCGGCGGATATTGGGAAACGGGCATATACCGCCAGGATGACTGAATACGGGGATACGGCATGAAACGGGAAACCAGGGAATACCACTACGACTGGAACATATGGAGCATCATCGAAAACGCGTCCAGAACCGGTGACGGCACCCGGAAGGAATACGACGCCCTGCTCGGGCTCATACCCCATTTCCGGGATTCCCTGGACGCCGTCATCCGCTGGGGGGAGCCCGGGGCACTGCTCCTGAAGCTCCTGGCGCAGTATCTCAAGGCCCCCCTGACCGCCCGTGAGCAGGGGAAAAAGGTGGCGCTCACGACCTTCTGCTTCGCACCCCCCATCCTCTATGCATTCGACGTGGTGCCCCTGGTGCTGGAGCCCATGACCGTGCTCGGCACCTTTATCCTGCAGAGGGGCACGGGCGAATATCTCGACTACTGCTGCGAGGCCGGATTCACCGAGACGTCGTGCTCGTCCCAGCGGGGGGCCCTGGGTGCATATCTGGCCGGGCTGGGCGTGCGGCCGGATTTCATCGTCTGCGACTCGCCCGGGATCTGTGACACCAACGCCAATTCCTATGCATTCGCCTCGGCCTACCTGGATATCCCCTTCTACCAGCTCAACTATCCGTCCTCTCTGACCGGCGAGCGGGCAAGCGCCTATCACCGCCAGGATTTCCGGGGCCTTATCTCCTTCCTGGAAGAGCAGACCGGGCACACGCTCGACATGGACAGGATGAGGCAGGTCACCGCAGAGTTACGAAGGCAGTCCGAGCTCATAACCGAAATCAACGAGCTCCAGAGGATCGTTCCTTCTCCGGTGCCCGGGATCTTCAACCTCTTTCTGTACTCAGGCAACTTTCTCATGGGCGGCACCCAAGACTTCACGGACCTGCTCGAATCCATGCTGAAAGACATCAGGGAAAGGGCCTCCAGAGGGCTGGCAGGCACACGCTCGGGCAGGGAGAGGGCGCGGGGGTTCTTCTCGTACATCGATCACTACACCACGGATCTTCGGTTCTGGGCCTTTCTTGAAGACCATGACATCTCGCACCTGGGGTGTATCCTGAGCACCTTCTGGCAGGAGGATGCCCCCTACAGCACGGGCCATCCCGATGCCGTCTACCGGGTCGAGGACGGCGAGCTGGACACCATGATCGATTCACTGGCAATGCAGGTATCCCGGATGCCCATGGTCAAGTCCATCCGGGGGCCGTATGACGCACCGCACATGTGGCTGGACGACACCCTGACCATGACCAGGCTGCTCAGGGCGGACTTTGTGGCCTACTTCGGCACCATCGGGTGCCGGAACACCTGGGGCATGGTCAAGCCCTATACCCGGGACCTGGAACGCGCGGGCATCCCCACGCTCATCCTGTATGCGGACGCCTTCGACGACCGGGTGCAGTCCTGGGACGCGGTCATCGACAAGATGCAGGAGTTCATGACCTTACGGAAGATCGGCACGGGGCGCCCAGCCTGACGCCCCCGGGAGGTATGGTATGGAAATGGAGAACGAAAAGATCGCCATGGAGGTCCTGAAAAATATCGCCATGGACCCGGGCCGGGTCCTGGTAGAGCGGCAGCGGGCAATCGACGCCCTGACCCTGTTCCGCGAGTCCGCAATCCCTGCGCTGCAGCACATCGAGCGCAAGACCGACATGGACGTGCTGAGGCAGCGTTCGAGCCTCTACCTGGGCCGGATCAGGGAAGGCGCGGTCGTTACCATGACACTGTAGGGAACGGGATCATGAAGAGGGAAACACGCGAATACCGGTTCGACTGGATGATCTGGAGCATTCTGCACCATGCAGCCATGAGCACGGGCGGAACCAGAAAGGAATACGAATGTCTCCTGGGTCTCGTGCCCCACTTCCGGGATGTCCTGGACTCGTTCATCAGACACGGGGAGCCGGGCAGGCTGTTCCTGAAGCTCATCGCCGAGTATTCCACCATGTGCGTCACGGCCCGGGAGCGCGAAAAAAAGGTGGCGCTCACCACCTTCTGCATGGCAACCCCCCTGCTCTTTGCCTTCGACGTGGTGCCGGTCATGCTCGAGGCATGGACCGTGCTCGGCACCATCGTTCTCAGGCGGGGCACGGCGGAATACCTCGACTACTGCAGCGAGGTCGGCTTCACCGAGACATCCTGCTCGGCCCAGCGGGGGGCACTGGGCGCCTTCCTGGCCGGCCTGGCCGTGCGTCCCGACTTCATCGTCTGCGACTCGCCGGGCATCTGCGACACCAACGCCAACTCGTTCTCCTTCACCTCGGCGTACCTTGACATCCCGTTTTTTCAGCTCGACTACCCGCCCGCCATCCTGGACGAGCGGACAACCGGCTACCAGAGAAAGGACTTCCGCGAGCTGATCGCGTTTCTGGAGTCGCACACCGGCACAACCCTGGACGAAAGCGCGCTCGGGGAGGTGCTGGAGGAGGTGAGACTCCAGGACGGGCTCGCCTCGGAGCTCATCGACCTCATGAGGCTCAGGCCGTCCCCCGTGCCCGGGCTGTTCGACATCATGCTCTACGGCGGCAGGTTCATGATGAACGGCAAAAAGGTCTACACCGAGCTCCTGCGCTCCATGCTGAAGACCGCTCAGGCCAACGCCGCGGCAGGGATATCCGGCACGACCTCGAAGCGTGAGCGAGCTCGGGGCCTCTTCTGCTACATCGACCACTATACCACCGACGCCCGCTTCTGGAAGTGGATGGACGAGCAGGACATCAGCCACCTGGGCTCCATCCTCTTCACCTTCTGGCACTCGGACGCACCCTATGCCGGGGAACGTCCCGGCGAGGCATATCATATCGACTCTTCGGGCATGGACGCCATGGTCGACTCCCTTGCGGCCCAGATGTCAAGGATGCCCATGATCAAGCAGATCAGGGGGCCCTACGATGCCCCGGGCATGTGGCTCGACGACCTCCTGGGCGCTGTCAGGCTCCTCAAGCCCGATTTCGTCGCCTACATCGGGAGCATGGGGTGCCGGAACAGCTGGGGGGTGAACAAACTGCTCGCCCGGGATCTGGAACGCGAAGGCGTGCCGACGGTCATCCTCTTTGCCGACGCCTTCGACGACCGGGTCCAGTCATGGGAAAGCGTCATCGACAAGATGGATGAATTTCTGCAGCTCAGGAGGATAGGAATATGATCGTGGCAGGATGTGACGTGGGATCGCTCACCAGCAAGGCCGTGATCCTCAACGACAGGACCATGCTTTCCCACGCGGTGGTGCGCTCGTCGTTCAGGCCCGACGGCTCGGCGCGCACGGTCATGGACCGCGCGCTCGGCGCCGCCGGCATCGGGATGGACGAGGTCCGGTACTGCGTGGGCACCGGCTATGGGAGAGAGAAGATCCCGTTCGTGAACAAGGTCTACTCTGAGATCGCCTGCCATGCACGGGGAGCAAGGCATCTCATGCCCTCGGTGCACACCGTCATCGACATCGGGGGCCAGGACTGCAAGGCCATCCGTCTCGACGACGCGGGCGCGGTGGTGAAGTTCGTCACCAACGACAAGTGCGCCGCAGGCACGGGACGGTTCCTCGACGTCATGGCAAGGCTGCTGGGCGTGGACCTGGACGAGCTGGGCAGGCTCTCCGCGCAGGCCCAGGCCCCCCTTTCGCTGGCATCCACCTGCACGGTCTGGGCACAGGCCGAGGTGATCCACCACCTGAACGAGAACACACCCATTGCCGACATCGCCGCAGCCGTGAACCAGGCCATGGCCGGAAGGGTGGCCATTCTGGCCCGGAGCGCAGGGCTTAAGCGCGAGGTCTGCATGACCGGCGGCGTGGCGAAAAACACGGGCGTGCTGATCCACCTGGGAAAGCTTCTGGACGTGAGGATCAGGCGGCTCCGCATCGATCCGCAGATCGTGGGCGCGCTGGGCGCGGCCCTCTTCGCCCGGGAAAACACAGGAGGTGCACCGGATGATCGTAGCAGGCTGTGACATCGGTTCTTTAAGCGCCAAGGCGGTCGTGGTCGATGACGGCAGGGTAATCGCCTCTCACGTGATCAGGGCCAGGCCCCTTCCCCGGGACTCCGCCCGGGAGGTCATGGGGGATCTCATGCGCTCTGCCGGCCTCTCTCCAGATTCCCTGGATTACTGCGTGGGCACGGGTTACGGCAGGAACAGCGTCGAGTTTGCCGACTCGGTGGAATCGGAGATCGCCTGCCATGCCAAGGGGGCCTGGAAGATCGTCCCGGACGCCCGGATGGTCATCGACATCGGGGGCCAGGACGCCAAGGCCGTACGGTTCGACGACCGGGGCGACGTGGTCCGCTACGTGTACAACGACAAATGCGCCTCGGGCACGGGCAGGTTCCTCGAGATCATGGCGGAGGCCCTCGATGTCAGGCTCGAGGATATGGGCGCGATCGCGGCCCGGGCACAGGATCCCGTGACGCTGTCCAACCAGTGCGTGGTGTTCGCCGAGACCGAAATCATCTCGCTGATCAACGAGGGCCGTGACATCAGCGACATCATCAGCGGACTGCACACGGCCATGGCGCACCGGGTGGCATCGCTGGCCCGGAGCATCGAGCTGACCGGGGCCGTCACCATGAGCGGGGGTGTGGCAAAGAACCCGGGCATGTTCACCGCGCTCCAGGAGGCCCTTCAGGTGAAGATCAGGCCCATGACCGTCGACCCCCAGATCGTGGGCGCCCTGGGCGCGGCCATGATCGCCCTTGAAAAGGCCGGGGGAAACGGCGGCTGACATGGAGCTCTTTTCATCCCACATCCCGCGAATCAGGGAGTTCCTGGAGAGCAGACCGGACAGGAAGACCTTCCGGACACGATTGTCCCGCTCGTGGCCCGAAGGGGGCGGGAAAGACGTGGTGCTCATGGGCGACGTGGGGGTCGAGCTCGGAAGCCCGGAGACCGAGTCGTGCTCAGTTCTCCTGTGGACCGGGGACGCCTCTCTCGTCAGAGACGGGACCGTGAGCCTGATCGGCCCGGACCTCCCGGAGGCGAGGCAGAAGAGCATGGCCTTTGGAAAGATCGTGCTCCTGCACGTGAAGGGATTCACCGAGGAGAACACCTTCCACCGCTACCGCGAGATGGAGCAGATGCGCTTTCTCCTCGACCTCAAGGGGTACATGCTCCGGGCCGCGTCCCAGTATCAGAGGGAGTGGTGCCGGGTGAGCAGGGACGCGCTCGAAAAGGGCTTCTGCCTCTCGATTCTCGGGTCGTCCCTCATGCGGGTATTCCGCGAGCTCGACTATTGCAAAGGCATGGAGATCATCTTCATCACCGAAGACAGGGATACCATACGGGAAGTCAGGGAGATGACCCGGGACACGTCCAGGATCATCGCGGCCATGAACAAGATGGCCGATGAAATGAGCTTTGACTGCGACGAGTGCGATTACCGGGATGTGTGCGATGACGCTGACTACCTGAAAAAGATGCGCACGGTCTATCGCAGAAAAGCAGAGGGTGTGAATCCATGAGAGAAACACGAATCATAGCGCTGTGCGGCAAAGGGGGAGTGGGCAAGACATCCGTGTCTTCCCTGCTGCTCAGGCACCTGGCCCTTAAGAAGGGGAAGAAGGTTCTGGCCATCGACGCCGACCCGTGCGCGGGCCTGGCAGACTCCCTGGGCATCAGGGTGAAGAAGAGCGTGGACGACATCCGCAGGGATCTCATCACCGCCATGGGAAAGGGGCGGAGCGCAAGCGTTCCCGAGACCCTGCGCATGCTCGACTACGAGATCTTCGATGCCCTGTCCGAGGCAGACGGCTTCGCCCTGCTCTCCATCGGCAGGCCCGAGGACGAGGGCTGCTTCTGCCGGGTGAACTCGCTGCTCAAGGACATCATCCAGGACCTCGCGGCGGGTTTCGATTACGTGCTCGTAGACGGCGAGGCCGGGATCGAGCAGATCAACCGGCGGGTCATGAAACAGGTGCACCACCTGCTCGTCGTATCCGACACCTCGGCAAAGGGGGTGAACGTGGCAGGCACCATCGCCCGGGTGGCCCGGGAAAACCGCGCGGTGGACTACCGGACCATGGGCCTCGTGCTCAACCGGGTCAGGAGCGAAGACGAGGCCCGCGCCATCGCCGCACAGGTGAGCCTGGAAATGTACGCATGGATCCCCGAGGACGAGTCGATCCGTGAGTTCGACTTCCAGGGCAGGCCACTGCTGGCCATGCCCGGGGATTCACCGGCGAACCTGGTGGTGCAGGAGCTGTGCGGAAGGCTTGCCTGAGGAATACCGCTCCCGGGACGGGTGAACAGCATCAACCTTCCTTGTGCTCGAGCCTGTTTTTCATCTTCTATTCTCGCTCGCCGGCCCATAGACGATACTTCACATTCATCATTTCCCGAATCCTGGTTTGTTGACTTTAGGATATCGCTCAATTATAATGGCATACCAATGTAGCCCTTTTGGTTTTCGCATTCGCCTGATAAAACATGGCCCTAAGAAAGGGCAGGAATATGGACACCATATGAATATCCATCAGCTCAAGAGTTTTTACGTATTGGCACAAAAGGGAAGCTACAGTCTGACTGCTGAAACCCTCTACATTACTCAGCCTGCGGTAAGCGTCCATATCAAGGCTCTTGAAGAGTTCTTCGGTGTGGTCCTGTTCGAGAAGGTTGCAAAAAAGTTCGTTCTTACCGAGGCAGGGCACACTCTCTATCAGTATGCCGGGAGGATCTTCAAGCTTATCAACGAGACCGAGCGGACCATCAGGGAATTCAATCTGCTCGAGCGGGGCAGTGTCCATCTGGGTGCCAGCAGCAATATCGGCGTGTACATGCTCCCTTCGATACTGGGAGAATTCAAGACCAAGTACCCCAAGATCCATGTCGACGTGACCATCGGGGTCACCAGGGTCATCGAGCAGAAGATCCTGAACTACGAGGTTGACGTCGGGGTGGTGGAGGCCCAGATCAAGAGTCCGGAGATATTCCGCGAGCCCTGGAAAAAAGAGCGCCTCGTCCTGATAACCTCGCCCAGGCACCCCTGGGCGGCGCTCGGAAAAATCACGCCAGCGCAGATGAAGGAAGGTCAGTTTGTGGTCGGAGAGAGCGGGTCGGGCACGGGCTACGTGGTCTCCCAGAAGCTCCCGTCGGTTGCCGCCGAGTTCAAAGAGTTCCTGCGCCTGGGCAGTACCGAGGCGGTGAAAAGGGCGGTCGCGGAGAACCTCGGTGTCTCCATCGTGGGAGAAAGCACGGTTTCCCGCGAGATCGAGATGGGCATCCTGTCCCGCATCGATATCGCCGGGGCCGAGCTCACCAAGGAGCTCAGCATCGTCTTCCGGAAAGAGAAGCTCCTCACCCCGGCACATAAGGAGATGATCAGATTCATCAGTGAGAAATAACTTTTCGTTCTCAGAAAGGCGGGCAGACGGCATGAGCGTCAGAAAACCGGTTGTGTATTATACACACAAGGCGCCTGATCCTGCAAAAGATCTATTGGTGCCCTTCTGCGAGCTGATCGAGCCCGATGAGCGCCGGGGCCTCTCAAAAGAGGAGCTGATTCACGGTGCCCGCGCGTCCGATGCCCTATGCTGCTTTGTCACGGACATCATCGACAGGGAGATCATCGACTCGTGCCCGGAGTTGAAGATCATCTCGCTGGCGGGCAGGGGGTTCGACAACATCGATGTGCAGGCGGCCACGACCCGAAACATCTGGGTCACCAGCGCGGTCGAATCGGTCGAGCCGACGGCCGATCTGACATGGGCGCTTCTGCTGGGTCTCGCCCGGAGGGTAAACTCGGCCGACTCCTTCGTGCGGTCGGGAATGTTCAGCGGATGGGTCCACCCCTCGCCGTTCTACGGAAGTCTCGTAACCGGCAGGACCCTGGGCATCATCGGAATGGGACAGCTGGGCATCGCGATTGCACGGCGTGCCAGGGGTTTCGACATGACGGTGCTGTACTACGACACCTACCGCTACGACGAGACCCTGGACGTGAAGTATAACATGACCGCCCTGCCGCGCGACGAGATCCTCAAGAGGTCCGACTTTGTCTGCCTTGCCTCGCCCCTCACCGAGCATACCTTCCATCAGATTTCCCAACGGGAGCTCTCGCTCATGAAACCCACCGCCTATCTCGTCAACCCCTCCCGCGGCTCCGAGGTGGACGAGCAGGCTGTCGCCGAGGCGCTGGCGAGTGGACGGCTGGCCGGGTATGCCGCCGATGTCTATGAGATGGAGGATATGCGCTTTCCTCAGCGACCCGATTGTATCAATCAGGACCTGATCAGACTTTCGGACCGCACCATATTCACCCCTCATCTGGGTACCGCGATTCCCGAGGTGAGAAGGGAGATCATAAAGATACAGGCCCTGAACGTTCTGCAGGCCCTGCGGGGGGAGAAGCCGGCAGGTGCGATCAACCGGGTGCACCCTCCCCGGCCGTTGGCGGCCGAATAGCGGGGCTGTGCCGCCATCACCGTCCGTCTTTTCCGGCAGACCGGCTGGAGGGAAGCGTGTACGGGCACCGGCCGCAAACGGAGA
>JAHDQN010000077.1 GCA_018433775.1 Deltaproteobacteria bacterium
CCTGAGAGGATTCGAACCTCTGGCCTACGGATTAGAAGTCCGTTGCTCTATCCAACTGAGCTACAGGCGCCCATCCAACCTGCTTTGGTCGGGGCGAGAGGATTTGAACCTCCGACCCCCTGCTCCCAAGGCAGGTGCGCTAGCCAGACTGCGCTACGCCCCGTAGAGCAGCCTTATAGCAGAGGGTATATGGCATGGCAAGCACTTTTTCTCCAGCTTTCGTACCCTCTAAACAGGGGAATACACAATCATTATCCGATACTTTCCCCCTGCCGCCGACACGCTCATCGATTCCGTGGCGCTTCTAAGACCCGCCCGGCCGGGGGCAGCCCGCCCGAGGCCCTCATCCGCCCGCCAGGCGCTTTTGCACGCTTCATCGTTATTCACCCAGGAGCTCTCTACAGAGACGCTCTTCGACTTCTTCCATCTCCCTGGTCATCTCCTCGGACACGCCTTCGTGATTATACCCGGTCAGGTGGCAGATGCCGTGCACGAGGAGCTCGAGCATACGCTCGTCCAGCCTCATCCCGGACTCCTGCGCCTCCTGGAACGCCTTTTCGATGGATATCACCACGTCGCCCAGGTGCTCTCCTCCGGGGCCCTCGCCCTCCTGCTGGGGAAAAGAGATGACATTGGTGGGGCGGTCGCGGTCCAGATAGGCCTTGTTGAGATCACGGATCTGGTCGTTGTCGGTGACCACCACCGACAGCTCCGCGTCCTGCCTGCCGAGCAGCTCAAGCGCCCGTGACGCCCACTCGCCCAGCGGGATGTCGTCGATCGGAAACCGGCTCTGGATGTTCTGAACGTCAATGAGTACCATTGGGCGAGTACCTCTCGTAGGCCTTGATGATCTTCGCCACCACCTTGTGGCGGACCACGTCATCCTCGCTGAAATAGGTGAAGCCGATCTCATCGATGTTTTTCAGAATCTGGTCGGCCTCGATGAGGCCGGATTTCACCCCCGAGGGCAGGTCGATCTGGGTGATGTCGCCGGTGATGACCGCCTTGGAGTTGTACCCGAGCCGGGTCAGAAACATCTTCATCTGCTCGGAGGTGGTGTTCTGGGCCTCGTCGAGGATGATGAAGGCATCGTTTAAGGTCCTGCCCCGCATGAACGCGAGCGGTGCCACCTCGATCTGGTCCCTGCTGATGAGCCTCAGCACGTGGTCGTGCTCGAGCATGTCGTACAGAGCGTCGTAGAGAGGCCTCAGGTACGGGTTCACCTTCTCCAGGAGATCGCCTGGCAGAAATCCGAGCTTCTCGCCCGCCTCCACGGCCGGCCTGGTCAGGATGATCCGCTCCACCTTCTTCTTCAGGAGATGGGACACCCCCATGGCCAGGGCCAGGTAGGTCTTGCCCGTGCCGGCGGGCCCGATGCCGAAGAGCACGTCCTTGACGCGCATGGAATCGACATAGCGCTTCTGCTGCAGGCTCTTGGGCACGATGACCTTCTTGGTGGACGAGATGTAGATGCTGTCCTTGAACACGTCTTCAAGGTTGACGTTGCGGTCTTTGGCCAGCATCCTCACCGCGTACCACACGTCGTCCGGGTAGAGGGGAAACCCGCCCTTGATGAGCTTGTAGAGGTCCTTCAGGGCGTGTTCCGCGAGCTCGACATCGTAATCCTCACCCGAGAGCTCGATGGTGTTGCCCTTGAGGGAACACTTGACTCCGATGGATTCCTCGATGATCTTCAGATGGGAGCAGCTGTCCCCGGCGAGCTGACGCAGTATGTACGGATCCGGAAATTCAACGCTTGGCATCGAAAGCGGTCTGCCTCTTTCTCATGATCTTTTGCTTCCTCATGATCTCTTAACACTACAGTGGTAATCAGTCATGGGGTCAGGTCTCAACATATGACACAGGGAGTGTCATATGTTGAGACCTGACCCCGATCCTGCGCGATCCGACCTGACCCCGATCTTGTACCAAACTCCACCACTGTAGTGTTAAGAGTTCTGATATATCAAAAAACATGCGAAAACAAGCCCCTCTTCTGCCGGGACCGTCCGCAAGCGACCAAAACCTTTATGAAAAAAATCCCCCTCCCGACCGATGGATCCCGTGCCGCGCCTGAACCGCTCCGGCATCTGGTTCTCCGAAACACATACGACCCCTTACCGGGACTCGGATCAGTGCTTGTCTGCCGGATCAATAAAAAAAGCCTCCAGCAGGATGCTGCGGGCCTGAGCCCCCTGAAGGCGATTCTCATATTGCACAGGTGTCTTTTTGTGTACTATGTACGTCACATGTTCAAAGCAAAAGTCATAGACACGTTCAGCGCGGCCCACAGCCTGCGCGGCTACCGGGGCGACTGCGAGAGGCTCCACGGGCACAACTACCGCGTGGAGGTCACCGTGACGTCACGGGAGCTCGACTCCATGGGGGTCGTCATGGACTTCCGAGAGCTCAAGCAGCTCGTGAAGGGGATTCTGGACGGGCTCGACCACCGGTATCTCAACGACATAGAGCCCTTCCGCGAGCAGAATCCCTCGGCGGAGAATATCGCCCGCCACATCTTCACCGCCCTGTCCCCCTCCATCGAAAAACCGCTCAAGCTCCATGAGGTGGTGGTGTGGGAGAACGATACCTGCTGCGTGTCTTTCAGCGGAGACGCGTGACCATGAAGGATGTCCAGAAGGAGAGGCCGGAAAACCCGCTGTATATCCAGAAAGTCGGCGTGAAGGGGATCTCGTATCCCATCGTGGTCTCGGACAAGCTCAAGGGACGGCAGGATACGGTGGCGTCCATCAATCTCTATGTCGATCTGCCCCGGGTGTTCAAGGGGACCCACATGAGCCGGTTCATCGAGGTGCTCAACGAGCACCGCGACAACATCCACATCAAGAACTTCGAGCACATCTTAAACGAGATCCGCACCGCCTTGGAGGCGGAGAGCGCGCACATGGAGGTGGACTTTCCCTATTTCATCGAAAAGAGCGCTCCGGTCACCGGCTCCGTGGGCCTGATGGAGTACCGCTGCCGTCTCATGGGCATGGTGGGGAAGAAGCGCGAGTTCAGGGTGATGGTGAAGGTCCCGGTGCAGACGCTCTGCCCCTGCTCCAAGGAAATCAGCGCGTACGGCGCGCACAACCAGCGCGGGCTCGTGACCGTGGAGGTTTGCTACGAGCGGTTCTTCTGGATCGAGGACCTCATCGATCTCGTCGAGCGGTGCGCTTCGAGCCCGGTGTATCCCATCCTCAAGCGGCCCGACGAGAAGTATGTCACCGAGTATGCTTATGAGCACCCCATGTTCGTGGAAGACGTGGTGCGGCTCGCGGCTGCGTCGTTGAGCACCAGGAACGAGTTTTCGTGGTTTTCGGTGGAGGCGGAGAACTACGAGAGCATCCACAACCACAGCGCGTATGCGTACATCGAGAGCGAAAGCCGTGGGTAGAGAACCGCTCCCGGTGGGCAAGCTGCCCCTGCCTCTGCTGGAAAAACTGCTCAGAGGCATACCCTCGGACGACCCGAACATTCTGGCCGGCCCCGGCATCGGGGTGGACGCCGCGGTGGTGCGTTTCGGCGAGCAGACCCTGGTATTCAAGACCGACCCCATCACCTTCACCAGCGAGAACATATCCCGGTATCTCGTGACCGTAAACTCCAACGACATCGCCTGCATGGGAGGCATTCCCCGGTATCTCCTGGTGACCTTCCTGCTCCCGGCCGGCTCGACCACCCCCGCCTCGGTGGAAGATCTGTTCTTCGACCTCAGGCAGGCGTGCGCGGCCATGGACGTCACCCTGATCGGGGGGCATACTGAGATCACCCACGGCATCGAGCGCCCCCTGGCGGTGGGCTTCATGATCGGGGTTATGGGAGAAGGGGCCCTGTCCCGTCCTTCGGGTGCCGGACCGGGGGATCTCATCCTTCTCTCAAAGCGGATACCCATCGAGGCCGTGGCCGTCATCGCCTCCGAGGCGTCCCACCGGCTCGACATCGGCGAGCAGACGCTGGCTGAGGCCCGCTCGCTCATCCACGACCCGGGCATCAGCATCTTCAAGGAGGCCCGGCTCGCCTGGGACCACGGAGGTGTGACCGCCATGCACGACCCCACCGAAGGCGGGCTCGCCACCGGCCTGAGAGAACTGGCCCTGGCGAGCGGGTGCGGGGTGGAAGCCTATGCGGATCGTATCCCGGTGCTGCCGATCGCGGAGAAAATCCTGCCCCGGTTCTCCATCGACCCCCTGGGCGCCCTGGCCTCGGGCTCTCTGATGGTCTGCTGCGAGGAGCACAGCGCGGAGGGGATCGTCGCCGCGTGGGCCGAAAAAGGGATCGAGGGCTCGATCATCGGCCGCCTCACCGAGGCCCGGGACATGGTCCTCGTCCAGGACGGAGCCAGGACCGGTCTGCCGGAATTCCCGGCCGACGAGGTCACCAAGATCTTCTCTTCGTCCTAGCGATAGCTGTAGAATTTCGTGTTGTCCAGTGCCACCAGGATCTCCCCGAACCCGAACGACGCATACTCGGGCTCCGGGAATCCCGGTATGGAGACAATCCTGCCGTCCGGATGGTACGGCGCCTTCTTATAATCGACCGGCACGCCGTCGGCGATGAAAACCTGAATCTCCCGGTAGTGTCCGTTCTCCACGATGTAGGCCTTGGCCCTGCCCTTTTTCATGTTGCCCTCGACGAGCTTGTAGAAGTGCTCCTTCATTGATCAACCCCCGCTCTCTTAAATCACATCGTTCAAAAAGTCATGGATGCGGCCTGCCGGCTGGTTGAAGGACAGGTATTCATATGTTTTTTCCATAATAACGTCCGGGAGTGAAAGTGCAACACGGGGAAGGCCTCTCCCCGTTCCCTGTCACGGCATGATCCCCTTGCCTTTGGGCCCGGGGAATCCCCCCTTGTACAACCCCTGCACGTCTTCCGGGAGATGCGGAGATAAATTCCGGTACCCGCGGCGATCGCCGGCACGGCTGCACAAAACGCGCCCTCGAGGCCGATCAGATCGGAAACCATTCCCATGATGGGTGTGAACATGGTGCAGGAGAGAAAAAAGGGTGGCTACTTCTTCACCAGTTGCATGACCAGAGAGGTGTCGCCGTTTCCCGAGAGGAACTGATCGTTGGCGAGCAGCCTGAGCAGCAGATCGATGTTGGTGATGACGCCTTCGATCCGCGTTTCGTTCAGCATCCGCGTCATGCGCTTCAAGGCCCTGGCCCGGGTGCTGTTGTGGGCGATGAGCTTGACCAGAAGGGGGTCGTAGTACGAGCTGATGACGCAGTTGGGGAACAGGTGGGTGTCCACCCTGGTTCCCGGTCCCCCCGGCAGACGCACGGAGGTGACTGTCCCGGTGGTGGGCATGAAGTTCTTGGCCGGATTCTCGGCATTGACCCGGCATTCGATGGCGTGGCCGCTGATGCTGACACCGCCGGTGCTCAACAGGGAGCCCGCGGCGACCATGAGCTGTTCTCTCACCATGTCTATGCCGGTCACCATCTCCGTCACCGGGTGCTCCACCTGGAGCCGTCCGTTGATCTCCAGGAAATAGGTGTTCCCGTCCTGATCCATGAGATATTCCACGGTCCCCAGGCCCCTGAACCCGATGGCGCCGATGATCTGTTCGGACCATTTCCAGAGATTGTCGCGGGTCTTGGTATCGATATTGGGTATGGGGGCCTCTTCGATGATCTTCTGATGGCGTCGCTGGATGGAGCATTCCCGGTCGCCCAGCACCTGGATTCCGCCCTGCCCGTCCGCGAGGATCTGCACCTCCAGGTGCCGGGGGCAGGAAAGATAGTGCTCCATGTACACCTCGTTGCGGCCGAACGCCGCGTTCGCCTCGCTGCTGACGCTGGCGAACTGCTGGCGGAGCTGGTTTTCGTCATAGGCGACCTTCATCCCCCTGCCGCCGCCTCCATAGAGCGACTTGAGGATCACCGGCATCCCGAGCTGCTTGGCCATGGTGATGATCTGGTCGACATTGGAGATCATGCTGTAGGAGCCGGGGATGGTGGGGATGTTCAGCGACTTGACGACCTGCTTGGTCCTCGACTTGTTTCCGATGGTCCTCAATGCTGTGCTGGAAGGGCCGATAAAGGCGATACCGTTCTCCTCGCACAGGGCGGCGAAACTGGGGTTTTCCGACAGAAAGCCGTAGCCCGGATGGATGGCGTTCGCCTTCCAGACCAGGGCCGCACTGATGATGGACTCGATGTTCAGGTAGCTCTTCGACGGCTGTGCAGGACCGATCTGGACCGCCTCGTCTGCGTACGACAGGTACTCCATGTCCCGGTCGGCCTCGGAATACACGACGATGGTTTCCAGCCCCATCTCTCTGGCCGTCCTGAGCACCCTCACAACGACCTCGCCCCGGTTCGCAATCAGAAGCCTCTTCATACAGCAAGGTTGTATGCCTCTTTAGAAGAGCAAGTCAAGAATCAATGGCATTGACATTCGAAGGGCAAGCCCTTGAGGCCCGGCTTCAAGCCGAAAAGCTTCCAACGGGGATGTGCCCCGTCCCCCCCTGGTGCGCATCTTCCGGCCGTGATCCCACCCATGGGGACAGAGGAGCAG
The DNA here is from genome assembly GCA_018433775.1 of Deltaproteobacteria bacterium. Lineage (GTDB taxonomy): Bacteria > Desulfobacterota > Desulfomonilia > UBA1062 > UBA1062 > Phosphitivorax. The sequence continues at coordinate 6,526 of JAHDQN010000077.1, forward strand.
TCGTGCCCGCACAAAAAGAAAGGGCCTTGTGCTCAATGCCGCAAAACGGTATGATAGGGTTCTTCCAAATGAAATGAATTCTTACCTGTGAGTGGGCATAATACTGTCTTGAAGGGAGAAATACGTGAGAACATCCTTGCTGTACATCCTTGCCGCATTCACCGTATTCTTGTTGCCCGCCACGGCATGGCCCTTCGGTGAAACGTCCATGAACTACCTCTGTGAGCGTCTGGTGGAAAAGGGGTTGGGAAAGGACCAGGTCCAGACCCTTTTCAATGACCAGAGGCTGACCGTCACACCCGAGGTAGTCATCAAGAACCTCTTCCATTCGAGCCCCAAGGGAACCGCAGAACAGCCCGACCACATGTATATCGCCCCGGAGTATATCACCAAGGGCAAGGAATACATCATCGAGAACGCCCAGACCTTTTCCGCCCTGGAAAAGCGCTTCGGGACCTCTCCGCAGGTCATCACCGCCATTCTCATCGTTGAGTCGAGGCTGGGAACCTACCCCATGCGGTACAACACGTTCACGGCGTACACCAACCTCGCCGCCCTCCTCGACCCCGATTACTTCAGGCAGATCCAGGAATCGTACACCCATAAATACCCTTCCCTCAAAGACGAGGCCATGATCTCAAGGGCGCAGAAAAAGGCGAACTGGGCACTGAACGAACTGTACAACCTGATCCTCATCGCCCGCGACCTGAATACCGACCCGCTGGCCATCATGGGTTCCTTTGCCGGAGCCCTGGGCCCGGCCCAGTTCATCCCGTCATCGTTCATGGAATACGGCGTGGACGGCGACAATGACGGGATACGTGACCCGTTCAATATGCAGGACGCAACGGCGAGCATCGCCTTTTACCTCAAGCGCGCCGGATGGAAGGAAGACGCGGCCGAGGAGAAGAAACGCACGGCCATCTGGTGCTATAATCACAGCCAGGTGTATGTGAACACCATCATGATGCTTTACGAGAAGCTCTCGTCTTCCTCGTGACGCTTAACCGGAAACCGGAATCCTCCGGTTTCCCTTACGGGCCGTCCCGGGAACAAGGCTTGCGGCATGCCGGAAGAGGACCTTGAAGAATCCTTGATAGCATGCTATTGCCTTTCTGGGAGAAATATGTGGACATTACTGCGCTAACATCCGGAAAAAAGGATTTATTCGATAACTACCTCCATGCGTACCTCGCGGCGGAGGGCACCTCCTCGGGTATCTTCGAGGCATTCGCCTACAGCCTCAAGGCGGGCGGAAAGAGAATCAGGCCCGTACTGACCATGATGGCCTGCGAATGCCTCGGGGGGTTTGCGGAGGACACCCTGCCCGCGGGGCTCGCCATTGAAATGATCCACACCTTCAGCCTCATCCACGATGATCTGCCGGCCCTGGACAACGACGATCTCAGGAGGGGGCGTCCCACGTGCCACGCCAGGTTCGGCGAGTCCACCGCGATCCTCGCGGGGGATGCGCTGATTTTCCAGGCCCTCTCCGCGATCACCGCAGCCGGTTACCCGCCCCGGACCAAGCTCGACATCCTTGAGTTCATGGCCGAGGTCTGCGGGGTCAAGGGGCTCGTCCAGGGCGAGTACCACGATGTGACGGCAGAGGGGAAGGAGCTCTCCATGGACGAGGTCCGGGACATCTACCGCAGAAAAACCGCCCGCCTCTTCGAGCTCTGTATGTTCACGGGCGCCCGCATCGCCGAAGGAGATCCGGAGCAGATCGAATCACTGGTGGGTTTCGGAACCTATCTCGGCCTGGCGTTTCAGGCTATCGACGACATCCTGGACGTGACCTCCAGCCGGGAGGTTCTCGGCAAGACCACGGGCAAGGACCTCGCGCAGGGCAAGGCGACCATCGTCAAGGCCCTGGGCCTCCAGGAGTCTCGCCGGTGGGCCCGTGACATGACGGAAAAGGCGGTAGACCTTCTCCCCGCCAAACACGGCACCCGCGTAAAAGATCTGAAGGCGCTTGCCTTAAGCATGCTCGAGAGGATGGCCTGATCATGGCGGACATCCTGCCCTCCATCGCATCCCCCCGGGACCTCAAGGGCTTGAGCCTGCAGGAGCTCGAAACCCTGGCCCGGGAAATCCGCGATTTCATCATCAGCCATGTCAGCCAGACCGGAGGCCACCTCGCGTCGAGCCTCGGCACCGTGGAGCTCACCCTGGCCATGCACTATGTCTTCGACGCCCCCAAGGACAAGTTTCTCTGGGACGTGGGGCATCAGAGCTACACCCACAAGATCCTCACGGGCAGGAAGGGCATGTTCTCGACCCTGAGACAGTCGGGGGGGATCACGCCGTTCATCAATCCCAAGGAAAGCCCGTACGACATCTTCATCTCCGGTCATTCCGGCAATGCCATCCCCGCGGCCAGCGGCATCTGCGAGACCATGTCGCTCGCGGGCTGCAAAAACCGCGTGCTTGCCGTTATCGGCGACGGATCGCTCTCCAACGGGCTCACCTTCGAGGGCCTGAACTTCGTGGGCACGAAGAGGCAGAACCTCATCGTGGTGCTCAACGACAACAAGATGTTCATCTCCCAGCGGGTGGGGGCCATCGCGGACTACCTGAGCAGAATCATGACCTCGAAAAAGGTCAGGGAGGTCAGGGAAGGCATCAAGGGCATCCTCAAGGGCATACCCTTAGGGGGCGACACGATCTACAAGATCGCCAAGCTGATCGAGGGCAACCTCAAGGGCGCGGTGACCGAGGGGCTCCTGTTCGAGGAACTGGGATTCCGCTACGTGGGGCCCATCGACGGCCATAAGCTCAGCCACCTGGTGGAGGCGTTCCAGAACGTCTCGGCCATGCACGAGCCCATCTTCCTGCATGTCATCACCCAGAAGGGACACGGGTACACCCCTGCCGTGCTCGACCCCGAGAATTTTCACGGGGTGGGCAAGTTTGTACGGGAGAACGGCGAGTCCGCGTCAGGATCCGGTGCTCTGACCTATTCGGATGTGTTCGGCAGGACGCTCACCCGCATCGCCAGACGCGACCCCCGGGTCGTGGCCATCAGCGCCGCCATGACCTCGGGAACCGGGCTCAAGGGGTTCGCGCTGAAGTTCCCGGACAGGATGTACGACGTGGGCATCGCAGAAGGCCATGCGGTGACCATGGCCGCGGGCATGGCCCTCTACGGGCTGAGGCCCGTGGTGGCCATCTACTCGACCTTTCTCCAGCGGAGCTTTGATGAGATCATTCACGACGTGGCCCTGCAGAACGCACCCGTGATCTTTGCCGTGGACCGGGCGGGTCTCGTGGGCCCCGACGGCCCCACCCATCACGGGGTGTTCGATCTGGCCTACTTCCGAAGCATTCCCAACATGACCGTTCTCGTGCCCAGGGATCAGTTCATGCTCGAAAGGATGCTCGTCCATGCGCTCAAGATCCAGGGGCCCACGGCCATCCGATACCCCCGGGACAGCATCGTTCCCGCCCCCCTGAAACCGGGCAACCTGCGCACGGGCAGGGCGGAGATACTTCAGGAGGGATCACGCCTCGCGGTCTTCTGCTGCGGCCCCTTGTGCTACACCGTGCTCGAAGCCGTGGCCGGACTCGAAGACGTCGCGGTGGTGGACCTCGTGTATGCGAAGCCTCTGGATACCCAGACCGTGCGCGACATGGTAAAATCGTGCGGAGGGCGCTTCGCGGTGGTGGAAGACGGGTGCATTCACGGCGGGGTGGGCTCGGCCGTGATGGAGGCCCTGCAGGATATCGGCCATCCCTTGAGGTTCAGGCTCCTGGGAGTGCCCGACGCCTTCGTCGAGCACGGCTCCTTGAGCCAGCTCCGGAAATCCCTGGGCCTCGATGCTGCCGGAATACGAAAAACCGTTTCAGAACTGTTATGAAGCTTTTTTAAGAAGCTCTTATGAAAATGCGACTGGACAGACTGCTGGTGGAAAAGGGACTTGCAGAGACACGGACCAAGGCTGCCGCGCTGATCATGGCAGGCAGCGTGCTCATTGACGGAACCCCGGTGACCAAGGCCGGGACTCCTGTCAGTGAGGATGCCCGGGTTACGCTCAAAGAGTCCCCCCGATACGTGAGCCGTCCCGGAGACAAGCTCCTGGCCGCCCTGGATACATTCGGCGTCGATCCCGCCGGCAGAATCGCCATCGACATCGGCGCTTCAACCGGCGGATTCACCGACGTGATGCTTCAGCGCGGGGCGGCAAAGGTGTATGCGGTGGATGTCGGGCGGGGTCAGCTCCACTGGAGGCTCCGGACCCATGAGAAGGTCGTGAGCCTCGAAGGGATCAACGTGCGGAACCTCGATCCCTCTCTCATCGGGGACCGGTGCGACCTGGCCACCTTCGATGTCTCGTTCATCTCGCTGAGGCTCGTCGTGCCCCCGGTCCTGAACGTGCTCAAATCCGGTGCCGACATCATCGCCCTGATCAAGCCCCAGTTCGAGGCGGGCAGAGAGCACATCAAAAAGGGCGGCATTTTGAAGGACGATGCAATAGCACAGGAGGTTATCCGCGATATGGAGGCTTTTCTCACAGGGCTCGGCTGCACGGTGAGCGGCACGATTCCATCCCCGGTCAAGGGGATCAAGGGCAATCAGGAGTACCTCGTCCATGCCCGTTTCATGGGTGCTGCATGAGGATCACCATCGCCAGATACGCCGGCTTCTGTTTCGGTGTCCGCAGGGCCATCGACATAACCTTCAAGGTGAGACAGAAGAACCCCCGGAAAAAGATCTACACCCTGGGCCAGATCATCCATAACCCCCAGGTCATCGAGGCACTGAAAAAGCGCGGGATCGGTATCGTCCACGACATCGACGACGATCGGCTCAAGGCGGGCAATATCGCCATAGTCCGCGCCCACGGCATTGCCCCGGACAAGAAACAGCTCCTCGAAGAACGGGGCGTGGAGGTCATCGACGCCGCGTGCCCCATGGTGCTCAAGGTCCAGTCCATTATCAAGAAGGCGTCGAAGAACGCTGATCTCGTGGTGATCGCGGGCGACAAGGATCACCCCGAGATGGACGCCCACCTGGGAATCGCAGGCGATAAAGGGGTGGCGGTGGAGAATGTGGAGGACGCGCAGAGCCTTCCCCGGGTCAGGAGGATCAGCGTGGTGGCTCAGACCACCTTTGATGTGGCCATCTATCGGGATATCATCTCCGTGCTCAGGGAAAAGTGCGATGTGCTCGACGTGGCGGACACCATCTGCCGTTCCACCGTGGACCGCCAGAGCGAGGTGAGGGACCTGGCAAAGGATCACGATGTGTTCATCGTGATCGGCGGGAAAGATTCCGCCAACACCAAGCGCCTGGCGGAGATCGCGGCAAAGGAGAACCGGCGGGTGATCCGGGTGGAAGACCCGGAACAGCTCAAGGAGGCCGCGATTCCCCAGACCTCCCAGGTGGCCGTGATCGCGGGGGCGTCGACCCCCCACTGGGTGATCGAGGAGTGCATCGAGGTGCTCAAGAGCACTCACACCCATGCCGGCATCGAGAACGCAGTGCTCAATTTCCTGTCCGCCACACCCCTGCTCCCCTCGCTGGGAAGCCTCGGTGTCGCCATGGCGTCACTGGTGTTCTGCGGACAGGGCTATTCATGGGATGCGCTGCTGACCGTCTTCTTCCTCGCGCTCGCATCCACGGGCCCGCACCGTAATCTCCGGCAGTGGCCTCTGTGGGCCGTTTCTACGGGCATCGCCACCTCGCTCGGACTGCTGTCGGCAGGGCTCACGGGCGGTCTGCTGGTCATCGGGATCTCCCTGCTGCGCCCGCTTATCGACGTAGGAGGGGTGACCGACTATCTCAGGAGCATCTACGGATTGGTGGTCTTCCTTCTCATATCCATCATCACCCCCCTGAGCCTGGTGGGATCTCCCATCGCTCCGGGCATCTTCATCCTGGCTGCATACACGGCAACGCACTACCTGGGAGTGGAAATCCTCCTGGGGCTCAAGAACATGGAGCGCGACGCCATCATCGGCCGCATGAGCCTGGCGCGCTACATCCACGAGGAGCACTCCATCATGCTCCTGGAGTATGCCATCATGGGACTCGCCCTCGTGCTCTTCCTGAGCTTCCCCTTAAAGATCGCACCTGCACTTGCCTACGGCCTGCTCCCGCCGCTTTTCTTCCTGGCCAAGGGCATCGACTTCTATCACGAGCAGGTGATTTTCGACAACCGGTTGTACACCATCTACGTGCAAAGCCTCTGGGTCATCATCCCTGCCATGGGCCTGCTGTGGAAATTCACCATGATGTGAGGCCACTGGCCGTGGCACTGTTTCGCCTTCAGCGCCAATTGATTTTGGCGGCAGGCACCCCTATTGTCTATCTATGAAGATACAGAGGGGAGGACAGGATCATACGGAAAAAGGCCGGAAACCGCATTGCGGGAGCGGCTTTTTTCTGGACCACCGTACGTTGAATGATATCACCGGGTTTCTGGGCAAAAGGGAAAACAGGGATTTCAACGTCGCATTCCCCGAAAAGACGGGGGCTCATCACCCCTTTTTGAGGTGATGGACGGATGGACGGTCTGCTGTCGAAGGTAGTTGGTTTCTATCATGAATACTGGTGCAGAGCTGAATTATCTCCTCGTCCTGTTTCTTGTCCTCTACATCCTGGCCGCAACGGTGCGCATGGGGCTCCATGTCCTGAACATCTCTCATCTCCGTCATGAGAGCCGTGAGATTCCCCGGGAGCTTGCCGGAGCCATAAGCGCAGAAAAGCTCGAGGAAATAAGAGCTTATTCCACGGCGACAGGCCGGCTGGATGCGGCCCGTCATCTCTTCTTCGACCTCTTCCTGCCCGCGCTCGTGATAAGCGGCCTCCTCCCCTGGCTCGCCGGGGCGATTTCCACCTGGGGACTCTCTTTTATCCTCTCCGGCATTCTCTTCTTTTTCGCCTGTTATCTTCTGCTCGGGATTCTCGACATACCCTTCGATCTCTTCCAGACCTTCGGTGTGGAAAAGAGGTTTTCCTTCAGCACCATATCCTGGTCCACCTGGGCCGGTGACCTCGTGAAATCAGTTCTGATATCCGCCCTCGTGCTGGGCATCCTGCTCGCGGCGGTTCTCGGCATCATCCGCTCTTTCCCGGATACCTGGTGGCTATGGTCGTGGTTGTTCTTCATCGCCTTCCAGGCGCTCGCTTCCTGGCTCTACCCCGTCGTGATCGCGCCTGTGTTCAACAGGTTCGAGCCGGTCGAAGACCGGGAGCTCGCCCGCGACATAGCCTCAATGGCCGAACGCGCAGGGTTCAGGATCAGCGGCATCTACACCATGGACGCCATGAAGCGGAGCAGGCACTCCAACGCCTATTTCACCGGGATCGGAAAAACGAAGCGGATCGTGCTCTTCGATACCCTGCTGAACGATCACGGCCGGGAAGAGATCCTGGCGATTCTTGCCCATGAGCTGGGCCACTGGAAAAAGGGCCATGTGGTCAAGCAGTTGGCCCTTTCTTTCACGATCTCGCTCCTCGCACTCTACGGAGCACACCTGGCCCTGCAGCAGGACATCCTCTACCGGACCTTTGGCTTCGATTCCCGGGTGATCTACGCGGGCCTTTTCATCCTCGCTGTCTTTCTCAGGCCGGTAACTTTTTTCCTGAGCCCCGTAAGGGCTACGATATCCAGACGATTCGAGCGCCAGTCGGATGATTTCTCCTCGACCATGACAGGGGGGCCGGGGCCCCTGATCGACGCCCTGAAACGACTTGCGTCCCGAAATCTGGCGAACCTCCACCCTCATCCTGCGTATGCCTGGTTCTCCTATTCACATCCGCCGATCATCGAGAGAATCAGGCGTCTGGAAAACAGGGAGGAAGTGCATGAACGGTCTTCTGCTCAACAGTAACGGGAGTATTCTTATAGAAACACATCATCGACGTGAGCGGTCTCTTACCGGCAGCCTCTCATCCGCATCATTGCCCGGGGCGCTCCCGGACTCCGGGAAACACAACCTGAAAGAGAGCCTGTCGTACAGCCCCGTGCTTCGCGCACGGATCGGACGAGAGAACGGGGCGGCCGGAAAGCCGGCGCCCCCTCGTGATAAGGCATATGGCTATACGCTCACTATCCCTTATCACCACACGCATGATTTCGCGTAAAGGAGGCACATATGAAACGCTTGAAGATTATCGGAATGACACTTGCGATCCTGATTCTCCCCCTGGCAGTCTCTGCCCAGACCACCTTTGAGATTGCCGTCGGGGCCTGGTACGTGAATCCCGACGGCGATCTGGCGTTCTCCCCGGACGGGACTACCACCTCTCTGGATCTCGAGGACCGCTTCGGCTATGACAGCGAATGGGAGCCCATGATCAGGGCGAAGATCGAGCCCGAGGGGCTCGCGGGGTTCTATCTCAAAGCCACCCCCATGGGATTTGATTCCACCGAAGACAACTCCTTCGAGTTTGCCATCGGGGATACGGTGTTTGGTGCCGATGACCGGATAGACTCGGAGTTTTTCCTGAACATCTGGGATGCGGCGCTGTACCTCAGCACCCCCTTCATAGAGACCGGCCCCACCGGCGGCATCGATCTCGATGTGGGAGTTGGAGCCCGGTACATCACCCTTGAAGCGGATGTGGAGCGTATCCCCGTGGATGACGACTTCATAGAAGGAGATGTCCTGGAACAGAACCCGGACGAGTCCGTCATCTACCCCATGATTTTTGCGGCCCTTGAAATGCAGCCTGCCGATATGGTGTCGGTCGAGGTGGAGGGCTGGGGAATGGCCATTTCCAATGACCAGCTCTACAGCGTCAGCGGTCTGGTCAAGCTCATGCCCTTCGGCGGCCCGTTCATGATCACGGGCGGGTATCGCGCCGAGTTCCTGAACATCGATAAGGGCGACATGGCCCTCGATTCGAACTTCACCGGCCCGTTTGCCGAGGTAGGTCTCAAGTTCTGAGGTGGAAGGGTAACAACGGCTTCCCGGCTCCGGGCAGGGGCGTGAGCTCCCGGCCCGCTTTTTCCCCGTCAGGAGAAAAGAGCTGAAAAAGAGATGGTGAGAGAGTTCCGGGATGAGTGCAGACCGCGACAGTCCCTGTCCAGCCCCGCCTCTCTCATCGTCTTGACCTCTTTCCCGCAGGGATTCCTGCGCATCGAGCGCCTGTGCCGGTGTTTGTCTCTTGACAATTTCCGGCATTTCTTGGAAAAATATCCATTCCATGGGCATTATCGCAGACAACGTGCGGCAGATCCTCTCGGAAATTCCCGAGCACGTCCAGGTTGTTGCCGCGGCCAAGACACGCAGCGCCGATGAAATCCGCGAGGCGGTTCATGCAGGAGTCGCACTCATCGGCGAAAACTATGTCCAGGAGGCACGGGCCGTCATCGCCGAGGTGGGAGACCTCGCACGCTGGCATTTCATCGGGCACATCCAGACCAACAAGGTCAAGTACATCGTCCCCCTGTTCGACATGATCGAAACCCTGGACTCGATGCCGCTGGCCCAGACCGTAGACAGGCTGGCGGGCAGGCTCGGCAGGGTCATGCCCGTGCTCGTCGAGGTCAACAGCGCCCAGGAGCCCCAGAAGGCGGGGGTGCTTCCCGAAGACGTGCTCCCGTTCATCCGTCAGATCAACACCCTGGAGCACATCCGTATCCAGGGGCTGATGACCATGGGCCCCTTTCTCGACGATCCTGAAGGCCTCAGGCCCTATTTCAGGGCGACCCGGGAGCTGTTCGACGAGGTGGCGAAGGCGGCCGTGCCCGGGGTCGAGATGAAGCACCTTTCCATGGGGATGAGCGACTCCTACCGCATCGCCATCGAGGAAGGGGCCACCCTGGTGCGGATCGGCACCATGATCTTCGGACCCAGGAACTACTCGTAAGGGCCGGGCGGGATCAACCTCGCCGGCATGCCCGCCGCCGCCCCGAGCAGCGTGGCGGCGCTTTCCCGGTTTGCCGCTACCTCCACGGTCGCGGCGCTTCCGACGATCAGAGCCGGCTCCCCGGAAGGGATATCGGCAAAGCTTTCTGCTATCCGGTGCACCCTCTCCTCGCCCACCGCCAGGGAACACCCCGCCTGAAGGCGGGAACCTTCGATGTTCGTGACCACGTTGCCGAACCGGTCGACGTGCACGACCATATCCCTCGCGACATCGAGCTGAACGGGCTCTGAAGCCGGCCTCCCGAGACTCTGGGGCGGGGTGTACTTCAGCAGCTCCGCCACCACCGGCGCCATGATATCTCTGCCGTGAAAGGTCGTCGACAGAGGCCCCGGAGGCTTCCATGTGATCTCGATTACCTGCTCGGCCGGGTAAAGGAAAGAGAAAACCCCGTTATCCGGGCCCACAAAGGCATGTCCGCCCTTGAGAACCGCGAGGACTCGACGGGAGGTCCCTACCCCGGGATCGACCACGCAGAGGTGGACGCTCCCCCTGGGGAAAAAGGCGTACGAAGTGTGCAGGAGCCAGCCCGCCGAGAGCGTGCCGAACGGCGGTATGTTATGGGTGATGTCCACCAGCTCCACGTCCGGAACCCGGGAGAGAAGAACGCCCTTGAGCTGGGCCACGTAGGCGTCTTCCAGCCCGAAGTCGGTAAGGAGGGTGACGACCGGTCGGCTCATAGAAAATCCATATGCGTGCCTAAGGTGCGGATGTCAAGGAAGTCCTTGCGCCGGCGTTCGGTGTCGCTTATAGATAAGTCATGGTTATCAGAGAAGAGAACTGTTTCTATCCCGACCACGCGACCTATTCGGATCCGTCACAGCACGGATTCGTCAAAGAGGAGCTCATGATCCAGGAGAGGCTGCACGGGTGGGTCATACAGCCCAGGGCCGCAATTGTTTCGCCCGCCACCGTCGTCCATCTGCACGGCAATGCCGAGAACATGACCTCGCACGTCACCGCGGCCCTGTTTCTCCCCGAGCTGGGCCACCGCCTCGTCACCTTCGACTACAGCGGGTACGGCAGATCAAAAGGCAGGCCCTCGCTCAAGCAGATCCAGGACGATGCACGGGCCGTGTTTCACCACATCTTCGTACATCCCGAAACCTTCGGGAGCTCCGTCTTCGGGTTCGGACAGTCCATGGGCGCCTACACGCTGGCCCGGGTTCTGCCGGATTTCCCCTCCCTGAAGGGCGCGATCCTGGAGGCAGGGCTGCACTCCTTCCACGCCCTCTTCTCCGAGGCCTACCCGCAGATCCCCTGCGAGGTCCCCGATGCGGGATTCTCGGCGCTCGATACGCTGCCCTTGAGCGCGGTGCCCAAGCTGTTCATCCACGGGACAAACGACCCGGTGGTGCCCCATACCCACTCCATCAGGATGCACGAGGTCGCCCGCGAACCCAAGGAGATCGTGATCCTCGACGGAGTGGGGCACATCGACGCCTTTGTCTCACGCCATGCCCGTCAGTACATGCTCAAGGTCCATTCGTTCATCGAGAAGCACCGCGGGTGAGAAGGGGACCCAGGCGGCAGGATCACCCGGAGGCAGCCTGCCCGCCTTGTCCCGATGGAGGTTCTATGGCAAAGGTCAGCGCGCCGTTTTCCAGCTCCACGCGCACACGCGAGCCGTCCATGATCTGGCCCGCCACCAAAGCCCTGCCGAGCTCCGTCTCCAGCTCCCGCTGGATGAACCGCTTCAGGGGCCGGGCCCCGTATACGGGGTCGAACCCTTCCCGGGCGATGAACTCCTTGGCCTCATTGCTCAGCTCGAAGCTGATCTCGCGCTCGCTGAGGCGTTTCTGGAGATCCGCTACGAGCAGGTCCACGATCTTCTCGATCTCCGGCAGCGTCAGTGCCTTGAAGAGCACCACCTCGTCCACCCGGTTGAGGAACTCGGGCCGGAAATGCAACCGCAATTCGGCCATGACCGCGTTCCTGACCTCCTCGCTGATCTCG
>JAHDQN010000014.1 GCA_018433775.1 Deltaproteobacteria bacterium
GATCCCGGTGCACATGATCGAGACCATCAACAAGCTCATCCGGACCTCCCGGGCCCTCGTCCAGGAGCTGGGCAGGGAGCCCACGCCCGAGGAGATCGCGGAGAAGATGGACTACCCGGAGCACAAGGTGAGGAAGATCCTGAAGATCGCCAAGGAGCCCATCTCACTGGAGACCCCGATCGGCGAAGAGGAGGACAGCCATCTGGGCGACTTCATCGAGGACAAGAAGGTTCCCTCGCCCTCGGAGGCCATCATGGCCAAGAACCTCTCCGAGCAGTCCAGGCGCGTGCTGGCGACCCTGACCCCCAGGGAGGAGAAGGTGCTCCGCATGCGGTTCGGCATCGGTGAGAAGTCCGACCATACCCTGGAAGAGGTGGGCAAGGACTTCACCGTGACCCGGGAGCGGATCCGGCAGATCGAGGCCAAGGCCCTGCGCAAGCTCCGACACCCGGTGCGTTCCAAGAAGCTCAGGTCGTTCATCGATTCGTGAGCTTTGTACAGGCAGCGCACAGAAACGAGGCAGCAAGAGCCCGCCGGGAAAGGCGGGCTTTTTCTTTGCCCGAGATTCCTCGTTGATCAGGTACTGGTACGAATTTGAAGAAGCGACCGTATCCGGGCGGTATTATGAACCGGACTATGGCTACGTCGCCCTCTTCACCGAAGAGCCCATAAGGTTGTATTACTATGAGGGCTTCTTCTCCAGCGGGGTAATCGTAGCCGAAGGTTCCGCGAATACCAGGGCGAGACTGGTGATTCTGTCCCCTCTGGACTACATCATCGATGCGGACGTTGACGGTGATGGGTTTTATTCCTTAAGTTCGGGGATCCGGAGTTGGGATGAAGAATATCCGGACATTGAGCTGGAGGATAAATATTCAGACGATGGCAGTTCCGACACTCCCGTAGAGGTTGATGCCTTTGAACCCGACGACACGCTGGGAAACGATGCATCGTCGAGGAACATGATCAGCACCGATGGGACCGTGCAACATCACACGCTGGCACCTGCGGGAGACATCGATACGATAGTCTTCTATGCTGCCTCCGGTCATGATTACGTGATCGAGACCTCCGGATGTGATACCATGTTGTACATCGCCTACTCTAACCCGGCGACGAATGACGCGGCAATGGAATTCGACGATGACAGCGGCCCGGGCCTCGGTTCCCGGATCGAGTGGCCGTGTACCTCATCCTGCCTCGCTGCAATAGCCGTGACGCATGCTTTCAAGGAAAGGACCGGTTCATACAGCATATCCGTGGTAGAAAGCCCGGCATCCGGCACGGGGAATTAGGCTGTCGATAGTGGTGGGGGCTGGAAGGAACCAGGCCCCCGGTTTTGCGTGTCCGTTCGCGGGAGGGCTCCGAGTCAGAAGACAGCCTCATCCAGAGTTCCCGTTCCGATCCCGTATCCTCCCCGCGCAAACGTCCACACTCTTCACGAAACGCAGGACTTGTCGCGGTCCCTGTCACGTGTCCTGTCCCGGTCGTATGCCAGGCCGTGCCCGGGAACCTCATGCGATTGGATCACGGCGCACGAAGCATCCCGATCACGGTCTCTTGCCCGCTCTCTGTCCTGAGCCGATGCAATGCCGGCACCCATTACCAGAACCATCAAGATCGCTAAACCAGTCCTTGCAAGTCTTTCCATGTTTCCTCCATTCTCTTGGTTTTTTCCTGCGCCCGTCATATCCGGGAAGGGTCTACAGCGCGGTTCATTCGGATAACTTCTTCGATCCGCCGCTCTGGATGAACCCGAATTCTCCGGTTTGGACGCACGTTGTTCAGCGCTGTTATGATCAATGTCTCTGCCGGGTCCTTATACGGATGAAAGCCGAAAGCCGTATGCTCTCCTGTCACTCGAATGCCTGCGCTCTCTTCTTTCCGATCGGTTTTGTTCGCGCATGTCTCGTTATGAGGGAAGCACAAGTGACTCTTTCTTTATCCCCTATAACGGGTGAGCACAGGGAAGGTTACACAGGACGGATAAGGACGAGTTATTAGTGAACGCGAAGAGAATGGCTTGAATGTTAACGGGACTTCCGAGTACTGCGATTGGAGCCCTCGGAGTTTGGAGCATTCATGGGGTAAAAAAGCCCGCCTTCTTGCGAAGGCGGGCTTTTTTCTTCAAGACAGTATCTGCTTAGAAGGTGAATTCAATTCCGTTCGCTATAATGTATACAGCGTCAGGGTCGTCAATACCGGTGGCATCATAGTTGATGTCGGCATAGGCGACGTAGGGCATGTAGTAGAGATTGTCGGTGATTCTATAGGTGGCGCCAAGGGCTGCTTCCCATGCGGTGGCGTCTTTATAGTTATTCTGAATTGTTACTGTATTTCCACCAACAACGGCTTCACCATCGTCCTGATTGGACATGACGTATGCTACATAGGCAGAAAGGGTGAGGGGATCGATGCCGGTCTTGATCTCGTTGGCATAGAGCTTCACCGTAGTCATACCCACCATGCCGTCGCCACTGGCGTTGCCCCAGGCATACTCGTCATCGAGGATCAAGGTGGCATTGAAGTCGTCCTCATAGCTGAATCCTGCGCCCGTTTCTGCAACTCCGCCCTCGTCGTCCCAGCTTGCATAGGCAAGGAGGAGACCCGGGGTCATGGCATCGAGCTCCTTCCAGAAATTGAGATAGATGCCATAAAGGGCCCAGTCTGTATCGATATTGAGAGGTTCGAAATCCGCATCATATTTTTTGTAGTTGAATTCCGACTCGAAGGACAACGGGCCGAGCTCGCCGTCGAATGCCAGAACCAGGTTCAGCATGGTCAGGTCATTTTCATCCGATACGAAGACATCGGGTGCAACCTCAACTGCGTTGTTGCGCTGATCGACGTAGAAAATAAGGGGCTTGATATAGATGCTGCCGACCTTCGTGACGGCAAAGAGCCCGTAGTGGTCGGTGTCATCGTTCTCGCCTGCTGCGTCGTATGAGTCATAACCTCTGTCATACACCTTCTCGAGCAAGCCACCGACTACGCCCACAGGTGTATTGGCGGTGAGCTTCACTCTCCAGCGGCCCTGCTTGTCATCGGCAAATACTGTTCCCCACTGGGTACCGTCCATGAGACCGACATCCAATTTAAATACATCATTGAACTTGTGGGTGATGAAAGCACGTTCGATAAGGATATTGTCATCATCTTGCGCCGGTGTAGACAAGGCATCTTTCCCGCCGTCACCCCAAGTTACGTCGGTGATGGCGAGCGCCATGTTCAACGAGGTATTGCCAACCGTGAGCTTGGGATACAGATTGATGTCCTGCTCGTAGAAGCCGAAGCTGGTATCGGTGTATCCGGCATCCGTCCCCGGAGTGGCGTTATAATTGAACCAGTACTTCCCCTCAGCCCAGTAACTCCCCGTCAGGCTGAATGTCGCCTGTGCATATGCAGAGGTGGCAACAAGCAACATCAGCGCGATCGTACATAAAACCTTCTTCATCCTAATTCCTCCCTCTATAACGTTTTCTTTTTTGGTTGTGATGCCCCGTTCGACCTGAATCGGCAACTTCTCGAAAAAAAATAACCGAATCATGGTCTGTTACAACACACACAAACATATCCCTCACGAATTATTATACAATTTGCATGCCAAGATAAAATGCATGGAATTATGGGGTGATACAGGGGGTGTTCGGGCAAAGATGTTGTATTTGCGCCACAGGGGAAAACCTTTGGTTGCAAAAATAATACATAGGAAATATGCAAAGTTACCTGTTTTCAATACCCGGTGACGCCCGGTGAGGCAAAATCCTCTGAAGTACTGGTGCCCGGAGGATATCCGGCCGGCGATATCCTTTGGAGAATCGGAAGAAAGAGAATGCGAATGACGAAATTATGACGGAGTCCCGTTGGAATGACCCAATGTCTTGACGCGGTTCATTTCTTTTTCGTAGTATTGAAAAAATCGATCCTGATGACGATACCTACTTATGAGAAAGGCCGGGAAGCCGGCCGGCAAGTTCATCCGGAGGGCGAATGAATCCGCAGGTGTTCAGAGAGTACGATATCAGGGGGATAGTGGGCAGGGACCTCGACGAGGACTTTGTCCGGCGGTTTGCCCGGGCCATGGGCGCATACTGGGCCGAGAGGGGCGTGAAGCGGGTGTCGGTCGGCATGGATGCAAGGCTGAGCTCGCCGGTGTTCAGGGATATCCTCAAAGACGGGATCACGAAAAGCGGGATCGATGTCTATGATCTGGGGCTGGTGCCAACGCCCGTGATGTACTTCTCCCTGTTCCGGCTCGACCTTGACGGAGGTGTCCAGATCACCGGGTCCCATAACCCGGCGGACAACAACGGGTTCAAGATCGCCCTGGGCAAGAGCACCATCTATGGAGGCGAGATCCTGAAGATCCGCGATATCATGGAGCGCGGCACCGTGGTCGAGGGCTCCGGGAGCGCCCGGGACCACGACATCGTGCCCGAGTACATCGACGACGTCCTCTCACGCATCGATGCTTGTCCCCGGAGGCTCAAGGTCGTAATCGATCCGGGCAACGGCGTGGGCGGCAGAACGGCCATGGAGGTGTATCCGCGCATGGGCATGGACGTGAAGGGGATCTGCCTGGAGCCCGACGGCACCTTCCCGAACCATCACCCCGACCCCACGACAACGGACGGCGTGGAAATGCTGAAACGCGAGGTGCTTAAGAATCAGGCGGACCTGGGCATCGGGTTCGACGGCGACGCCGACCGCATCGGGGTCATCGATTCGCGGGGCAACCAGGTCTACGGCGATATGATCACCACCATACTCGCACGGGAGATTCTGAAGAGCCGGCCCGGTGAAAAGATCATCGGCGAGGTGAAGTGCTCCCGGGTATTCTTCGACGAGGTGAGAAGGTGCGGAGGCGTGCCCATCATGGCCCGCGTCGGCCACTCGCCCATGAAGGCGCGCCTGCACGAGGAAAACGCGGCCCTGGGCGGAGAGATGAGCGGCCATATCTTCTTCAACGACCGGTGGTATGGGTTCGACGATGCCGTCTATGCAGGGGCCAGACTGCTGGAGATCCTTTCCGCGCAACCAGACCCGCAGGCGGTCTTCGACTCGCTCCCCCGGATGCACAACACGCCCGAGATCAGGATCGACTGCCCGGACGAGATCAAGTTCCGGGCTGTCAAGGAGTTCGCATCCTACGCGCGGAGCACCTCCGAAGAGTGCGTGGACATCGACGGGGTGCGGTTCACGCGGGACGGGTCGTGGGGGCTCGTACGTCCCTCCAACACTCAGCCCGTGATCGTCTTGCGGTTCGAGGCCGAGACGAACGCGAGCCTGAATGAAATCGAGCATGATACACGCAGCCACCTGGACGGAATCATCAGGAGTCTGTCGTAGAGATGTGATGGTGTTGCAAGCCTCCCCGGAATGCGCTAAGGTGGGGGCACTGATCTATGAATGAGCGAGGAGAGGACTGACGGATGAAAGCAAGAAGAACACAGGCGGTTGCCGTGGTGGTTTGGCTTGTGCTCATGGCCGCGCCGTTTTTGGGAGCACATGCAGCCGGTATGTACGTGCGGGACTGGATAACCATAACGGTCAGGACCGATCCCAGCGAAGGCGCGAAGGTAATCAGTGTCGCCAAGAGCAACGATTATCTGGAAATCCTCAAGGAAGGCGAGGAGTGGTCCAGGGTTAAGGCGCCCGACGGCAAGGAGGGATGGGTCATGAGCCGGTATCTCACCAAACAGATGCCCAAGACCCTGATGGCCGACCGGCTCAAGGATCAGGTGAAGTCGCTCACCGAGCAGGTCGCTGCGCTGAAAAAGGAGAACGGTAGGCTCCTGAAGGAGAACAAGTCCCTGAATTCTTCCGAAGAGGTCCAAGCGCTGCGCCTCGAGTATGAGAGGCTTCAGCAGGAATCCGGCGAGTATACCGAGATGAAAAAGCGCAACGACGAGCTGGAGGCGCGTTACAAGGCCGATGCCGGCGCGATCGAGCGGCTCACCAGGGAAAACAACCGCATGAAGACCTCTGAGCGGCTTATCTTCACCTTCTTGGGGGGCGGTTTCATCGGGGTCGGCCTCGTGATCGGAATGGTCCTCCAGGTCTTCAGGGGGCGGCCCAAGAAGGCCGGTTACCGGTTTTAAAGAATAATCCGAAAGGGGCCGGGATGCTGAAAAAATATGAGAAGGCGAGCGAGCAGGTTTCCATCAAGGGCATGCTCAAGGCGCGTGAGGCCATTTCCCACTACATCAGGCCAACCAACCTTACCCACTATTCCGAGCTCAGCAGGCTCCTGGGCTGCGATGCCTTCGTGAAGCACGAGAACCACATGCCCACCGGATCGTTCAAGATCAGGGGGGCCATCAACTTCTTCCACACCATTCCCAAGCAGAACGTGGAAAACGGCGTCCTGGTCTCCACCCGGGGGAATCACGGGATGGCCATGGCCTGGGCCGCACGCTGGTTCAGCGTCCCCTGCACCGTGGTCGTGCCGGAAAACAACAACCCCGAGACCAACCGGATCATCGAGAGCTACGGCGCCGAGCTGATCGTGCACGGAAAGGACTTTTACGAGGCCCAGTTCTTCTGCGACGAGCTCGTGGCATCCGCGGGGTATTACTACGTCGAGCAGGGCAACGAGCCCGAGATGCTCAACGGCGTGGGCACCATGGGGCTGGAGATATTCGAAGACTTGAGCGACGTGGACGTCATCGTCTGCCCCATCGGCGGAGGTGCCGGGTGCGCGTCATTGCTCAGGCTGGCCAAGGCGGTCAATCCGGCGGTGGAGATCATCGGGGTCCAGGCCGAGAAGGCTGCGGCGTTCCATCGGTCGCTGCAGCAGGGCGACTGGGTGGTTCTCGACCACGCCGACACCATTGCCGACGGTCTTGCGGCGCGCAGCGTGTTCCAGTTGCCCTACGTGATCATGCGCGACCACATCAAGGACGTGGTGCTCTTGAGCGAGGAAGAGATCCTGCAGGGAATATCCCTGGCCCTGGCCACGACCCACAACCTGGCGGAAGGCGCTGGCGCAGCCTCCCTCATGGCTGCGTTCAAACACAGGCAGCAGCTTCAGGGCAAGAAGGTGGTGCTCGTCATGACCGGCGGAAACCTGGACAGGGTGCACCTGGAGCAGGCGCTCAGCTACTCCCCGCCCTCGATCTCGTCGAACGATTCGAAATAGCCTTCCCATTTCCGGGTGACGAGGTCCTGGATCTTTTCCATCTCGGCATCCGACATGGTTCTGAACCGGCTCTGTGCCCGCAGATAATCCTTCACGGGGAGGAGCCTTCTCTTTTCCATGAGCTTGAGCGACGCCCCGGTGTGGCGGAGCTGCGACTTCTCGATCTCGTAGAGCTCGTAGAGGCCTGTCTCAACGGCGAGCTTCCCCACCTTCACCGCATACCGCGGCTCGAACCCCCACCCGGGCGGGCAGGGGGTGTGTATGTGGATGTACTTGACGCCGCCATAGCTGAGCGCCTTTTTGACCTTGTCGTAGAGGTCCAGGGGATAGGCCGCGGATGTGGCGGCAACGTAGTCGATGCCGTGCGCCGCCATGATCGCGGGTACGTCCTTGTTCGGCTGCATCTTGCCCTTGAAGGGTGTGTTTGCCGTGATGGCCCATTGCGGCGTGGTACCCGATCGCTGGACTCCGGTATTCATGTAGCCCTCGTTGTCGTAGCAGACGAACAGGAAGTTGTCTCCGCGCTCGCAGGCGGCGGACAGGGCCTGCAGGCCGATATCGCTCGTCCCCCCGTCACCGGCCCAGGCCGCCACGTTGACACCCGTGCGGCCCGTAACCTTCAGAGCCGCCAGCAGGCCGGTGGCAGCGGAGGCCGTGGATGCAAAGGTGACGTTGAGCGAGGGAAGCTTTGTAGCCGCGATGGGAAAAAGCCCCTGGAGCACGGTGAGGCAGCTGGGGGGAACCACGAGCAGCGTGTCCCTGCCCAGGGCCTTCAATCCCACCCGATAGGCGATACCCAGCGCGCAGCCCGCGCACGCCCGGTTCCCCGGGTTGAGGAGCTCCTCTTCGGGTAGATCAAGGATAGTGGTCTTCATGTTTGTATTCCCCTTATAAAAATCTGAGCCCGATCCACCTGGTCTCCTCTCCCGCGCCGCCGTCAGGAAAGCACGAAGCCTTCAGGGCCTCGTAGAGATCCTGTGTCGTAATCTCCCTGCCCCCCAGTCCGAGAATATAGTTCGTAACGAAGGGTCTGCCTTCGGCGTGGCGGTAGAGCGCGGACTTGATATCCGAGCACAGGGGCCCCTGGTAGCCGTAGCTCAGTGCCTTTTCGAACACGACCACGCCCGAGCATCCGTTCAGGGCCTCGGCGATGATCCGGTCGGGGAAGGGGCGGTAGAGGTGAACGCTCAGCACCCCGGCCCTTACTCCCTCGTCTCTGAGGGTGTCCACCACGTCGTGAAGCTGGTAGGACAGGGAGCCCAGGCTCACGGCGATATAGTCGGCGTCGTCGCAGCGGTAGGGCTCGACATACGGGTTGCCCCCGCGACCGAACACCGACTGGAAGCGTTCTTCCACGCGCTCGAGCGCCGGGACGGCCTCAATCATGTCGCGTTGAAGGAGATGACGGATCTCCATGTACCCCAGCGAGATGTCTCCCCGGACATCCGCGCGGCCGTCCGGCATGGTGACCGTATTGAGATTTGACGGATCCGCAGGATCGAGGGCATAGGGAGGCCGGTAGGGCGGGAGAAAGGCATCCACTTTTTCGCTGTCCGGCACGTCGAAGGGCATGTGGGTGTGCGAGAGGATATACCCATCGTAGCATATCATGACCGGCACCATGACCTCCTCGGCAAGGCAGAAGGCCTTGATCACCGAGTCGATGATCTGCTGGTGGTCGTTGGCATAGATCTGGATCCACCCCGTATCCCGCTGGGAGATGGAATCCTGATGATCGTTCCAGATGGTCCACGGCGCGCCAACGCCACGGTTGGCCACGCACATGACCAGCGGAAGCCTCGCCCCGGCCGCCCACTGGATCTGCTCGTGCATATAGAGCAGCCCGTTGGAACTGGTGGCGGTGAAGGACCTGGCGCCCGCGGAAGTGGCGGCGATACAGATGGCGAGCGCGCTGTGCTCGCTCTCCACCGGGATATACTCTGCCTGCATCTCTCCGGATTCGATGAACTCCGAGAGCTTTTCCGTCAGCGGCGTCTGCGGGGTGATGGGATACGCGGCAATGACCTGTGCCCTGGCGAGCTTCACCCCCAAGGCCGCGGCGGTGTTACCTGTCTCGATGATCTGCATCGCTTCTCTCTCACTCCTTAATAAAGCTGGACTCCTCCACCATGGTGATCGCCTTGGTGGGGCATTCTTCCGCACATATCCCGCATCCCTTGCAATGCTGGTAGTCGATGCGGGGAGGGACGCTCCGGGATATCACGCCGTCCGGGCAGTAGAGCCAGCAGATGTAGCAGGCGGGTGCCTTCCTCCGGCCCGGGATGCACACGTCCGGATCGATGACCGGCCGGACGATCCGCCAGGAGCCGGTCTTGCCGGCATCGCCCGGGCCTGACTCGCTCAAGGATATTTTTTTCCGGTAGTCTCTGGTCGGCATCAGAGGCCTCCCATGATCGTGTTTTCATAACAGAGCTGTGCGGCCCGAGAATTTTCCCCGGGCTTCCTGCCGATGAACTCGTCTTCGATGGTCTTCAGGAGCACGTCGAGCTCAACAAGTCCGGCGGCCCTGGCGAACGAGCCGATGATGCCGCTGTTGACCATGCCCTGTGGCAGGCCGGCCTTCACCGAGAGGTCGGTCACGTCGGCAACGGCCACCCGGCTCCCGTTGAAGCGATAGCTCCGGACGGCCAGGGGTGAATTGATGACCACGAGCCCGTCGTGCTTCAACCCCTGGGTGATGTCCTCTTCTTCCAGAAGGAGATGATCGAGGACCACCACGATATCGGGCTCCTTGGAGGGGGAGAGATCATAGATCTTTTCCCGGGAGACCTTGAGAGAGGTAAAGACCGGTGCCCCCCTGCGCTCGGTTCCGAAGGTGGGGACCATTACCACCCCGGTGTATCCCGAAGTGAACATGGCCTTTGCGACGATCTTCGCCGCGGTAATGGCCCCCTGTCCGCCTCTGCCATGCCATCTGATCTCGATGTTGTCACTCTTCATAGCGCCTTATCCACGGGTATCGGCAGTGCAGGTGATACAGAGGCACTTCCATTCGCGCAGACATCCGTTCGCAGGGTATGCTCTCGCGGATAGTCTCTCCCCTGCAGGGAGATCCGGTATCTTCCTGCCAGGGCGGGTATGGTCCCGTATCAGCCCTGCCCGACCAGCTTATACACCAATCTGATCACTGAATCAACAGTGCCTGCAGAATAACAGGCAAATTCCCATGATTACCGTCCGGTAGACGGCCGGAACCGTCGCGGCTGCCGGGATGTGCCTCCCGAAAAGGCATGTCCTTTGCATAAATCGTCTGGGAACGATGAAAAAGCAGGATTTTTTCCCAGGGGAGGAAGAACCTATGTTCATTGCAGAAGCCGAAGCACTGCACGGCCGAGAGGGAATCGGAACAGGAGAACTCACCAGGCACCGGACCTTAGCGATCTTCACCGAAAGCATTGTCTCGCTGATGTCCAGCAATACCTTTCCGGCAGCCATGATCGATCTCCTCTCTCTCATGGGGCAAACCTTCCCTCAAGCTGCGCCTGCAGTCTACATCACCATGACAGGCTCTCCGAGCCACGCATACTCGGTCCTCGACGGGGCAGGCGGCGGGTTTGCCGAGGCCAGGAGAATACTGGGGAGTCATTCGTTTTCCTACACACCGGTCAAGGTAGGGGGGCATCCGCCCCTGGTGATGAACCGTCTCGATATGCCTCTCGTTGAAGCCGCGGGTGCCCGGGTGGTCCTCTCCATCAACTCCGGCATTCATGACAGTATGTTTCGCGAATGGGTCAAGATATTGACGCCTGCGGTGGGAAAGCTTGTCAACCACGAGATCCTGCTCCATCTGGCCTATCGTGACGGGCTCACCGGCCTGCTCAACTATCGGGCATTCGAAGAGATGATCAGGGCCGAGCTGGATCGGGCCGGGAGATACGCCACCACGTTCTCCGTCATGATGGCCGATATCGACTGGTTCAAGAGAATCAATGACGGGTTCGGCCACCAGATCGGCGATCTGGTGCTCAAGACCCTTGCCGACAAGCTCAACCGGTGCGTCCGCAAGAGCGACCGGGTGTTTCGCTACGGGGGAGAGGAATTCGCTGTCCTGCTTCCCCATACCGTGATCGGCAAGGCCAGGAACCTTGCGGAAAGGCTCAGGTGCATGATCGAGAAGACCGAGTTTGTTGCCGGGCTGCACATCACCCTGAGCATCGGCATCAGTGAATACCGGAATGGGCTCAGCCATTCCGATCTCATCAAACAGGCGGACAAGGGGCTTTATCTGGCAAAAGAACGTGGACGGAACCGGGTCGAAGTAATGAAGGGTGGCTCATGAATATCGATACGATGCTGAATCTGAATGCGGGCGTGCACGCCCATGTGTCAGGAGGAAACAATGTACCCGGAGAGGTGACCGGGGTCCTCGGGGAAGATCAGTTTGTCTTTTCACCCCAGAGCGCGTGGGAGGTGTCAGACGGCACCCTGGTGCGGATATCCGACGGGCAGGATTCGATTCTCGCCAAGGTGGTGGAAACCACTGACAAGGGGATCAGGATGTGTGTGGAGTGCTACGCGACGCCGGGCAACGAGCGGAGGCAGGACGTCCGCATCTACGACAAGATCTATTTCAGGTCGGAATTCCTGTGCCACGCCGACAGAAAGGCCGAGATGCTGCCCGCGACCCTGGAGCGGATTCGCTCGAACAAGCTTATCATCGACTCCTTTCTCAAAGGCAAATACGGCTACCCGGGCGCCGACGAGGTGCCCTATACCAGGGAGTCGCCGTACAGCCAGGCCATCTGGGAGATCAACCGCAAGCTCGATCTGCTCATCCACATGTATCTGGTGGAAGACTTCGGCGAGCTCATGAAGACCTCTCCCCGGGACGTCAATATCAGCGCTTCGGGCATCAGGTTCATTTCCGGGGATTCGTATGAAAAAGGCGATCTTCTGGAGATCAATCTCATCCTCCCCATGGTGCCGCTGCTCTTCATACGGCTGGTGGGCAACGTCATCCGGGTCAAGCCGGTCACCAGCTACGAGACAAGGCGCTATGCCGTGGCGGTGAGGTTTGTCCAGATAGATCCGGAATCAAAGGACGATATCATCCGCTACCTCTTCAGGCGGCAGCGCGAGCTGCTGAGAAAGAGGCAGCCGTAGAGGTAGAAGGAGGGGTCAGGTCTCAACATATGACACGGTCATCATGGGATCATGTCATATGTTGAGACCTGACCCCGATCTTGACTCCGATCCTGTGCAACCGAAGGGATGAAAGGGATGAACAGGTTCGCGTTCCGGCACGCCTTGTAGCCGGGGACTTGGTGAGACTGAGGAGCACAGACCCATTGGGCATTGACACCCTGGGAAACACGTGACTATAGTTGCCCATCGTGAAGGGTATCTTTCGCAAGGGCATCTGGATTTTCGGCATACTCGGCATTGTCCTCGTAAGCTCGTATTTTCTCCTGGCCGGTCTCTCCACCTACCGGGAGATGAAGAGGCTGCGCGTCGATTCCATCTGGCGTCTTCCCTCGCGCGTCTACAGCCGCGAGCTGGTCATCGCCCCGGGCATGGACATCGAGCGGGCAGGGCTCATCGAACGCCTTGCCCGTCTCAGATACCGCGAGGTCTCGGATGTCTCCGCACCGGGCGAGTACTCGCGCGATCACCGGGGCATCACGGTATTCATCCATACGTTTCAGCTCATGGGAAAGAGATATGACGCGGCTCCGGTGAGGTTCTCCCTCGATGACGGGCAGATCACCCGCATCGTGCGGATCGACCGGAACGAGCAGGTGGAGAGCGTCACCCTGGAGCCGGAGTGCATCACGGAGATCTTTGACAGCCTCTATGAAGACAGGACCATCGTAGATCTCGATGACTGCCCCGGGCACCTGCTCGACGCGATCATCACCACCGAAGACAAGCGGTTCTATGATCACCGGGGTGTCGATTTCCGGTCCCTGCTGCGCGCAGGGCTCACCAACATTGTCCACGGCGGCATCGAAGAGGGCGGCTCCACCATCACCCAGCAGCTCATCAAAAACCTCTTCCTCACAAGTGAGCGCACCATGTCGCGCAAGATCAGGGAGATGTGGATGGCCCTGATCATGGAGCGCATCTATTCCAAGGAAGAGATCCTTCACATGTATGTCAACGAAGTATACATGGGAAGCTACTGGCACTCCGGGATCTGCGGCATCGGGAAGGCATCGCGGATGTTCTTCGACAAGAGCGTCTCCGAGCTCAGCCTGCCGGAGGCGGCGCTCCTGGCAGGGATGATCAAGGCGCCCAATGCCTATTCCCCCTATTCCGCTCCGGCCAAGGCCCTGGCACGGCGCAACACGGTCCTGAAGCTGATGGAGGCGGAGGGGATCATTACACCAGAGGTGTTCGAGCAGGCGAGGAGGGAATCTCTTTCCGTCATTCCTCTTGTCCCGAAAAAGCGGCACGCCCCCTACTTTGTGGACCACGTGCTGAACGAGCTCCGGGACAGGTATCCCCAGAAGGCCCTGGAGAAGGGGGGGTATCAGATCTACACCACCCTTGACATGCACATGCAGATCACGGCGGAGACACTCCTGGAACACGGCCTGGCGGACAAGGACGAGGGCATCGACGGCGCGGTCATGATCATGGACCCTCATGCGGGAGACATTCTGGCCATGGTCGGCGGAAAGAGGTATGCCGACTCCCAGTTCAACCGGGCCGTGAAGATCCGGCGGCACATCGGCTCGCTCGTCAAGCCCATCGTATATTATACCGCCCTGCGCAGGGGGTACACGCTGTCCTCGTTCGTAGACGACGAGCCCGTCACGATCCGCCTGGACGACGGTTCGGAGTGGGTTCCGGCAAACTTCGACAAGACGACTCACGGCCGCATCCTGCTCAAGGATGCGCTCGTCAATTCCTACAACCTCGCCACCGTGAGGGTCGGGATGGACCTGGGGGTGGCGGATATCCTGGCCGAGGTGGGGAGGATCGTGCCCGCGGATGTCCAGGAGCCCAATCCGTCGGCGCTTCTGGGCGCGCTGAGTTATTCCCCGCTCGAGGTTTCCGTCATCTACAGCGCCTTTGCAAACGGCGGAAACCAGGTGGAGGCCAGGTCCGTCCTCGGGATCTGCAACGAAAACGGCACGGTCGTGGAAGAGACGGCGGGGCTCCGGACCGAGAAGGCGCTCGACCCCGCGGTGGTGTATCTCATCAACACCGCCCTGCAGGAGGTTCTCACCAGCGGTACGGCCAAGAACTCCCGGCTGTACGGCATGCCGGAAGGGGTGTGCGGAAAGACGGGAACCTCGGATGACCTGCGGGACTCCTGGTTCGTAGGATTCACCCCCGATCTCATCGTCACCGCCTGGCTCGGGTCGGACGAGTACCGTCCCATCGGCCACACCGGATCGTCAGGGGCGATGCCCATTGCCTCCATGATTCTCTCCCGGCTCAGTCCCGCGGTCACCTGGCCGGTTCCCCAGGATGTGGTGATCTGCTCCGTGGATCCGTCCAACGGCAAGCTCGCGGGATTTTGGTCGGGCAACAAGGGCGTGAGCATCCCCTATATCCGCGGCACCGAGCCCCGGGAGATATCGGAAGAGAGCACCCCGTGGGTATGGTCTGTGCTGAAGTCGCTCTGGGACAGGAAAGACCCGCCGCCGGACAGAAGGTGACGACCCGGGGCATGATTTTTTTGCTCCGTGCCGGCCCGTTACCGCCGGCCCTCAAAATACTTGCCCTTTGAATCGACTCACAGTATGGTAGGCGCCATGGATTTCAGGGATACCCACTGCAACTGGTGCGCCATGAAGGCAGGGCCGCTTCAAGCCTGCATCGAGTGTCCGCGGTATCGGAAGTACGAGCTCGGAGAGGATATTTCCCTCGATTCACGGGCCTTCTGCGAAAAGTGCATCCATGAGCACGACCCCGATCTGGAGGTGTTCTGCGAGACCAACCGGCACCTCCAGCAGGAGAGCGAAGAACCCTTCGACTGCTACCGGTTCCGTCTGAAGACGAAGGCCGAAGGCCCGAAGGAGGTGCACGTGGTCACGGCCTTCCTCGCCCACCAGGGAGAGATCTGCCTGGTGAGGCGCAGCGACGAGGTGAGGACCTATCAGGGGCGGTGGTCGGGTATCAGCGGGTACCTTCAGGGTGATCCCCGGGACCACTTCGGGGTAGAGATCCAGGAGGAGACTACGCTCACCCCTTACGAATACACCCTGGTGCGTCAGGGGAGGCAGCTCACGATCTCCGACGAGGAGCACTCCTGTATCTGGTTCGTCCATCCGTTTCTCTGCGAGGTCCATGATCCTTCCCGGATCACCCTTGACCGGGAGAACACAGAATACCGGTGGATCAAGCCCGAAGAAATGAAGAGTATGGAGACCGTTCCGGGGCTCTGGGACGCGTATGAGCGGGTATCCAGGTCGTCCCTGGAAGAACAGGTCGCCGCGTTCGTCGAGGGTGTCAGAAGCGACCGGGACAGCGGCGCCCGCCAGCTGGCGTTCAAGAGCCTGGATTTCCTGGAAAAGATGGTCAGATCATCCAACGCGGCCACCTGGTCCGTTCTCATGGACGATCTCCACTATGCCTGTCACGAGATCGGCGGGGTCCGTCCATCCATGGCCATCATACCCACGACCTTCGATCTCCTGTTCCGCGATCTCAGGCCCGTGAGCGCCCAGAATCTCGATATCCGGGAGATCGTCGCCCAGGTCGCGGGGATCATCAAACGGCATATCAAGGACATGGCAGCAGCGATTGATGCGGCGGTCGGTCATCTCGACAGGATCATCCCCGAGCACGCCACCGTGCTGCTTCACTCGTACAGCTCTTCTCTGATCCATGCCCTGCCCCTGCTGAGGAGAAAGAAGTGCTCCGTGGTGGTGACGGAATCACGGCCGGGGTTCGAGGGCAGGGTGACGGCCCAGGTGGCCGCGGATATGGGACTCCAGGTCACCCTCATCACCGACGCCTGCGCGGGACATGAGCTCCAGCGCGTCGATGTCGTGCTCATGGGGGTGGACAGCATCGAACAGGACGGCTCCGTGATCAACAAGGCCGGTTCCTCCCTGATCTCCATGGCGGCCTCCGTGCGAGGGGTCAAGGTGTACTTTGTCGGAGAGGTCAGGAAGATATGCATCGACCGGCAGCACGTGAGCCTCGAGACGTACGGCCCCCAGGAGGTGTGGAGCGATCCGCCTGCGGGGGTTGAGGTTTTCAACCTCTTTTTCGACCGGACCGCCCCGAAATTCATCACCGGAATCGTCCTGGAGACGGGCGTGGTAGAGCCTTATCAGATCAGAAAGATCGCCGGGTCCATGGTGCCGTTCAGCGCTTGACGCCGGCATGGCGTCCATGGGAGATAGTGCCTTATAAGGACCCGGTAACCGTTATGAGAAATGAAGACAAACACGGCGAGCAGCCCGGAAGCGCGGTGCCCCTTGGCGGAGGGGGAATGCAACCGGACGGGATCCGTCCACGCCGGTAAAAACAGGAGGTTCAATGAATATTTATACGTGGTTGAAGGATCACGCGAAAGCCAGACCTGATAAAACAGCCCTCCGATATCGTGACACGGAGGTCTCGTACGCCGAGCTGTTCTCGCTGACCGGCAGGCTCGGGACCGCCCTGCGGAACGCGGGCGTCGGCCGGGGGGACCATGTGACCATCGTTCTTCCCAATACCCCGGAATTCGTCATCACCTATATGGCGACCGTGGGAATAGGGGCCGTTGCAGTGCCCGTGAACCCGTCGTTCACGTCACGGGAGCTGGCTCACGTGCTCAAGGACTCGGACTCCAGGGCGGTCGTGATGGAGACGAACCGGATGAGCACCTATGCGGATATCCGCGACCAGCATCCCCTGGACATCGTTATCACCACAGGCGAGGAGGGAAACTTCTCCCAGTGGACGAGCGGCCCGGACAAGGGCATCATCGAGGATATGGATCTGGACGACACGGCCGCCATGATCTATTCATCCGGTCTCACCGGGTATCCCATGGGCGCCATGCTCACCCAGAGGAACCTCGATCACAATTCCGACTTAATGCGCCGGTGTGCTGATGCGGACGATACGGACAGCACGCTGACCCTGATCCCGTGCTTCCATTCGTTCAGCGCCAGCGTCAACATGCTCTCCATGCTCCGGTACGGCGGCACGGCATACCTGATGCGGGGTCTGGACTTCCATGAGCTGCAGAGCATCCTCATGCAGGGGGCCATCACCGCCATATGCGCAGTGCCTACGCTGTTCTACGGGCTCGTTCACCATCCCGACCTCCAAGAGGTCGATTACACGCACATGCGGGTTCTCATCGCCGGTGGCTCAGCGCTCTCCATGGAGATCTACACGGCCTTCAAGGAGCGGTTTCATGCCGACATCCGGCAGGGATACGGCATCACCGAGGCATCGCCGGTGTGCGCGTTCAACGATCCCCGTCATCCCCTGAAGCCCGAATCCATAGGACAGCCCGTGCCCGATGTGCAGGTCCGGATCATCGACGGGCAGGGCGGGACGCTCAAGCCCCATGAGAAGGGCGAGATCCTCTTCCGCGGCCCCAATATCATGAAGGGATACTACAAGCGGGAAAAAGAGACGGGGGAGATCATCCGGGACGGGTGGCTCCATACCGGCGATCTGGGATACGTGGACGAAGACGGGTATATCTATATCACCGGGTACAAGAAGGAGATGGTCATCACCTCGGGCTTCAACGTGTATAACAAAGAGGTGGAGAACGTCCTGAACTCGATCCCCGGCATAAAGGATTCCGCCATCACGGGCGTGCCCGATCTCATGAGGGGCGCCATCATCAAGGCCTATGTGGTGACCGACGATCACGCGCTGACCGAGAACGACGTGAAGAAGCTGGCCCGCAGGATGCTCGCCTCGTACAAGACCCCCCGCAAGGTCGAGTTCGTTCCCGAGATCCCCCGGGACGACAGCGGCAAGGCCCTGATCGAGAGGATCGAGAGCACGGAATGACCGGGTGCAGCCTCTGTCCGAGGCGCTGCGGAATCGACCGGACCGGGGCGCCCGGGGCGTGCGGCGCCGGGGAGGAGCTTAAAGTCGGCTCCATCGTTATCCACCGGGGAGAGGAACCCCCGCTGGTGAAAGGGGCGGGGTCCGGGGCGGTGTTCTTCTCCGGCTGTCCGCTCAAGTGCGTATACTGCCAGAACAGACAGATAAGCCACGACGCGGCGGGGAGGGTCCTCACCGGGGAGGAGCTGGCAGGATACCTGCTCCTTCTTCAAGAACAAGGGTGTTCGAACATCAACCTCGTGAGCCCGACCCACTTTGCCCCGCGGATAATACAGGCCCTGGACCTGGCGCGGGCAAAAGGGCTCGATCTGCCCGTGATGCTCAATTCGAGCGGGTACGAAAGCATCGAGTCCCTGACCCGCTGGAGAGATCAGGCCCACCTCTATCTGATGGACCTCAAGTACGGTGACAACGAAACCGGCAGGATGCTCAGCCGGGTGAACGACTACTGGGACCGCGCGCGGGAGGCCGTTGCCCATCTCTGGGAGACCGTTGGCCCGCTTCGTCTCGATGAGGAGGGGAGGGCGAGATCGGGGCTGGTCGTGCGGCACCTCGTGCTTCCCGGCATGCGGTCGAATCCTTTTGCCGTCCTGGAGTTTCTGGCCGGGCTCTCTTTGGAGATCCCGGTGAGCGTCATGTCTCAGTACAACCCGCGGACCTACACCGGGGACATGCCCGAGATGAAAAGGGCCCTGTTGCCCGATGAATACGATGCGGTGCTGGAGAGGGCCGTGGATATGGGGTTCTCCACCATTTTCGCCCAGGAACTGGACGCGTTTTCCGCCTACACCCCGGACTTTCAGTCCGAGGTTCCTTTTGGAGATTACCATCGTATTCTCTGAGCTCTTTAACGCATGCTCAAGAAAATCCGCAATGGCGCCAGGATTCATTAAATATTATCATTTTCCGTGCCGATAGTTATAGGTGATATGCTATCAATTATGGATGATTATGAGCAGAGGTTCCTTGACGAAACCAGGGTCCTTCTCTATCAGAGGGTCCTGGCCGTCCTGCTGGTGGGAATCATCCTCATCCCGTTTTTCAGCGTTCTGGACTACGTGGTGGTCAGAGAGCACTTCACCCTGTTTTTTTTCTACCGGATCGCCTGCTCTGCCTCGCTTCTCGCACTCCTTCTCGTCTACTTCACACAGTTCGGCAGGAATCACGCGTATGGCCTGGTAACGATCGCCTATATCATCGCCGCATTCACCATCTCCATGATGTGTGTCAGGATGGGGGGCTATTCCTCTTTTTACTATGTGGGGGTGATCATGGTCCTCGTCACGGTGGTGATTCTGCCCCTGACCACCTTCCAGACGGCCATGTACGGAATCATGGTCTATCTTCTCTATGCCATACCCATCATTTTCCTGGCCACACCCGCGCTCGAGAGTCTGAAGATATTTTTCAGCAACAGCTTCTTCTTCATCTTCTTTATCGTGATCACGGTTCTGCAATCGTTTGAAGAAACGCGGGCAAGGCGGAGGGAGTGCAAGCTCAAGTCAGAGATGGATGCCCTTGCTGGCCGTCTCTCGTACTATGTCCACAACCTGGAGACCGAGGTCCAGAAACGGATGAAGGAGCTCGAGGAATCCGAGCTGCGCTACCGGGAGCTCTATGAGAATATCATCGACATCGTCATCCTGGTGGACAGAAACTCCAAAATCCTCATGGCGAATCCCCGGTTTTATGACACCGTCGGTATCCCCGAGGGCCAGAAGACCGATCTGAACTTCATGAGGCTGGTGAAGAAGGACGACATCACCCTGGTGGAGAGAATGTTCGACCGCCTGCCCACGGAACAGACCGTCAAGGATTTTCAGTTCCGGATCGTCAACCATGAGGGCAGCACCATCGATGTGGAGTGCAACGCCAAATGTATCTACAAGGAAACCACGCTCGTGGGTTTCCAGATGGTGATCAGGGACATCACGGTCAGGAAAAAGCTGGAGAAGGACCTGCTCGATTCCTACAAGAAGGTCCAGAGCGCCAGGAACGCGACCATCCTCGGACTGGCCAAGCTGGCCGAGTACCGGGACGCCGATACGGGCGCGCACCTGGAGCGGATCCGGGAATACGCAAAGATTCTGGCCAAGCACCTTGCAGGGGACTCCAAGTATGCAGGGTACATTACCTATGAGTACATCGAGGATATTTACAACTCTTCCATTCTCCATGATATCGGCAAGGTGGGCATCCCGGACTCCATTCTTCTGAAGCCCGGCCGGCTCACCCGGGACGAATTCGAGGTGGTCAAGCGTCATTCCTCGCTGGGTGGAGACGCGCTCAAGGCAGTGGAGACAAAGATCGAAGGACAGTCATTTCTGAGCCTGGGCAAGGAGATCGCCTATTATCACCACGAAAAATGGGACGGCACCGGATATCCCAAGGGGCTTAAGGGGGATCAGATCCCCCTTTCTGCGAGGATCGTTGCCTTGGCGGATGTATACGATGCCCTGACGTCGAAGCGCGTGTACAAGGAGGCATACTCCCACGAGAAGGCCATGGAGATCATCCTGGAAGACCGGGGGAAGCACTTCGATCCCGAGGTGGTTGACGCCTTCATCGTCCACGAGGCAACCTTCCGAAAAATCCGCGAAGGCATGTTCCGCGACCAGGAAACCGGGCAGGCTCAACAGATCTCCGGAACGTAACCGCACGGTTGTATCCTGACCCGATGCTGGATGTTCCCGTACTTCCTCTGCCGGAATAAAATGTCCCCTGACCGGCGGGACCTCCGATGACTTTTCAGGTTCACGATTCAATTATCGACAACGATCATGGCTGGCCATGTTCCATGCACAAAAAAAAGTTTAAAAAAGCGCAGGTTTATGCAATAAGATCTGCGTCATGAAAAAAATATTTCCATTTAACGTATAAAACGAGGCAGATCAATGAAGATAGGGACAGTAAAAGAGTTAAAAAACCATGAATACAGAGTAGGACTTACTCCGGACAACGTCCTGTCCTATGTGAAAAACGGGCATCAGGTGTTTGTTCAATCTGGCGCTGGAGAGATGGCAAGCTTTACCGATGACGAATACCGCTTGAGCGGAGCAGTGATCATCCCGACAGCAGCGGAAGTATACTCCACGTGCGAAATGATCGTAAAGGTCAAGGAACCGCTGAAGGAAGAGTATCAATACCTTCGCCCCGGCTTGATCCTGTTTACCTATCTCCATCTTGCGCCGAACCGTCCGCTTGCCGATGCTTTGTTCAAATCCGGGGTGAATGCAGTCGCCTACGAGACCATTGAGGGCAGCTCCGGAAGCCTCCCCTGCCTTCGCCCGATGAGCGAGATTGCGGGCAGGCTCAGCATTCAGGAAGGAGCAAAGTACCTTGAGCGACCGTTTGGCGGGCGGGGCATTCTGCTGGGCGGCGTACCGGGAGTCGAGCGTGGAAGAGTCACCATCATCGGAGGAGGCATAACCGGGACTTATGCCGCAAAAGCTGCAGTCGGAATGGGCGCGCAGGTGACGCTGCTGGACATCAGTCTGAACAGGCTTGTATATCTCGAGGACATCTTCGGTGCGTCCGTAACCACGCTTTACAGCTCGGAAGAAAATATCGCAAGGAGCCTGGCCGAAGCTGATCTGGTCATTGGCGCGGTTTTGATTCCGGGAGCGATCACACCAAAGCTTATCCGGCGCGAACACCTGAAAATAATGAAGCAGGGCGCTGTGATCGTTGATATAGCGATAGACCAGGGGGGGTGCTGCGAGAGCTCGGTACAAACCACCCATGACGACCCTGTCTTCATAGTGGACGGCATCGTGCATTATTGTGTAGGAAACATGCCCGGGGCAGTCCCGAGGACCTCTACTGTTGCACTTGTCAATACCACCCTTCCATACGGATTGATGATCGCCAACATGGGGCTGGAAAAAGCATGCTCGTCAGACAGCGGGCTGGCAAAAGGCGTCAATACATATAAAGGGAACTGTGTAAACAAGAACGTGGCGGACAGCTTAGGCATGCAGTGCACTCCCTGCAGCGAACTGGTGTATGCATACACGGCCTCATGAGGATGCACATCTCGGTACGGTCTTATGAAGGTTATGGGGAAAGGGTGCCCCCCGAGCACTAACCAAGACCGGCATTTGCTAAAAATTTCTGATACCCTCTCGCCAGGTCTTCCCGCGTGCTGCGTGAAGACCGATCAGAACGGGACGTGTGTGCGGAGTGCCGTTCCGCCTAATTCCTCTCCGTGGTCACCTTCCTGGAGATCTGGAGGAGCTCGATCGGCAGGCTTATTCCGAGCCCGTCTATTACACTCTCGTCAGCCAGGATGGTGAGGTCATTCTGGTACAGAATCGGCAGCGTTTCCGGTTTTACGCCGGCTAAGAGAATCTTTGCCGCATGAGATCCTGAAAGCTCGCCTATCTTTTTGAATTCGGATCCAATATAGAGCATGGCCCCCGAGAACCCGACGTGGCAATAACAGATGCACGGTAATTTTGCCTCATCGAGAACTTCCCTCAATTCAACGGCATGCACATAATCATTTACTGCATAGTAGGTATCGATGGGGAGTCCGAAAAACTGGGCACCTTGTGCGATCAACTCCCGAGCAGCGGGTTTGGCACTCTCCGATCTGCCGACTTGCTTTGCAATGACTTTTATACCCAGGCTCTTTGCCGCTGACTGTATCTCTTGCACGAATGCCACGGCATTATCGTCCTGGGTATGTACGATTCCCATGGTGGTGGCTTCGGGCAATGCATGTTTGGTGAGCTGCAGAACATTCATGGGGTCCATGCGCAGGGATGCCCCCGTGAATCCAGGGCCTGCCTCTGTCAATGAGGCACATCCGGCAGCCTCCGGTACCGCCACGGCAGTGAAGACGACCGGGATACCAGCCGATATGAATGCATCTTTGCTGTACTTGGTAGCAGGGGTGCTGATTGTAAGCACAAGATCGGGCTTTGAGGCAATGATCTCAGAGGCCTTGCTTTTGATGCTGAAATAGATGCCGATCTTTTTCACGAGGCCGGCCTCGGCATCCGCATCGATGATGTGCCTTTCGATGGTGAGGTTCTTCCCCTGGACGATCCCATTTTCCGCAAGGCTTTCGATAAACCCTTCATAAGACCAGTCGAACGGGTGGATACTCGAGACCTGGAGCACCTCGATGTGATAGGAATCCTTTGCGAATGCCGACAGGCTGGACAAGAGCATGAATATCACCGCTACGGAAAAGCACTTTTTCATAAATTTTCTCCCTCCAAATTTTTCACGGTATCGGTACCTCGAAAGCCACAAGTTAGTAAAAAGTAATATTGCCATACAATAAGCCTATACAAATTCAAACACAATAGTGAAGCAGGAAGACCGGGAATACAGAAATCTTCCCGAACCATGGGGAAGAAAGAATGTCGGGAGATGATTGATTATTGACTCGTGTGATGATTTCCATGAACATGAGAACTACCCGGCGTTTCCTGATTATTCCGGCGAAGATGATGACTAGCACCCCGGACGTACCTGGGATGTCCAGTCAAACGCTATTCATTGCAGGTCCGACACCAGGGCCTCGGGCATTCGGAATGATTATGCATGAGGTTTCATACAACGTTGAAAATCCTGTTCATTGGAGCGAGAAAGGACAAACAGTTTCCGCAGTCCCGGTGCCCGAGCCTGCAACCCTCATTTGTTCGGTTCAAACTCTCTTGATTTGGCAGGGTTCATAGCCAGTGGTTCAAGGGAGGCTTACATCCTGTCAGGGCTGCCCGGTGACGTCCGGCCGGGTGTTGCGGTAGTTCATGAGCCGCTGGGTGATGGTCGCGGCCTTGGTGGTGTCCATGTAGGAGAGAATGCCGCCCGCGATCTCGCCCTTCATGTTGAGGAACACCTCAACCGCCACGTCCGTGTCCAGGTTGTTCATGAGACTCGCTGCCGCAGCAGGCTTCATGGATGAATAGATCTTCACGAGGTGCCTGATCCGCTCGTCACTGATCTGGCGGTATGCGGCTACCTCTGCCTTGATATCCTCGTCCAGCTTCCGGAGCTTTTTGATCTTCTCATCGATCTGTTTTTCCAGCTTCTCCAGCTCCTGCTGCCTGAGGGCAAGGGCCTCTTCACGCTGGCGCAGGCCTTCCCACTGGGCTTGAGGGTCCTGTAAGGGGCGCTCTCCGGTCAGGGCCTCATCGGGTGGCTGGGCGTCCTCGGCGGCAGAGATGGGGTGGGTGAAGAGGTAGATGCCCAGAAACAGGAGATTGATCGAAAGGGCCACCAGGAGGATCTTTTTTTTGTTCATTGTCTGCTCCCGTATCGTTGAATCGCGAGCTCATCCATGAAGCGCATATCCAGTTTCTGCTCACGCTTCAGGAACCGTTCGGCGTCGATCTCTCTGAGACGATCGATGGCCTTGAATTCCTTTTTCGCCTTGAGCAGCTCCTGTCGTTTTATCTCGAGCTGCCTGCCTGCCTGGATGATAAGGGTTTCCATCTGCTCGATCTCGGCCTTCAGCCGGGTGAGATAGGCGTGATAGGACTCCACTTCAAAGGGTTTGAGTCCTGCATCCATTCGGTCCATGAGCTGCTTCCTTATTTCCGCCATCTGGGAGCCTTTCAGATTCTTCAGGTTTTCGAGATCATTCAGGAGCCTCTGGGCCTTGGAAAAATCCTGCAGGGCGAGATCCTCCCGGATTTTCCTGACCTTGAGCAGCGTCTCGAATCTGAAACGGAATCCCATCGCGGCCTCCCCTGCCTAGTCCGATTTCCGGATGATTTCTCTCATCCGTGCAATAGACTCATCCAGAGAGACCCGATCATCGATATCCTGCCGCAGGAATTGATTGACGGCATCAATGTGCTCGATGGCGGAATCGATCTGGGGATTGTTGGCCGCTACATAGGCCCCGATGTTGATGAGATCGCGTGCCTCCTCATGGACGGCCTTGTATTCAACCATCTTGCGGGCGGCCTTCAGGTGGTCCTTGCTCACGATATCGGTCATGACCCTGCTCACGCTGTTCAGGATGTCGATGGCAGGATAATGGTTTCTCGCGGCGAGCTCGCGGGAGAGCACGATATGGCCGTCCACGATGGACCGGACGCTGTCGGCGACCGGTTCCGAGAAATCGTCGCCTTCCACGAGCACGGTATAGAGGCCGGTGATGCTTCCTTTCGAAGAGGTGTTGCCAGCCCTCTCCAGAAGCTTGGGCAGCCTGGCGAAGCACGAGGGGGTGTAGCCCTTGGTGGTGGGAGGCTCCCCGACGGCAAGGCCGATCTCCCGCATGGACAGGGCATAGCGGGTTACGGAGTCCATCATGAGCAGCACGTCGAGACCCTGGTCCCGGAAAAATTCGGCAATGGCGGTGGCAAGGTATGCGCCGCGGATACGGATCAGGGCGGGCTGGTCCGAGATGGCGGCGACTACCACCGAGCGTTTGAGTCCCTCGCTTCCCAGATCCCTTTCAATGAATTCCTTGACCTCTCTGCCGCGCTCTCCGATCAGCGCGATCACGTTGACATCGGCCTTGGTATGGCGGGCCATCATGCCCATGAGCACGCTTTTCCCCACCCCGGAGCCTGCCATGATGGCCATGCGCTGCCCCTTGCCTATGGTCAGGACCCCGTTTATTGCAGCAATGCCCAGGTCGAGCGGCTCGGTGATCCGCTTCCTCTTCAAAGGATTGATGGTCCGGCCGTAGAGCGGCATCTCCTGGTCGAGAGCGAGAAGCCCGTTCCCGTCCAGGGGATTGCCCATGCCGTCGACTACCCTGCCCATGAGATCGTTCCCAACCTTTACCAGGGGATTGGACTTTCTGGCGACGATAGTGCTCCCGGGCCCGATGCCCTCCAGATCCCCCAGGGGCATCAGCAGGACCCGCTTGTCCCTGAACCCCACCACTTCCGCCATGATCGAGCCGTTCACCCCTCGGGAGTAAATCTCGCACATCCCTCCCATGCAGCTTCCCGGGCCGTGGCCTTCCACCACCAGGCCCATGATGTTGGTGACCTTTCCCCGTACCTGGATGGGGTCGGTGTCTTTGAGGAGGGAGACATATTTGGCGAGGTTAATCATGGTCGGAAACCGATTCCTTCATGTGTTCGATCTGCGATCTGATGGTGGCGTCGATCTCGCCGAACTCGGTTTCGAGAATGACGCCGCCGCGCTCGATCGTGCTGTCTTCTACGATGTGGAAGCCCTTCTTGCCGGAGAGCTTCATGGAGAGAGCCGCCTCTATCTCACGGATGTACTCGAAGTCGGAAGGATGGAGACGAAGGTGGATCTCGTCGGTTTCCATGAGATGCCTGCTTGCGGCCTGGACCGTATCCAGCACGATATCGGGAGAGGTCTGGATGCTGCGGTGGATGATCTTCTCCGCGATGAGAAAGACCATTTCCAGGAGATCCTTCTGGTGGTTTTCGACCATGGAAAGCCGCATCTGAGCGAGCTCGGTGATGGCGTTTCTCAGGGTATCGAAGAGGGGTTCTATCTTCTTGGTGACGATTTTCCTGCCTTCTTCCTGTCCTTTGGCCATTCCCTGGTTGTACGCCTCCATCTCCAGTGCCTCTGCGCGTGCCTTCGCCTGCCTGATAATGGCATCCGCCTCTTTGCGGGCCTCCTCAGACTTGGTGAGCTTGCCTTTCCCGCCCATGTCCTCGATCGTGTAAGAGGTGACAGAACGTCTTCCAGTGCCTTCGCCCTTGATGATCTTAGACGAGGACATCTTCGCCTCCCTTTCCGCCGATCACGATCTTGCCTGCCGCCTCGAGCTTTCTTGCCACGCGCACGATGGTCTGCTGCGCATTTTCCACGTCGGAGAGTTTCACCGGACCCATGGCCTCCATGTCTTCCAGCAGCATTTCCGAGGCGCGCGAGGACATGTTCTTCAGGATGAGCGACTTCAAAGCCTCGCTCGCGGTTTTCAGCGCGAGCGAGAGGTCTTCATTGGTGATTTCCTTGAGGATGGCCTGTATGCCGCGGTTGTCGATGAGCACGATATCCTCGAACACGAACATCTTCTGTCTGATACTCTCGGCCATGTCGGCGTCCATCTCTTCGAGCGTGGCGAAGATATTGTTCTCGGTCGTGTGATCCAACTGGTTCATGATCTCGGCCACGGTCTCGATTCCGCCCAGCTTTTTACTTTCCATGGAACCCATGGCCTCGATCTCCTTGCGGAGTACGCTGTCGATATCTTCGATGATACCCGCAGGGACCATGCCCAGGTTGGCCATGCGGAAAACGATCTCGGGCTGGAGTTTCTCGGGAAGCTCTTTGAGGATCTGCGCGGTCTTTGAATGATCCAGGTGCGCGAGTACCAGGGCGATGGTCTGGGGATGCTCGCCCTTGAGATAGTCCATGAGGATGGATGAATCAACGCCCTTGAGTGATGAGAACGCCGCCTTGTCGGTGGCCTGGGCGATGGCGTCGAGGATGGGTTTCGCCTTTTCCGGGCCCAGGGCCGAAACCAGGGAGTCCTTGAGATACCCCAGCCCCTTTCCGGTGACCCCGCTCATCTGGCTGCTCGCCCTCTGGAACTCGTCCATCACGTTCCGGATGACATCGACCGGGATGGTCACGTCTTCGAGGCTCGCCAGGCGTTTTCCCAGCAGCTTGATCTCGTAATCCGTCAACCCCTTGAATATGTGCTGCGCGAATTCGTCTCCCATGGTCATGAGGAAGATGGCGGCCTTCTGGGGACCGTCGAGCTGTTTTTTGAGCATTGTCATTGGAGACTCTCCTGGAGCCATGACTTCACCACAGCGGTTGCGGTGTCCATGTCGGACTTGGTGTTTTTCTCGATCGCCTTTCTCCTGTCGATGAGCGCCCGTTTGACCTCGTCGGTCTGATCCTGGATCTCCATATGGGGAATATTCCGGGCTTCGATCTCTTCACCCTCTTCATCACCTGCAAGCAGATTCCTTTTCTCCTGCGTCTTGTCCACCACCCTGACCGATCGGAAGAGCCACCTGATAAGCGGCCTGATCACAAAGAGCAGCACCAGAAGGATGACTACCAGGAAGATTGCCGGCTTGGCGAGTGACATGAGCAGCTCGCGCTTCTTGGCCTGATCGGCCAGGGCCATGAGATCCGATTCCTCCTGGTTGAAGGGTATGCAGGATACGGATATCGTGTCTTCGCGGTCGGCACTGAAGCCCACGGCATGCCTCACCGCGTCTTCGATGTTTTTCAGCTCGCTCTCGGTCCTGGGGACGAAGATGCGGTTTCCGCCATCGTCCTGCTTGTAGGTTCCATCCACCACCACTGATATGGTAAGGCGGGTGATGCCTCCCGGAGACTCGATCCGCTCGGTCTGATTCCTGCCGATCTCATAGTTGCGGATCACGTTGGACTGGCCGGAGGATGCGTTTTCCGGAATAGCGCCGGGACCTCCCCTGCCGGTGGGGAGGTTCGACTCGGTGCCCGCGATACCTGCGTTCACGGCATCGCTGCCCCGGAACTCGTTATTCAGCTCCTCGCTCCTGACCACGTGGATTTCGGGGTCGTAGTTGTCCTGCACGCTCTTGACCATGTCCATGTTGATATCCGCGCTCACCTTGACGATGGCTGCAGCAGGCCCCAGGATCTTCTCCAGCAGGTCCTGCGCACGGCCCTGGAGCATGCTCTCCGTGGCGTGCTTCACGTCGAGATAGTTGTTGGCCAGCGAGATGGCCTGCGAGTTCTGCTGCCCTTCGAAGAGCACCTTGCCGCGGATGTCCACGATGCTGATATTCTCCGGATCGAGACCACGGACGCTCTTGGCCACCAGATAGACGATTCCCTGGACCTGTCCCTGGGTGATCTGCCGGCCGCTGGTCGGTTTGACCACGATGGACGCCTTGGCCGGCTTCTCGTCCTCGATAAACACGCTCTCCTTGGGCATGGCGATATGCACCCGGGCATAGTCCACTTCCTCCAGCGACATGATCGTGTTCGCCAGCTCGTTCTGGAGCGCCCGCTGGTAGTTGATCTTCTGCACGAACTCCGAGGTGGAGAACCCGGTCTCGTCGAACAGGGCGAACCCCGATCCCACGCCCCCCTTGGGGAGGCCCTTCGAGGCAAGGTTCAGCCGTGTTTCGTAGACGTCTTTTTCCGGGATCATGACGGCTGTTCCGCCCTTGACCAGCTTATAGGGTGTGTTGTTTTCCTTGAGGCTCTGGACGATGAGAGCGGCATCCGACTCGTCGAGATTCGTGAAGAGATACTGGTACGTAGGCGCGAGCGCCCACATGAGGGAGACCACGATGACGGCGGCGGCCAGCCCCGCTGCAGAGAAGAAGGCGAACTTCTGGCCCGTGCTCGTCTTGGAGAACCACTCGGTAAGTTGGGTGAAGGAGTCTTGTATGCTCATCTCAGTTGCGTCAGGTTATTGTAGCCTTCAATGAGCTTGTTGGTCGCTGCCACCAGAAGCTGGGCGCTGACGCTGGCCTTCTGCATGGCGATCATGGTCTCGTGGATGTTCCCGCTCCTGCCCTGGGCAAGCTCGACGCCCATGCGTTCGGACGCCTTGATCTGATCGTTCGTGGAGCTGATTGCCTGCTTGAGGGTCTCCATGAAGCTCTCTGCAGGGGATGAGCCCTGGGTACGGGCCTGCGGGTCAATACTCAGCCGGGGAAAATCCGAAGGGTCGATACGCATTACTGCCTCCCGATTGCCAGGGCCTTCAAGGCCATGTCTTTCTGGGCCTTTATAGCGGTGGTATTCGCCTCGAAGGCCCGGGATGCGCCCATCATGTTCACCATTTCTTCCATGAGATTCACGTTGGGGAGGCTCACGTATCCCTGCTCGTCCGCATCGGGGTGATGGGGATCATGGATACGCCTGCCCGGCGTAGGGTCGCTGACGATCGATTCCACCTCGACGCTTGCGAGCTGGTTCTCGAAGGAGTTCTCTCTGAACACCACGTCCCTGCGCTGGTAGGGGCCTCCGGCGTCCGTCCTGGTGGTGTGGGCGTTCGCCATGTTGGATGATATGATATCCATCCGGGTCCTCTGAGCCCTCATGCCGCTTGCACTGATATCCATTGCCGTGAAGAGATCCATCAGCGTATGCTCCTTATGGCGTTTTTGATGCCTTCGATCTTTGTCTGAATCATCTGGGACGACGCTTCGTAGAGAATCTGGTTCTGGGTGAGCTTCATCATCTCCCGGTCGAGGTCCACGGTATTGGAGTCGTTGCCGATCCGGGAAAAGGGGTCTTCCTTGATCCGGTACGATACGCCCGAAGACTCGCCCGGTGACTGAAGATGCCCGGGACGGGTGACGGCCAGCTTCAGACGGGTATCGAGCTCCTCGTCGAACGTTGCATCCTTGGCCTTGTAGCCGGGGGTGTCGATGTTTGCGATGTTTCCCGAAATGACCCCCTGTCTGAACAGGCGGTAGTTCATGACCGATGCGAAATCCGCCAGTGCCTTGCCGAATATTCCTGCCATAGGTACCTCCACTTCCGTTGAGATAAGCAATACCCATACCAATGGAAAGAACGGCTTTTTATGCGGATGGAGCTTTTGATCTGTCAGAACTTTTGACCGGTTACCTGTCGGAAATTTGACCTTTTCCCGCATACTCGTTGAGCTTGTTGCGCAGGGTGCGGATGCTGATGCCCAGGAGCGATGCAGCCCTGGTGCGGTTGCCGTCCACGCTCTGCAGGGTGGAGTAGATGAGGCTCTTTTCCATCTCGTGAATCGTGGTTCCCACGGCAGCCTGCCCGGGGGCAGTCTCGTGGCCGCCCTGCATGCCGAGCTCGACGGAGTCCAGGGTGATCTCGGGCCCGTCGGTGAGGATCATGGAGCGTTCCATCACGTTCTCAAGCTCGCGCACATTGCCGGGCCATGAATAGCTCAGGAGCGCATCCTTTGCCTGGGGGCTCAAACCTTTTTCCGGCATGCCTTCCCGGCCGGCCACCTTGGAGATGAAATGGGCCGCAAGGGAGAGAATATCGTCCCGCCTTGACCGAAGCGGCGGGATCTTGATGGGAATGACGTTCAGGCGGAAGTAGAGGTCGGAGCGGAAGTTACCGGCTCTGATCTCCTGCTCGATGTTCCGGTTGGTGGTGGCGATGACCCGGAAATCAACGGGCAACGAAGACTTGGCACCCACCCGGTCGATCTGCTTTTCCTGGAGGACCCGAAGCAGCTTGGCCTGGAGGCCGATGCTGATCTCCGTGACCTCGTCCAGGAGGATGGTTCCCTTGTCCGCGAGCTCGAACTTGCCGATCCGGGTAGCGTACGCGCCGGTGAAGGCGCCTTTTTCATAGCCGAAGAGCTCGCTC
Source organism: Deltaproteobacteria bacterium (assembly GCA_018433775.1). Taxonomy (GTDB): domain Bacteria; phylum Desulfobacterota; class Desulfomonilia; order UBA1062; family UBA1062; genus Phosphitivorax. Next base: position 31,370 of record JAHDQN010000014.1, read on the forward strand.
TCCAGCAGGGTGTCGGGTATCGCGGCCAGGTTGATCCCCACGTAGGGGCCGCTGCTTCTCTTGCTGTGCTGATGGATGTAGCGCGCGATCACCTCCTTGCCGGTGCCGGACTCTCCCTGGATGAGCACCGGGGCCTGGGTGGGCGCCACCTTGCGGAGGACCTCGATGATCTTCTGCATGCTTCTATCAGCCGCGATGAACGAACCGTTGCCGGATTGCGACCGGGAACCGGGTCCGAGCAGCAGCGCCTGGAGGGCCTGCCGGAAGTCGTTGGCGGGAAAGGGTTTCTTCAGATAGTGGGTGGCTCCCGCCTGGATGCACCGGTCGTGGCCGGATGTCCCCGTAGCGAGGATCTCGATGCTCTGATAGACCTGCTTCGTGCCCTCGATCACGTCAACAAAGTCCTCGGCGATGACGGCTGCACGGTGGGCCGTGGGGCTGATGGCGCCCAGGAACTTGTCCTTGTCGGTAAAGGGGAAGGGCGTCTCTCCCATCTCGTCGATAATTTCCGCCAGGATGGCCGCCGTTGCCTTGTCGTTGTCGAGGATCGCAATTCCCATGGAGCCTCACTTCCCCCTGAACGTGTTTTTGAGTCTTCTGAATTCGCTCAAGTCCTCTCCGAGCTCCAGCTCGCCCAGATAGCTCGCGGCAAGCTCGTGCAGGACGGGATCGGTGCTGCGCTGGATGACGATATTCAGATGCCGGGTGGCCTCCCGGGTATCGCCCTTTGCGTGGAAGACCTCCGCGAGGTGGAAGAGCGCCCAGTCACGATACCCTGTCTGAGGGTAGAGGCCGAGCAGCTTTTCATAGAGCTGCTGCGCCCGTTCGATCTCCGAGGTCTCCTTGAGCTGGGTGGCCCGGACATAGAGGGCCTTCTCGACGGCCGGGGATTTCCACGTGTCGGCCAGGGCGATGATCCTCTCCAGGACCTCGGTTCTCCGGCCCGCATTCCCCAGCTTACCATGAGCGTCAGCCAGCATGGACAGTGCGGTCAGGGCGTTCTCGTCATTCTTTTTGCCGGCGATCTCCAGGTAAGGCACGGCCTCTTCATAACGGTTCATATAGTACAGGAGCAGTCCCCGGTGTCCCTCCATGAGCTTCGTATCCTTCCCGCCGGGGAATGATTCGAGATACCGGGTGTTCCAGGCGAGGGCTCCTGCGTAGTCGCCTCGTTCATGGTCGATGGAAAACAGAAACGTTATGGCCTCCCGCCTTCTGGGCGAGGGGTGTTCGATGCAGGCCAGAAACAACCGGCGGGCACGATCCATGTCCTGAAGCTCGCGGAAGGCCCTTGCGAGAATGAACAGGGCTTCCGGGTCTTTCAAATCCTGCATGAAGCTTTCCTGATACTCGGCATAGAGCTCCGCGATCATGTCGGTGCCGTTCTGCCGGGAGAGCTCCTGCAACCGGGCGAGGATACACTTCTCCGCCTCTGCCTGGGCATAGGTATGGATGGGATCGTTCTCCTTTGTGTCGATCCACGCCCGGAGATAGGCGTTCAACGCGCTGTCCCAGTCCCTGCGCAGGGCATATACCTGGGCGATCCGTATCTTGATGATCAGTCCCAGGGACCCCTCGTTATATTCAGGGCTTGACTTGAGGTTTTCGTATATGTCGATGACCTCGTAGAATCCCTTGTCCGAGAGCCCGCCGTCGTCCGCCAGGTCTTTGTCCATGATGATCCGAGCGGTCTTGAGCCGTGCAATGGTTCCGCTCTCGCTCAACGGTGCGATGTTTTCCACCTCGGAGAACACGCCTCTGGCCTTCTCGTTCTCCCCCAGTTTGTATAGACATTCACCCAGGAACAGGAGATGATCCGCCGTGCGCTCCTTTGGGCTGAGATTGATGGCCGCGAGGATATACTCTTTGGCGTCGGCAAAATTGTTGAGCCGGTAGGCGGCCGTGGCTATTCGCGCGTACAGATCGGGATCCTGACGGAAAAAGTCGGGATCCAGCGAGTGGAGCTCCCGGTAGAGCCTGAGTGCCCGCGGGTATGCGCTCAGCCCCAGGTAGGTATCGCCCAGGACCGACAGATAGTATGGCTTGAGCCGGGGCGGGACGGCGTCTTCTCCCAGATCGTTCAGCATCCGCTTGTTCTGGACAAAGGCATCCTGGAACTCCTTTTTCCTGTTCATGATCTCGATTTCCTGCAGGTATGCCTCCGCCGCTATTCCCGGGGACAGGGACTCCTTGAGAAAACGAACATAGGTGATCGCCTCTGCGTGCAGGGAGGCGCGCAGGAGCATCCGTGAATACTCCATCATCACCGCCTCGCGCTTCAGTCCGGGAATCATGGCCTGGATGCCCTGGTTCATGAGCTTGAGTGCATCCATTGACCGGGTATCCATATGATAGGGATACGACATTTTCCAGTATGCCCGGGCCAGGAGTATGCTTTCCTGAGCATCGAGCTCGTTTTGGAAGGGTTCCAGGGTATGGATCGCCTCCGCGACATCACCCTGTTCGAATGCCTTCTCGGCAATGGAGTAGGCCTTTGCCCGGCTCATGCCGGACGATGTGATGATATCCAGAACGATCCGGTTGTGAAGCTCCTCTGTCTTGATCTCCATGTCGGCGTTCTCGTCGGTGAGACTGAAGGATAAGGCCGTGGAGCCCTGCATTCTCATGGCGCCGTCAAAGGTGATGTAAGGAATGCGCAGGAGCTTCTGCTCGATATCGGAGCAGTCCGCCTCTCCACCGAAGAGGAGGAACACCCGTTTGTTCTTGGCGCAGCGCACCTCGGGCCAGTGCCCGGCGTGAATCATGATGTCGATGCTCATGCCCCTTTTGTGGGGGGCTGTTTTGATGTACTCGATCGGACAGGAGGCGGAGGCCTCTTTTTTTATCTTGATATCGAGGATGAACTGCGCGGGCATATCGGATGTGCCGCTGGTATAGGAGAATGGCTGAGGAATTGAGATAACGGCCTTTCTCCCGTCGAATACAAATCTCTCGACCACGAAGACATCGGAGAGGACAACCGGACCTCCCACAGTGTCCGGAAAATTGACGATCAGTGTCTGATCTTTCTGCTCCAGGGTGGGCAGGGAGAGCCTCCGGAGATCGAACACGATCCGTGCCCGGTCGGGTCCCCCCCCGATGTGGACCGTGCCCTGACCGGCTGCCGGTGCAGGCGGAAGGCACATCAGCAGCAGGAACCAGGCCAGGGCCGACAAGCTCTTCATACTGATCTCGGTGAATGCGAATTTTTTCACTCCGTTATAAAATACAACTTTCATGCCAGCCCTGCATGGTTTGCCCTTCCGTACCGCGTCGAAAACGCAGGAACGCATTTTTTTGCGACCGAGCACGGTTTTTCCTGGGCCATTATAACGGCATGCCGCCGGGGAGCTCAAATGGGAAATCGGGGGAGGGCTTTCTCACCGCAGGACTGCCGGGGCTCCCCGCCTGATGGGGGATCCTACCCCAGTTTTACCTCTGCGGGTTTCTGGAGTTTCTGTTTCTTGATCTTTTCCACCAGGGTTGTCCGGTTCACGTTGAGGAGCTTGGCGGCCCGGTTCTTCACCCAGTTGCTCCGGTTGAGGGCCTGGATGATGATGTTCCTCTCGAATTCGCTCACCGCCGTGGAGAGGTCGATTCCCGACTCGGGGAGATCGATGTGGGACAGGGATGACGATGCCTGGGTGCACCCGGCGAGGATCTTGTCCGGAAGGTCCCCCAGCTCCACCTCGGTGCCGTCACACAGGATCAGCATGCGTTCCACGAGGTTCTCAAGCTCGCGCACATTGCCCGGCCATTTGTACTGCATGAGCAGGCTCATGGCCTTCTTGCCGAACCCGGTGAGAGAGGGGTTCTTGTCCTTGCCGTACTTGGCCAGGAAATGCTTGACCAAAAGGGGGATATCCTCGTCACGCTCACGCAAGGGGGGCAGGTTCAGGGGGATGACGTTGAGACGGTAATAGAGATCCTCGCGGAACCTTCCCTGCTCGACCTCTTCTTCGAGGTTTCTGTTCGTGGCAGCGATGATCCGGACATCGGTCCTGATGGGCTTGATGCCTCCCACCCGCTCGAACTCCCGCTCCTGGATGACGCGCAGCAGCTTGACCTGGAGGTTGGGACTCATCTCGGACACCTCGTCGAGGAAAATGCTCCCGGTGTGTGCGAGCTCGAAGCGTCCGATCCTGGCCCGGAAGGCGCCGGTGAAGGCGCCCTTTTCGTGCCCGAAGAGCTCGCTTTCCAGCAACTCTTCGGGAATGGCGCCGCAGTTGACCGGGACAAAGGGGTTCTGGGCCCGGGGGGAGTTGTAGTGCAGGGCCCGGGCGACCAGCTCCTTGCCGGTGCCCGATTCCCCGAGGACCAGTACGGTCGAGTCCGTGGACGCCACCTTGTCGATCAGGCTGAACACCTTCTGCATCGTGTCCGAGGTGCCGATGATGTTCTCGAACCGGTACCTGGCCTTGAGCTGCTGCTTGAGGTAGGTGTTTTCTTCCTGCAGGGCGAGGTGGTCCAGGGCCTTCTTGACCACCACCTTGATCTCGTCGGCCTTGAAGGGTTTCGTAAGGTAGTCGAAGGCCCCGAGTTTCATGGCGTCGACCGCCGTCTTGACGGATCCATAGCCCGTATAGATGATGCCGATGCAGTTGAGCCTGTTTTCGATCAGGTAACGGATCACCCCGAGCCCGTCGAGCTCGGGCATCTGGAGATCCGTGAGCACGACATGGAAAGGGTCTTGGGAGAGCCTGGCCACGGCGTCTTTCCCGTTGGCCACCGCCGTGACCGCATACTGCTCTTCGGACAGAATCTCCGAGAGGTAATCCCTGTTCTGCGCCTCGTCATCGGCAATGAGTATAGAATACGTTCCCATACAGACCCTTAAAATGGTGCTCTACTACATTTTTCCCAGTGCGTCAATATCCAGACGCTTTGGTCTCTGGAAAGGGAAGAGTGAAAATACGGGCCTGTCATTCCCCCTCGTTTACACGATCCCGCATATCTTTTCCGGACTTGAAGAAGGGGAGGGTTTTCTCCTTGACCTTGATCTTTTCCCCGCTCTTGGGATTTCTGCCGATGTAAGGCTTGTAGTCCCTCATGACGAAGCTGCCGAAACCCCGGATTTCTACGCGCCGGTTATCCTTCATGGCCCTGACCATTGAATTCAGGATCGTGTTCACCATGGACTCCGCCTTTTTCGGATGGAGCGCCATGCGCATGGACAGCTCTTCTATCAGTTCTGACTTGTTCATCTGTTTCCTCCTAACTCATGTATATACAATCAATTATAAGGTGTTGTGAATCCATGTCAAGGTTTTTTATGCTATTTTAATAGCTTACGGAGTTGTTTGACCTCGAAAGGCTCAAGCTCCCTGACCTGTCCGGGGACGATTCCCTTAAGGCTGATGGGGCCCACCGAGACCCGTTTGATGGACGTCACCTTGAGGCCGACCGCCTCAGCCATTCTTTTGATCTGATTTTTCAGACCCTGCCGCAGCACGATCCTGAGCGTGGCCCCCCGGCTGTGGCGGCGGACCTCCTCCACGCCGGCTGGCCGCGTGGGAACGCCGTCGAGCTCGACTCCCCGCCTCATTATCTCCAGCTGTTCCGCGCGGACGCTCGGGATCACCTTCACGAGATAGGTCTTGGGAACGTTGTAGGATGGATGGTGGAGCATGTGCGCCAATTCTCCGTCATTGGTCAGAAGGAGCAGGCCCTCGGCGTCAAAATCAAGTCTTCCCACCGGGAACACCCCGGCATACCTTCCGGGGATGTGGTCCTTGACCGTGGGTCTGCCCTGGGGATCGTGCAGGGTCGTGACCACGTTCCTGGGCTTGTACAGGGCGAGATAGTGGGCCTGCTGGGGCGCGACCGGCTTTCCGTTTATGGTCACCCTGTCCCGGGCCGGGTCTACGGAGTCGCCCAGGAGCGCTTTTTTCCCGTTGACGGCGACGCTTCCGGCCAGGATGAGCTCGTCGGCCTTTCTCCGGGAAATGGAGCCGGTCGAGGCGATGTATCGGTTGATGCGTACTTTTGCCATGGGCACGGTATATACCTCAAAAAACGATGCCCGTCTAAGGGTGTATTGTCCGGGCTGTTTTTTTGGGCGGGCTCAAGGGGATCCTGCACAAAAGGATCCGACATCCTCCGCAGGACGGCGAAACCTGTCCGGTACCGCGCCCGGCGGTTTTCAGGACGCCGTCTCCACGCACGGGCCGGCCTGGGCCTCCGAATCAATGGTACGGATCTCAAGCCCTGGAGCCTTCCCGTCCTTGAAAAGCGGACCCGGAAGGAGGATTCGGCCGACCGCATGGCTCTCTATATAATGTCCGGATGGCCCGAATCAACCAGGGGGATCAGAGCACCTCGTGCATGCGCTTGATGGCGCAGAATTTTCCGCACATGGTGCACACGTCGTCCATGCCGATCCCGCTGGACTCGCGCAGGGACTTCGCCTTGCACGGGTCGAGGCTGAGCGCGGTCTGACGCCCCCAGTCCAGATTCTTGCGGGCCCGGGCCATGGCCTCGTCCTGCTCCCATGCATATCCCATCCCCCTGGCCAGATCCGCCGCATGGGCCGCGATCCGGGATGCCACCACGCCTTCGATCACGTGCTCCACCGTGGGAAGCCGCAGGTGCTCGGCAGGGGTGACATAGCAGAGAAAGTCCGCGCCGAAGTATGCGGCCATCGCACCGCCGATGGCCCCCGCGATGTGGTCGTATCCGGCCGCGCAGTCCGTGACCAATGGGCCCAGAACATAGAAGGGCGCCCCTTTGCACAGGGATTTCTGCAGGCGGATGTTCTCGTGGATCATGTTCATGGGCACATGGCCCGGACCCTCGATGATGACCTGCACCCCCTTGTCCCAGGCGCGCCGGGCCAGCTCCGCCAGCGTGACGAGCTCGGAGATCTGCGCGCAGTCGGTGGCGTCGGATACCGCACCCGGGCGCATGCCGTCGCCCAGAGACAGGGTCACGTCATATTCGGCCAGGATGTCCAGGATCTCGTCATAGTGCTCGTACAGAGGCGACTCCCGGTTGTTTTTCCTCATCCACGCGGCCAGGAACGACCCGCCCCGGCTCACCACGTCCAGGACCCTCCTCTGCGATCTCAGGGACTTCAACGCCTGCAGGGTCACCCCGGAGTGGATGGTCATGAAGTCCACGCCCTCCTCGGCCTGGCTCCGGACCGTTTCGAGAAAGTCGCGGATGGTCATGTCCGTGATGTCCCTGCGGGCTGAGGAGAGCTCGAACGCGGTCTGGTAGATGGGAACCGTCCCCACCATCACCGGCGACTCCCTGACAACCTCCCTGCGGATATCGATGAGCCGGGAGCCCAGGGAGAGATCCATGACTGCATCGGCTCCGTGGGCCACAGCCGCGTGGAGCTTCTCGATCTCATTGTGGATATCCATATGGTAGGGAGACGATCCGATGTTCGCATTGACCTTGGTCCTTAAGTCCTTGCCGATTCCCCTCACCCGGGGCAGGGGTTTCCCCTTGTTTTTGGGTATGACGATGGTGCCTGCGCTCACGCAGCCGCGGACATATCCGGGATCGATCCCTTCATACTCGGCAACCGCGTGCATCTCCGGGGTGATGATCCCTTTCTGTGCCTCTTGTTTCTGTGTCATGATCGTACTCCTGTTCGTGCGTTGAGGGCCCGCATCTCCTGCGCCGGGTCCGGTGCGTCCGCAACGGCGTGGATGCACGCCACGTTGTGGCAGGGGACGCCGGCAAGGTCTTCGAGCCGCTCACGCGTGATTCCTCCGATGGCCGCCACCGGCAGCCCGGAGCGGGCGACTGCCCGGCCCAGGGCCTCCACCCCGGTGACGGGGTCGGGATTTGTTTTGGAAAATGGAGAGAAAACCGGGCCGAAACCGATGTAGTCCACGGGTTCGTCCTGGGCCAGTTCCACCTGCTCCAGAGTATGGGTGGACAGGCCGATGAGCATTTTCTCTCCCGCCAGTATTCTGGCCTCCCGGGGAGGGATGTCGTCCTGCCCCAGGTGGACGCCGTCAGCCCCTGAAATCATCGCAATATCGACGCGGTCGTTTATGATGAGAAGGGTCCCGGTCCCGGCGGTGATGTCTTTCAGCGCGCGGGCGATCCCGAGGAATGCCTCCGCGTTCTCGTCCTTGCAGCGAAGCTGGACTGCAGGAATTTTCTCGGCCACGGCCATCCTCGCGAGGGTCTCGTACCCTGCCCGGGGCCTCGTCAGGATGAGGTAGAGCCCCGGGCCGAGCACGGGGCGGTAGGTCCGCTCCATGTCCCGCTCGAGCTGATAGCACTCGTAGCGGAGCTCTTTCATGATCGCTGCCCTGTCCGGAGAATCGATTTTCATCAGCTCTTCCAGAACCCTCAAGCCCTCCTGGGCGCGCTTCATGTTCGACCTGACGACATCCCTGATCGAGGCCCTCCTGTTTTCCAGAGAGCCTCTCGCGGCGAAGCCCACATCGCCGGCCGCGTCGCGGGAAGAGACGAGCGGAGCAGAGTCGGCCTGCGCGCTGATCCGGTGCCTCATTCTTTTAAGCCTCTGCTGTATCGGAGCGTCATCCCGGATGTAGCGGAACACGTCCTCCACCACCCTGAGGCCCTCGGTGACCCGGTTGAGGTTGGCATCGATCAATCGCAACACTTCCCGGTTCATGATCTAAAGCCTCTGTGTGATCTCGCGGGCGGCCTTCCTGCCGGAAAGGAGCATGCCGCCGAACACGGGCCCCATCCGGTAGCCGCCATAGGACGCGTTGGCCGCCATGCCCGAGACAAAGAGCCCGGGGAAGACCTCGCGGGTGTTTTCCACCGTGTGCTGTTCTCCGAGCCCGGCGTCCATGGATCGCTCTCCCACGATGCCCCCGGTGGGGGTGTCGAGCCTGACGCCCATCTTCCTCACCAGGGCGGTCACGACATTGGCCGGGTGGCCCGTGGCGTCCAGGACAAATGAGGAATGAAGAGTGAGCGGATCGACGTGGAGCCCGGCCATCTCCACGGGTGAATAGTTGATGACCAGGCCCGAGACCCGGTTGTTCTTGAACACCACGTCTTCGATGCTGATGCAGTTGAAGATCTTCAGTCCCCGGTCCATGGCCCGGTGGATCAGGGTGGACACCGCGTGGACCGAGTCCGCCGTGTAGTAGCCCTGCTCGAAGGTCTTCACCGGGATATCGAGCTCGTCCAGGATCTCCCGGGCCTCCTCCTGGATGACGATCTCGTTGAACATCATGCCGCCGCCCCACATGCCGCCCCCGATGGAGAGCTTTTTCTCGAACACGGCCGCCTTTATTCCGGACCCGGCCAGATAGTACCCCGCGACCAGGCCCGACGGCCCCGCGCCCACGATGGCCACGTCCAGCTCCAGGGCCCACAGGAGCTTTTCCATATAGGTGCTGATGATCGCCTTGCTGATGGTTACCTCGTTGAGCATGTCTGTTCTCCCCCTTTTTTCAGGTATCGTCTCCCGGGGTGGCGACCACCGGCCTGTCCGTCGCATGGAGGATCGACGAAAAAAAGCCGCCTCCAGCAAAAGGAGGCGGCTTCTGGGCCGGTACAGGAACAGTCACGTACGGTGTCAGTGTTCTCCCTTCGCTGGCATTACCCAGATCAGGTTCAACGGGTATGATCTCAGGCCCGGCAAAAAAACCGGCCACCCCATGTAAAAGAGCGATTATTCTTGTATCCCATGGGGCATCCGCAGTCAAGGAGGAATCGTCCGGCTCCGGATCATCATGGGATCACACATCATGGGGTCACACACATCATGGGGTCAGGTCTCAACATATGACATAATGTCATATGTTGAGACCTGACCCCGATCCTCTGTGACCCCGATCCTCTGCTCCCCCGCCCCGGGGAAAGGTCCTGCCCCGCAATTATCGATGGTCCGGATCATTGAAAAATCGTGCGGTAACTTTTTGACACCGCCACGTCCATACGGTATAAGCCTCCCCATGAACAGCATGATACAACAGATTATTCTCCTCATCGTGCCCGTGCTCTTTTCCATTACGGTCCATGAGGTCTGTCACGGATATGCGGCATACCGGCTCGGGGACCCCACCGCCAGGAACGCCGGGAGACTCACCCTCAATCCGATAAAGCACATCGATGTCGTGGGTCTCCTGGTGCTGATCATCACCCGGATGATCGGCTGGGCCAAGCCCGTGCCGGTGGACCCGAGGTATTTCCGGAACCCGCGGAAAGACATGATGTGGGTATCGCTGGCAGGGCCTGCCTCCAACATCGGGCTCGCCGTGGTTTTTGCGATTGTCTACAAGGCGTTCGGCGGCATGCTCGCGGCATCGTATTTGTTCCCGCTGAGCTTCATGATCGAGATCATGATCATGATCAACGTGGGTCTTGCCGTGTTCAATCTGATCCCCATACCGCCCCTGGACGGCAGCCACATCCTGGAAGGCCTGCTCCCCCCGGACATGGCCAGGGCGTATTCGGCCATTGCACCCTACGGGTTCATGATCCTGCTGCTGCTGATCTTCACCCGGGTGGTGGATTTCGTGATTTTCCCCATCATCAGGACAATCGTACAGATTTTACTGAGCATATAACGAGGAGCCATATGGACAGGAAACGCATCGTATCCGGCATCAGGCCCACCGGCGATCTTCACATCGGGCACTACCTGGGCGTTCTGAAGAACTGGGTTGAGCTCCAGAAGGATTACCAGTGCTTCTATTTCGTGGCCGACTGGCACGCGCTGACCAGCGAGTTCCGCGACTCCTCCGTCATCCGGAAGAGCTCCCGGGACATGGTCATGACCTGGTTGAGCGTGGGCATCGACCCGCAGGCCTCGGTGATCTTCCGGCAGTCCGACATCAAGAACCATGCGGAGCTCTTTTTGCTCCTGTCCATGATCACGCCGGTGCCCTGGCTGGAGCGGAACCCCGCCTACAAGGAGCTCAGGGAGGAACTCAAGGAAAAGGACCTGAGCAACCTGGGATTTCTCGGATACCCGGTGCTCCAGGCGGCGGACATCGTCATGTACCATGCGGACAAGGTGCCCATCGGCGAGGACCAGCTCCCTCACCTGGAGCTCACCCGCGAGATCGTCAGGAGGTTCAACTTCATCTATGGCGAGGGGATCCTCAAGGAGCCCAGGGAAATTCTCACCGAGGCGGCCCGGGTGCTGGGGATCGACGGCAGGAAGATGTCCAAGTCGTACGGCAATGCCATCTTCATCTACGAGACAGAGGAAAGCCTCAGGCAGAAGGTCATGCAGATGTTCACCGACGTGAAGCGGCTGAGAAAAAAAGATCCGGGCGAACCGGGAGACTGCAACCTCTACCCCCTGCACGAGTACTTCACGGATGAGGAGAAGAGGCGGGAAATCCAGGCCGGCTGCCGGAGCGCGGATCTGGGCTGTGTGGAATGCAAGAAGATCCTCATCCGGAATCTCATCAGCGAGTTCCAGCCCGTCTGGGAGAAGATCGACTACTACCGGGATCATGCCTCCCTGATCGACGACATCATCCGTCAGGGCGCCACGAGGGCCGGTGAAGAGTCGGAGGCGACCATGGAAAAAGTCCGCGCCGCCATGCGGATGTCCGGGTAAGGGAAGGCGGCGGTGCTTCCCGCAGTGGCGGAGTATCCAGCTCCGGAATTCATCCTGAGGCTGCCCGAGTTCGAGGGGCCGCTGGACCTGCTGCTCTACCTGATCGAGAAGAACCGTTTCACCCTGGAGAACCTGGAGGTCTGCCCGGTCGTGGACCAGTATCTGCAGTATGTGGAACAGGCCAGGTCTCTGGACGTGAGCTTGGCAGGCGAGTTTCTGGAAATGGCCTCGTACCTGGTCTGGCTCAAGTCCTGCCTCCTGCTGCCGGCAAGCGGCGAAGACGGGCGGGACGAAGACTTCAACCCCGCTCGTGAGCTCAAGGAGATGCTCATCGCCTACCGCGCCATCCGGCAGGCCTCTCTGGAGCTCTCCGGCAGGCCTCTGCTCCTGCGCGACAAGTTTCCCAAGGGCCTTTCCCAGGAAGAGCGAGGGGTCTCGCCTTTGAGCATCGGGGCCCTGCTGCAGGCGGTCAACGCCATCAGGGCGCGGACCAGGAAATATGTCATGGAGGTCGTGGCCAACCGGTTCGACATCCAGGCCATGATCGCGAGGATCGAGGACATTCTGAAAGGCAGGCCCCGAGTGGCCCTGAAAGACATCGTGGAGACACAGGAGCGGATGGAGCTCATCGGGGCCTTTGCCGCGTCCCTGGAGCTCTCCAAGCGCAGCATCGTGCGGTTGGTCCAGCGCGGGCTTTTTGCGGCAATCTATCTCGTACGGAGATGACCGCGATGGATCGTCGCCAGGGCATACTCTGCGGGCAGAGGAGGTGAGACGGATGCACGTCCGGGAGATCATCGAGGCGCTCATATTTTCCGCGAGCGGTTCACTTCCGGCCAGGGACATCCTCAAGGCGGTCCCCGGCACGAGCGTCGAGGACCTCGAATCGTACGTCTCGGAGCTCAACCGCATGTACGGGGAGACCGGCAGGAGCTTCCGCATCGAGCGGGTATCGAACGGTTACCAGTACGTGACAAGGGAGGAGTATGCGCCCTATCTCAAGCTGCTGCACGCACCGGTGAGGCTGTCCATGCCCTCGCTTGAGGTTCTCGCCGTGGTCGCCTACAAGGGGCCGTGCTCCAAACAGGCCATCGATTCCATCCGCGGGGTCGACTCCACCTCTTCTCTGAAAAGCCTCCTGAAGCACCAGCTCATCGACATCAGACACGGCAAGCCCCTGATGTATCACACCACCACCCGGTTTCTGGAGGTATTTGGTCTCGACTCCCTTTCCGACCTGCCTGATCTCAAGCAGTTCGAAGAGGTGTTCCGCGAGGAACCGCAATGTATTCCCGAGGAGGAAGGGTGATTGCGCCCGGCTGATCCGAGTGCGTCTCTGGGCATTGCTTGCCCGCTGCTTTCATGAGCGATAAGGTTGGGGCGAGTGCCAAGCAGATGCGTGCTGGGATAGCGGGTCCGATTTCGCCGTGAAGGCGTTCAACAGGAGCCGCGGGATTTCCGGACGATGTGCGGGATGATCTTCGGGGGCTCTTACCGGGGCTTGACGATGTTCAGGAAGAGGTTGACTCCTTCGGGCTCTTTCTCAATGTGCAGCGCGACATCTTCAGGCAGCCCCCGGGCCAGGTCCTTGAGCTCTTCCTCACTGCGATGGATGAGGAACCATTCCGCGCCGTACTCCATCTTGAACCGCTGGGGGTTAAAGGAGCCGAAGTTGCCGATGACGAGGCAGCCTCCCGGGTTCAGGTCCCGGTAGAGCTCTCCGATGAGCCTGCTGGTGGCGTTGGCGGAAAGGTAGTCGCACAGGCCGGCCGAATAGATGAGGTCAGCGTTCGCGTAGCGGGCCGCCTCTTTCTTCCGGCCCAGAATGAGGTTTTTGATATTGTCCTGAACGAGGTCGATCCGGATGCCTGTGTGGTTTCCCGCGTGGGAAGACAGCCTCTGCCGGGCATCTGCAAGGGCGTTCGGGTCCTGGTCCATGGCTACCACATCGAGTTTGAAGGAATTCTTCATCCCTCCGGCGTGTTCCAGGAGATCCGCCAGCTCCATGCAAGGCCCGCAGGCGATGCTGACGACCTTGCCCGTGCGCCCTTCCTCCAGACCGGTATAGATCGCGAGGATTTTTTTCAGGAGATATTCCCTCCGGTTGCGCACCGCCAGGGCGGCGGAACCTTCGCAGTCGACCTTGCTCATGACCTGGGAAAACACATCGTCGCCCTCGTAGCCGTTGCGGTAGATGATGTTCATCATCTCGTAATCGCCCGCATACCCCAGCGGCTTGGTGAATGCCCGGTTGAACAGCTTCGACGTCAGAAAGAACTCGTTGAGTGTCTTCTGGAAATATTCCCGGTGGATGAAGTGTTGCTTGGAGTCGGAAAAAGCGGCCGTTATCCGGCTGAACTGGTCGCAGTATTTGAGGGTCACGTCATTGATGGCCTCGAAGGTCATGGTCCGCAGGGCTTCGGTAAGCTCTGATCTGACGCGGTCTTCTTCCCGGGAGATCTTTTCTTCCTCCTCTTCCAGCTTTTTGCGGAAGTTGCTCAGGAGATAGTGGAGGTGCGAGGTGAGGTGCACGAACTCCTCGTTGAGGTTGTCTTCCACGGCCAGAGACTGGATGAAGTCGATGTACTCGTTCCTGAGCTTTTTGACCTTGTCGCCCCGGATAATGGTGGAAACATCCATGGGGTTTTCGAAGTGGCACCCGATCCGGGAGATCACCTTTCCGTCGAGGCAATCGTCCTGGACATGGACGATGGTGGCCGCACCGGAGTGCGCCTCTTTCTCATAGGAGAAAAAACGGATCTCCAGGATATCTCCGATACGGAAGATCAGGCTTCCGTCTTCCAGAAGGAACGAGAGGCCGGTCCTGGAGAAATCCCTTACCGGGCAGGTACGTTCAACACCCTGAAAATCGTGGAACTGAACCGTCTTTCCCGGTTCGTGAAGGTCGGATAAATAGCGGGTATCGCGCCTGAGCCTCAATCGCCTCCTCCTGCATACGATTCGTATTACTACAGAATCGGCAAACAGGCCCGGCAGCTTTACATGATAACTGTTATTACCGTGAAGGGGGTGCGCACTCGCTCATATCCCCGCCGATCTTGTCGATGGCGTGGGTAAGGGCGGGTGCGATGCTCTCCATGCAGTCCTTCACGCCCGAAGGGCTTCCGGGGAGGTTGACGATGAGGGTCTTTTTCCGCACCCCGACTACGGCCCGGGAGATCATGGCATGCGGGGTTTTCTCCAGGCTCGCGCTGCGCATGACCTCTTCCATGCCGTATACGCGCTTGTCGATGACCGAGAGGGTGGCATCGGGGGTGACATCCCGCGGAGACAGCCCCGTGCCCCCGGTCGTCACGATCAGATCGAGGCAGAGCTCGTCGGTCCAGGATATGAGCATGTCTCTGATGAGCTCCTCCTCATCGGGAATGATCTCGTAGCGGTCGATGGAAAGCCCCAGGCCGGAGAGCATGTTTTTCAGGATCTCTCCGCTCCTGTCTTCCCGCTGTCCTTTCGACCCCTTGTCGCTTAAAGTAAGTACGCCTGCTCTCTTCATTTCTTCACCTGCTTGAGCCGCTGCTCGGCAACCACGGTAAGCGCCCTGGCTACGGACTTGGACTTCGCGAGCTGGGTGAGCTCACGCGCCTTCAGATACGCGACCTGCCTGAGCGCCTCGGGCAGAGGGGTTTTGGGATTGTTGGCCAGGGCGACCCTGATCCGGTAGTTCTTGAGCCACTCGCGATTAATGGCGACGTGCTTGAGCACCTCTTCGTTGATCTGCCGGTTGCTTGCGATCATCAGCACCTCGCCCTCGGTGATCTTGGGCGACTGGATGACCGCAAGCTGAACCAGCTTGTTCGCATCCCGGATCAGGATGGAACGTGCTTCCTTGCTGCCCTTACGCGCCAGATCCAGCTTCTCGGACACGCTCATGGCCTGAATGGTCTGGAACAAATTTCTTGCAGCATCTGTTCCGTTATTTTCCATCTCGTGCTGCCTTCACCTCTGCCACGAGCTTTTCCTGGATATTAAAGGGCACGGGCTCCATGTGGGAGAAACTCATGGTGTAGGTGCCCCTGCCCGAGGTCATGGAAGTGAGGGTCGGCGCATAGGTGAGCACCTCGGCCAGGGGAACCTGTGCCTTGAGCTCCTGATACTTGCCCCGGGCATTCATGCCCTCGATCTTTCCCCTGCGGCTGTTGAGGTCGCCCATGACGTCGCCCATGCTCTCCTCCGGAATCACCACCGAGATGTTCATGATGGGCTCCAGCAGGATGGGGCGGCACTCTTCCATAGCCTTTTTGAAGGCGAGGGATCCGGCGATCTTGAAGGCCATTTCAGAGGAGTCCACCTCGTGGTACGAACCGAAGTCGAGCGTGACCTTCACGTCCACAACGGGGTTGCCGGTCAGCGGGCCGTTCTGCATGGCCTCCAGCACGCCCTTTTCCACCGCGGGGATATACTGCCTGGGTATGACGCCTCCCACGATGGCGTTCACGAACTCGAAGCCCTGGCCGCGCTCCTGGGGCTCGACCTTGATCCAGCAGTCGCCGTACTGGCCGTGGCCGCCGGTCTGCTTCTTGTGCTTGCCCTGAACCCTGCACGACCCGGTGATGGTCTCCTTGTAAGGCACCTTGGGCGTCTTGAGATCCACTTCCACACCGAAGCGCCTCTTCAGCCTGTCCACCGCGATCTCGATATGGAGCTGGCCCAGTCCGGAGAGGATGAACTCGCCGGTCTGCTCGTCGCGGTGCACCTCGAGCACCGGGTCTTCGTCCATGAGCTTCTGCATGGCGGGCATGATCTTCTCCACGTCCGCCTTGGTCTTGGGGTTGACGGCCATGCTCATGATGGTCTCCGGGAACTCGGGAGAGGACAGGTCATACTTCAGCGACTCGCTGAGCAGGGTGTCGCCCGTCTTGGTCTCCTTGAGCTTCGCGATGGCGAAAATGTCGCCTGGGCCCACCTCTTCCAGAGGCTTCTGGTTCTTCCCCTCGAGCTGCAGGAGCGTACCGATCCGCTCCTTGACATCCCTGGAGGAGTTGAAGGCCGAGGAGTCGGGCGTCAATGTTCCGGAATAGCAGCGGATGATGCTCAGTGTGCCGGTGTACGGGTCGCTCATGGTCTTGAATACATACCCGCAGAACATCTCGTCCTCGGATGCCTTGATCTCCCGCGTTTCTCCCTCCTTGTTCCTGAGCTCGGGGAGCTTTCGCTGCTGGGGGGAGATGCCGGAGGAATTTATGAAGTCCATCAGAGGCTGCACGCCCACGTTCAATGTCGCGGATCCCGCGAACACCGGCAGGAAGTTTCCCTGGGCAAGCCCCGAAGAAAGGGCCGTGGCGAGCTCGTCAGCAGTCAGCTCGCCGCCTTCGAGATATTTCTCCATCAGGGCGTCGTCCACCTCGGCCAGGTCTTCCACGACCCTGCCGTAAATCTCCTCGACCGTGTCCTTCATGTCGGCGGGAACGTCGGATTCGGAAAATTTTCCCGAACCGTCTTTTTCATAGAGGTATGCCTTTTTCTTCAGAATGTCCACGACACCGGCGAACTTCTCCTCGGAACCGATGGGCAGGGTGAGGACCAGGGGTTTGATCTCGAACACCTCGGAGATGTCGGCAAGCACCTGATCGAAATCGGCCCGCTCGCGGTCCATCTTGTTGATGAAGCAGATGCGTGCGATCCCTTCCTTGCCGGCCAGGCCCCACAGGTTTTCGGAGTGCGGCTTGATGGAGTCGATCGCATCGATGACGAAGAGGGCGTTGTCCGCCGACTTCAGTCCGAGGATGGCCTCGGAGGTGAAGTTCGGATCGCCCGGGGTATCTACGATGATGGTTCCGATATTTTTCCATTTATAGGTGTGGAGTGCACTGAATATGGACGACTGCCGCTTCTGCTCCTCGGGTTCGAAGTCGAGCACGGAATTGCCCTCGAGCACCTTTCCCAGCCGTGTCGTTGTCTTGGCGTTGAACAGGAGCGCCTCACCCAGGGACGTCTTGCCGGCTCCCGAGTGAGATAGAATGACTATGTCTCTCAGATTCTCCGTACGATATCTCCTCATCTGTTCTCCCTTCCGTAACCGGTATCTTTAGATCATAGGCTATTATCTGAAAAGGAGGGATCAAGTCAAGCCATTGCTGTTCGGGCGAGGGTGCGGGAATTTCCCGATATATCCCTGTCCTGAAGCCGGGTCTCCCGGTTGATTCTCCATGAAGATTGTCCGGGGGAAACGACGTTTCCCGGGTCGGGACGAGAGGTATGCCGGTACCCGGGTGAAAGGCAACGGGAATATGACACGTGCAGGAGATGAATCGCACCCGGAGGACATCGTGGTTGCCCGGAGACTCTGCTTGATATATGAAAAGAAATATGTGGGCAGACATTGTCGGACACGAAGACCTGATCGAGATACTGCGCGGGTTTGTACGGACCGGCAGGCTCCCGCACGCGCTCCTGTTCTCCGGGCCGGCGGGTGTGGGAAAGACCATGGTCGCGCGGGAGTTTTTCAAGGCGGTCAACTGCCTTGAGAGGACGGAGGACCCCTGCGATGCCTGCAGATCGTGCCTGAAGGCGCGCAGCCATTCCCATCCCGATTATCTCACGGTGACCCCGGCAAACGGGCGCATCCTGGTCGAGGGTATCCGGGGCCTGATCTCCGAGGTGGGCCTCAAGCCTTTCGAGGCCCGCACCCGGTTCGTCGTGATCGAGCCTGCGGAGCAGATGAACAAGGCGAGCTCCAACGCCCTTCTCAAAACCCTCGAAGAGCCGCCGGACGCAACACTGATCATCCTGGTGAGCCATAACCCCTCGCTCCTGCTCCCCACCATCGTCTCGCGCTGTCAGGTCCTTCGCTTCGCCCCGCTCGATGCCGCAGCCCGTACAAAGGGCCCCATGGACCAGACCTTTCTGCGGCTCACCTCAGGCACCTTAGGCGGGCTTAAGGACTTCGACCAGGACCTCGTGCTCCGGATCCGCGCGGAAATCCTCCAGGCCTTGCGTCAAGGCGATCCGGTTCACCTGGCGAAGAAGTACTTCCCATCGCAGGAAAAGGGCGCCGATATCCTGCCCGTGGTGGTGCTCCTGGCCGAGTCCCTGATCAGAGACCTGCTCGTCCTTGCGGGCGGTGGCGAATCCGTGATCAATGAAGAGCTGAGGGGATTCTCCTTACGGGGAATAGACCTTCTGGAACTCGAGGATGCGGCCACCTGTCTGCGCGGCATCCGCAGGGGTGCAAACGAGAACATCAGGCTCTCCAACGCCGTGGGCGAGCTCTTTATGAGGTTGCAGCAGATAGCGTGCGCATAGCTTGCGAGTGCGGACTGCATGCGGGAGCCCAACAGAACCTTGAAGGAACACCTTCCCCGCCCATGCAGAGAGGCAAGGCCCAAGGCTTGAGCCACAGATCGTATATGCAAGCATGCCTGGCTTGAGCGCAAGGGGAGAGCACGCATCCAGGCGGGCTCATGGGGTATTGGTCCAGCTATTGTGAACCCGTCCCCGATTTAACTGAAAAGAAAAACTCCTTTCTTCGATATGGATGACATGATATAATTCAATTTTTCATGATCTGATCTGGTAAGGGGGGCGGCCATGATCAAGGGCATGATCAGGAATTATTTCCTCGAAAGGTATGCCGGCTCGTCGTTCGTCATTCGGCAGAAGGCCGCTGTCCTGCTCTGGTCGCATCTTATCCTGCTTCCGGTAATGGTGCTCTATTTCATCATCAATATCCTGAGAAACAACCCGCGTGAGCTGACAGGCATCTTCATCATCGACCTGATCTTCATTACCACCCTCATCTGCGGGGTTGTGTTTATCAGGAAAGGGAATTACCGCGCGGTGGTGACCGTCAGTATAGCGGTGGTTACCATCCTTGCCATCATGGGCAATCTGGTCAAGGTGTTCGTTCAGATCGAAACGGGCGCGAACAGCTTCAGCGTTCTGATGCTCGCCGTCATTGTCTACGCGGCCATGTTCGGCACGCGCCGTGTGCTTGCAATTGTATCGATCATCTTTCTCGCCCTGACAATCTCCCTCTACATCTTTGCCCTGAACCATGCCCAGCCCGATGTTCATTTTCATCTCCTGTCCTCAACCCTCAACCACATCATCGTGATCGTCATGGTTTTCTGCCTCTCGTATCAGAACGGCATCATCACCGACGGCGCCCTGAGCATCACGCAGCAGGAGCTGGAAAAGAACGCGGAGCTCAACCAGACGCTCGAACAGAAGGTCGAGGAGAGAACAGCGGAGCTGAAGGAATCCATGGCCCGTGTAAAGGTCTTGAGCGGCCTTCTGCCCATCTGTGCCTCGTGTAAAAAGATCCGGGACGACCAGGGTTACTGGAAGCGAATCGAGTCGTATATTCATGAGCATTCAGAGGCACAGTTCAGCCACGGAATCTGCCCTGAATGCGCGAAAAAGATTTATCCCGAGGAATATGCAGAGCTGTTTCCGGAAAATGACGATGGCAAAAAGAATGGAGACCAGTAAGTAATTCAAGCCAAGAGGAAAAAGATATTTCCCCTTGGCTCCCGAAGTACAGTCTCTCTGCCCGCCCGGTTGGGAAGCGTCAAAGCCGAGTGGCGGCTATGCTTTCTGCCCATCCAATGGCACCACCAGGGGGATGCTGCCCACGTGGTGAATCTCCACCCGCACCCCATAGACCGCCTCCACGGTTGCGGCGGTCACGTCCCTGCTCCCGCAGACCGCAAAGACCATGCCGTCTTTGAGGAAGAGGATCTTGTGGGCGTGGCGCAGCGCGGAGTTGATGTCGTGCGCGGTCATGACCGCGGCGATCCGGTGGGAACAGACCACACGCCGGATCAGCGAGAGGATCTCGATCTGGTTTTTCAGGTCGAGGCTGCTGGTGGGCTCGTCCAGCAGCAGGAGCGAAGGCTCCTGGACCAGGGCCCGGGCGATGTTCACTTTCTGGAACTCGCCCCCGCTGAGCTGGTCGATGTACCTGAGCGCGAGGTTGTCGAGCCCCAGGCGTTTGAGCGCGGCATCCACCACCATGAGGTCGCGTTCAGAGACCTTCCAGCGGATATGCGGCCTGCGGCCCATGAGCACGGCGTCAAACACGGTGAGCCGAGCCGGCTCGCTCTGCTGTGCCACATACCCGACCTTGCGGGCGATGTCCGAGGGGGCGAGTTGCAGCACCTCGTGCCCCTCGACGAGGACCGACCCGGTTTCCGGGCGCAGCATGGCGTTGATGCACTTGAGCAGGGTGGTCTTGCCGGCACCGTTGGGCCCGAGGATGGCCAGCACCTCGCCCGGGCTTACGCTGAACCGGACGTCGCGAAGCACCCCGATGCTGCCGTAGGAAAAGGAGACATGGTTGATCTCCAGGATCATCGCCTGCCCCCCCTGACGATGAGCGCGACGAAAACCGGGGCGCCCAGAAATGCGGTCAGAACAGAGACCGGGAACACGTGCGGGGCCAGGAGCAGCCGCGCCGCCGTGTCCGAGGCGAGCAGCAGGACCGCGCCGGTGACCAGGGACGCGGGGATGAGGAATCGCATGTCGCCGCCGATGACCCGGCGCACCATGTGCGGGCACACCAGGCCGACGAAACCGATGATTCCGAGAAAGGCCACGATCACCGCGGTCAGCAGGGAGGTGGCCAGCATGCCCAGGAGCCGCACCCGGTCCACCCGCACGCCCAGTCCCCTGGCGGTTTCGTCACCGGCGTCGATCGCGTTGTAGTTCCAGCTGTTGTGCTGGAAGAAGAGCGAGAGCATAAGCGTGAGCACGGCGATGGCCCCGAGCTCGGACCAGCTCGCACGGGCCGTGTCGCCAAAGGTCCAGAACACCATGGCCGCAAGCTGCATGTCGTCGGCGAAGTACTGCAGGAACATGGTCCCGGCGGTAAAGAGCGCGCCCAGGGCCACGCCGGTGAGCACCATGACCTCGGCCGTGCTCCGGCGGAGCCGGGAGACCGCGATGATCACCCCTGCATTGACCAGGCAGAAGAAAAAGGCGATGCCCGTTGTGGTGTATGGGCTTGAGATGTGCACCGCGCCCACGTTCGAGCTCGTCATGGTGCCGGCGCCAAGGATCATGACCGCCAGTGCCGCGCCGAAGGCTGCGGCGTGCGACAGGCCCAGGGTAAAGGGCGAGCCGAGCGGGTTGCGCAGGACCGACTGCATCACCGCGCCCGAGACCGCAAGCCCTGCGCCGGCCGCCGCGGCGGTCAGGGCTTGGGGCAGGCGGATGTTCAGGATGATGATGTCGAGGCGTTCGGATACGCTTCTTCCCGCCAGGGTTCGCACCACGTCGAGAAGCGGAATGGACATCGAGCCGAGGGAGACGCTCACCACCAGCAGCCCCAGCAGGACGGCCACGCCCGCCAGGATCACGGCGATCTTGCGGCCGATGTATCGGGTGTATTCTTCGGGAACCTGGCCGTCGTCGAAATGCATGTGCGGGCTACTCCAAGGGGATTTTTTCGAACACCAGAGAGGCAAAAGCGGCGTTCATCTCGGCAAAGACCTCTTTCCCCACCAGAAACGCATAGATCTCGTCCGCCTTTGCCTTGGGATCGATATCCGTAAACCGCCACGGGTAGAGAACCTTTCCGATAAAGTATGCATCCGCAAGGATCGAGCCCAGGTTCTGCGAGTACCAGTTGTAGGGCAGCACTCCATAGACGTTGCCCGACCTGACGGCGCTGAGGGTGCGGTATGCCGCGTCGGTCTTCAGCTCGAAGAGCGCGCCGGCACGGTCTCCCAGCTGGATGGTGGAGAGGTCGAGAAAGATAACGGAAGGGTCCCATGCCACGATCTGTTCCTTGGCCACGGTGATGTTCTGGATACGCCGGTCAGGCTGCGCCGCGACATTCACGGCATTGACGAACGCAATGGGAGGATACATTGCCTCGGTAGATTGAAGGCCGTGAGGTCCCTTAAAGGCGATGCCGCCCACGAAGCACGACCTGAGCCGGTCAACGGGGATGTCTGTTGTCCGCATGCCGAGATCTCTGATGGCATGCTCGAAAAAGGCGATCACCTCCCCGGCGCGCCGTTCTTTTCCCACCACCGCGCCCATGAGGCGAAGCGCATGGAAAAGATTCTGCCGGCCGGCACCGAGATCGCCGTGATTCAGCACCACGACCGGGATGCCGGTCTTGCTCTGGAGCTCGTCCGGATTGTATCCGGATGAGGCGAAGGTCTTGAAGATCACCTGGGGCCGTCTCTCAAGCGAGACAATGAGCTCGGGCTGGTCGAACCCGCGGAATTCGCCGAAGAGCGGATAGTCCCTGAACTGCGGGTTGGCGATCGTATAGGGCCGGGCAGAGAAGACGGTGCTGCGCTTCTCGATGCTGTCGACCGCAACGATCAGGTCATGGGCGCTCAGGTAGGTCAGCAGCCGGAGGCAACCCGCACCCGAGCAGACGACGCGATCGATCCGCTGGGGCAGTCTCACCGTCCTGCCCGCCGCGTCGATGATCGTGCGCTCCTGCCCGCCCTGCACGGATGCCGGCGACAGGAGGAGAAACACCAGGGCCGTCAGGCACAGGGACAGCAATGCAGTCGCGGCCCGCACGCTCAGGGCAGGGAAGCGATCATGCCCCGTGCCCCGGCTGGTCGAGCCGCCGCTCCCCGAATCTCCCGGCCGCTCTCCGGCGGGAATGACCCTCATCGCGGCATTCGTCATGCGTGTCTTGCGAGAATCCGTCATCTGCCCGGCCCTGGGAATATTCATCGTCACCCTGCCTATCACTCTCTCCCGGATTACAAGCGCGAAGAACATCATGAAAAAAACCGGATGTCGTCGGTGCCGCGCCACTATGCCTGTCCTTAAAAAAGCACGACCGGCATTTTCACATCCGGTGTTCCCGGGATGTTCCGGGGATCACTTTATCCGCGCACGGGTCAGTGTACCACACTCCCTGCCTGTCAGGCTAGCCGGTATACCTGATAGGGTGCGCCGATAACTTCCCGGCCGGTGAACGCACGGCGGAACGGCCGGAACTCGTGTTCAGAAACGACCCGCAGGACATGACCCTCTCGCGGGCGGGAAGATGCAGCGGCGGGAAGCACCTCCCCTGCAGTGTGCGGAGGAGGGCGGGATTGTGCCGCACCAGGAGATTCCTGTCCTGGTGAGGGCTCGTTCTGTGCAATTCAATCCTCCTTCTTCGTTCGCTTTTTGACGGACTTTTAAAGGACGGGTCTGATTCCCGTTCAAGCTTGCTGCTTCGAAAGGTTCCAGGGCTTGTCTTAAAGGCTCATGCCATTGATTGACCCTCCCGCTTGAGGGGGGAGCTTCTCTGTACAGCGGGCTGTTTCAGCCTCCGGGCACCTGAAGGCCGCTATCCGGGACGGTTCCACTTGGACTTCTTCGGCCGCTTCTTGAGCAGGACATAGAGCGCCCCGGTGCCGCCGTCGCAGGGCCGGGCAGAGCTGAAGGCCAGAACGAGGTGGGAGAGGCTGCCCGTGGTGAGCCACCTGACGAGCTGCTCCTTGAGGACCGGGCCCCGGCTCGACTTGAGCCCCCTGCCGTGGATGATGAGCACCACCCGGTGGCCGAGCGCGTGGGAGCTTAAGATAAACGACACGAGCACCTGCTCGGCGGCCTGCCGGGTGTAGCCGTGGAGATCCAGGTGCCCCTGGACCGTGAGCTCCCCTGCCTTGAGCTTGGCCATGGTTTTGGGGTCGAGCGGGATGGTGTGCCCCTCGAGGTACTCGCCGGTGCAGGTGATGTCGAAGTGAGCCGCGCCCCTGACCAGGGCTTTCAGTGTATCGATCACCTCCTGGTCCTGCCTGCGCACGCTCTCCCTGACGGAATCCACGACATCTTTTCTATCGGCCGGCTCGGGCACGACGCGGTCGTTTCCGAGCGGGGTCACCCCGCGCATGGCGGAGGCGAAGATCTCATGGTCGTCCGGCGGCGCAGGCGGCTGTTTCTGCCTCGCCGGCTCGGGCGGGGGGGTGTCCTTCTTCCCGGGCGTTATCTTCACACCCTTGAGTTTTTTGAACGGGGCATGGAACGGTTCCTCTTTCCTGGCCATCCGGTTATAATAGCAAAAAAAAGAGGCCCACTCAATATGAGGTGGTTGTGGGCCCAAAAAGGAGGTCTATAGCTCTTGAACGTTATGCTATAGGCTTAAGGCCCTTATAATGTACGATTTTTCAAGGTGTCAAATATATAACTCTTATGATATGCTTAAAGAAAAGTAAATCATATCCGGAGACAGGATGAATATTCATCAGGTACATATTTTCAACATTGCAGCAAAGACCCTGAGCATCACAAAGACGGCCAAGAAGATGCACCTCTCCCAGCCCTCGGTGAGCATTCAGATCAAAGACCTGGAAGATTCCCTGAACGTGAAGCTCTTTGAGAGAATCAACCGGAAGATCGCCCTGACCGACGCGGGCAAAGTATTCTATACCTACTCGGAGAGGCTTCTGAACCTCATCGACGAGATTGACGCGGTCATGAACGAGTTCAGCTCCGGGGATGTGGGCAAGCTCGTCCTGGGCACCTCCAGCACGGTCGGCATCTATGTGCTCCCCAAGTATCTGGGCGAGTTCAAGGAGATTTTTCCCAAGGCGGAGATATCGCTCATGATCATGAACCGGCAGGAGGCCCTCGAGCAGTGCATCTCCGGGGAGCTCGACTTCTCCTTTCTCCAGGACCCTCCCAAGCACCCCGATCTCCACACCGAGTTCTTCATGCGCGACGAGCTGGTGATCGTGTGCTCCCCCAAGCACCGGTGGGCAAAGAACGATCATCTCACCCTCAAGATGCTGACCTCCGAGCCCGAACCCATCATCCTGCGCGAAGAGGGGTCCGGTACCAGGGGCTTGATCGAATATGTGCTCAAGCGCTACGGCATCGAACGCAACGTCACCATGGAAATGAGCTCGTCTGAGGGAATCAAGCGGGCGGTGGAGGCGAATCTGGGGGTCGCGGTGCTCTCCAAGAACGTGGTCAGGGCGGAGATAAAAAACGGAAGCCTGATCGCTCTGGGTATCAAAGACCTCAACACCAAGAGGGATTTCTATATCGTCTATAACAAAAAACGGAAGTTCATGCCGCTCATGGAGAAGTTCCACGACTTTATTCTCAAGAAAAGGGATCTGATCGGTTCATCCCTCCTCTCGTAAATCAAGCAGCGAAGATGGTTTTTACCGGTGTATCCGGGCACGTGAATCTGCAGGAGGTCTCGAGTAAAAGGAAATCGGATACCGGATGACCACCCGATCATTCCGGGGAAAACACCTGAAATAGCTGCAAGGAGTCCGAACAGATAGGGGTTGACAGGAACTGAATCATGATGCATGTAGTGCTTCTATACACAGGTACAGAGGCGCCGGCCGGAAACGGTCCGTTCCAGGCCGGCATCACGATCTCTTCCTTGGTTTCGGTGAATCGTTTACAGAACGGCAGGCATCAATAGGGCATTGGACTTGAATCGTGGTTTCTCTGTTTCATATCCTGCGGATCATATAAATGCGTTCTTACATAGAGGCAGCTATATCGAAAACGGCCGTTGATATACGTGGTAAATGAAGGCCCCATCAGGAAATAAGGAGTCATATTATCTCTACATTTTCTTGACAGCCCACGAACGGAAGTGATATGAATCACCATTCAGTTTTGCGCAAGGAGAAGATATGCTAGAGATCAGGTTGCATGGAAGAGGCGGACAGGGAGCTGTCACCTCGGCGGAGCTCATAGCCATTGCGGCAATCAACAAAGGCAATTTCGCTCAAGCATTCCCCAGTTTCGGACCTGAGCGCAGGGGTGCGCCGGTGGTGGCTTTCTGCAGGGTGGACGATCGGAAGATCAACATCAGGGCCAAGGTATACGAGCCCGATGTCGTGATCGTGCTGGACCCGGGATTGCTTTCGCTGCTCGATCCCACCGAGGGAATGGGCGAGGGCGGAATCCTGATTCTCAACACCAAAAAGAAACCGCAGGAAGTCGTGACCGCACCGGGGCGCTCCTTAAAGGTGGTGACGGTGGACGCAAATATCATCGCCACTGAGGAGCTGGGGAGGCCCATTGTGAACACCACCATGCTGGGCGGCTTCATCAGGGCCACCGGGCTGATCGGGATCGATGACATCAAAGAGCCTCTTCTGGAAAGATTCGGCAAGAAACTGGGAGAGAGAAACCTCAAGGCCATGGAACGTGCGTACCAAGAGGTTTCCATAGGAGAATAAGAACCATGGCAAAACCAATGGAAAAGATAACATGGCAGGAACTCGAGGCGGGCAGCGTCGTGACCGAGGTCGGCAATGCCCGGGTATATGAGACGGGGTCGTGGAGGTCCGAGCGTCCGGTGGTCGAGGCCTCGCAGTGCATCAAGTGCGGGGTATGCTGGCTGTTCTGTCCCGACGCCTGCATCGTGCGGGCCTCTGACGGTCATTTCGAGGCGGATCTGACCTACTGCAAAGGGTGCGGGATCTGTGCGAAAGAGTGCCCGGTGGGCTGCATCACGATGATTGCCGAGGAGGGATAGCAGGATATGGCCAGACAGAGAAAAGGAATCGAGGTATCCATCGCCATGGCCGATGCCGTGGCGCAGGCCAATGTCGATGTCATTGCGGCGTACCCCATCACCCCGCAGACCCATATCGTTGAGCATCTCTCCGAGATCGTGGCCAACGGCGAGCTCGATGCGGAGTATGTGCCGGTCGAGAGCGAGCACTCGGCGATGAGCGTGTGCTGCGGTTCTTCGGCGGTAGGCGCCAGGACCTTCACCTCCACGAGCTCCCAGGGTTTGGCCCTCATGGCCGAGATTTTCTACATCGCCGCGTCCATGAGGCTGCCCATGGTGATGGCGCTGGCCAACCGGTCCCTGTCCGGGCCGCTGTCCATCTGGAACGACCATACCGACACCATGATGGTCAGGGACGCCGGGTGGATCCACGTGTTCGTGGAGAACGGGCAGGAGTGCTACGACAACGTGTTCTGCGGATATCGGATATCCGAGGACCCGTCGGTGATGCTGCCTCTGGCCATCAACCTGGACGGGTTCATCCTGACCCACATGATCGAGCCGGTTATCTATGAAGACAACGAGACGATCCGGAAGTATCTGCCCGAGGTGAGGATGAAGAACGCGCTTCATCCGGACAATCCGGTGTCCATGGGCTGCTTCGCCATGCCCGAGATTTACACCGAAGCGCAGATGAACCGGGAGCAGGGGATTCTGAACTCCTACCCCACGATCATCAAGGCCTGGAAGGAGTGGGGCGACCTGACGGGAAGGTACTACCACCCCATCGAGACCTACCGCACGGAAGATGCGGAGTACTGCATAGTGACCATGGGCTCCTACGGGGAGACGGCCATGGAGGTGGTGGATGCGCTCAGGGAAGAGGGCGAGAAGGTCGGAGTCGTGAAGATACGCCTGTGGAGGCCGTTCCCCTTTGAAGATTTCCGCAGAGCAGTTGAGGGGAAGAAGTCGCTCATTGTGGTCGACCGGGCCATCAGCTTTGGCGGGCCCGGAGGCCCGGTGGCCCTGGAGCTGCGTTCTGCGCTCTACGGCCGTCCCAACGCCCCCGCGATCGTGAACTATGTAGCCGGTCTGGCCGGCAGGGACGTGGCCCGAAGCGATTTCAGGAAGATCATTCTTGAAGGCAAGGCCAAGGCCTCAAAGGGCGAGACGGAAGGCTTCACCCTGTACGGTCTGAGAGGATAAGGAGCGAAAATCTATGGATAAATTCTCGGTATTTTCATCGAGACTTGTTGAGAAGTCTGAGAACTTCACATCGGGACACCGTGCCTGCCAGGGGTGCGCCGAGGCGCTGGCGGTGCGGCACGTGATGAAGGCCCTGGGCCGGGACACCATCGTGGCCATGTCCACGGGGTGCATGGAGATCATCTCCTCGCCCCTGCCGCTGACCTCCTGGAGGGTGCCCTGGATCCACAACGCCTTCGAGAACTCCGCCGCCGTGATTTCGGGTTGCGAGTCCGGGATGAAGGCCATGATGCGAAAGGGCAAGATACCGGCCAAGAAGATCAACTTCGTAGCCATGGGAGGAGACGGGGCCACGGCCGACATCGGTATGGGCGCGCTCTCCGGTGCCTTGGAGCGGGGTCACAATATGGTCTATATCTGCTACGACAACGAGGCCTACATGAACACGGGCATCCAGCGCTCCAGCTCCACACACTACGGAGCCAGCACCACGACCTCGCCGGCAGGCAAGGCGAGCATCGGGCAGCGAACCCAGAAGAAGAACATGGCCCAGATCGCCGTCGCCCACAACATCCCCTATGTGGCGACCGCGTGCTCGAGCTTTCCGTTCGACCTGATGGAGAAGGTGAAGCGGGCCGCTGAAACACCGGGCGCCGCCTATGTCCATGTCCTGTCCGTATGCCCGACCGGCTGGAGGATCCCTACCCAGGACGCCATCAAGTACGGCAGGCTGGCGGTCGATTCCTGCGTTTTCCCGCTCTATGAGGTGATCGAGGGAAAGTACCGGCTTACCTACAAGCCCTATAAAAAGATTCCCCTCACCGAATACCTCAAGGGCCAGGGCAGGTTCAGGCATCTCACCGACAAGGAGATCCAGCTGATCCAGCAGAAGGTGGACAAGGACTACGAGAGAATTTTGAGACTGAGCGAAGAGGAAGAGTAATATGGGAATAGATATCAGGAAGATCGACGAGATCATCGAGCGCTACGACAAGTCCGAGGAATCGTTGCTCGCCATCCTTCAGGACTTCCAGCACACGTTCCGCTATGTTCCCGAAGAGGGAATGAAGAGGGTCAGCGAGGTCCTGGGTGTTCCGGAGAGCAAGATCTACGGAGTGGGGACCTTCTACAAGGCCCTTTCACTCAAGCCGGTGGGGCGGCATACATGCAAGGTCTGCACCGGTACCGCGTGCCATCTCAAAGGCGCCCACACCCTGACCGACATCATCGGCAAGGAATTGGGCGTAGAGCCCGGAGGAACGACAAAGGACGGGAGGTTCACCCTGCAGACGGTAAACTGCGTCGGCGCGTGTGCACTGGCTCCGGTCGTCATGGTCGATGACGAGGATTACTACGAGGGGTCTTCTCCCCAGGACGTCCTGAAGAACCTCAGGAAGTACAAATAAGGAACGGGGAGGGTGATGACCATGGTCAACAGGAAGCTTCAGTCGGTTGCAGCGCTCGAAAGTTACAGGGCAAAGATCGCTGAATCCCAGAAGAATGAATATCCGGTTATCTACGTATGCGGAGGGACCCCGTGCCTTGCGAAAGGGAGCAGTGCAGTGGCCGAGGCCTTCAAGAAGGAGATCGAATCACAGGGCCTTGCGTGCAAGATCGAGCTCAGGCACAAGGTGACAGGGTGCCAGGGGTTCTGCAGCAAGGGGCCGGTGGTTTCTTTCGGAAACGATATCGTCTATCTAGAGGTCAAGCCGGAGCACGTGCCCGAGATCATCGAGAAGACCGTGAAGAACGGCCAGGTGATCGAGTCGCTCGGGTATAAGGACCCGCAGACAAAGAAACGGTCCGCCTCATTCCAGGGTATTCCGTTCTATGCTCACCAGAAGGGGATGATCCTCAAGGGCCTGCGGGAAATAGATCCGTTTGAAATCGACGACTACATCGCCCGGGGCGGGTATGCCTCGCTGGCCAAGGCCTTTTCCATTGACCCCGACAAGATCATCGACATGATTACGGAGTCCGGGCTCAGGGGCCGCGGCGGCGGAGGGTTCCCTGCGGGGACGAAGTGGAGGTCGTGCAGGGCGATCGACTCCGAGGTCCGCTACGTGCTCTGCAACGGCGACGAGGGGGACCCAGGGGCATTCATGGACCGGTCCATCATGGAAGGCAACCCGCATGCCGTCATAGAGGGTATGATCGTGGGCGCATGGGCCGTGGGTGCCCATCATGGATACGCATATATCCGTGATGAATATCCCCTGGCCGTGAAGGTCATGAAGAAGGCCGTAGAGGATGCGACCGCGATGGGCCTTCTGGGCAAAAACATCCTGGGGACCGGGTTCGACTTCGACATCAAGATCACCCGTGGAGGCGGGGCCTTTGTATGCGGAGAGTCCTCGGCACTCATGAGGTCGATCGAGGGCAAGGTGGGCGAGCCCAGGGCCAAGTATATCCGGTCGGTGGAGAAGGGGCTCTATGACCTGCCCACGGTCCTGAACAACGTGGAGACATGGGCCAATGTTCCGCTGATCATCAACAACGGTCCTCAGTGGTACCGTGAGACCGGCACTGAAGGGTCTCCGGGCACCAAGGTGTTCTCGCTTGCAGGCAAGGCGGTCAACACCGGTCTTGTAGAGGTCCCGATGGGGACCACCATCCGTGAGCTCGTAGAAAAAGTCGGCGGCGGGATCCGCAGCGGCAGAATGTTCAAGGCCGTCCAGACCGGCGGACCCTCGGGCGGCTGCATCCCCGAGAGTCTGGCGGACCTTCCCATCGACTTCGACTCCCTGAGCAAGGCGGGCTCCATGATGGGCTCGGGCGGCATCATCGTCATGGACGAGGCCACCTGCATGGTCGACGTGGCCAAATACTTCATCTCCTTCCTGGCCGAGGAGTCCTGCGGCAAGTGTACTCCCTGCAGGGACGGTCTGCCGAGGATGAAGCAGATCCTGGCCGACATCGCCGAGGGCAGGGGCAAGGAAGGCGACATCGAGCTGCTCGAAGAGCTCTGTGATGTGCTGAGCTACGGTGCGCTCTGCGGACTGGGGTCTTCAGCGCCCAACCCGGTTCTGTCCACCATCAAGTACTTCCGCGAGGAATACGAGGCACACATCAGAGACAGGCGCTGTCCTGCCGGGGTGTGCCGGAACCTCGTCACCTTCCATATCGATGCTGACGCCTGCACCGGGTGCACCCTGTGCGCCAAGCAGTGCCCCCAGGCATGCATCACGGGCGAGAGAAAGAAGGCCCATGTGATCGACCAGAGCAGGTGCATCAAGTGCGGGGTGTGCAGAGACGTCTGCAAATTCGACGCAGTACGGGTAGAATAAGGACAAAAGCCATGGAAAAAATCACGATAAAGATCAATGGAAAAGACATCGAGGCCGTCAAGGACC
>JAHDQN010000083.1 GCA_018433775.1 Deltaproteobacteria bacterium
CAACAGCAGTACGTCGACACCCGCGCCTGCCATGAGGGCGGCTATGCCTCCCCCCATGATACCAGACCCGATAACCGCGGCCTTTTTGATTTTCCTGACCATTACTACCTCCTCCGTATATGGGTTATTTAAGGTAACTTCATCAGCATGAATCACCATTCAGTTTATCAGGTTGGCCTGTCGAAGTCAATAAATTGAATGGGTGAAGATGAAGAAAAAATGTGATGGATGTTTTACGCACACGGGCAGAGAAAATGCGGCAGGCCCTTAAAAGCCCGGATACGGTGAAAAATGCGGGGTATGCCTGTGATCAGTCAGGACGGAATCCACACGTCGTGTAAATTATGAACATACCATATGAATTTTCACCTTTTCCTTCCATTTTCTGCCATTGCGGGCAGAGGCTCTTTGGGGTATGGTCTGGTGTTCGATAGGGGCGACAGATGTCGTTTCCAAGAAATCGTCTATGGACGGACAGAGAATGAATAAGCGTGATGTCTTTGCCAAAAAATCCGTGCCGCACAAGCCCCGCGGGAAGAAGCCGGATGAAAAATCCACCCGGGGTGAAGGCTACGAGCTCATAGACAGCGGGGATGGGAGGAAGTATGAGCGATTCGGACCGTACCGGATCGTCCGGCCCAGCGCTCAGGCCATCTGGCGGCCGCAGGCTGACACGTCCCGGTGGGGCGAGGCCGACGCCTCCTTCGACCGTGTCCGGGGAAACCAATGGCGCTTGAAGAGACCCCTGCCCGAGGAGTGGGTGATCACGGTCTGCGGCATGCGCTTCAGGCTCTCCGCCACGGATTTCGGACACCTGGGCATCTTTCCCGAGCAGCGGGAGCTCTGGAGCTGGATCACCGCCATGATTGAAAAGGCTCATGCCGAGGATCGCGCCCGGCCGGTGTCCGTGCTCAATCTCTTCGCCTACTCGGGCGGGGCGACCATGGCCGCCGCACGGGCAGGGGCACGGGTCTGCCACGTGGATGCATCCAAGGGCATGGTGAAGTGGGCGCGGGAAAACGCCTCGCTCAACGGCCTCGATCAGGCCCCCATCCAGTGGATCGTGGAGGATGTGAACAAGTTCCTCGACCGTGAGATCAGACGGGGCAAACGCTACGATGCCGTCATTCTGGACCCTCCGACCTTTGGTCATGGAAGGCGCAGCGAGATCTACAAGATCGACCGGGAGCTCGCCTCCACCCTTGAGAAGTGCTGGTCCCTCATGTCGGACACCCCCTGCTTTCTCCTGCTCTCGTCGCACACCCCTTCCCTTACCCCCGTGGCGCTGGCCAATTTCTTGAGGGTGGTGAGCAGGTCTTTCCGGGATTCCTGCATCGAAGAGGGAGAAATGCTGCTGACCGGCTCGCCCGATGTGCTCCCCGTGCCAAGCGGCACCTATGCACGGTGGCTTCCCGGACCGTGCCGGGAGAACGGCCGGTGAATCACCGGACCGAGGCGCCCTGCCCGGAGGTGCTCTACGAAGACAACCACCTCCTCGCCCTCAACAAGCCGTACGGCCTTTTGACCCAGCCTGCAGGCGGTTCCCGCGACAGTCTGGAAGACCGCGCCAGGGCGATGATCAGAGAAACCCGGCACAAACCCGGCAATGTGTTTCTCCATGCGGTGCACCGGCTCGACAGGGTGGCGAGCGGCGTGGCCCTCTTTTCGCTCACGGGCAAATCCCTGAGACGGATGAACGAGCTGATGCGCAGGCAGGAGATAAAAAGAATATACCATGCCGTATTCACCGGGAGCCTCCCTCGTGTTCAGGGAACCCTCGAGCATTTTCTCAGGCACTCGCGGCTCAAGGCTGTTCCCGTGGACGGGCCTCACCCCGGCGCAAAGAGGGCCGTGCTCGAATACCGGGTCCTCGCCCGCGCGGAAAAGCTCACCCTGGCTGAGATCACGCTCGAAACGGGCAGATACCACCAGATCAGGGCACAACTCGCGGCCTCGGGGTGCCCGATTATGGGAGACAGCCTCTATGGAAGCGTGATGGAATATGCTCAAGAGGGGATCGCGCTGCACCACCGGAGAATGGAATTTCTCCACCCGGTGAGAAAAGAGCGCCTGGTCATAGAGGCCCGCTATCCCGCGCCCTGGCCCCTGTATCCGGCCGACGGCGACGGTACGCAGCAGGATTCTTTGCCGTGACCGGGAAAGGGCTTAAGGTGTTATGATTTTCCGGCACCTGACGATAAATGGGGTGTATGCATCCGGAAATGAGATCGAGAGACATCCATGACGGTCCTGGGATGGAGCGGAGCCGCCTTCACTGCTCTGAGGCGAAAACTGACGGGCGTACCTGATGTTCTACAAGGAGATGCACTACCCCATCGTCCGCGAGGGACAAAGCTGCCCGGTGGACCTCTACGTGAAGATCAGAAACGACTACCGGCTCTTTGCCGCCAAGGGTGCGCTGTTCACCCGCGAGCATTGCCGGATCTTTTCGAGGAGCAAGGCCGCTCTCTACATCTGCTCGTCGGACAACGAAAGTGCAGAGGCGTTTCTGAAATCGCTTCTCACCGACCTTCTCACCGATCCGCACCTGGAGCCCGAGGTAAAGGCGGATATCATTTATACGAGCTCCATGAGATCCATCAGGCAGGTTTTCCAGGGGCTCAACCACAAGACCCTCAAAGAGATCGAGAAGACCTCGGAGTTCGTGGTCAGGCTCATTCTTTCGGACAAGCGGGTCATGAAAGAACTCGTCAAGGTCACGAGTCATGCCCATTTCACCTACAACCACTCGGTGAAGGTGGGGATATACGGCACCTCACTGGCCATACACCTCTTCGGCGACAGGAACGGAGACCACAACCTTCAAGCCCTGAGCACCGCCCTGTTTCTCCATGATATCGGCATGACCAGAGTGCCCCGCAAGATCCTGGAGAAGAGAGAGCCCCTGAACGACATGGAGCACCAGGTCGTCATGAAACACCCTGTCTGGGGGCACGACAGGCTCATGAACGCCAACTATCTCACCAGCCAGACGGCATCCGTGGTGCTGTTCCACCATGAACGATGCAACGGCAAGGGTTACCCCTTCGGGAAAACCCGTGAAGATATTCCCCTGTACGCACGGATCTGCGCCATAGCCGACACCTTCGAGACCCTTACCTCGTCTAAGCCGTCGGGCAGTCCCATGACCCCGTTCGAAGCGCTGACCGTCATGCAGCAGGATATGGCGGGTGCCTTCGACGGCCGGCTCTTCAGGGCCTTTGTGGAGATGCTCGGTTCCGGTTGACCTCCGGCCCGTCATACCGCGGAGTGCCTCCCCGTAAAATACCCTCTCATCATGGTTAATTCCGGTCCATCCCGCGCAATAATATCCGTCAGCACCCATGTATGCCCGTCACGGGCCGGTCTAAAGTCCGCAACGGGAAAGGAATATAGCGGGTTCCTCAGACGGGGTTAGATCTGGTCCTTCCACTGGTTTTCTTAAAACATACAGAAAGATAATCAAAGAATGAGAAAGCATGTGAAAGCATGCGCTGGATTCATGAACATCATCGGCATATCCCGGAACGGTCGAAAGCTGACCGGAACGGTGCAAAACCCTCATTGTGTTTTTCTGCAGAAGGAATAAGAAGACCCTCACGTCAAAGTTTTTTTTGAAAAAACAGGGGGATGGAGAATATGAGGGAGATCGGAACAAAGGCATTGTCATGGTTTGCACTGGTGCTGCTGATTTTCTCCACCGGGTGCGCGAGAAAGATGATCGGCTCCGCGGACGCAAGCGGTGTTTCGGGCGGGTCCGCCGGGCAGGAGACTATGAGCATGCCTGCCGGCGCTGCGCAGGTGCCGTCCGGAACCGTGGCGACGCTTTTCGACAGCAAAAAAATCTACTTCGAGTTCGACAGGCACGATCTCGATCACGATGGGCAACAGATCCTCACCGAAATTGCCGCCTACCTGAAGGAATTTGGCGAGCTGCAGCTCGATATCGAGGGCCACTGTGACGAACGGGGCACCAGCGAGTACAATCTCGCTCTGGGCGAACGCCGTGCCTGTGCTGCCAGGGATTTTCTCGTGACCATGGGAATCGATGCCTCCAGGATCGGCACCATCAGTTATGGTGAGGAAAACCCCGAAGATCAGGGCAAGACCGAGGAGGCCTGGGCCAGGAACAGGAGAGACCAGTTCCTCTTCAGCCGTTAGGGAATCGTCATCATCAAAGGGGCGCAGACCTTTCGCGGCAGGAAAATGACGGCCTGAAGACATTTTTTCACGCCGGCGCAATCCCATGCATGAACATGGGGAAAGAAGATATCAGATGAAAAGGCAAATCGGACTTGTCCGGTATTGTCTTCTCGGCATGGCGACCGTTGTGGTGCTGCTCGCTTTAAGTCCGTGCCCACGCGCCGATGATTCCGGGCCAAAGGATCTGGTTGAAGCCCTCGACAATATCGGCGAGTTGAGGACCTTCGCCTGGGCGGTACATCAGAGCATGATCAGGGATATTCTCAACGAAAGGGGGCCGTTTACGATCTTCGCTCCAAATGAAGAGGCTTTTCTGAACCTGCCCGCCGAATCGATCGAGATGCTGTTCAGTCTGGACGATCGCGATGCCCTGGAAGGCCTGCTCGCCTGCCATGTGGCGCCCGATATGGTCCTGTGCTCGAGCGTGATGCACGAATCCAGCATCACGGCCCTCAACGACGAGGTCTTAAGCCTCGTCCGGAAGAACGGCACCGTCTATGTGCGGAACTCTCGGATCGTGAAGCCGGATATCAGGTGCGGAAACGGGGTGATCCATATCATCGATCACGTGATACTCAACGGTGAGTGATCTCACCGGAAAAACTTATAAAAGAGGGTAGCATATGAAAAACGTTATCACAGGAACACGTCGTGGTTTTACTGGTATGGGCATCATGGCGATCATCGCGGGCATCGCACTGTGCCTTTCGTTGCACGCCTGCACCAAGGCCGAAGAGGCGTCCCTGGAGGCGCCGGTGGTGGAAATGATGGATCAGCCCGAAGATACCGCCACTGCCCCCGCCGCCGGGGAAGAGCTTCCTGCAGCCGATGATGCCGGGGAAGCGGATGCATCCGCTTCCGAAGCCGGGGCAACGGCCGGCGAGGCACCCGCAGCAGAGGCTCCCGCAGCGGAGACACCGGCTGGCGAGGCGCCGGCTGTACAGGCTCCTGCAGCAGAGACGCCGGCCGCATCGGGCAACTGACCTCTATCCTGCCGGGCAGGCGACAAAAAAATTGCCGGGGGCCACTCGCCTCCGGCATTTTTCCTCGCCGGTGAAGTGCCCCCTTCCGGCCGGGCCTTCACGGGGGCATCACCTTCCTTGAGCCGCCGATACCTAACCCACGGGCATGACGACCTTACCGTGGTACTCGTTGATGACCTGCGCCATGGCGAAATAAATGGCCGACGCCCCGCAGAAGATGCCCTCATAGCCGGTGAGCACGGCCCAGGTTCCGGTCCAGTCGAACGCATCGCGTGCTGCGAGCATCCAGAAGAGGATGGTCAGCGTCAGAAAGACAACCTGCAGCGCTCTGGCACCCTTCCAGGTGGCGATCCACATGAAGAAGGTGAAGAGTCCCCACATGAACAGGTACCACGCCATGAAGGCCATCGAGTTGCCGGCGATCCCGAACTTGCCGTTGAAATAGGTGAGAAAGACCAGGCTCAGCCAGAACAGCCCGTACGACGTGAACGCCGTGGTCCCGAAGGTGTTGGCCTTCTTGAACTCCATGGTCCCGGCGATGACCTGAGCCAGGCCGCCGTAAAAGATGCCCATGGCCAGGATACCTGCATTGAGCTCGAAGATGCCGGCATTGTGCAGGTTCAGAAGAACCGTGGTCATACCGAAACCCATGAGTCCCAATGGTGCCGGGTTTGCAAGATTGTCAGACATGATGTTGCCCTCCTATAGGTGTTTTGCCGGATTATATATACTTTTCATCCCTGTATTCAATTGGAATCCGTACATTTTTTGTTCATGCAGGCCTCTGTCGCGGCCGGGACCGGCCCGGGAAACCGCTTGACAGGGCAATCACTTGGGATTTAAGGTTTTTAGCGCAAGTTCAGGCAGATGCCTTGACGGGAGCTCGGAAAAACCGGGCTGAGAGGGGCCCTTGATCCCTGCACATACGGAGCTGTGGGCCTGCCCGTGGAACCTGAACCGGATAATGCCGGCGGAGGGATGAAGGCTCATGGGTAAGCAAGGCCATCCTTCATCGGGGGATGGCCTTTTTCGTTCTGCCTTCGTGAAACCCCTTCTTGGTCCGCTTCTTAAGAACCGGGAAGGGGTGAGATTACAATCCCCGCCGCTTGCGGCGGACGTGGATTGAAGGCTTGCCCTTAAGATTCATACCATTATAGAGAGGCGAGGGATAGATGATGAAACATAAGGTCGCGCTACTGTTCGTCCTTCCGGCTGCTGTATGTCTCCTGACCGGCTGCACGAAGAAGGATGCCGCCGTTGAGGTGCCCGTGGTAACGGTGATGACGCACGACAGCTTCAGCATCGGCACGGAGGTGCTCGAGAGGTTCGAGAAGGAGCACGCCATCCGCCTGCGTTTTCTGAAATCAGGCGATGCAGGCGCCGCGCTCAACCAGGCCATCCTTTCAAAGGACCATCCCCTGGCCGATGTCTTCTACGGGGTGGACAACACCTTTATGAGCAGGGCGCTCGGCGCGGATATTTTCGTCCCCTACAGTTCCCCCCTGCTCGCCTCCATCGATGAATCCCTGGTGCTGGACAAGACCCACCGCCTCGTGCCCGTGGACTACGGAGACGTGTGCGTGAACTACGACCGGGCATGGTTCGAGCGGACCGGGCTCCCCGTGCCCGGGAGCCTGGATGACCTCGTCCGTCCTGAATATGCAGGGCTCCTGGTGGTGGAAAATCCGGCCACCTCGTCTCCCGGGCTGGCCTTTCTGCTTGCCACGGTGGGAACCTTCGGGGAGGTCGATTTCGTGGAGTTCTGGCAGGCCCTGAAGAAAAACCGCGTCCTGGTCACCGACGGGTGGGAAGACGCATACTGGGGCAAGTTCAGCGCAACGAGCAAGGGCGGGCGGCCCCTGGTGGTGAGCTACGCGGCCAGTCCCGCCGCAGAGGTGTACTTTGCCGAGCAGCCGCCGGAATCGGCCCCGACGGCGGCGATGACCGGCAGCGGCACAGCGTTTCGTCAGATCGAGTTCGCGGGTATCCTCAAAGGGTCCAGGCAGCCGGATCTGGCGCGCAGGGTGATCGACTTTCTGCTCGACACGCCCTTTCAGCAGGAGATCCCGTTGAAGATGTTCATGTTCCCGGCAAACAAAAACGTTCGCCTGCCCGAGGTGTTCATCGAGCACGCCCGGCTCGCGAGCAGACCGGTGATTATGGATCCTGAGGTCATCGCACAAAGGCGCGATGCCTGGATTCGGGCCTGGACAGAGACCGTGCTCCAGTGAGACCGTCCGGAACCCGCTCAGCCATCCTTCTGGTCGCCCTTCCCCTGGCCTTTCTGGGGGTTTTCTATTTCTACCCCCTCTTCGAGATATTCTCCCTGAGCCTTGCGCCCGGCGGGCAGTGGGACCCCGGCACCATTGCCGCCCTGTTCTCGACCGGCTCTTCGCTCAGGATTCTCTGGTTCACGACCTGGCAGGCCGCGCTGTCCACGGTCCTGACCGTGGCACTGGCGCTGCCCGCAGCATATGTCTTCGCTCGATACCGTTTCCCGGGCAAGAGCCTGATCCAGTCGTGCACAGCCGTCCCCTTCGTGCTGCCGTCCGTGGTGGTGGCAGCCGCGTTCAGCGCCCTTCTGGGCGACAGGGGCCTGCTCAACGAATGGCTCATGGGCACCTGGGGATTCTCATCACCCCCTATCCGGCTCGACCAGAGCATTGCCTTCATCCTCATGGCCCACGTGTTCTACAACTTCACCGTGGTCTTGAGGATCGTGGGAGGCTTCTGGTCCCGGATGCACCCGGATCTGTCGCACGCGGCAAAAATGCTAGGGGCCTCGCCCTGGCAGGCGTTCTGGAAGGTCACACTCCCGGTCCTGCGCCCCGGGATCATGGCCGCCGCTCTCCTGGTATTCATCTTCTGCTTCAGCAGCTTCGGCGTGATCCTCATCCTGGGCGGCCCCCGGTACGCCACCATCGAAGTGGCCATCTACCGCCAGGCCGTGCACCTGTTCAACCTGCCCATGGCAGCCGCCCTCTCCCTGCTGCAGATCTGCTTCATGTTCGCCTTCATGTGGGTCTACACCCGGCTGCAGAGAAGCGCCTCGGTGCCCTTCACCCCGGAATCGCTCAAGGCGACCCAGCGGGACATCGCCACGAACAGGGACCGGGTCGTGGTCTGGGGCACGGTTTTTCTCATATTCCTGTTTCTGGGCTCTCCCCTGCTGGCCCTCGTGGTCCGTTCCCTTTCCACCGGATCAGGGGTTTCGCTGCTCTACTACCGCGCCATCTTCGAAAACACCGGCCAATCGATTTTTTATATCCCGCCCGTTCTGGCCATCGGATATTCGGTGGGGTTCGCCCTGGTCACCCTGGTGATGTCCCTGTGCATCGGATTGCCGGTCGCGATCTTTCTGAGCCGCGACCGCGGGCTTGCCACTTCCCTGCTCGACCCGCTCTTCATGCTTCCGCTCGCCACCTCCGCGGTCACCCTGGGTTTCGGTTATATCGTAGCGCTGGACGAGCCGCCCCTGAACTTGCGCGCCTCACTGTTCATCGTGCCCCTTGCGCACACGCTCGTGGCCTATCCCTTTGTGGTAAGAAGTATCCTTCCGGGCCTGCGGAGCATCCCGGCTCACATCCGGGAGTCGGCCATGCTCCTGGGCGCGGCCCCGGGCAAGGTATGGTGGAAGGTGGTGGCGCCCATGGTGAGGAGATCGCTTGTGGTGGGCGCGATCTTCGCCTTTACCGTGAGCATCGGTGAGTTCGGGGCAACGGTCTTTCTCGCCAGGCCCGAGGTCCCGACCGTGCCGCTGGCCATCTACCGTTTCCTCGGCCAGCCCGGGGCCTTGAACTACGGCCAGGCAATGGCCATGAGCACCATCCTCATGCTGGTGACCGCGGCGGGATTCCTGTTTCTGGAAAAGCTGCGCACCGGCCCTGAAGGGGAGTTCTGACATGGCTTTCCTGCAGGTCAATGACGTCTCCAAGTCCTTCGGCGACACGCCCGTGCTCCGCAGGGTGAGCCTTGCCATGGAAGAAACTCAAATTCTGTGCATCTTGGGCCCGTCGGGGAGCGGAAAGACCACCCTGCTCCGGGTCATCGCCGGTCTCGAGCGCCCCGAGCAGGGCTCTGTCCTGTTCAAGGGGCGGGACCTGCGCAATACCCGGCCGCACCTGAGGCGTTTCGGGATGATGTTTCAGGAGTACGCCCTTTTTCCCCATCTGGATGTCTCGGGCAACATCGCTTTCGGGCTGCACATGCTCGGGCTGCCCCGCAGCGAGGTAGCGAAGCGGACCGGCGAGATGCTCTCCCTTGTGGGCCTGGAGGGTTTGAGCAGGAGGAACGTGAGCGAGCTCTCGGGCGGTGAGCGCCAGAGGGTGGCCCTCGCCCGAAGCCTGGCGCCCTACCCCCGCCTGCTGCTGCTGGACGAGCCCCTGGGCTCCCTCGACCGGGGCCTGAGGGAAAAGCTCCTCCTGGACCTGCGCGAGATCCTCAGACACATCGGCATGACCACAATCGTGGTCACCCATGACCAGGCCGAGGCCTTCGCCGTCGCGGACACGATAGCGGTCATGCACCGGGGGGATATCGCGCAGATGGACACGCCTGAAAACCTGTACCGGCAGCCGGCAAATCCGGACGTCGCCCGGTTCCTGGGCCTGGTCAACCTGATTCATGGTCGCGTGGAAACCGATTCGTCCGTAACCACACCCCTGGGCCTGCTGCACGTGCTCGCCCACGGTCGTGAACAAGGCGAGGCGGTGACCGTTCTCATCCGGCCCGATGCAGCCGTTATCCGCCCGAGCGATGAACCGGCACCCCCTGGCGCGAGCGTGGTCGAGGGAATCGTGCACGACTGCCTGTTTAAGGGAAGGAGCTATCACGTGGAGGTCAGGACCGCCGGCTCGCAGGCGCTCTTTTTCGATCTCCCGCAGAACACGCCGGCACCGGCGGCCGGAGACCGGGTGAGACTGCTCCTCTCTCCGGGTGCGATCACCGTGA
Organism: Deltaproteobacteria bacterium; assembly: GCA_018433775.1. Taxonomy (GTDB): domain Bacteria; phylum Desulfobacterota; class Desulfomonilia; order UBA1062; family UBA1062; genus Phosphitivorax. The sequence continues at coordinate 10,137 of JAHDQN010000083.1, forward strand.
TGCCCGGATAGAGCAATCAGCGCAAAGGATAGCCCATGAATTTGTATGGGTTCTCATTTGACCGTACAATAGAGAAGAATGAATTCAGCACAGACTGACAGCAGATCATTCATTTACTGCTGAAACTATAACTTCATGCATCTTCATCAACATCAGTTTCCCAGTACACGACGGACAGCTGCTTTCAGTTCACTTGCCCCTGAGGGCTTCAGAAGTAATTCCCTGATGCCAAAAGATTCTGCCTCCTTTTGACTGATGACATCATTGTAGCCGGTACACAGGATGATAGGGATATTCGGTCGTGTCTCTTGGAAACTTCTCACAAGGTCCATCCCTGTCATTCCGGGCATGGTCAGATCGGTAATAATGAGATCATAGTCATCAGGCTTATCACGAAATTCCTTGAATGCCTCATACCCATCCGTGAAAGCTGACACCTGATAACCGGACGAGCTGAGCGTTCGCTCCAGACTGGCTGTGATGAACTTCTCATCATCAACCAAGAGGATCTTTTCCTTGCCCTTCACCGAGTGAATGCTTTCAGCTATGTGGGATGCCTGATCTTGATGTTCCATGTCCCACACAGGGAGATACACCGTAAAAAGAGACCCCTTTCCTTCCTCGCTTTCCACCGAGATGGACCCATCATGGCTCTTGACGATTCCATGCACAATCGAGAGGCCCATTCCAGTACCCTTACCAACCCCTTTGGTCGTGAAGAACGGCTCGAAGGCACGATCCAGCACCTCGGGTTTCATTCCGGTACCAGTGTCCTGCACCGTAAGCTTGAGGTAGTCTCCTGCATGTATACCTTGATGAGACGTTATGTAGGTGTTTGCAAGTCCTATCTCAATCGTACCCTTCTGTGATGTATATGCATCAGCAGCGTTCTGGCAAAGATTGAGGATGATCTGCTGGATCTGAATAGGATCCCCCATAATCACATCTGAATGCACATTGATGTTTTGGTGTAAATCGATCGTTCTCGGCAGGGATGACTTTAGGAAGTCTACAGCCTCTTCAATGAGCGGTCTGATCTGAACGGGCTTAAAAACAGGCTCGCTTCGCCTGCTGAAAGAAAGAATATTTCTGACGAGATCCCTTTGGCGGTATGCCGCTTTCAGGATCTGCTCCAATATATCATGGCGATCAGTTCCGTCCGGTTCTTCATCAAGGAGGCCTTCCACGTCAACGATGATAGGGTAGAGAATGTTGTTCAGATCGTGGGCAATACCACCTGCAAACCGGTCGAGGGCCTCTATCCTCTGGGCCTGAGCAAGATGGGCTTCAGCCCTTCGCCTCTCTCCTTCCGCCTTTTCCCGCTCGGCAATTTCTTCTCTGAGCTTTCTATAGTTCTCCTCCAACTCGGCCGTGCGATCTCTCACCTGCTCTTCAAGGTTTTCTTGCCTGGCCAGATCAACCGCATGCTCAGCCTCCAATTTACTTACGCGAACCCGAGTTCTTTCATGCAGCCATGCAACGTAACACATCAGTATACTCATAGTGATAAACAGAATAATATTTATAATGTAGCTGTTCTCGCTGGTATAAGTCTGTCTTATGGGAGGGAATATATAATATGCCGACAACACCGCTGCAATTGCGGTCGCAAGAAGGCCGGGCCCCAATCCTAATAATAACGCCACGATTATGACTATAGGCAAGAACGTGATAAAAGGCGTTAACTGTGCCCCTATGAGATACATAAGTGCATGTCGTGACAAAAAGGCGATGACTACCAGGACTATTGCAACGATATATCGTATGAGTAAATGAGATTTAATAGCCATGGCTTCATTTCCCAATCTGTTGTTTCTGGGTTTATCTGATGTTTTCTCGCTGGTTATCCCGTATTTTTATGAGGGAGTTTGTGATGCCATAAGCACCCCTTGTTGCCTACCATAATCAACTATACTCTCTATGCATGATTATGCAACGCATGACATGAGACCTCATGCATGTATCTAGTTACCTGAATATATTTTACGGGTTCCTCATCATTGATCATGTCTTCACGAGTTGTAGAATAAGGCCGGATCTCAGAATATACCGGTGATTGCCTGACTGCAGAGCTCCCGCCACCTGTCGATGTCGGAAACCCGGGTGATGACAACCGCCATGAGCATGGTTTCCGGGTCAACCCGCACCACCCTGCCTTCGACCGTGACCCGCTCGTCATTGAACAAGGCGGTGATGTCTCTGCCCACGAGCATGTATGCCAGCGCGGGGCTGAAGCTCTTGCCCGTATCCAGGGGGGAGTGGAGGATCCTGACGCTGAAACCGCCCAGGCTGATGTCTATGGAGGTCACCATGCAGCTGATGGCGCCCTGCCCGTGCGACGGGTCTTCCTGCCCGAAGAGTCCATCGACCGTCATCTCGATCCGGGTATGCATCTGGACGGGTATTCTCGGGAAGGATCTCCTCTCCAAGGGACTATCTCCTCCTCACCACCGTCCGGTTGTCGGAAAGAACCCGGTGCACGATCCTGTGTTTCGAAACCCGCTCCATTTCATCCTCCGGCCTGGTGCCGCCAGAAACGCTATCTTTTCTCATCGACAGGCCACGGGAGAATCATGAATCGGGCGAGAATATGCCGGCACTCCTCCGGAGCAGGCGGAGTGAGGCAACGGTTTTTTTCAGTTACGCGGGCTGCTTGATGTGCGCGGTGAGATTCGGGGACGGGTACGCATTCTGTGGCCGGGAATGTTTCTCTCCTGGAAACGTTCCCGGCCACAGAATGTGCTTCCGGCCCGGTTCATCCTTTGATTCCGGACCGGAGACAATATTCTTCTTTAAAAAATTACTGCTCGCCCCCGGTGTGCAGCTCGATCACCGTCTCCTCGGTGATCTCGGCCCCATCGTAGTTCTGCGTTCGCTCATAGCGCTTGACAAGAGGCACGCCCTCCTCGTCTCCCTGGGCCCAGTCGGTCATTGTCCATCCGCCCCCAGACAGCTCGTCGTAATGCAGGGCAAAGAAATTGGGACCGAAGAAGATCTCGCGAGAGCCGGATGGAAAGGGAGGTGCATCCGGGCAATAAGCGGTGTAGCTCTCGTAGGTATGAAACGGGCTCATCACCATGAAAGAGATCATTCCCCTTCTTTTCCCATAAAGATGTAATTTTTATCACAAGATAAAAGATCTTTGAGGCATAATCATCCCGGCAGAAGCCGAAAAGTGGCGGGGATGTCAGAGACTCTGCAGGACAGTTGCCGCGGGGAGCAAAGATAACAACGCACCGGCAGTGGTTCGTACCGTTATGCGGTCGCAGGCAGGGTGATCATCCGGAGCATGTCCGGGAACATCAGCCCGGTCGAGCAGGCTCGCCGCGGACGGGAATATCATCCCCGCCCGCGGCGAAATATCCATGGCGCGTTATTTCATGCGCACGAGAATCAGGTTGGACCTGGGGTGCGAGATGACGCGCTGGGAGTCCAGGAGCTCGGGATAATCGGCCGGCGGCACGATGACCGGGTCGATGTCCACATCCTGGCTGATGCGCACGACCTCGCAGGCCTTGCTGTTCTGCGAGCCGTCCACAGAGGTTCTCATGCTGATTCCGCCGCCGCCGTTGCCCATCCGCACCCGGAAGCCGTCCGGGGGGAGAAGCTCGCAGGCTCTGGCGCCGTCGGGCAGCGTCACCTCCACCGTGATCCGAGCGTTCCGCGGGCCGGACTGGTACAGGGGGTTCTCCCTCACATCGCTCGTCACACCCTCCAGGATGTTGATGAGCCCGGGCACCTTGAGATAGAGATACTTGTCCTGCCTCACTGCGTACGAGTCGATCTTCACGCTCAGCTCCTCGACCCCGGGGTACCGGTCATAGCGGGTGACATACTCGCCGAAGGGCTGCGCCGCATGGCTGATGGACGTGATCATCTGCTCGTGGTAGCGCTTCCGCTCTTCGGGCGGCATCTCGGAGAACTGCTTTCTGAACGCGGAGAAGTTCTCGCCGTAATAGGTCCGCTTCTGCGTGAGCACGATATCGCCGTTTTCGAGGAGCCGGATGGCGATGTCGGTGTCGCGGCGGTCGGCATACTCTTCGGAGATCGGCTCGATCGCTTCGAACTCACCGGTCTTGAGCACGAGCCCCGGATTTCCGGAATACCTGGTGCTCCCCAAAGAGGCGTACTGGTCGGTGTCGTTGAGGTAGACCGGGCCGTCTTCGGTCATCACCTTCACGAGTACCCCGTTGAACCAGTGGGGCGCGGGATAGTCACGCAGGGGCTGCTGGAGGCTGCCGATGGGCGATACCCACGAGGCCAGCACAAACTCGGGCTTGAAGCCCGCCTCGGTCAGCATGGCATGGAGCAGCACGGCTCGGTCGGCGGAATTGCCGTACCCTTCCGCGAGCACCTGATCCGCCGGCGTGATATACCCGAGCGGGATCTCGTGCCAGGGGGTCCGGATATACTTGATGCCCCGGATCACGTAGTCCCGGATGATCGTGATCTTCTGGGAATCGCCGTGCGCCTCCTTCAGGAGAAGCCGTGCAGCCTTGCGGGCCTTATGCCCGGCAGTGGATGCCTCGAGCAGATGCTTCTCCACCCGGGCTGCATATTTCTTCCAGTCGCCCGATGATGCGAATACCATCGGATTGAAACTGTACCACGGCGGGAGATAGTCTTCCTCGAGCACGGGCGGCACCTGTGAGGCGCTGAACTCGTAGACCTGCTTGCCGTCCTCGGTGAACGACCTGAATGTTATATCCTCTCCGGGGAGATCGGCGCCGGGGTACAGACCGCCGCTTTCCTGGGAGGGGGAGGTCTTGAGCGCCATGCCCTCGGGCACGCGGATCCGCACCGTCTTCTTCTCGATTGGCTCATGGTACCGGAACACGCCATCCAGGCCCACGATGGTCCGATGCTCGCGCACGTGCTTGTCTATTCGCTGGTTGTCGATATAACACGACTCGCCGTGTATGGAGAAAAAGGGCTGCCCGGTCTTGGTGCGCACGATGGTGTAGTCGATAACGCTTCCCTCATCCACGCCCGGGAGGCTCACCACCATGACTTTTGACCCCGGATACCTCGGGCCGTCCGCCACCCAGTCTGCGTCCATGACGTTGATCTCCTGCTCGTGGATGGATGTCCGCTCCCCTGTGGGAGAGGTCACCACCGCGCTGGTCACCTCGACTTTTTCGCGGACCGGGTTAAAGTGGATGCGCAGATCACTGTAGTTCTTCACGCCGGCATAGGTGAACACCTTCATCTTCACGCGCCGGGTCTCGGTCCAGGTGGTGCTGTCGGTCACATCGTACTCATGGACCTCGTCCATGATGAGGGCGTCCGGCTCATACTCCTGGGACGACGAGTACCACGCCTTGCGCTGAACCAGCGGCGCAGACGGAACGGACGAGAAGATGGGCATCTTCCGGGAGTCCGCCTCGATGGTCTTCAGGGTCTCCTGGAGCTCGATGTATTCCTCAGGCGAATATTCGGGCACCTTGAGCTTGAAGACGTTGTCCATGGTCAAAACCCTGTCCTGAACGGACACGTCCATGTTCCAGGCGGTCCCGTGGTTCTCTATGGGCTCAAAATCGGGCAGGCTCATGACCTCGCCCACCGAGCCGCCCAGATCGATCCTGAGCGATTCCTGCACGCCGCACGCCACCTCGGTGACATAGGGATATTTCCGCGTCTTCAGGCCCATCTTGCCGATGAGGACATTGGCCATGCCTACGCTCCTCCCGAAGCGGATCAGAGGAAGCATCACCGCATCCTTGCCCGGGATGGCCCATTCCTTGACCTCGAATCCTGCGCGGACCATGATGGGCTCGGACGTGTCGTGCATGTTGCGGGGCAGGATCTCGCACGAGGTGAGAACACCGCCGGGCGCGGTCCTCATGATGATCTTCTCGATATACTGCTGCCGTTCCTCGAACGAGAGCCGTGAGAAGAACGTGCGGTATGCATTGTCGTTGAATCCGTCGAAACGGAACACGGTATCGGCCTTCAGGGTCCCTTCCCTGTCGATGCTCCCGGTGGTCTCGATGCGCATCATGCTGTGCTCGGCCGGGATGATGGGGCTCGTGAGGAGTGTCTCTCCCTCGGGGGAGGCCACGAGATAGCTCTGGTCGTTGAGATAGGCCGGGAACAGCTCGGTGGTGTTCTCGTCCGTGGCGTCCATGAGGATATAGTTCCCGTCGTCCAGGCGGATACAGGAAACCGCGTGATTGAACAGCGGCTGCGGGACCTCATGGTCCTTTTTCGGCCCGTTCATGATGAGCACAGGATAGGCGTCGAACCCGGCGATGCGCAGCATGGACACGAGCAGAGCGGCTTTGTCCCTGCAGATGCCGGCGCGGCGCTCGAAAGTCATCTTCACCGGGTGCGGCTCATACCCCGGGGCGTCCTTTTCCACGGTGATGCCCAGATACCTGACCTGCTGCGACACCCACTGGAAAATCTCCGAGACCTTGCGTCCGGGCTCTTCGATGCCCGATATCAGGCCTTCCACGGTCTTTTCCATCTCAGGCGTGGTGTCTTCGATGTGCGGCTTGCAGAGGCTCCAGTACCATCGCGACACGCTCTCCCAGTCGGGGATGGTGCTGACCAGGAGGCGCTGCATCTGGGTGTAGAGCTTGGGCATCTGCGGCTCTTCATAGGCCTGGGGCACGTCTTTGGCCACCCAGGTATAGACGATGCCGTCCTCGGTGGTCTCCTGCGTGTGGCTCACGGTGCCCGGGATCTCCGACTTGACCGCCATGCTTTTGAGCGGCATGTCCTTGGGAGCCACCACGGTATACTCGGAGCGCTTGATGGGGTCGACGCTCTCCAGAAGTGCATAGTCGGTGAACACGCCGGGCATGCGCACCTTGTCGAAGCGGTCATACACGATGAAGTGCACGGTATCGCCCACCTCGACCTCGGGGATGGTCACCCTCAGGATCCGGTTGTTGGGATCGTAGATGTTCTCGTCCATCTGCGACTGCTCGACCATCTCGCTCGAGTTGGATGCGATGTCGACCTTCTGCACCGTCCCGTCACGGCGGATGACCTCCACGCGCTGGAACTCGGTGGTGTTGTAGGGGATGGTGAACGAGGAGGTGACACTCTTATACCTCCTCCTGCCCTTTTCGGTGAGGATCTTCACATAGGAGTCGTACCACTCTCCATAGGTGCCGTCCTCTTCATAGACCACGAAGTGCCTGCTGTCCACCATGACAACCTCTGCATTCGGGTAGGCCTCTGCGGTGACCAGAGCTGCAGATTCAACGACATGGTCGCGGTTGATCGGCGTGAAGGTGAGAGCTGAGCACAGGGGCGCATACCCGAACAGCCAGACCAGCGCTCCGGCACCCCATCCACCTAGTCTTGTCTTCATATTATTCATGCAGCGTTTCCTTTCCGAGAGGGTTTTCTCGAGTGCTTCCGGAGGGAATGTGCTCTTGACCCTTGCATAAGACCAAAACCAACTGTACCCACCTTGTTGTTTGTCGATCGGGAGAGCGTAAACTATTTTGGGGATGGTTTTCAATAATGAATTCACGTTTTGGATCGATATTCAGATGTAATCGGCAAAAATAGTAAAAATATCCCCGGAATGATCGAATCACAAAAAATAATGTGCTGGTGCCGCGTCCCGTGCCGTTTCTTTCTCATCTTGAACCACTCCAAAGAAGGCTCCTGCCTGTCTCCGGAGGGCTGGAAGCACTGTCCGAAACAACGAAAAGGCAAGGCTGCCGGCCTTGCCTTTTTCCGTGAGCGTGCTCGAAGAAGCCCAGGGGAGGAAACAACGGTGATCCTTTTTCCTATTTATGGGGCGCTCAGCTCCTTCACATAGTGCATGGTCTGCTTCATCAGCCCCTTGACCACCTGCCGTCCATCAGGGTCCGACTCGGGCACGCCGAACGCGACGCTCCCGATCGCCCATCCGGAGGCAGCCCTGCACCAGTTGATCGTGACAAACCCTGTCTCCAGCCTGGAAAAGCCGGCTGCAAATGCCATCGACACCGGCGCCGTGTCGGGTCCGGGGCACGGCAACCCGCCCCCGGTTATCTCGAAATTGAATATGGTCTTCGCGGGCTGCTCCAGGTGATAGTGCCCGATGCTTCCGAGTTCTGCAAAGCAGAGTTCAAAGGCCTTGATCACGGCGCTCCGGTCGCGCGCGGCCTCCTGATCTGATCTGCGCGCAGGGAAATGAAAAAGTGCGGATATCCCATCGAAGTCGCTCTTGTTGTAGCATGCGAAAAGCGAGTCCGAGAGCATGCGGATCTCTTCCGCTTCCGGCCCCTCGCCCTCTGATGAGCCTGCGGTATGGCTAGGCAGCAGGGCCAGGAAGATTATGGTGATCATTCCGAAACATCTTTTCATCTCCGGCCTCCTTTATATCCTTTTGTATTACAGCCCTGTTTCCAGGCCGCACGATTATCGGGAACCCGCGATTTTTTCCCGCGGGCAGTCTCCCCGGGCCTCATCCATCGTGACATAGTCACGAAAAATAAATCCGAAAAATAAATCTGCCCCCCATTATCCGTCCCCTTTATCAGAACGGCCCGCACGCGGATCGTCACTTGAACTGGGTATCGGTGACGTGTTTTTCCTTCCAGGGAAACGATGCATCGAATTCGTCCAGCTCGCCGGCATCGACATCAAAGGCCGGATCGGCGAAGAACCTGCCCTCGATCCCTGCCAGGCGGTTGCCGGACAAGTCCAGAACCATGAACGCATCGAAATTGTGCCCGTCGGACGTGGTTATGTGAAAGACTTCGGCGTTCCGAAAACCGAACCTGCCGTAGTAGCCGGGGTGCCCGAAGATCACGACCGCCCTGTAGCCGAGCTGTCGCGCCTTCTCGATGCTCTTGCGGAGCAGGAGGCTCCCGATGCCTTTCCCCTGGTATTCCGGCAGCACGCTGATTGGCCCCATGCACAGCACCTCGAACCGCACGTCGTGCGGATTCATGACATATGCCTTTGAGTACGCGATATTCCCCACGATCTTCCGATCATCGCATGCGATTAGGTGGAGCTCGGGGACGAACGCCGGGGATTTTCTCAGCTTGTGGAGAATCAGGTGCTCGCTGGAGCCCGGTTTATAGACATCCCAGAAGGCTTCGCGCACCATGTTTTCGACTTCGCGGTAATCGCTCTCTAACTCGGTCCGTATCGAAATGTTCATGTCAGCTCCTTATGATCAGGCCTTCAGGCCTCCCTGCAGCCCTCGACAATGACGGCCCGCGCGTCAGCGCCTTCTTCGCGCAGCAACGCGATTGCCGCATATTCCGGAGATTTCAATTGATTCATGACGTCGATTCCTGATCGGCGTCAATTAGAAATCTTCGGTCGGGAAGTTTAATTGTCGCTCATCAGATATCTGCGTTTCAGCGCTCGCGGAAAACATGGCGATATCCTATCCCGATCAGATTGGATCCTCCGATGTCGAAAACGTGCCCGCCTGACTGGTGATGAATGAACACCATCAGCTGATGCTGCTTGAGCTTCGGATGCGCCAGCATGAGCTGAATCGGCCAATAAAACTTCAGGTGCGATCTGTCGCGGCGCATGTGCCGCTCACGCTCGATGGCCAGGACGTGTTCGGTATAGGAAAGCCCTATCCCGCTTTCGAAATTGGTATAGACCACGCGGTTGAATGGAAAATCCTTCCACCTCAAGGTGATGCCGGCGTTATAGTCGAGAAACGGGCTTCGTCCCCGCTCGTTCACCACACCAAGCACCACGGGCAGTTCCAGCTGCGGACGAAACCGTCTGTCCCGGATAACCCAGTCAAAATCACAAAGGGTATATGACGCGCCGAGAAGGTACATTTCACCGCCGGCCGGGCCTGTGGCCCGTGAGATCTTGCCAAGCGAGATATCGCCTATTGCATTCGAGGTGATCACGGCCGCTCCGAGCTGGAGCGTCCAGCGATCCTGATCGAAAAGGGCATCCCATCTCTTCGATAAAAGCTGCTGCGGGCCGCCTTGTGCCGGTTCATCAAGCGCATCACCTGCATACAAGGCGGTTGCCGAAGCGCAGGAAATCACAGAAATGAAAACAATCAGCCTCATGACTCAACACAGGCCCTGGATCGGGAAAACTTCATTTTCACACTCCGGCGCTATCGGTTATGCCTCGCGGGCCCGTCCGGCAATCCATTGAACGCTGAGGCGCACAGGTGTACAAGATGAAGGGCCGGAGCCCCGGCTTTCGATTCTCCGGAGAATCCGGCCGTCAGTCGGAGCGAATCGCTACTCGGCCTGGGCAACCGTCTCGAATTCCCGGTCACTACGGACGAATCGGTAGACAAGGGCTCCCAGCGCGCCTCCGATGATCGGGGCGATCCAGAAGAGCCACAACTGCGCGAGCGCCCAGCCGCCCACATAGATCGCCACGCCGGTGCTACGCGCGGGATTCACCGAGGTGTTGGTGACCGGGATGCTGATCAGGTGAATGAGCGTGAGGCACAGCCCGATCGCGATCGGCGCAAAGCTCTGGGGAGCCAGCCTGCTGGTGGACCCGATGATGACGAAGAGGAATATCATGGTCATGACGATTTCGGTCAGCAGCGCCGCCCACAGGCCGTACCCTCCGGGTGAGTGCTCTCCGTAGCCGTTCGAGGCAAATCCCTGCGCAACGTCGAAGCCCGGCGCGCCGCTGGCTATGAGGTAAAGGACGCCGCCCGCGACAATGCCGCCCAGCACCTGGGCCACGACATAGGGCAGCAGGTCTTTTGCCGGGAAACGTCCGGCCACCCACAAGCCGACCGACACCGCCGGGTTGAGGTGTGCGCCGGATATGTGCCCGATGGCAAACGCCATGGTGAGCACGGTCAGGCCGAAGGCCAGCGCAACGCCGAGAAAGCCGATGCCCGTATCCGGGAACGTGGCGGCCAGCACCGCACTGCCGCATCCGCCGAGAACCAGCCAGAATGTCCCGATAAACTCCGCGCCATACTTTTTCATATCTCGCTCCTTTGCCGTGTTTTGTGGTGCAAAAGGGTGCGCTTCAGCTGCGGATGAACGTCACGGGAGACCGGCATCACCATGTGGCGGTACCGCACCTTCTCTAGGTGAAATACTCTTTCTAAAAAGATATACCCACGATGTTGAACCTGTAAAGGGCAGTTTCATTCTTGGCATTTCGTCGGCTTCAAAGGCGGCATTTACCCCCGACTCACCAAGGAAGCAGGTTGAGCGATCAGCAATGACCGGAGATAAAGTGCTTTGAATTGGCTGATACCCATCGTTTTTAATGGATATCCTTCTTACCGATGCTCGTGTAGCCAATTCATTGAGGTGAGCCATCTGTGCATTCCGATCATCTAAATATATCCTGAGTTCCCGGAAGATTGTAACGATGAGGAGGGGATAAGTCTTTAAAAAGAATAAAAAATGGTGTGATTTCTCTTGCATTTAGCCTCGTTACAATGTATACAATGTAACGAGGAGAGGGGGGAATCGTACATGGCTGC
>JAHDQN010000043.1 GCA_018433775.1 Deltaproteobacteria bacterium
CCTGCCTTGGGAGCAGGGGGTCGGAGGTTCAAATCCTCTCGCCCCGACCAAAGCAGGTTGGATGGGCGCCTGTAGCTCAGTTGGATAGAGCAACGGACTTCTAATCCGTAGGCCAGAGGTTCGAATCCTCTCAGGCGCGCTTAGAGCTTATGGTGAGTGTAGCTCAGTTGGTAGAGCGCAGGATTGTGGCTCCTGTGGCCGAGGGTTCGATCCCCTTCACTCACCCCACAATTTGTGTTATAAGCGCCCGTAGCTCAGTCGGATAGAGCGTCGGACTTCGAATCCGCAGGTCGGGCGTTCGAGTCGCCCCGGGCGTACCAAAGTACGATTTGGGCCATTAGCTCAACTGGTAGAGCAACTGACTCTTAATCAGTAGGTCCCAGGTTCGAGTCCTGGATGGCCCACCAAGGAAGGGAGAGGGTTTCAAGGCCCTCTCCCTTTTTTTATTTTTTTCGTCCGGCTAACGTATTGCTAACAAGCCGCAAAAAAAGCGTCATAAATCTCATGTGCAAACTTGGCCCACGTTTCCTTCCCGGACTTCCTACCACCTCGGCTTTACAGGTTCCCTCATCCAATTATCAATCTCGGGATCGCTGCTCTCTAAGAAAATATTTCCTGCCCAGCCTTCAATTTTCAGAGACCGAAACGATTACCCCAGTGAGCCGGCATATAGAAGAATTTTCACAATCGGCTATAGGGGGGAACATGAACGAATTGGACGCTATAAGCCTCTTTCTATCCATCGCCCTTAATGTGCCCCCCGGCTTCTGGGGATATCTGCTGCAATGTATCTTTGATTCAATAAGGAAATGGTTCTCTCGCAAGAAAGAGCCGGGCAAATATCCAGAGTTTACCTGTAATGAGGCACACATTGAAAAGAGACGCGAGATATCGTTTGAATGGGGCAGCTTGAGGGGTTCATACAAGAGCCATACCGTGAATAACAAGAGGGCTACAGCCTGCCTACCCCCCTCTGATTCTTCTTCGGTCAATGAATCACAAGAGCATAATATGCGGAAATGAAAAACTCGGGGTCATGCCCCGGCCCGTAAGCAGCATCCAGAGATTACTTCTTCATTTCTTCTTTAAGCCGCTTCCACACAGCTTTGATGCACTGTGAAGCAACCTCTTCGGGAATGCCTTTCTGCTGTGCTATTACATTCAAGTCCTTCTTTTTCCTGTAGTGCAGTTCAAATATATCAACCTTGTCCGTCCATTCTATTTGCTGCTCCTGCATGATGCCCCTCTTTGTGTAAGATTATCCCCGGGAAGGTCCGGCTTACCCGTTCTTTCGGTACGCGCTGCCTATCCCGGGGATGCGGTTCTATACGTTTACGCCCTTGTACGGAAACAGCTTCACTCCCTTGGGCATGCAAACCCTTATCATCTCGTCTGTGGTCATGTATGCCCTGAATTCCTTAGACATGGCGTTATACTTGGGCACATCCATTCCGGCCTTTGCTGCATAGATGAGCTTTTTTAGGGTGAGTAAATAAGCGTCCTGTTCTTCCTCTGGCAGCATTGCAATCTTCAGAAGCAAGGGACCATATTTTTCTAGTTCTTCCCAGGTCCTTTTCCTCATACTGCCCCCTTGCCGCCGGGTATTACTCCCAGCTTTGGCTTTTCTCCGGTGACAAGCCATCTGTGCGGTCTCCTGTCCTGATCCGGCCATTTTGTTGTGAGGGTATCAATTGCCGCCTCTACCGCGCTTTGGCAAAGCTCTGCTGTCTTCCTTGAGCCGATCCTGGCAAGAATACGGTAGGGGTTTATGGTGGACACCACGAAGCCGCACTGTCTTTCCTCGATCTGTGTGAAATAATATTCCATGCTGCCCCCTACGCCTGTGAGGGCATGCACTCTTCCAGCATGGCATCAAGCCCCACCTTTTCATATCTTTTGGCCTTGATAGCCGCGTCGATAAGATCTTGATCAGCCCCGTTATTTATCGCCATGCATATCTTGAGAATGGTATACCTGGCCCAGTCTCGTTCTTCCTCGGGCAGTGTCAGAAGGTAAGCCATCATCTCGGCAACATCAGGATGCATACCCGCACTCAAGAAAGCCTCGACGTGCCTGTCGTGCCGTATCCTCTTCGGTTCTTCATCATCGAATACCCAAGCTCCATTCTTCTTTGTGGCCCTTGCTATGCCCTGGCTTGCCCACCGTGCGGCCGTGCGCCTGGAAACATACATCTTTTCTGCAAAGGTCTGTGTATTCATGCCTCACCCCCTGCCGGTGCCGCCGGTGTCTCCCCGGCCTTCTCTGCCCCCTCCAGAATGGTATGGAAACCGCCCCATACCTCCAGGGCTTCACGCTCTAAGCGTTCAGTGAATTCCCTGGTACGGCTGATTAACTGCTCAAAGATAACGTGCAAGCCGTCTTCTTCGCCGGGGTATTCTTCATCACAGGAAAACTTATCTCTCACCGTTCTGTAAATCAGATCGAATCCGTCCATCAAACGGCTTATCTCGAAAGCGCCGTCCTGAAGCCGCGCCATCTTCTGAAGGTGCTCATCCGTGATTGTTACCTGTGCCGTCTTATTCTCTTCTGTCTCTTTCTTCATGACGGCCTCCCCGCGTTCGCCTCCACAGAATCCCGAAGATCACGCTTGCAGGCTTCAAGCCTCCCCGCTGTGTGCATGAGAGACCCGGACATGGCACCCAGAAGGCCAATCACGCCTTCGATCTCATACGTGATGGATTGATCTGCCTCATAACCAACACTGTTTATAAGCTCAATCAGCTTGTCCTTGAGAAGATCTGCCCCGCCTGCCCTTTCCAATAAAGACTGATCAATGGTTCCAAGATCCGTTGCGATGCTTTCAAAATCTCTTTTCATAAAAGCCCCTCCATTCTTCCCGCAATGCGGGTTTATTGCATAGCTGTACACGTGGGAAAGGGGTATGCACTCGAAAAGAATCTTGCTTGGAAAACGGAAAATCCTGTAATGTGATTGACAGCCATTTGCACCCCCAACGTGCATGTGGTCAGGTTCAGCGTGGTGTTTGCCGCACTGCGCTGAACCGTTTTGAATATTAATCTATAAGAATATTATAGTCAAGATGTATCTGGAGCGAGGGGGGTTTTATGAGTGTACCTGTTACTTGCATGTTTTGTGGTGAAGCTGCTAATTTGTTAAGTCCTGGATCTGTCATATTATCATATACTTGTGAAAGGTGTGGCGAGTACAAACTTACCCTAGAAGCAGCGGAAGACTTCCCAGGAGAGGAGATATCACAAGAGGGGAAACAAATAATCAGTATAGTTCTCCGCAACGCGTACGAAAGAGGGGGACGCAAGCCCCCAAAAGAACCTTTAAAATTAGAACACCTTCTGAATGCCATACAAGAATACAGGCAGAAAGATCCGTTAGAGAAAATGGATATCGCCTTGTTAAACATAGATAAGAAAACCAGTCATGTAGGGCATAAGGTAACAGTGCCCACAATGATAGATTATCCCCTTTTTCATTGCATGAAATATGAAGAGCTAGATTCAGTGCTGGCTCTACTATACGACGAGGGGATAATCAGGGTGCTTGATAGGAAGAATGCACATGAGGATATCAGTATTACTGCAAAGGGCTATAGTCGGTTAAGAGATCTGAAAAAACTTCAAGCCGATTCTTCACAGGTCTTTATTGCTATGTGGTTCGCCGATGAAATGCAAAAATTCTATGAAGAAACGCTCTGTCCAGCCATTGAATACGAAGAGGATGGAGCAACACCGACGGGGCTCAAGGCAATCAAAATTGATATGGTTGAGCATGTGAATAACATCAATGACGAAATTATCGCCCAGATAAGAAGAAGCAGGTTCATGGTGTGCGACCTTACAGGCTATCGAGGTGGTGTTTACTTTGAAGCAGGATTTGCCTATGGCCTTGGGATGAAGGTCTTTTATACATGCCGGAAAGACTGGTGCAAGTCTGATACCCTTTTCAATAGCAATGATGAAGCCACTAGGCAGCCCGTGAATGTACTTTATGATATCAACGGAAACGAGGTCAAAATTCAAAAAGAGGGTGTTCACTTCGACATTGACCATATGAACAGATTGGAGTGGGAGTCCGATTCAGAGAAGCTAAAGGATTTTCAAAAGAAGCTGAGAAATAGAATCAAGGCCAATATCTTTTGAATCTCTGGGGCAATTAACTATATACCAAACTGTATTAATATAGCCGAGCGTTTCTATATTTGGCGTACGCGTGGAGAGAATTCCGTAACCGTTATAGGCCAATATTAGGCCAAAAGGTTAAGTGTGATGACATGGAAATGATTAACGCTGTCTTGATTGGGGTAGTGATATTTATCTTATCTCAGTATTTTCTCAAGCTCGTTCTTGAACCTGCAATAAATTTTAGGAAGTTACTATCAGATATTTCTTTTACACTCTTATACAATCAGGCCAAGATTGCCGAAGCAGTTGCCGATGACAAAGAACTGCCCTTTAGGATATCAATGCTTTCTGCACAGCTTAGATCCACCGCTTCCCTTATACCAGCATATTCTTTCTGGAGTTTAATTAAAATTCTAGGGCTACCCAAAAGGGAGAATATCCTTAAAGCATGTCACGAACTGAATTTGCTTTCTTTTGGAGTAAAAGCTCTTGGCAAAGACCAAGATAAGCAAGCATCAAAAAATGACAAGTCCTTGGAGAAAATTGCTGAATTACTCGATATTGAAACAACATATATTGAGAGAGGGGAAAACCCCCACAAGGTCAGGTGCGTGGTTGCTGGGAAACAGCGCCATTGATTCCAAGAGCTTAATAATACGAGGTGCGGAAATGAGTGAAGGAGTAAGAAGACTTGCAATCTTCGCTGGTGGAATGGGTGTTGCAATTTGGCTTACGTTTGCAGCCATACAAACAGATTTTTTCTCAGAAGGGAACTATTCTATAGAGTTCTGGGTATTCATTGTTGGCATTTCGGTTCCGTGCTTTCTTGCGCCGTTTGGCGTTGTGCATTCAGTTGCGTGGGTTATAAGAGGCTTCAAGAAAACGAAAGTTCGTGATCAAACTTGATCATAAAACCACGCTGCACAAATAGTCGGAGACATCACCCGCACCGATAATGCCGGAAGATCCATCATTGCAGTGATACTCCCATGTCGGTATATGCCGCCAGTCTGGACTTGAACGTATGCTGAAGCAGTCCGGCCCGGTCCACATAATCATAGATCACGGATTCAATCTTGCCCTCTGCCACTCGCAACACGCGCCCGATATACTGCTTTACCCTGCCGGTGAACCGTACCGGCGTAGTCATAAAGATGGAAGACATATCTTTGAGGTCAAAGCCTTCTCCGATAAGCTGCGCTGTCGATACAAGAGCCTGAGCCTTGCCCTGGTGGAGATCTTCGACAATGGCCGCCCGTTCTTTCGCCGGGGTCTTTCCGGTGAGTAAACGCGCCTCTATCCCTCGGGCAGCTATATTGTCGTACAGTTCCCGGCAGTGGCTCACCCGGTCCGATATGATCAATGCGATTCCCTTGCCGGTCTGAATCTGGTTGATCACATCACGGACAATCTGAGAGTTTCGCGCCTGGTCTTCCACCAGGGCAGTGAGCATTCCCTGATAGTCATCGGATGCATTCGGATAATCGAAGTCCGTATGTCTCACCTCAAGACGGGCCTGCATGATTCTGTTCTCTGCCTGAAGCTCTGCCGGGCTTATCTGGTGGACCCTATCACCCATGTAGAAATAAATAACCCTGGTGAGCCTGTCCCTGCGGTATGGCGTGGCAGAGAGCCCCAGGAGATAGAATGCCGGCAAGCCGCCCACTACATCGGTGAAGGTCCGTGCCGGCGTGTGGTGGCACTCGTCAACTATCACATGGCCGATGAAGAGGCTTACCTCGTCGATGATACGATAAAGGGAATTGATTATGCCAATGGTGAGCCTTTCTCCAATACGCTTGTGTCCATCACCGATCAAGCCGATTTCGTCTGCATCCAAGCCCAGGAAGTGAGTAGCCCGGTCCCGCCACTGGTAAAGCAGTTCCTTGGTATGGACTACCACAAGGGCAGGCTGCTTCCTCTGTGAGATGATATTCAGCGACATAACCGTCTTGCCGGACCCGGTAGGGCTCTCCAGGACTCCGTATCTGCGAGACAATACCGCATTGACAGCGGTACTCTGGAAGGGGTGAAGGTTGCCGGTGAAAGAAAGATCCACTTCCGGCAGCTTCAGGGTCTCATCCTGTATACGATAATCTAGGCTGTTGTACTCAAGGCATCCAATGAGCCGCGCCATGTATCCCCGTGGCAGGATTAAAGAGCCGTCCTTCTCCTGGTAGTAGGTCAAGAATTCCGGCTCTGCGTTGTAGTTCCATCGGCTGTATTTCTCGATCTGCTCAAACTTCGGGTTCTTCAGGGTGAGCCCCTTCTTGATATAACTCTCTGCCGCAAAGGGCAGCTCACCCTTTGATATGCTTATCTGGTTGCCCAGAATTATATGAACAGTCATTTATACCTCTGGCCCATCGACGTTTAAGAGAATGTCTCCGGCAACATCCATGAGCTTAAAGCATTCTTCTGCCGCGCCGTGAATCATTGAAGTCATATACACAAAGGCTTTTGCATCACGGTTGCGGGCAATTTCTGCGAAAGCCTGATAAAGCTGCTTCAAAAGAGGGTCATACTTGTGGTGGCTTTTGTTTTCGGTCATTACATGGCCCTCCTGAGATTGCTTATCAGCCGTTCATCTCCGCGCCTGAGTGCCTGTATTATTGGCCCGGTGATCGCATCGGGGTTCCTATCAGCTAATCGCTCAAAGCTGTCTGCATCTACTGCATGGATGCTCACTGCAACATGGAAAGTATCGCCCCCACCGCTACCGAAAGCATCATCATTACTGGCGATATAACCGCCCCTGCCACCCATGGTAAGGATCTCTGGTCCGCGTTCGCCTACCACATAAGATTCACCGGCCAAAACAGAGCCGCCCTCTGCACGGGCAGAGAACTTCTGAGATGAAATGCTGGCAATGTATGCGCCCGTGGTGGCAAGAGACAGTGTGGCAAATACTGCGGCTGCTGGTGGCCCGCCCGTTTTCATACCGAATTCCCATGCCTCCACTGCCGCCTTGTAGCCCGATATGGTGGCCTCTGCGATAGATACCGCCTTCCCGAGATTGAAGACTGCCTTTGAATGCCCCTTTGCAAGCGTCATCAGTGCAAAGCCCCCCTGCTGAGAGATGGTATGAAGTGCATTCCACTTCTGCCGCTCGTTTTCTTCTATCCTGGCCTTGACTTCCTCGTTAAGGGCAATCTCTGCGTCTTTATGCTCTTCGCGCATGGCGAATATTCTTTCCCAATGCTCCTGCTCCTGCGCTTCCATCTCTGCATACTGCTCTGCCCTGACTGTGGCCTGCTGTGCTTCCTTGTCTGCAAAGTACCAAGTATCAAGCGGGGTCAGGTTCGCGCTGGCCTGGTGCTGCCAGTCCTCGGCGGGTGCCGCTGTGGCTGCAACTGCCCCTTTGGATCTCCTGGATTCAAGAATTGACGTTGCGCCACTCGCCTCTTTCAGGTCTACAAGTTGCGCCTTGAGGTCTTGAAGTTTGGCCGTCAATGCGGCCTCACCCTCATCGCCAAAGAGGTATTCCCATAACCAGCCGGTAACAGCACCTTCTTTGGCTTCCTGAATCTCTTTTAAGGTGTGCTCAGTCTGCCTGATCTGTTCGTTCAGTTGGGCTGTCTCGCCGCCCTTGATGGACAACAAATAGGAATTCATTGCTTCTGATGCTTCTTTGATCTTAGTTGCCAGTGTGCCCACATTAGGAGCAAGTAGAGATCCTATCGTTTCAGATAGATCGCCCACCGCATTATTCATCTGGGTAATTTTCCCGGCATAGGTATCTGCCTCGGCAGCCGCCGCCCCACCGAAGAGCTTGGTGATATTGTCCACGGCCATCTGTGCCCGCTCCGTGGAGCCTGCCGCGCCTTCTATGACGATTCCATACCTGGAGAGGGCATTTGTTGAGCTTCCCACACTCTTTGAGACGATATCAGCCGCGCCCTTGAGGTCCATGCCTTTGGCTGCTGCAAGATCCAAGGTGGCTTTCGTGAGCTGGTCCATCATCCGGCCTTCGATGCCGAAATTTGTCAGCATCTTCTGAACGCCGAGAATGGCTTCATCGCCATAGGTGGTTATCTGCTGAAGGGAAGAGGCATACTGAAGGTTATGAAGATAGGCTTCTCTGGTATATGTGCCTGCCTGCTGCATTGCCGCGGATAACGTGCGCTCTGCTTTTTCCTGTATTGAATATGCATCGAGCGTGGCTTTTCCGAACCTGGTTATTGCTGCCACTGAGAAGGCACCGGCAATGGCAGGGCCAAGCCGCATGGCTGCCTTCTCTATGCCCATCATTCCGGTGCGGGTCGTGTTTTCTGCCTTTACCCAGCCTGTCTTGAACTTGCTGTCTTCAAGGCTCAGTTTGTAATAGAGATCTTCAACTTTTCGGCTCATAGATCGAGCTCCTTTTGTGTTTTATTTGGCCCTGTGCGCTGTGGAGCGGCAGCCGGGGAAGGGCCTCCCAGGTGTGTGCTCCTTGTGGCCTCAAGGACACCCGGCCCCGAACCTTATCCATTATGCTGGCCTCGTAAGTTGAAGGAGTCACAACCGGGAGAGGCCCCGCCGAATGGGTGACCCGCGCACACAATGCCTCACCGGGCATGTGAAGACGGCATCCGGCCCCTGAATTCATAGCTAGATCTCCCCTCGCTCGATCCTTACAAGGATTCGCTCAGGCCGATCGTCCACACTTATGTCCGGGAATCTGAGCCACATACGGTTTGTGGTAAACGGGCTCCCGGCACTGGTCATGCCCCTTACAACGCTTCCGTTGCTGTTCACGAAGTCATCCAGGACATTAGACCAGGCTTCTATGAGGTCAGCCATATCACCGGCAAGCTGAGAAATGCGGGCTTGATAGGTCTGTCTCAGTGTGTAGAGGTCGTTAACGGCTTTGCCCTGGAAGTCACCCAGCTTGCTACATGCCTCGCCCTCTGCCGCCGGGATCTTTTCTTCCCGTATATCCTCGATGATGTCTTGAAGCACCTGAACTTCTGCAAGGAGGGTGGTCCGCTTGCTGATCGGCTTACTGGCATCCTTGCCCGCTGCTACCAAGTCGGTGATTTCTCCCCTGAGTGCTTCGGCCTCGGCCTGCTTGTCCTGAATGCTGGTCTCCAGGTCTTCAATCTTCTTATTGAGATCCTTGACCCGCTGAAGTGCCTTGTTTGCCGCCTTCTGCTCACTGGCACATCCGGCAATGATGGTCTGAAACCCCTTGCTGATTTCGGCCTTGAGGGTGTCAACCGCTGCGTTCTCGTTCATCATGAGTTTACCCCCTCGATGTATGCCGCGTGTGCCTCCGGGTGTGTCCTGGCAATGTGCGAGATAGCCTCACCCCTGGTGCATCCGGCCTGCTCCTGGTAGTCAGCCACCAGACTTTCGAAGCCTTTCTTCTCTGCCTTCAGGCTGTCTTCACAAGCCTGGAAGGTGTTGCTCATCTGCTCCTGTAACCGTGCATTCTCTGCGAATGCTTCCAATGTTTTGTTTCCCATTGCTATGCTCCTTTAGATTGATTTTTTGCCCGGTGCTGGCGTGAAGCGGCCATCTCGGGCATAGTTGGCTGTTATTGTGCTCAGTTCATCTCTGACTGTGCGCCGGATCTCTGCGAGTGGTTTACCTTCAAGAACTGGTGGCAGCCGATCCTTCAGGGATTCAAGGGCACTGGTGACCTCGGAGACTCTACCGGCCCATACCGGGTCAATCTCGCTCCAGGATACAACCTCACCCTTGAGCCTCTGATTTTTCAGGGCTTCACCTTTGGCTCTTTCGAACCAATACAGCCGCTTGGATTCATTGGTGCTCTCATCGCCGCAAGCCGCCGCTGCCCGGTCCGCGCCGATGTTATCCCACCACCAATCAAAGACCACCTTGAGGTTCCAGACACCATGCCGGACCTGTGGGCAGCCGTTCGCATGCCAATACCTGACTGTGCGGTCTGAAACATCAAAGAAATATGCTACCTGTGCGGTACTTACTTCAAAATTGCTCATATGCTGCTCCTTTCAACTCGGAAAACGGAAGGGAGATTTTTTTTATACAAGTAGGCGATTCCTGCGGGTCGCCGTCTCCGCATGCTCCAAAAGCTCTGGAAGGACCCGTGAACTTTAAGTGAAGCCCCTTCATGCTGCTCCTGCCCACCCGGTGAAAGAGTGATGCCCCGGCGTGATAGCCCATCATGGCAAGTACTCCAGGTTCATGAATCCTTCTGTGGGCTCAAAGGTTATGCCCTCGGCATGGTTCTCATTGCCTGCTGCCTCGTCTGTAACCCGCTTCATCAGTTCTGTGATAAGTTCATCCATCATGTTTCCTTTCAAAAAGTTTCCAGTTTCCT
Organism: Deltaproteobacteria bacterium; assembly: GCA_018433775.1. Taxonomy (GTDB): domain Bacteria; phylum Desulfobacterota; class Desulfomonilia; order UBA1062; family UBA1062; genus Phosphitivorax. The sequence goes on from JAHDQN010000043.1 coordinate 10,405, forward strand.
CCCCCTATAAAGGGGGGAGAGGAAACTTTACGGGCGAGTTTCCTATGAAGGAAACCACAGGAAACCGCTTGAATGCTTGATCTACCGGCAGTGAGTTTCCAGAAGTTTCCCGAAAGTTTCTGGTTTCCTCCATTTTAGCGATTCCTTGTAAATCCGCTTGTGCCCTTGCTTTCATTGGTTTCCTACTTCGTCCGATTTTTGAGGATGGAGGAAACTCCATCCCTTCGGTGTCAATTCGCCCTTGTTTGACAGCAATCCGTCATCAATGAAGGACTTCTTGAGCTTGCTCACATAGCCCTTTGACAGACCCGTCAGGGCACAAATTGACTTCTGATCATGTCCTTCTGTGAACAGCTTCAAGCATTCCTTCTTTGCCTCTGTTCTGGGATTGGCATGTGCAAAGTAATAGTGCCTGCCATCCTCGCCGGGTATCAGCTTGAATTCGGTATCACCGATAAGGGGAAGGTCTTTTTGCGGAATTCTGTGCTTGTCGAAGTGAGCTATAAATCTGCAACCGTCTTCGGGTGAGTAATCAGAGGGCTTCAGCAGGTCGATTGATATATCTATATTGTCTTCCCTACCGCTCGTGCCGCGCTGCGTTCCGCTCTTTCCGAGATGGTGAATCAGGGCAACCGAGATACCCAGAAAGCGAAGCTCAATGAGCCATTGGTTGATCGGGTCCCACTCCTGCTTTGAGTTCTCATCAAGCCCAGGTGTAAGGGATGCCACGTTATCGAGAAATAAAACCTGAATGCCAAGATCAATAAGGATCTGCTTGAACTTCTCCCGCCACTCTTCATTCATCAGGTGTGCACGTGGTAAGCCTAACTGGTAAGCAAGGGCTTCGCTGTATATGAATAACGGGATGCCCTCGGGTACATCGAACATTTCAAGCCGCTCTTGAATGTCCGTAACCATCATCTCAGCATCGAGGTACAGACAATAAGTAGTGCTTTCTGCTTTCCATGGCCCTATTTGCCCGCCCGCACTTACCGCAACAGCCAGGCTCAACCCAAAATTGGTTTTCCCCACTCCCCTGGCACCACTGATAAGGACGATATTCCCACGCCAGATAAAGGGCTTGAGGTAATATACTCGTGGGTTTTCTGGCAGATTCTTAAAAGCCTCTGCTATGAGAACTGCATCTTGGAGGTCTTTCTTTTCTTCTTCGGTTGCAGTCTCTTTGCTTGCCCCTGGTGCGCTGCTTACAACCGGTGCCCCCCCGGGCATGTATTTTGACAGGGAATCACTGCCGCTGATTATCTGCCGGGCCTCATGCCATGTATGATTGCAGGAGTCATGAAAACAATGATAGAAAAGCTTTCCATCTATAGTTTGTCCTATCGCTGCTTCACCGCCGGTATGGTTCGGATCGAATAGACAGGCATGAAGGACATGGAGTGTGCTTGAGCCATGCTGCTTGGTGCACTTAACGGAAACACCATAGTCAGCAAGGTAAGCTCCAAGGTCTATCCCTCCACTCCGGGCAGGGGGATCATTCCGGCCTGCATAGCGCTCTTTGAGTGCTATCAAATCAGCCATGATTGCCCCCCAGATCATCAATGTAGGCCATCCGGTGAAGCCGTGCTTCCCGGTATTGGTTCGCTGGTATCTCATCACCCTTCCGGGCAGTGGTGCCGTAGAGCTTCCATATCCTGGCAGGATTGAAGACTGATGTATCTATGTGGACCCGATCTGTACTGAACTTGCTTGAAATGTCTTCCAGGATGCCCTTGATAATGGCCTTCGTCTCATCGTTCACCGGCCAATCAGGAAGCCTGAAGAGAAGATGCCCGCCGTTGCCGCTCATGGCCTTGATAGGGGCAGGAAGACTGATCTCCTGCGTAACCCATTCTGTAACAGGGTCCCGGAGCTCCAGAGCCGCGTGAAGCTCACTATCAGATGAAGAGATTCCAGCTGGTCTTACCGGGTCAAGGTCAATGGGAAGCCATCGGTAAAAGAGAACGTCCTTGTCCGTGGTGGTGCGGTCTGCCTGTCGTATTCTGTTGTATGCCCTGCCGATTAAACGCGGGTCTATCACTTGAAGGGTGAAGTAAATGCCGGAGCCCAGTCTTTTATCAAGGGCCTGAACCTCTTTACAGAACGCCTGGTGATCATCGAAGTAACCAGCATAAACCCTTTTCCCGTCAAAGCCCCGGACTTCGGTTATCTCACCGGGCTTCGCAAAGATCCTGAATACTTCGGAGTCAAAAAGGGTCTTGCATTCACAGGCCTTATCTGATAAGCAGGAATCATTCCTGTTTAACGCTTCATACTCCCCGTTGCCGTGCCGGGCTCGGGGTGCGTCTGGGTTAAGCTGTGATTCGTGGGCATTCATGGCTGAATCTCCATTCCATCTGATCGAAGAAGAAGTTGGCAATCTGCGTTATCTCTTGAATCACTCGCTCATCTCTGGGGCTTGAGCCGTATTTCTTCTCAAGGGTAAGCAGATGCATGGAGTTAAAGAGGCAGCTTTGGAAAAGGTCCATTACATCCCACCGGCAGAGATATCGAGAGAGTCCCTTGTAAGGACAGGGCTTTGACGAATCCAAGCCTCGATATCCTCAATAAAGTAGACAACCTTCTTCCCTATCTTAAAAAACTTTGGCCCTCTCCGTGCATGGCGAAGATTTGCCAAGGTGCCCACGTTCAAGCCGTACATTGTCGCGGCTTCCTCAGGACTTAATGCCCGCCTTTCCATTTTCTTCTCACTCTTCATACAATCAACTCCTTTTGGGTGTGATTTCAAAGGCATATAGAGCAATGCATGTGCCATTGAGTTATTATCAGTGAAAATGCATTATAAGTTATTGATATAATGATATAACTGACAAAGAATAATGTAGCTTGGAATAAGATGTAAGGGGGGTAGGGGGTATTTAAACGGCCATATAAGGCCGAGTGCCAACCAAATATGGATGGTGGATGAGGTTAAGAATTGGATCTCAATTTATGCTTAAAAGTTGACTCCGGTAAGTCGGCTAATTTTGCTGCCCTGGCCTTGTTCCCATTAGTTCTCTCAAGCAGTCCATTGAAATAGTATGTCAATATTTCCTTATAGGTCATGCTGAATACATCTAGTTCTTTGGTCTCATCCTCGGACAAGCTTTTAATATAGGCTCTAGTGCTATTGATTAGAGCTGCAATCCTCTTTTCTGAAAATTTGCCACCTAATGTTTGTGTAGCGAATTCTATTAAATCGGGGTCGGCGTTTTCGCTTATCGGTGAATATCTGCCCTGTATATCAAGCATATCTCTTTCCGAAAAAAAATTCTGCGAGAACAATGGACCATAGAGTGTAATCATTCCTACCTCAGCAATCACAAAATTATGTACAAGGGTGCAAATCTCAACATCAAACAACTCTTCAGCCTCTGCATCACCTTCATATTCCAAGGTATGAACATATTTATATTTTTCAAAAGGAGTAGATGTATTATCTGTATCTAAGCCCAGGTTTCTCTTATTTAGAAGAGCCTCAAGTAATTCCGCATCATTAATCCCGGCGTGTTTGAGATAGCCAAGGTTCATGTTATATTTTTCTATATTCAATAGGCCACCTGCAAGCCCAGAATAGCCGTGAGGTATCCTTCGAAGGCTTGAATCATACTTAGACCCTCTTAGTTTCTGCGATAATTCCTCACTTTTTTTCCATCGAATCGCCCGGCCCACTGTTTCAATCTCTCTGACATTACCCGGCCAATTATATGCTAGAAGGGTTAAGATCTCCCAAGGTCTTAGTTCCCTGATTACATCGGGGAATTTATATGCCAAGTAATAGAGAATGTCTTCGCGCCTTTTATAAAGTGGTGGTATATAAAAGGGGAAGAAGCGGTCAATAAAATCATCTCGGAAAATATTATCATCCTTGGTCCTGTTAGTAGTAGCTACGATCTGCACATCTCTGATTCTCTGTGCTGTTGTGCTGCCTACCTGATAATAAAAACCATCCTCGATAAAAGTTAATAGCTTTGCCTGTACCTCGGGCTTCAACTCTCCGATTTCTTCCAGAATTAGCACCCCACCCGATGCTTCCCCGATAAGCCCCTTATAGTTTGAAGTGGCGCCGGTGAATGCGCCTTTCACATGGCCGAATAGTTGGGATTCGAGAAGGTTTTCGGGTATCGCCGCAATGTTTATTTTAGTTGTTTTTGATCCTATGTGACCTCTCTCGTGCAGTTTTGCGAATGCATTAGCAAAGAGAGTCTTCCCGACACCACGCGGACCGATTATCAAGATCGGAATATTATCACCCTGTAAAGAATCATATAGGTCTATGAATTCTTGAAATGTCCATTTAAGGCCTGGTGGCAGTATCCATCTTTTCTTTTCATTCTTTCCTGGCATTTTCATCCCCCTTCATTTGCTTGTTCTCTTCTGGTCTCTGAGACAAAACATCTTCAAAGCGACCGATTGCCGCCTTCCTGTGGTCCGGGGTAAGGTGAGAGTACCGCATGGTCATTTGAAGGGTCCGATGCCCCAGGAGCTCTGATATGGTCTGTATCTGTTCGCCCTGTAGGGCAAGCCATGACGCGAAGGTATGCCGCAAGGAATGGAAGGTGATCTTCTGCCGGGGGTCTTTTACGCCCTTATTGAGCCCAAGGGATTTGACTACTCGCGGGAATGTCTTTGAGATAAATTCCATTCTCTTGCCCTTCTCATCGGGGAATATAAGAGCATTTGATTTTGCTCTTTTCGGTATCCTGGCCTCGAACATGGCCTTGATCTGGCTTGTCATGTATGCCTTGCGTGGTCTCTTGTTCTTTGGATCGGTGATATTGATCAACCTATTTTTGAGGTCCACATCATGCACCCTGAGACCGGCAATTTCACCGAATCGCATGCCGGTATGCAAGCTCAAGAGTGCCATATCGTGCACCTGTTGAGATTTGGCCTTGAGTCCCTTCAGGAGATTTTCTGCCTCTTCTGGTGCAAGAAAACGCTCTCGCTGGTTCGTCACAGTAGGCATTTTGACCTTCTTCACTGGGTTCTCTCCCTGGTATAAGCCCCAGGCAATGGACCTGTTGTATATTTGCCGTACCAGCACGAGCACGTGTTTGACTGTTGCCGATGCATACCCCTTTTTGAGTAGCTCGCTCTTCATCTTCTCCAGGTCAAAGCTTGAAATCTGATCCATGCGGGTATTATCAAACCGCTTTGAAAGGTGCCCATCATAGAGAGATTCATCGTCTCTGCCACCTTTCGCCTTATTGGTTTTGGCCCATTCCAGGTATTTCTTCACGGCATCTTTGAAGAGGGTTTTGGGCTTCTCGTTCGGGAGTTCTAAACCGTGCCTCATTGATCGGATACGTTCAGAGCGTACCTGGTCAGCGAGCTTGGGTGAATAGCCTTCACTGGCCCATCCTACCTTTTCCCATATAAGTTTGTTGTCCCGCCGGTAACAAATGTCATAGGCGGTATCAAGAGAGTTCTTATTCTTCCGGTTCAGGGCTTCTCGCTCATAGACTCCGGTGAACTTCGTCTTTATTCGCTTCATTTGTTTATCCTCCCGCTGTCGGGAAAAGCATATCTTTCGGCATTCATTTGGTCTGGCCGTGCTAACGTATTGCTAACAGTTCGCGTAAAATGGAGTGTTTTTGAGTGATGAAAAATCAAATGGTCTCGCATGTAACCTTAGTAAATTATAGAACAGATAAAGTCAAGTTATTTACAGTTAAATTAGCAGGAGAGAGGCTATTATTGACTCTTAATCAGTAGGTCCCAGGTTCGAGTCCTGGATGGCCCACCAATTACGGACGGGGAGCAATCAGCTCCTCGTCCTGATACATATTCGTCTGCATCAGATATCGCTCGATAGCCAGGAAGACCTCGACGATGTCCGGGTCGAACTGGGTGCCTTTGCCTTCGCGGATGATCGAGACCGCCTGTTCGTGCGTCATCGCCTTCTTGTAGCACCTTGTGGAGCGCAGGGCGTCGTACACGTCTGCAACCGCTGCGATGCGCGCGCATAGAGGGATGTCGTTTCCCGCGATGCCGTCCGGGTAGCCCGTGCCGTCCCACCGCTCGTGGTGGGATCGCGCAATGTCGACACCTGCATCGATCAGCATATTGTTCCGGTACCTTGTCTGGACCGTCTCCAGGGTCTGTGCCCCGATGAGGGTGTGCCTCTTCATTATCTCGAACTCGTCCGGGTCGAGCCTGCCCGGCTTCAGGAGGATTCGGTCCGGGATGCCCACCTTCCCGATGTCGTGCAGGGGGCTTGCGTGGTAGAGCGTATGGATGAATTCCCGGTCGATCTCGGTGCGGTATCCCGGGAGCTCGGCCAGGTTTTCGGCCAGGAGCCAGCACAGCACCTGAATGCGGTCGAGATGGTTGCCGGTGTCGTCGTCCCGTGATTCGGCAAGCTTGGCCAGGGCCAGGATGGTCGCGGTCCAGGAGTCGGTGATCTCCTGCGTCTTTTCTTTGACGAGCCGTTCCAGCTCGTGATTGTGATTTTCAAGCACGACCTGCATCCGGCGGAGCTTCAGATGGGTCTGCACCCGGGTGATGACCTCGCCTGCCTCGAAGGGCTTGGTGATATAGTCCACACATCCCAGGCCGAAGGCCTTGATCTTGGTTCCGGCTTCGTGCTTCATGCTGATGAAGATCACCGGCACATCGTGCAGTCGCGCGTCTTTTTTCAGATGCCTGCAGATCTCGAATCCGTCCATGTCCGGCATCTGAATGTCGAGCAGGACGAGATCCGGCGTGTTCTCCCGTGCCCATATCAGGGCCTGCTTTCCCCGGGTGAAGGAAAAAACGGCATATCCCCGCCCGCTGAGAACATCTTCAAGATACTGGAGTGCCGAACTTGAGTCGTCGACAATCAGGATCCTTTCTGCAAGAGGGTTGGTCTCCACGTGGCTCTCCTTATAGTGTAAGTGAGTCTTTTCCCGCCGGCCGTACCGCTGCCCGGGTGTTTCAGGGCTCTGCCGAAACCCCGGGGCGCCCCTTAAGAAACAAGAGCGCGGTTATCTGCGGCATGCGCACGTAAACGCAGGAATCATCCATTGTCACAGGGTTTTTTAGGCGCTTTTCTTGCCATGCGCGGACTTGACGGTTGGCGGTACCGATATACCGGTGTGATATACAAAGCCCCGGGCGCAGATGCAAGCCCCGGGATTTGTCGTGGCACGAAGCCCGGACCCGGCCGCGAGATCGTTCCTGTCCCGGTGGATCCGAACGATTTCCGGTACTTCTGCTCCGGTCATGATGCATTCTTCCAGTGCGCCGAGAGGAAAGTCTCGATCAATGCATCCGTGAAGGGGCTCCGGACTGCCTGATGAGCGGGATGCCGCCCGTGTGAGGGATCACCCTCATCGTGCACCGGTGATGATTTTCTACACATATGGCTCCCCTCACGGATGCATTGACCAGTGCTGCCTTTTTGTGCCGCGCCCGTGCCGCTAACCGGTGGTTTCCACGCCGGCTTCGTCTTTCTGTGGTTCACCGGCCGTGCTCACCAGGGCCATCTCGTCGGCGGAGAAGATCCTGTCGATGTCGAGGATCATCACGAACTCCTCGTCGCGCTTTCCCATGCCCTTGAGAAAATCGGTGTTCATACGGGCACCGATCTTCGGTGCGGGCTCGATGTGTTCCGGCTCCAGCTCCATGACCTCGTGCACCGAGTCGGCCAGCACGCCCAGCACGGTCTGGTCCCCATCGATATCGACCTCGCCGATGATGATCCGGGTATGCACGGTCTTTTCCGTGTCCCTGATTCCGAATTTCCGGTTCAGGTCCACCACCGGCACCACCGCGCCTCGCAGGTTGATCACCCCTTTCATGAAGTCCGGGGCCTGGGGCACCTTGGTCACCCTCGTGAAATCGAGCACCTCTCTGACCCGGGATATCTCCAGGGCGAATTCTTCCTCTTCGAGCTTGAACGAGAGATACTGTCTCGTCCGGGTCGCTGTTTCCTCGCTCATATTATCCTCCCATCATTCGTACGGCTGCTTCGTATTGTCGAGCAGCTCATGTCTCTGTCATCTTAAGGGGAGGGGAAGGCCGGGCCTCAAGGAGAAGAGATTCGTTCTACCCGGCCCTCCCAGCCTCAGCAGCCCCACACTGCTTCAATAACGCTCGAACTCGCTGTCCTTGGCGTCGCCCTTCATGTCCAGGTGAACACCGCCATGCGAGCCGTCTACCAGATCTTTTTTCTGCGCCGGGAGCTGCGCGTGTCCGAGGGCCTTCTGTGCGGGATGATGGCCCAGTGCGGTGTTTCCCGGCGCAGCTGGTGCCTGCCTGGTGGCGAGGGCCGCCTTCCTGGCGTCGTCCTTTCCGATCCTGAAGAACGCGATGGTGTCCTGGAGCTGGAGGGCCTGTGAGGAGAGTTCTTCAGCGGTGGACGACATCTCTTCGGATGCCGAGGCGTTCTGCTGGACGACTTGGTTGAGCTGCTGGATGGCGGAATTGATCTGGTCGGCGCCTGCGTTCTGCTCGTTGCTGGCAGCCGTGATCTCCTGGACGAGCTGGGAGGTCTTCTGGATGTCGGGCACGATCTGGGAGAGGAGCGTGCCCGCCTTCTCGGCCACCTCCACGCTGTTGACCGAG
>JAHDQN010000060.1 GCA_018433775.1 Deltaproteobacteria bacterium
ATGAGCTCGATGTCATTGAATGCTTTGAGGTACCAGGTCAGCAACGGCAGGTCGGCGAAATTACGAAACGCCAGATGGATCTCTATGTCAAACTGGGCCTCACCACCCCTGCCTCGTTACAATAACTCGGGAACTCAGGTTGCTTGTACTTGATGCTCTCTTCAACTCAATTCTCAGAAATCATCAGATCTATCAAAAAGTATATAGAAATGTTCGTAGGGCACTTACCAGGAGATTCCCCTATTCCGTTTTCTTCATAGTCGAAGAGAATAGAATTGTCGTTCTCTCTGTATTTCATGTCAAACGTAGCCCCCGAATTTGGATGGGATGAGTCTAAGGGCTTCGAACAAAAGAATGCACCGGACGGCTTTCAGCCGCCGCTGATCCTCACGTTGGATGCTACTCAATGATACCGACAAGTGTTGCTTGATAATGCGCATTAATTGGTCTATTATATGCGCATAAGGAGGCAAGCATGCAAGTTAACATTTATGATCCCAAGGCACCAAAAAAATCTACAAATCTCAGTATCAACAGTGATCTTCTCACGCAAGCAAAGCAGAATAATATCAATTTATCAAAGGCGTTAGAACAGCGCCTTGTTGAGATGCTGCTAGAGGAAAAACGCTGTATGTGGAGAGAAAAGAATAAGGAAGCTATCGATGCATATAATAGTAGAGTGGAAACCTCAGGAGTTTTTAGTGATAATTTGAGGAGTTTCTAATGGCTCAATTTGATGTATACGAAAATCCGAATGAGCATACGAGGAAAAATGTTCCTTATCTTCTCGATCTTCAAGCTGATCTCCTCAATTCCCTTGCAACAAGAGTAGTAGCGCCACTCGTGAGTGCAACAGCAATGGGTAAGCCAATAGACCATCTTAACCCACAGTTCCAGATGAAAAGAAAGACTGTGTACATGTCCACCGCAGAATTGGCTGGTGTTCCCATTCGTGCGCTGGGCGAAAAGGTTGGTTCCCTCAAAGATCAACGCAACATTATTATTGCAGCTCTTGATTTCTTATTCACAGGTTTCTAAAAACATCCAACCAAAGAATCCACCGGACGGCTTTCAGCCGCCGGTGATCCTCACGTTAGCAATCAAAAGGACAAAGCATGAAAATGCTGGGATCGATAATTAAAGCTAATAATGAAGACTTATTTCCAGAGAATAAAGTTTTGGGAGTTGGGGGAAGTCCCAGAAAAAATGGAAATTCAGATGTTTTATTGAGGCACGTGCTTAAAGGTGTGAGTCAGAAAAACATCGAATGCGGTTCAATTCAATTGAGAGATATTCAGTTTCAAGGTTGTATCGGTTGTGAAAAATGTAGAAAAGATAAAATTTGCACAGGCTTAATTGATGGGATGACATTGACCTACAGTCAGATCATTACCTCAAAGGGCCTTGTTCTTGTTTCACCGACCCACAACTATAATATTACCTCATGGATGAAAGCCTTCATTGACCGACTCTACTGCTTTTATAATTTTCAAAATACCCGCCCTAGAGCCTGGTCAAGTCAATTGGCCGGTCAAGACCGAAAAGCGGTTATAGTCGCAGTTTGCGAACAAGAGAACAAGAAGGACATGGGGTTTACCCTTGAAGCCATGCGAACTCCAATTGAAGCCCTCGGATATCAAGTAATTGGGGAGCAAGCAATATTCAGGGTTTTCGATAGGGGAAAGATTAAAGAGGATACTGAATCATTGGAAAGAGTGTTTACATTAGGCAAGACTTTGGCAAAATCATTAATCTAAAGATAGATTTAATTTCAGATATCAATTGCTAACCTGCCAGTTCACCGGACGGCAAAAAGCAAGCCGCCGGTGACTGGCGCGTTGGCTTCCCCTAAAAATGAATCTTTTGACTTACTCAAGAATGTGTACTATTATAGCTATAAACAACCACATTATTGAGGTATGAATCATGAGAACAATACAAATGACACTTGAAGATGATCTTGTCCAAGCAGTGGACAAGATAGTCAAACAAATGCACACATCAAGGTCTGCCTTTACCCGGACAGCATTACGCGATGCGATTAAAAATTTCCAGCTATCTCAACTGGAGCAGAAGCATCGTAAGGGGTACGAAAAGCAACCTGTCTGCAAGGAAGAATTCAGTGTATGGGAAGTTGAGCAGAAGTGGGGAGACTCATGACCCGAGGTGAGGTTCGTTGGTATAAGTTTAATCCTCCGGACAAAAAACGTCCGGTAGTTATACTGACGAGAGATTCAATCATTGACTACTTGGGTGAAGTAACAATTGCACCTGTTACATCTACCATTCGAGATATACCCAGTGAAGTCTTCCTGTCCAAGAGCGATGGGATGCCCATAGATTGCGCTGTTAATTGTGACTACATCCAGACTGTATCAAAGAATAGAATAGGTTCTTTGATTACCAAGCTTACCTCAGAGAAAATTGAAGAATTGAAAAAGGCTGTCTGCTTTGCTCTTAGCTTGTAAGCATATTATCAATTGTACAAGCCAACCAATTCATCCAGCGGACGCGGCGGTGCCGCGCCGCTGATGCCCACGTTTGCAGAGAGATCATGGACATCCGAATAGCGACGGATCAGGATCGCGACGATATCATAAGGGTTTATTCGCCTGCTTTCCCCGAAGGCGAAAGCGAGATTGTCGCAAGGCTTGCCATTAACCTACTTTCCGAGAACTCAATGCCACCGACAATCTCCCTGATTGCCGAAACTGATGGCTCAGTAGTGGGTCATATAGCTTTCAGTCCTGTTGGAATTGATAACAATGAGAATTGCCAGGCTTATATTTTGGCGCCGCTGGCAGTGAAACCCGATTACCAAACACGCCGCATTGGCTCGGCGCTAATTGAATATGGCATGCAGCGGTTGTCAGCTATGGGGGTAAGTGTCGTCTTTGTTTACGGTGATCCGAAGTATTACGGAAGGTTCGGCTTTAACGCTGATGCTGCGCGTAACTACACAACGCCTTACAACCTTCAGTATCCTTTTGGGTGGCAAGCCATCGCAATCCACGAATGTGCTGCAGAAAAGGCACCGGTAGCAATACACTGTGTTACCTCGTTATGCGATCCAAGATTATGGTGAATCTGCTAACCATCCACTCCAGCCGGACGGCTTCCAGCCGCCGGTGATCAGCACGTTAGCTTCAGAATCTATAGATATATTTAGCCTTGCCATAATGGGTTATTGATCCTATAATCTTACTGGTAAGATAATATCATTAGGAGATAAATATGGCAAACCTAGCAACAACAAAAATGTCGTCGAAAGGTCAGGTTGTCATCCCTGAGGATATTCGCAAGCGGCTCAATCTCAAGGCTGGTTCCCAATTCGTTGTCATGGGCGAAGATGGCGTGGTTATACTTAAAGCAATAGAAGCTCCATCAATGAAGGATTTTGATTCATTAATTCGTGAGGCACGCAAACAAGCACGGCAGGCCGGATTGAAACAATCAGATATTGGTAAAGCTATAGCAAAAGCTCGGGCAAACAAGTGAGAATAGTGCTCGATACGAATGTATTTGTTTCAGGGGTCTTCTTTTCGGGTCCACCTTATCGCATTCTCGAAGCGTGGCGGGATGGCAGAATAGAACTGGCAGTATCACCAGATATTCTGAATGAGTATCAGAGAGTTGGAAATGAATTGTCAAAACAATTCCCTTCAATGATTTGAGCTCCATCCTTGGTTTAGTGACGATTCATGCAATGATGTTCCAATCGCCCCAATTACCAGAACCAGTCTGTGAAGACCCTGACGATGATGTGTTTATCGCTTGTGCAATAGCCAGTAAAAGCAATGTGATTGTGAGTGGTGACAAACATTTACTGAAGGTGGCAGATTTCGGCGGTGTGCCCATTATTAAGCCACGTGAGTTTGTGGATACCTACCTGAGCAAAAGCTAACCACGGCATGCACTCGGACGCGGGCTGCCGCCCGTGCCGCTGATGCCATCGTTGTGCCTCAAGATTTGCACTCTTGACAATGAGCTTTCATGTAATTACAATGTTAATACATTTAAAAGGAGGCTGCCTATGAGAGCACGCGTTGTAAGGATTGGCAATTCTCAGGGAATCCGAATCCCTAAACCTCTCCTTGAGCAGATTGGGATCATGGATGATGTTGAGCTTGAGGTGGATAATAACCAGATCATCATTCGCCCGATATCCAACCCTCGGGAAGGTTGGGATGACGCTTTCAGATGTATGGCTGAAGAAGGTGATGATACCCTCGTGATGGGTGACGAGAAGATAAAGCATTCATGGGACGAGGATGAGTGGAAATGGTAGTCAACAGGTTTGATGTTTATTTAATAAACCTCGATCCTACAGTGGGTTCTGAGATTCAAAAGACCAGACCTTGTTTGATCATTTCACCCGATGAAATGAATTATCATATTCGCACTGTTATTGTTGCCCCCATGACCAGTGCTTCAAAAGCTTATCCAACGCGAGTTGCATGCAAGTTCAAAGGTAAAGAAGGTCAGATTGTTTTGGATCAAATATGCACGATAGATAAAGCAAGGCTTGTAAAGAAGCTTGGTACAATTGATTCAAACACGCAGTCAGAAGTTATCTCTGTGTTGCAGCGTCTATTTGCCTTCTGATCCCAACTTGTTGTTGGTTGCACAAGCGTTTTCAAACAAGCCGGGATAAAGAAGTCCGGGAAGAAATAAGGAGGCGCATCTATGCACAGGTTTTTTAATCGTGATCGAGAAAGCCAATGGCAACTATTCTGCGTATTCCCCTGATCTTCCTGGTTGTGTAGCAACGGGAAAAACAGATGATCTCTATCGTTAGAAGCTTGATGCTATGACACGAAGAAAGGTTTTAAAGGGAATTGCGAAAGCGATCGTTGGCTCATTTGTGAGCCGTAAGAATGATCTTAATGGTTACTGGGGCATGGGTATGCTTTGCCCTCTCGCACAGAATCTCGGTACATCCTTGATCACAATTAATCTTGTTGGCAATAACAAAGAAGTAGAGAGTAGCCCCATTGTGAAACCCATAGCGGAACGTTATTCGTCTATGCTCCTAGACATACTTGTAAAAGCTACTGTGAACCCATCCTGGGTGCAGCAGGCAGTAGTAGCAATTGAGTTTGGAAAATCTGAGAATTGCCAGTTTCTCCAATTAACACTTGGGGTAATCCATTTGTTTGGTACATGGAAACGCCCCTTACTAAATAACTTTGCAAGAGGGTTAAATTAGTAAGTTAAGGATGTCCCAATTATACGCCGGCGGTATCAACAGCCTGTGCGTGGCGCACATGGAGGTACCCTGCTACAGCGGCTTCCTCAGGGCAGCAACCGCAACCGTCCAGCAGGCGGGAAGGAACATTTCCATCCGGCACGTGATGATCGGCCGCCAGGAATACATCCTGGAGGGGGGCCCGGTAAAAACCGGCTTGACGGTACTCGGGTAATGCCGGATGGAGAACGAACAGGTGTATCTTCAGCCATGGAGTCCCTGACAGTGCCTGAACCATCCTGATCAGGCACTGTCAGGCATGGAGTCACCGCAACAGCCTGGAATACTATCAATCCGCCAGGTTGAATCTCCAAGGGGTGTTGCTGTAGATCGCGTACCCGTCGGTGCTGGTGATCCCCCGTGTCAGTTCAACCGCGACAGTGCCCTGCAGGTCTCTCGCGGGAGTAAAGGTGATGGTCCGGGAAATCTGGTTGTAGCCGTATCCTCCGCTAACCGGCCCAAGGTCGTCCTCGACCAGGAAGGTGTCTGTGTCGACGCTGTCCGGATCGATGTCCAGGGTAAAGCCTGCGCTGATGGCGGGTCTGGCTTCTGACACGACTGCATTCCGGCCCGGCGTGATGCGCAGCACCTGAGGGGACAGATCCGTGACCACCTTTCTCGCATATGCCTTGTTATTTGTCCCCAGGGTGTTGTCCCTGAAGGAGAAATATGGAGTGCTGTCAGGACCAAAGCACAGAGAAATATCCCCCGCTAAATTATGCGTCGAGAAATCCGGGGGAAAATATCCCTCGGTTATCCATTGCCCATCCTGGAAACGCAGAACCCTTGGGAAGTCTCCAAAACCCTTCCTATATGCTGTGAAAGGTGTGCCGTCAGGGCTGATGGCGAAAAAGATATCCCAGGCATCTTCGTCACCAGAGGCAGGATCACCCAGGGGCTGCCAGTCTCCGTCCAGAAACCGCATGACCGTCACCCCTCCTCCAGCTGAAAGATCCCCATATCCGACATGAACAATGCCGTCCGGGCTGAACGCCAGGGAGGTCTGGTATCCTTCGCCACCGCCGAAACCAGAGTCGCCCAGGGGCTGCCAGCTGCCTTGCAAAAACCGCTTGATGATTATGGTATTGTCGGCATCCGCCGCAAATGCCACATGAAGAACACCATCCGGACTGATGGCAAAAGACAGGGAATCCTCATCGATCACCTCATTGTCCACAACCGCACCACCCACGTTCTCCCAGATGTCGTTATGAAACCTTTTTACCGATGCCTTGCCGCCCTCGGCCCAGTTCATGAACGCCACATAGGGAATCGATTCCGGGCAAAACGCCAGGGATATGTCGGTCGCGGATTCACTGAATCCGGCAGGGCCGCCCAACTCTTCCCAGGCGCCCCCCGAAAAGCGCATGAGTGTGCCCTTCCAGGAACCCGCAAAGACGGTCGAGGCCAGGTAGGGTGTATTGTCAGGTAAAAAGGCCAGGGAGTTGTATCGGGACTCGCTGGCAGTCATGGCCGGATAATCCGGATCTGTCGGGTCGCCCACAGGTTCCCATTCCCCGGTCGAGGGATCAAAGGCCCTGACAACGCCCTTGTTAACATACTCAAGGTCGCCGGCAGCCAGGTGCGGTACGCCCTCAGGGTTGGCCGCGATAAAGGGATACCGGGCAACACCCTCGGTAATAGGGTCGTCGCCCACCTGCTGCCAGCTCCTGTCCGCTGCAAGGGCAACGGTGTGTGTGCGGCTGTTTCCTTCATCTGTCACGGTGAGGCGAAGGGTATATCCTCCGCTCACATCCGGGGTAAAGGTGGTAGCCAGGGCAGTGGGAGACCCCAGGACCGGGTCAGCACCACCGGGTTGGTCCACGACCTCCCAGAGATAAGTGTAACTGTCCTTTTCCGGTTGGACCGTCCCGGCAAGGCTTGTTGACTCGCCCGCCCACAAGGATCTTCCCAGGCCGGTATCCACCAGGTGATGAACCCTGAGCGACCGGCTCACGGACTCGGCTGCCAGGTATTCCTCATCTCCGGACTGGGATGCCGTGATCGTAGTTTCACCTGAGCCCGTGATGGTAACCGTGCTTCCCTCCACGGAAGCGACACTCTCGTCGCTGCTGCTGAATGTCACGGTCAGGCCGGATGATGTACTAGCCGCCAGGGCAAGGGTTTCACCCTCAACGTATTCCCGTTCGGCAAGGGCCTCAAAGGTGATGGTCTGTTCCGATTTTGTACCCGGGACTGTGACCGAACCCGAGGAACCACCGCACCCGGCAAGAAATAAACAACAGATTAACAGCATAAAACCATGGCATTTCCCCATCCTATTCCTCCTGTTGAGCAATTTATCTCTCAGTTGTATCGAACCTATCGGCAGATACTACATAATTATTGTGCCCTGTATGGTGGATATATTATCTCCACTTGCTTATCTGATACAGGCTGGATGTTGTAATAAAAGAGACAGTTCATATGTGGAAGAAAAGAAAACGCAAGGCAGAACCCAACAGGGACGAAGGTTCGCCTTGACTGTGGTCATCGGGAACATCCCTTTTTACGATCAAGGATGCTGAGAAGTCGAGGCAAACATCACCTGCAAAGATCTCTGCCGGCTTCTTATTCCCCTTGGATTGATAAGAGGACAGGATGAAGTCATCATATGCTCAGGAAGCCTGGCGTTGAAGAATCGAGCACCGATATCCTCAGAGTCAGGCGACTGTAAGGATTCGCCAACATTCGGGCGCTTCTCCGTGCTCTTGACAAATATGCATGATCAATGCATACTGATGCATATGAGAACGACATTAAATATTGACGATGATACTTTAAACAAAGCGAGTAAGCTCACAGGAATCAAGGAGAAAACAACGTTGGTTCAGCGTGGACTTGAAGCGCTTATTGCAATCGAGAGCAGTAAGAGGCTTTCAAAACTGGGCGGGACAGAGAAGGATCTCCAGCCGATTCCCCGACGCAGGCAGTCCGGATCTTAAGTAGTGGTCCTGGTTGACACCTCTATTTGGTTTGACCATTTCAAAAATGGAAACACCTCTCTTGAAAAGCTGCTGCTCGATATGGAGGTAATATGCCATCCTTTTATTCTTGGCGAGCTCGCCTGCGGCAACCTGAAGAACAGAAAAGAGATCCTTTCATTACTCCATTCCCTCCCTACGGCTCCTCTCGTAGAGCATGACGAGGTTTTATACTTTATTGAGAGCAAGAAACTCATGGGAATAGGAATCGGCCTTATTGACGTGCATTTACTTGCATCTGCCCATCTTGCTCATGCTCCTCTCTGGACCATTGATAAGAAACTGCTCAATGCTTCAAATGTTCTTGGTGTTTCCTGCTCAATCCGAAGATAACCAGCCCATCCAGACGGACGTTCCCTCTGCCTGCATTGTCTTTAAACCGCTTTCCGACGCTGTGCCGTTCGCTCTGTTTGAAGAAATGGAACAAAATGTCCCCGGCTCGTTTTTTGGAGCGCCACACCTGGCAAAATCCGCTCAAGCAGGGGCGTTGAACCTGAAAAAGGCCCTGTTTCAGGCTGCGTTCGCCTCCAGAGGCAGAATCTTTTTATACAGAAGGATCATTAAAAACCCCGTGATATACATCGTAATGCCGTAAATGGCCGTCGTGACAAACATGGAGCTGTAGAAGTCGCCCATGAGATCCTGAATTAACAGGGCAATTGTTATGGCCAGCGTGGAGTTGCGCAGGCCGACCTCTATCGAAATGGCTCTGGTCTGATAGTTCCCTATCCGGAAGAGCCTGGGAACAAAAGCGGCAAGCAGCATTCCCATGACCGACAGGGAAACCACCATGATGTAAAATACGGCACTGTATCGATGGGTTTCGGCGAATTTTTCACTATTGGTATAAAGTCCCACACCGATGACCAGAAGCAGGGCGATCACGCCGAGAGCCGAGAAAAACGGCGTGGTCTTTAATGCGAAGTTCAGCCATTTGTTCCGGATGGACATGCCGAGGATCAGGGGCACAATCACCAGAACGATGATGGTCTGCACGATCAGGCCCGTGGGGATGTTGATGTCGGAGATGTTGGCGCTTAAGACCGTCATGATCAGCGGGGTAAAGAAAAGGGCCAGCAGTGTGGAAATGGACGTCAATGAAATGGAAAGCGCCAAATCCCCTTTGGCATAGAAGGTCATGAGATTGGAAGTGACCCCGCCGGGACAGGCGCAGATCAACACGAGGCCGGCATAGATGAAGGGGAAGTTATGGTAAAAGCCCAGGACATACGCCATCCCCAGGGCCAGAAGGGGCATGACAAACCACTGCAGAAGAAGGCCGACGGCGATCCCTTTCGGTTTCTGAGCGACCAGCTTGAAATCGTTGACGGTCAGGTTGAGGCCCATTCCGAGCATGACGAAGAAAAACATCAGAACGATGCACACTTTAAAAATCCGGTCCAGCATGAGCTGGGCCGGAGGTTCGAGAAAACGGATGTAGGTGTAGGGTTGCCCATTCACAACCCCTTCCGCCAGAAGAGCCTTGAACACCAGTTTGTTGCCCAGCATCTTTTTAAGGTTGGCATAGTGTTGCGCGGTTCCGGTTTTTTCCATTTCCTCCGCCTTTGGGATGGACACGATAAAGAGCTGGCCGTCAAGGCGCCGGACCATAAAGAGGCCGGAGGGTTCACCGTCCGCTTGCGTGATGCCTTCCAAAAAGCGCAGATTTCCTTCGAACGCCGTTTCTTGGGCCGCTGCCCAGTCGGCTGTCAGGCCGCTTGCGGCCAGTTCCGTGAAAAGGGTTGAATCTTTATTTTTTGCCGCCGCTGAAAGATTGCGGTAGAGGGTTTCTCCCGCAAAAGCTGTGCCGGCATTCAACATCAGCAGAACCGGCAGGATCAAAAAAATCAATCGAAAGCTCAAGCGTGCGGGACATGGGGAGGATTTACCTTTCATGGTCATTCTCCTTCTCATTCTCAATTTCAGGACCGGCCTGGCAATGCAACTGTGCTTGTTTAATTCTCCCGGTCTATGATTCCTTCCTTTTCTTTAATCGCAGGGCTTCTCTCAGGCCTTTTTCACGGATGACTTTTATCTTGAGGCCGGTTTCCGTCATTTTAAAGAAGCGTTTACCGTATTTTTTCAGGAGCTTTTTGTTGATTTCAAACCCGAGTCCGGGCGTTTTAAACGGCTGAAGCGTGGCGTTTCTATCCGGAATGATCGGGGATATGATTCCCTCCCGGAACTCCGGAATCCACGACGGATATTCAAGAGGATACTCCAGCGGGAGCTTGTTGTCCCGGTCTGCCAGAACCAGGTTCCAGTTCACATAAAAACCGATCCCGTTGGTCCAGGTGTGCGGCGTATAGAGCCGGTCGCGCTTTTTACATTCATCAATCACTTTTTTGACCTGGGCGATCCCGCCGGCAAAGGTGGCGTCGGGCTGGTAGATGTGGAAGCAGTCCTTTTCAAACATGATTTTTATTTCATCCCAGCCGTAGTTCAGCTCTGCGCCGGCTATTTTGACTTTGGAATATTTTTTCAGTTCGGCATTGCCGTCGTAGTCCCTCGAATCCAGAGGTTCTTCAAGCCATTCAATGCCGTTCGCGGCGCAGGCGTCGGCAAACGTCTTCGCCCTGGCAAGGTCCCACGCCGGAATTTTGTCCACGATGGTGACAAGCCAGCCCTGATTCGCATCCACCCCCAGCATAAAGTCATCGCCTACGCCTTTTCGGACAGCCTCGATCTGGCGGATGTCATCCTCCAGCTTGATGCTTTTTACACGAAGCTTGGCGCACTTGAATCCTTGGTTTTTCATTTCCTGCAGGCCTTCAATCCTTTGGGCCGGATCACGCATTTCCCCGGTTGAGCAATAGACTTCAATGGGCCGGGCATTGCCGCCCAAGAGCTCGTAAACGGGTTTTCCCGCCTTTTTCCCCATGATGTCCCAGCAGGCGGGTTCTATCCAGAAATTTCTCCAGCCGAGAAAACCGGCCTGTTTCAGCAATCCCTGAACCCGGTCGATATCGGAGGGGTCGGCGCCAAGGAGATATCCGCCCAGAAGGTCTCCCAGTCCTTCACGTTCCACCCCCATGGCTGTGCCGGCTGACCACCCCTCTATCCCTTCATCCGTTACAAGGCGTATCAGGGTAAATTTGTTGTGCGTCTGCGGGTATCCGGGAATCCAGGTCGGCCAGAAGGTTTCATTGAGAGGGACCGATACGTGGTAAAGTTCGATTTTTGATATTTTCATGGGCTTTCTCCTTTCTTTTTTCAAAAAGGGTGTATACATGTAAATCATCCGCACCCATAGGGTGCGGCTTTGTATGATCCCCCCATAGGGGGGTATGCCCTGCCCCCTGAGGAGGCAGGGCTCCAAGTCGTGCCGCACCTCGTTATCCCTTATCTACAACAGTTGGAGCTGCTCTATTTG
>JAHDQN010000065.1 GCA_018433775.1 Deltaproteobacteria bacterium
AAATAGAGCAGCTCCAACTGTTGTAGATAAGGGATAACGAGGTGCGGCACGACTTGGAGCCCTGCCTCCTCAGGGGGCAGGGCATACCCCCCTATGGGGGGATCATACAAAGCCGCACCCTATGGGTGCGGATGATTTACTTTTCTTGTTGTTTTTAATTCCAGCATGCACTTCAATCCATGAACCCGTGCACGAACAGGTACAATCACAGGAGACCAGGCGATTCACAAGTCTTTCCCAGAAACTTACCAGGGTTGAGTGGTTACGTACACCAGAGGATGCTGTTATTGCACCGAAACCTGGTGAACAGTTTGTTTGGGTTGGTCAATTATTTGACATGTCGGTTAGATTAAAAATGTTACCCGATATAGTCAGGATTGAATACCTCTGTCAGCATTTATATTTTGCTAATCCAGGGCCAGAATCAATATCTATGAGGCCTATCAAAGCCATTCATGATGGGAAAGGATATTTTTTAGTAGTACTTGATGTAAAGATGCCTATAGAAGTGGCGAGAGAATTAGAAGAAGAACAACTGAGATGGCGCCCTTATCTGCTTGTAGGGGGAACTTTCGACTCAGTTGTTGAGATACAAGGGAAGGAAGCGGCTTTCATTGTTATTGAAGAATTTGAACTTGACGAGCAATTAATTGAATTTGTCGACTAATTTTATGTTATTCGGCTTGTTATCCCCAAAAACCTATGCAGACCGATTCGGGGTGGAGCCTAACCAAAGGTTGCAGCGGACGCGGTGGGGCCGCGCCGCTGATCCTTCACGTTCGGCTCTTGAGATCATAACCATTCTTGACATGGTCAATTGACTTGACTACAATAGTATCAATAAGGAGGGTATCTATGAAAACGATGGGTATTAGCCAATTCAAAGCACATGCTTTAAAAATATTAGACCAAGTAGCCAAGACACATGAAGAAATAGTAATTACAAAGCGTGGAAAACCACTGGCACAAATAATCCCCTGCCAAAGCAAAGATAAGAACCCTATACCAGGCAAGTTAGCTGATGCTTTCATTTTTGAGAAAGATATCATCACTCCCCTCGGAGAAGAAATGTGGGAATCAAGTAAATGAAGTACTTGCTTGATACCCATACTTGGATATGGTGGCACATGCGTCCACAGAATCTTTCAGAAACGGTATCTTCGCTCATAGGAGATACAAGCAAATATAATGAACTGCTTTTATCTGCTATTTCTCCCTGGGAATTCAGCAAATTGCTCGAAAAAGGCAGGTTGGGTATTTCCTACGATCCCCAGGATTGGATTAATACTGCTCTTGATATGCCTAAACTCAGGCTTGTTCCTCTATCTCCGGTGATTGCTTATCGCTCAACCGTATTACCGCAACCTTTTCATAGTGATCCTGCAGATCAAATAATTGTAGCTACTGCCCGTGAAGAAAATGCCATTATTCTTTCGAAAGACGAAAGAATTCTATCCTATCAGCATGCTCAGTGCCTTTGGTAAAACGGCATCTGAAAAGCCGAACCAATTCATCCAGCGGACGCGGCGGAGCCGCGCGGCTGATGCGCACGTTCAAATCCCAACCCTATTAGGCGAAGATGATAGAAAGATGACTGAAGATAGGTTATAATATCTCTCACGGAGGAAATATGGGATCATTTGCAAAGAAAGATATTTTAGATCTCAGCGTTTCTGAGCGAATTCAGCTGGTTCAGGATATTTGGGACAGTATCGCTCAGGTACCCGAATCAGTATCTCTTACAGAAGAAGAAAAGGCTGAAATAGATAGCCGACTTGATGCATACCATAAAGATCCAAATGCAGGTTCTCCATGGTCAGTTGTACGAGAGCGCATTAAGAGCCGTGCATGAATTTTGAACTGATCATCCGTCCAGAGGCTGAAGCTGATATTGCAGATGCCTTTGACTGGTATGAGTCTCGTGTTCCTGGGCTAGGTTCTGAGTTCTTGCTTCCTGAGTTCCCGGAAGATTGTAACGATGAGGAGGGGATAAGTCTTTAAAAAGAATAAAAAATGGTGTGATTTCTCTTGCATTTAGCCTCGTTACAATGTATACAATGTAACGAGGAGAGGGGGGAATCGTACATGGCTGC
>JAHDQN010000054.1 GCA_018433775.1 Deltaproteobacteria bacterium
CACCTTTGTCACCCGCCAACTGCCGGGCGATGTCGATCCATGGAGTCTCCCTCCCTTCCTGCGGGTCCCATGCATTACCCACGAAGGCAGCGACACGGGCATCAGGAACGGTACTGATGCCGGCCTTCTCTACCAAAGCAGCCACACCGGAATATTCAACAGCCTTTGCCCCGTTGGTGACCAAATGATAGAGCGCGGTGAGCGTGTGAGTCTTGCCGCCTCCGAACTGTGTGATCAGCGTCATCACCGGAGCGGTGTTCGAGGTTTCTCCTGACAGCCTTCTTAAGACCATCCCTGCATGTTCCTGCAAGGCTTGTGTAAAGCATGTGCGGCTGAAGAATTTATCAGGCTCCCGGTAATCCTCAGGCGCTGTCTTGGCGATAACCTGTTCGAGATGGATGGCAAATTCATCCGGATTAAACGACCGGCCCTGACGGACTTCTTTTCTCGGTAATGCCACCTTATACCACGGCTCCATTAATCACCTCTCCTTTTTTCTGTTGATTCGCTCAAACAGCCTCACAGCGGATCGCTTTAAACGAATCAGGTTCGCGTAGGCGATCGGAGCGAACTCTTTTTCACAGCAATACATGCGATAACGGATTCCATCAGTGACCATCACGTCGCACGGCACACCGAGTGCTCGAACATATCCCTTGGCTTGCCCCAGTGCGCCTTCAACGCCTGCTCCCAGCCGCTTGGCTTCGACAACCAGACAGCAGTTCCGCGGCGTTCGAGGCAATGACGTGAATAATGCAACATCGATATTACGCCATTTCACTGCAATACACTCGGGCTGCCAACCCATGCACTGCAAAAAAGGTACAATAAAATGAGCAATAAGCTCATCCTCAGAGGGATGTTCTCCGAAGCTCTGCCGATCTCGATACAGCCCGACAAGGTCTTGCGCTTTGGCCACGACACCGGCGATTGCTTGCGGGGTTTCGTCCAGACCGGTTTCCTCCTGTGGCAGCTCGGGCAATGCCTCTTCCTGCCAATGCGTAGGAGGAGAGTTGAGAAACCGATCGGCATAGTCCTTTACCGCTTCATTCCACGTTCGAGAGCACCGGGGCGGGTTGGCGCCGAAAACTGGAGCCCCGAAGCTGTATTCTTGCGGCAATCTGCACCAGCGGATACGCCTGGCATGCTGGAGATCCCAGCCGTTTACGTCATCGAACTGGTTCAAGTACATGTAATCGCTTACCACAAGACCAACGGCTGTTATAGTGGCGATGCCCGTACGAAGGAGCACCACATCTCCCTTCTGCATCTCGCTTGCAAAACGACGGACAAAGCCCCCCTCGAATTCATTGTCGTCGCGTTCCGGCTCCCATGCACCTGCATCTCCCGGCCCGATAAGCCCTATCCCATACTGCAGGAAAACATCGGCATAAGACCGGGAGGCCGGTCCGCCGGAGATCTGCCATACCTTTCGGGAAGACGTGTTCATTCCTATGCCACCTTGATCTGGCTTTGATTCCCATCCATGTTTAATCAGTATCGCCTTGCCTTACCTCGGAACAGCCAGGAGCATTGCATCGAGCAGGCGCTTTTCCTCGCTGCCGCGCGGGTAGAGTGCTGACAGGGCATTTGCCAGGCGCAGGAAATCCGAACCTCTATCCTGCTCTGCCTTGATGAGTTTTCGCAGGGCGTTCGCCTGCCCACCGGCCTGAAGCAGCATCGCCGCATGCACCCGGTCAAGGGTCGTGGCCGACGCATCGATTTCTCCGGAATCGTCGACCCTGATCTTCTGCCCCCGCACGTTACGTCTGGTGCTTTTTTTCACTGCAAGATCTTCAAAGCCTGGAAGAAGCATCTGCCCGTTTGGTGTGGTCGAGAGCAGTTCCTCAACAGCAGACTCGAACCCCTCGGTGCCGAATATCAGTCTGGCTCGCTCCGAAACAGCCATGAGCCGGACAACCCCCTTCTTTGTCTCGATGATCCGGCCCTCCCACTTCGGCAAGCCGATTCCCAGAGGTTGCGCAAAACGACGCACCACATCAAAAACTAGGCTGTAGCCCTTGGTCTTTCCCTTTGGGGTTGTCCCTTCCTCATCCTCCTCAATTTCTTCGGGTTCCAGATCTTCCAGTTCCTCTCCCTTGTTTCTACCCTTTTTATTTTTTCCTTCTCCGTTTCCATTGGTAGACTGGAGTGTCCAGAGAAAGAGAGCGGTCAACCGGGCGTCCTCCTCCAGAACACCTGCCATACCGTTACGGGCACGGGCCTCTTCTGTTCCAAGTATTTGTTCGAGCGCCAGGCGGCCGACGACCTCCCAGACCTTTTCCAGATACTCGGCGAGCTTCACTTCACGACCATCTGCAGTCTCGACCCTAGAATATCGGCTGAATATCTCAAGCGCCGGGCCGATGCAGGCGAAGACCAGGTCAGCACCGCGAACACCTTCATCCTGAAGATGTTCCATCCAGTTGCCAACTCGATTTGGTAGTTCCCTCAAAACGTGAGCCCAGTCACCTACAGGGGCATTGTCAGGGCGCGGGCGGCATACAAGATGAACGCTCGTAGCAAGTGCTGCGGAATTCTTTGCAACAAGCCGCTGCTTTTGTTCAGTTGCAATTGGCCAAGAACTAACAATTACCCATTTAGAGCCAATCAATCCAGACAACAACGCTTCCCACCCTTCGGTGCTCTTGTGCGCGAATACAACGCATCCAATACCATTATCCTGCATCAAACGTCGAGATTCTGAGAATGCGGATGTGACTGTTTTTTCAAAAAAACTTGCGTCTTTTTCTTTCCCATTTACTTTGTAGGCCCTATTCCAGACACATTCACGCACCTTAGGAGTGAGCTGACTCATTGGCTCGAAAATATTACGCAAAAGAGGCTCTTCGGGAAGT
The DNA here is from genome assembly GCA_018433775.1 of Deltaproteobacteria bacterium. Classification (GTDB taxonomy): domain Bacteria; phylum Desulfobacterota; class Desulfomonilia; order UBA1062; family UBA1062; genus Phosphitivorax. The sequence continues at coordinate 2,859 of JAHDQN010000054.1, forward strand.
GCGCGTTTTAACCAGACATAAAAAAAATCAGAAAGATCTGCGTATGGAACTGAATCGTAGTATGGCGGATCAGTAAACCACAAGCTCGCAGTTTGGCTTGGCAAGGGATGATCTGTGGCGTCTGCATTATGAATACTGGCAGTGCCTTTGAGTTTGCTGAGACGCTCAGTTACCTTGCGGATGCCTCCCATCATCGAATCCCATGATCCGACTGCGTGTCTAAATGGCACAAGCTCTGCAAAATCCCATAGCATAGGAAGAGCTTGTCTACCAAACGAGTTAACATTCCTCTCCTGAGAAAGATCCCATCGACTTTGCGTTGAGCAATAGTCGGCAACCCGGCTCATAGTCAGGGCACATAGGGTACGACCATTGATTACATTACGTATATGATAAAGGAATGTGTGGAGTGACATCATCTGTCTATCAGTATAAAGTTGTGAAAACTTATTTATTCCATAACGTGTAACAGCCGTAAGGCCGCGAGCGTTTGGCGACGGCCTAATGTTGTGGAAAGATTCATCTGGTATTGGGCAGGGTTCCTTAGTGATGCTCTGTTCCCATTCATCTAAGATTACCTCGATCCGCTTTTGTGCCTTAAATACGGCATCGTAATCGCTATCAGTCGGAAGGCGGTAATTCCTGCCATGAATATCCGGATTAAGGGTTACCACCACAAGCAAGCGTGCTCCACCAACGCGTTTCCCGTTTGTGTCGAAAACCACATCCGCCCCACCTCTCTGGCCAGATAGCTGGCTGCGTACCCGTTCTGGTGGTAAAACTGTATTACAGCATGGGCATGTGGCATTGGCCTGCGTAATTGTTCCTTTGCATACGTCTTTGTCTTCATTTGGCTCAAATATCTCGAACTCCACTTGTGGAGGTCCGTTCTCTGCTCGGATAACTTTGTGTCGAAGCGCCCTTTTTCTACTGGCCTTCTTGCAAAGCCAGAATGATCGCATAAGAGGAATCTCAGCCCCGCAATTGGGCGACTCGCATTTCACCGTCCGTGCCCAGAGGTAGGCGCTAGGCTTGGCCCCATCCGGATCTTCTGGATAGAACTCAGCCAGTTCCTTTTCAGCCTTGTCCTTGATCTCCTTCCCGACCCGCCTCAACTCCTCGGCGAGTTCCGGGCCATGGCGCGGGATATCCTCCAGCATGACCTTGAGGATGAGACAGGCCACCGGGTTGAGATCGCTTGCAAACGCTTCGCAGCCGAGCCGAAGTGCTTCAAGAGGGATAGAACCTCCACCGGCAAAGGGGTCCACCACAAGCGGCGTCTCGTCAGGGTGGGCTGCAGTGACAAGACTGCGGGCCACCGAAAGGTAATCCATATTTGCAGAGTTGTCCCAGTTTGCAAGGTCCCCGATAAAGGTGAGCAGGGCTTTGCGCAGACCCTCTTCCGATCTCAACTGTTTGTTCATTTTCGGGGTATTCCATCCCGGCACTTCAAGCAAG
>JAHDQN010000076.1 GCA_018433775.1 Deltaproteobacteria bacterium
CAGCGAGGAGATGATCAACGTCATGGCCAAGGAAGTGCCCGCGAAACTCATTTACGCTGAATAACCTCCCGCCTGCCCAGGGTGCAGACGATCTCCCTTAAAGAAATGCATCCTGATGATGCACCCCGGGCAGGCTTCATTTTTCGGTAAGGGAAAGGCCTTTTCCCGGAGAAAAGGAGCGGAACATGTTTTCTTCACCCGAAGAAATCCGCAGCAGGTTCGAGCAGCACCAGTTCATCGTGGATCGGCCGGTGAGCACGGTCGTGTATCTGGCGATAAAGCTCGGACGGCCGCTTCTGGTGGAGGGGCCGGCAGGAGTGGGCAAGACCGAGCTCGCGCGCGTCCTTTCCCGGAGCACGGGACGGGAGCTCATCCGGCTCCAGTGCTACGAGGGCCTCGACGAGAGCAAGGCGCTCTATGAATGGAACTACCAGAAGCAGCTCCTGCGGATCTTCATGGACCAGAGCCGGGACAGGGACTGGAAAGAGATCAGGGAAACCATCTACGCGGAAGAATTCCTCCTCAGGCGGCCTCTGCTCAAGGCCCTGACCGCCGAGTCCGAGACCGTGCTCCTCATCGACGAGGTGGACAAGAGCGACGAGGAGTTCGAGAGCTTTCTCCTGGAGATCCTCTCCGATTATCAGATCAGCATACCCGAGCTCACCACGATTTCCGCCCGCCACATACCGGTGGTGATACTCACCAGCAACAACTTCAGGGAATTCAGTGATGCGCTCAAGAGAAGGTGCATCCACCTCTACCTCGATTACCCGACCTTCGAGCAGGAGCTCAGGATCGTGCTGCTCAAGGTGCCCGGTATCAGAGAGGTCCTTGCCCGCAAGGTCGTGGAGTTCGTCCAGGCAATCAGGCTGGTCGACCTCAAGAAAGTCCCTAGCATCGCCGAGACCCTCAACTGGGCGGAGGCCCTCCTCGAGCTGAAGGCCGACGAAATAGGCGGCGAGATGTTCGCGGATACCGCAGGTGTGCTGCTCAAGTACAAGGACGATATCGAGCAGATCAAGTCGTCCCTGCCTGCGTGCCGGGGGAATGGGTAGCTCCCGTGAAGCCCCTCGAGGAAAAGATCACGGATTTCTGCCGCTGCCTTCGCAGGTTCGGCATCAGTGTGGCCGGCTCCGAGATTGCCGATGCGCTGCGCGCCCTTTCCCTGGTGGGCCTGGAACGCGATGACGTATACGGCGCGCTTGCCTGCACCCTGATCAAGGAAAAGGCGGATATGCCGATCTTCACGAGCCTTTTCCGGATGTATTTCAAAGGGAAATCCACGAAAGCCCCCGAGGAGGACACCGGAGACCCCTTCGAGGATGTGAACGGCCCGGGAAACGACGGCAGAGAGCCCGCACGGGTCGAGGCGGCAAACTCATCCGGCGTGATCAGCGAGCAGCGGATGAGATCGGGGATCGAGGGCGAACCCTGCGCCCTGCTCATCAAGGCGGTGAAGGAGGGCGATTACGATCTGCTCGAAGCCCTTGCCCACCACGCGGTGCAGAACATCAGCGGAAGACGCCCCCACGGCATCGAGGATGCAAGGGAGCTGGTGAAGAGGGCGCAGGTCTTCCTGGGATGGGAAAAGGCGATGGACGAGGTGTTCGAAGGCGTTTTGTCATCCCGGGCGAGCTTTTTCTGAGACCGCTGAAGCGGGCCGGATCAATGGGCTGAAGGAGTGTGCATGGGCAGTGACGGCCGTACCCCGAAAAACCGCGCATCGAATTTTCCCGAGTATTACAAGCGGTTCACATACGTCGAAGACACCATCGTCAAGCTCGTCGCGGAACTGCTCGACAAAGACAGACCGCACGAAACCACGAACAATTTCCTCGACAGGGCGGACCCTGCCGAGATGAGCCTCTACCACCTGCGCGTCGAGGACATGGACCGCCTTGAGCAGGAGCAGATGAGGCGGATCGTGGTCAGGCTCGCGCGAAAGCTCTCCACCCGGTACTCTGCGCGGTGGAAGAGGGCAAAGAGGGGCGGCGTGGATCTGCGGCAGACCATCCGGCATGCCTGCATCTCGACCGGGTCGGTCCCGGTGGAGCTGCGATATAGGAAGCGCATCGTTTCCCGCCCCGAGATCGTGCTCCTGTGCGATGTCTCCGAGTCGGTCGCGAGCTTCAGCCGATTCATGCTGCTCCTGGTCTACACCATCCAGAAGCATTTCTCCCACGTCCGGTCGTTTCTTTTCGTGGACATGATCGATGAGGTGACCCGGCACTTCAGGAACCGCAGCATCGAGAGGGCCATGCAGGATGCCATGGGAAAAGGCAAGTACTCGAGCGGGGTGTTCTCGGACTACGGCAGGGTGTTCGACACCTTTGCGCGCGCCTATCTTCCCACGATCTCCGCGCGGAGCACCCTGATCGTCATGGGCGATGCCCGCAACAACCATTTTCCTGAGTACGGGGAATCCTTCGGAAAGATCTGCAGGGGGGTGAAGCGGGTAATCTGGCTCAACCCCCAGCCCAGAGGCGAATGGAACACCCGGGACAACATCATGGAGGTATACCGGGCACATTGCCGCGAGGTGTTTGAATGCAGCACCCTGAGGCAGCTGGAAAAGGTTCTGGATACCCTGGTGTGAGAGCTTCCCGGCGTGATGACTCAAAAAAAAGTACCCGCGGCAGGGGATCTCATGATCCTGCGAGGGTATTCTCGAATGGCTCCGGCCCGGGGCAAGGGCTGCTCTTCCCATCGGGAATCGCAGCCCGGACGTCAACTCCCGGGAGCGGGAAAAGGTCGGTGCCGCTTTTGAATATCAGCCGGAGTGGAGCGTCTCATGAAAGAAAATAACTGCATATGAATCAGGAGGGCATCATGTTCACCTCACCGGAAGACATCCAGGAGCAGTTCGCGAGGCGCAAATTCATCATCGGGCTCAAGCACGCGACCGTGGTCTTTCTCGCACTGAGGCTCCACCGCCCCCTGCTGGTGGAGGGGCCTGCGGGCGTGGGCAAGACCGAGCTCGCCCGCGTCCTGGCCGAAACCACCGGCAGCCGGTTCATCCGGCTTCAGTGCTACGAGGGGCTCGACGAGTGCAAGGCGCTCTACGAGTGGAATTACCACAAGCAGCTGCTGAGGATCTATGCGGATCATCAGGAAAACAAGACCTGGGAGCACATCAGGCAGTCCATCTATACCCCCGAGTTCCTGCTGGACCGGCCGCTTCTCAAGGCCCTGTCGCAGAAGGACCCAGTCGTCCTGCTCATCGATGAGCTCGACAAGAGCGACGAGGAATTCGAGAGCTTTCTCCTGGAGATTCTCTCCGAGTATCAGATCAGTATTCCGGAGCTGGGAACGGTGCGGGCGGAGCAGATCCCCGCAGTAGTGCTCACGAGCAACAACTTCCGCAATTTCGGCGATGCGCTCAAGAGGAGATGCATCCATCTCTATATCGACTATCCCGACTTTGATCAGGAGCTTCAGATCGTCCGCCTCAAGGTGCCGGGCATCGACGAGAGGTTCGCGCACCGGATCGTGTCGTTCATCCAGAATCTCCGGAAAGACCGGCTCCGGAAGGCGCCCAGCATCGCGGAGACCATCAACTGGGCCGAGGCCCTGCTGGAGCTGGGGATTGATGAGATCACGGAAAAGGTCATCGATCAGACCGCCGGGGTGTTTCTGAAATACCGGGAAGACATAGAGAAGATCAGCTCCCGGGAGCTGCCTGAGCTGCTCGACTGAGGTCTGCCATGAAGAGCCTCGACGAGAAGATTCTCGAATTCGGCCATCTGCTTCGGAAACGCGGCGTCAATGTCACCCATTCCCAGATCGCGGATGCCCTGGAGTCGGCCGTGCTGGTCGGAACGGGCAGGCGCGGATTCGAGACCGCCCTTGAGTGCACCCTGATCAAGGATATCGGAGATTATCCGGTCTTCGAAGAGCTTTTCCCGAGGTATTTCGGTGCGCCCGCCCCGGATGAGGAGCAGGCGCAGGAAGAGGCGCTCCGCGAGGAGGATGCCGGGGAAGACGCTCAAGAAGACGAGGACACGACTCCGGATGACGATGATGTTGCGGAGGACGACCCGCGGTATCGGATGCTTCTCAGGGCTGTTCAGGAAGGCGATTACCTGATGCTGCACCGGATCGGGAAATCGGCGGTGGACGGTCTCGGTACGCTGCACTCGCGCGATGTCTTCAGGGTTGGCGAGCTCCTGGCGAGGGCAAAGAGGAGCATCGGCTGGCAGCGTGCATGGGACACCCTCTGTGGTTCCGATCCATCCGGAAAGGGTGATGCATGAGCCGGGCCGTGTCCGCTGCCCTTTTTCGCGCGGGGTGCCGCTTCCAGGCGGGGTACATCAGGTGAGCGGGAGAGAACCCGGCATGCACGAGCCGACCGGACCCCGGGCCCTCTACCGGAAACGTCTCGACTTCGTCGAAGAGATCATCCTCAAGCAGCTCGCCCGGATCCTCGAGGTGGAAGAACTCGAACGCTATCTCGACGATTCCGAGATGGAGGACCGTGAATTCTCCCTGCTCGACACGTATTTTTCCGACGATGCGTACCGGGCGGAGATGAGGCGCAGGGTGATGAAGCTCGCCCGTTCCTTGAGAAGCCGGTATGCGCTGCACCTGAGAAAGGCCAGGCGGGGCGGTATCGACCTGAGAAGGTCCATGCAGAAGGCCTTTCAGGAGACCGGGGGAATCCCCGTGAGGCTGCTGCACAAGAAGCGGGTCATTGCCCGCCCCGAGATCGTCCTGCTGTGCGACGTATCCCTGTCCGTGGAGGCCTTCAGCGAGTTCATGCTGCTACTGGTCTATACCCTTCAGAACTGCTTCCGGCATGTAAGGAGTTTTCTCTTTGTCGACCGCGTCGACGAGGTCACGGGGTATTTCCTCAACCCGGAGGTCGACGAGGCCGTCAGGTCCGCCATCACCCGCGCAGGGTACGCCGAGGGCGTGGCCTCCGACTACACCAGGGTGTTCGAGACCTTTGCCGACAAATATCTCGACGGGGTCTCGCGCCGCAGCACGGTGATCATTCTGGGGGATGCACGGAACAACGGCCTTCCCCCCGAGCTGTCCTTTCTCAGAAAAATCCGGGACCAGGTGAAGGATCTCCTGTGGATCAATCCCCAGCCCAGGGAGGAGTGGGACACCGGCGACAGCGTGATGGGGTTCTTTGCCGGCTGCTGTGACCGGGTGTTCGAGTGCCGGAACTTGAGACAGCTCGAAGCTGTCATGGAAGAGATCGTCGTCAGGACCGCGGCCGGCTGAACCTTAGTACACGGTGTCGTAAGTGCGCATGCGAAATATCCAAGCGACCAAAGAGTGATTTTTGACTGCGGGATAGCGATTCTGTGCACTTAGAGCCGGGGATGAAACGGCCCGCACCCGATGCCCCATCAATGACGCGCCGGATCACAGCCTGGAAGAGAAGCCCCGTGAATGTACTTTTGTTTTCCCGGCAGCCATGATAATTTTACCCAGCCATGCGCAAGGACTACTACGAGATACTGGGCATCTCCAAGGGAGCATCCGTCAGAGAGATCAAGAGCGCCTATAAAAGGCTCGCAAAGCAGTGCCATCCCGATGTGAACCCCGACTGTGCAGCGGCCCATGAACGGTTCAAGGAAATCGGCGAGGCCTATGGAGTGCTTTCCGATGCGGAAAAACGCAGGGCCTATGATACGGCCGGCGCTTCCGTCTTCTCCCACGGGGAGGGCGACGGCCGCCAAGGCGGCCGGGACGGGTTCGATCAGGGTGGGTTCATGTACACCGTGATGCAGGAGATGTTCAGACGTTATCCGAACGGATTTCCGGGAAAGAAGGAATAGATCCTCACGGAAGTCCGGCCTCGCCCTGGAATAACCGTGCAGGCCCGCATTGCCCGGAGATGCTGCGCGCTTTCCCGCCGGGCGCCGTTCTCCCGCGTTCTCCGGAAAGGATGAGCTCATCGAACAGCATACCCCCGGTGTGCCGGCACTGGTGCGAAAAGCCATTGCGCAGTGTAATAGAAGCAAATATACAATGATATCAAAATGATGAAGACAGTAATCCGATGAATTGTGAACCCGGAATACCCACTTGCCGGGGAATCGGGAAGAAGGATTTCCTGATTGGTTTAATATATCAATAAAATCAAAATGATACATGAATTCATTTGCATGGCACGACTTGTGCAAACTGAGGTTGGGACATGAATATATCGAAGGAGGGTGGGTTATGAACAGGAAATCATGGGTGTACATAGCGGCAGGCATATGGATTCTCGTCGCGGCGATGGTGAATTTCTCGCGGGAGGGCAACCTCTGGGTGAACGTGACGGCGGGTCTGGTCGTCTGGATCACTGCATATTTCGATATATACCGTGCAGGCGACACCGCATGGAAAAAGAGGTATGGGTCGCTTGGGGCCCTTGCCGTAGGCACCTGGCTGGCAATCACGGGATTTCTCCCTGCTTTTGCGGGAAATTTCTCCCTCTTCCTGATGAACAATGCCCTCATGGCCTTGCTGCTTGCCTATATCGGTTCGGTCACCATGGAAGAAATCGATGATCCATCTCATCAGAAGGCCGGGGAAAGAAGCCCGGCAGGCATCGTTGCCAGGGTCGGGTCCCGGCACTGAACGATTCGGGCCCGAAAGCCTTTTTCCCGGTTTTTTTAAGGCCCTCTTTTTCACGTGCTGCAGATATCCGGCAGGTCCTTTCCCCTCGGGATGGGCATGGCCGGGTACAGGCGCCTGTCCGGCCCTCAAGGAAGGAAAGGAAGTGCATGACCATGGAAAAAACCGGGGAGACCGCCCGGAAAAGAGCTGTCAATATCGCGGCGTGTCAGCGCCTGAACAATCGGGGCTACCCGGAGGAGCGGTATGCTTCTTCCGGCCGGTCTGATTACCGCAGACCTCACCAGTGCCGTGCCGGACGAAGGTCCTTGCCCGTTCGCTCCTCTGGTTCCCGTTTCCGCTTGACTTGCCCGGATGAGCCCTTTAGGAGAAATTCAATCATGTCCATAAGCCCCGGCGGCAAAAGAAACGCATGGTGCCGGCTCGCCGCACTTGGAAGGTTTTTCATGGCATCGAAGGGAAGGGGTGGCCGGGCCGAAGGCTGTCTCTTTCAGGATCGCATGCTTGGATAAACGTGGGCAACCCCCGGCACGAGAGCAGTCCAATGGATGATAAAATTATCGAAACATCCCGGTACCAGGCAGAGTTTGAACGGCTCATCACGACGATATCCACCCGGTTCATCAATCTCCAGCCGGACGAGATCGATCGGGAGATCGAGTCCACCCTGAAACTGGTGGGGAAATTCGCAGGAGTTGACCGCAGCTATATGTTCCTGTACGAAAGCGACACCCGGGTGCTCAAGTATACGCACGAGTGGTGTGCCGAGGGCATCGAGCCCCAGAACAGCAGCCTGCAGGCCATCCCGGTATCCGAGCTTCCCTGGCAGATGGAACAGATGCTCTTGAGCGGGACCGTTCATATCCCCCGGGTAACGGATCTCCCGGCCAGCGCCGCCAGTGAGAAGAAGATCTTCGAGTCCCAGCGGATCCAGTCCCTGATCACGGTTCCCATGATGTCGCGCGGGCAGTTCAAGGGCATGCTCGGGTTCGATTCGGTACGGCGGCCCCAGTCCTTCTCGGAGAACACCATCTCCCTGCTCACCATCGTGGGGGAGATCTTTGTCAACGCCCTTGAGCGAAAACGAGTCGAGGAGGCTCTCGCGGAGAGCGAAAAGCACTTTCGTGACGTGGTCGAGCATTCCCTGACCGGGATATTCATTCTCCAGAACAGCCGCATCGTGTACTTCAACCCCGAGATAAGACATCTGCTGGGCGCTATCGAGACCGGGGCCGATATCTGGAGCGTCAGCGAGGTCGACCCCGATGACGAGAACAAGATAAAAAATCTTTTCGAAGATATATCATCAGGCAGGGTGCCTGCGGGCGACGTGGATTTCCGTTTTTATCCCCCGGGCAGGTCGGGCAGCAGGAACGATATGCGGTGGGTCTCCTGCAGGGCTGCCAGGATTCAGTACAGGGGAGGCGTCGCTATCCTGGTCAATGTCATGGATATCACGCGGGCGCGGGAGCTCGAACGCGTGGTAGCCATGCAGGACAAGATGGCCTCTCTCGGCCGCATGACCGCAGGCGTGGCCCACGAGATCCGCAATCCCCTCAACACCATCTGCACCTCCGCCGAGACCCTGCTCAATAAAAGCCTGCCCAGCGAGGACCGCAGAGAGCTCCAGCAGTATATCCTGGAAGAGGCCAGGAGGCTCGATCGCATCCTGGAGGATTTTCTCCTGCTCTCTCAGATTCCCCCGGCGCGGATCATATCAGTGGATATCGAGAAGCTCATCGACCGTGTCGTCTTCGTGCTGAAGAACAAGTTTTCCGAAGCCGTGATTGTCAGGACCGAGATGAACTTCGAGGAAAAAACGGCATATACTGACGGCGATCTGCTCTATCAGCTTCTGCTGAATCTCGGCATCAACGCGGTGGAGGCGATCCGCGAACGGTCCCGGGCTGAGGACTCGTTCACCATGGACTCAGGCGAGATCACCTTCACGGTTTCCGGGGAGTTGACCCGGCTCGTTATCATGGTCCGGGATAACGGCGTCGGCATTCCCGGCGGTTTTCAGGAAACCATTTTCGACCCCTTCTACACGACCAAGAAGAGCGGCACCGGCCTGGGTCTGTACATTGTCCACAATATCATCGAAACACTGGGTGGGGAGATCCGGATCGAGTCGATCAAGGACCCCACGGTAATCTCCGTGAGCGTGCCTCTGGAGCGAGAATACGGCGAGGAAGAGTCATGAAGGTACAGAAACCCGCCATCCTGGTGGTTGACGACGAGGAAAAGACCCGGAAGATCCTGAAGATCAATTTCCAGGACCGTTACCGGGTGCTGCTGGCCCAGAACGGCCTTGAGGCCATGAAGCATCTTGATCGCGAACGGGTTCATCTCGTGCTCACCGATGTGCGCATGCCCGAAGTGGACGGGATCGAGCTGCTGCAGCATATCCAGCGCGAGTATCCCTATATACCCGTAGTGCTGATCACTGCCTTCGGCACGGTGGACAACGCGGTCCAGGCAATGAAGATGGGCGCGTACGACTATATCACCAAGCCCGTGCAGATCGCGGAGATCGAAAAGATCATCGAAAAGTCCATCCACTACGGCCAGGTGCTGGAAGAGAACGTGCAGCTCAAGTCGCGACTGAAGAAGTATGAAGGCCTTCAGGACATCATCACGGCCAACCCTCACATGCAGTCCCTTCTGGACAGTGTCCGGCAGGTGTCTTCGACCCGCGCCACGATCCTCATCGAGGGCGAGTCGGGCACCGGCAAGGCCCTGTTCGCACGCGCCGCGCATTATCTGAGCCAGCGCGCCGCGAACCCCTTCATCGAGATCAACTGCGGGGCGATTCCCCGCGACCTTCTGGAAAGCGAGCTGTTCGGGCATGAAAAGGGCGCCTTTACCGGCGCGGTCCAGACCAAGAAGGGCAAGTTCGAGCTGGCGGATCAGGGCACGCTCTTCCTTGACGAGATCGGCGAGCTGCCTCTCGATCTTCAGGTCAAGCTGCTGCATGTCATCGAGAAACAGACCTTCACCCGTGTCGGCGGCACCCAGTTCATTCAGACCAATGCCCGGATCGTCGCGGCAACCAACCGGGACCTGCAGGAGGCTGTCCGCAGGGGCGACTTCAGGCAGGACCTCTATTTCCGGCTGAAGATCGTCTACATCCATGTTCCGCCCCTGCGCGAGCGCCCTGAGGATATCCCGCTCCTGACGCAGCATTTCTTCAAAAAGCACCGGGAACTCAACGCCGTCCCGATCAGCACCCTTTCCGATGAGGCACTCGTGATCCTGCAGCAGTACCCCTGGCCCGGGAATGTGCGCGAGCTCGAGAACGTCATTTCGCAGGCCATGATCTTCGCCCGGGACAGTGAGATAACCGCCGACCTCCTTCCCCCGGAAATTCGTGATCATCATGAATCCGGACTTTCGGAGATACCGCTGAAAAAGGAGTCGGTCCAGAAAGAGAAGCTCCTGAGAACGGAAAAGATCATCAACGAGGTGGAGTATGCCTTCCTGTCGCGCCTCCTCAGGGAGACCGGCGGAAACGTTACCAGGGCCGCCCGGTTGAGTGGATACGACCGACGCCAGATCCAGAACCTCATGAAAAAGCACGGGCTCAACATTGAGAACTTCAAGGGTGGGTAATGAGATTGCGCAGTACAATAAAGAATGAAATCAACAAGATGAACCAAAACAGGGTAGTAGGTGCGAATAGGCGTTACACACCCGGAAGGCCGTGATGGTGGCCGTTCAGGAACACATGGACAATAAATCAATAATATTAATTGATTGACAGAAAAACCCAGCCCATACGTGGTGGCACGGAGATTGCTTAATAAGAAAGAGTAGAGACAAGGCACAACTGATAGGATTTGTTTTGGTCAGAGCACCTTCGAACAACTGCCTGGGGGCCCGGCTCCCAGGCAGCAATCTCATCCCGACAATAAAAGGATGGGAAAAAACAGATAGAGGGATGAACCACGGAGAAGATGAAGCGTTGCCCTCCCAGTAAAGTAATCTTCTTTGTGACGAGGGGATCATGAGATCAGGCCCTTACCGTAGCATGAACGGCCTGATCTCATGATCCCGATATATCGTTCCTGAAGAAAAGAACCCCTTATTTATCGCAGATGCAGGTGATATTGCCCGCGAGGATCTCCTTGAAATCTCCGAGGGCATCGTGGGTCCAGCAGTCGTCCGCGCCGGCCGCCTCCCGCATGACCAGGGCCAGGATATACGCCAGCTCCTTGACCGTGGCTCCGGCCTCGAGCGCGCCCTTGAAGTGCTTGATCACGCAGGGCTTCGAGCGGGCCTTGATCGAGAGGGCGAAGCAGATGAACTGGTAGGTCTTTTCGTCGATAGTGCGCTTGTTCCGGTACAGATCGTCACAGGAATCCAGCAGCTTGGTGAATTCCGGAAAGAATTCGGCCAACATTCTCATAGGTGGTCTCCTTTGCAATTGGTATGTTCTTCAGGGCAGGACCCTGAAAAGCTCGTCCTGATGATATACCGGCAAAGGGATCTGCCTGCCCTTCCTGATCAGGGTGAGTCCCTGCTCCTCGCCGAGAAGCCGCCCGATCACGGTGGCCTTGATGTTGTTGCAAGTCAGGTCTGCGATCACCCGGGAGGAGATCGAGGGGGCGGCTGCAATGAGCAGGGAGCCCGACGCAAAGGTACCCAGAGGGTCGATGCCATAGAACATGCACAGGCTCATGGTCTCGGGGCTGATGGGTATCCGGTCGTAGTACACCTCGACCCCCACCCTGCTGGCCTGCGCCATCTCGAAGATGCCGGTCGCTATGCCCCCTTCGGTCGGGTCGTGGAGCGCGTGGACGTCCCGATGGTGCGCGATGGTGCGCGCATCCTCCACCACACTGATGCCGGGATTGTAGAGGTAGTCCCGGGCGCGTGACACCAGCATGTCGGGGAAATGCTCCAGCAGCTTTTTGCACTCACGTCGCGCCAGGATGGACGTTGCCTCGATGGCCGCCCATTTCGTCAGGATCAGGTCATCGCCCGGCCGGGCGGCGGCAGTGGATTTCAAGCCGGATTTTTTTACCTCGCCCAGCATCAGGCCGTTCACGACCATATTCGTGACACTGGATGTGACCTCGGTGTGCCCGCCGCAGTACGAGATGCCGAGTGCCCTGCAGGCGGCCGATATCTGGGAAAACACGCGCTCCAGGTCGTCACCGGACGTGTTTTCCGGCGCGAGGATCGCGGCCAGAAACCACAACGGGGTGCCCCCCATGGACGCGATGTCGTTGGCGTTCACGTTGACTGCGTAGTAGCCCGTCTCTTGAGTCACCGCGGTCACGGGGTCTGTCTTGGCGATGAGATAGCGGGTTCCCATGTCGATCACCGTGGCGTCTTCGCCGATCGCCGGTCCCAGGACGACCCGGTCTCCGGAATGCGTGTAGTTCGAAATGAGCCCATTGAGGATATCCGCGTTGATCTTGCCGGCCGGCAGATTTTTCATGTCGTATCGCTCCTTTGCCGGGTTTTATCAAGAGATCTGTCCCGGGCAGATATCCTATGCTTTTTCATAGAGAAGGTGATGTGTCCATAGATCCAAACCCTCATTTCCGGCAGGTGTGAAACGCTTACATAATGGGGAAAAGACTTGTTCAGGCTGGGTGAAACACCCGAATGACTAGGGTAAACAACCCAGTCAAATGAGTGGTCATCTCTATGGATGAATTTAAAATGTTCACGGATAATTGCGGTCAAGATTACTACGAGGGGGTGGCAACAATGAAAAGTTATTTGTGGAAACATGTTCAACTTGGTCTGGCAGCATTCTTCGTAGCGAGTATCTGCTTGTGGAATCCTGCCGTCGCAAAAGCCGAAGTGGAGTTCAAAGACCTGCCCAGCATCGTCAAGAGCGCATCACTGGGCGGCGAGGTGTTCACCACGTGGCGCGGCGACAACTCGGCATTCTTTACAAAGGATAAGGACTACCGATGGGCTGAAGGGCACGCAAAGCTGCACGTGAATGCAGTGATGGCCAACGATGTGGAGGCCAACTTCGGTCTGGTGTACAAGTGGACGGCGGGCGAGGACTTTTATTCGGATCCGCTCTTTTTCGGCTACACCTACCGCGATGACGGGCTGGCTACCAGCAACAGCAGCGACTTCACGGTCGACACCGCATACCTGAAGTTCAATACGGTGTTCGACAGCCCCTTCAGCATCACCGTGGGCAAGCAGTATTACGAGCTGGAGAAGCAGTTCCTGGTAAGCGACGGCACCAAGGACGCGGATTCCGCGACCTGGCTGAACTCGGAGCGGGCCTTCCCCATTGCTGTGCGGGTGGATGCTGACTTCGGCAAACTCCAGGCAACCCTGTTCGGTGCAAAGATCGACTCCAATGACGCGCGCTCGGAAGAGCTGTTCGGAAACGGGCTCTACCTCTACAACGCCAACCTGCACTACAACGTCTCGGACGCATTCTATGCATACGGCGGTTATCTGCAGCAGAGAGACACCGACTTCGATGACGACACCGCCGCCGCATACGCCGGTGCAGACCTGATCATGGGCAACCTGCACCTCGAAGGCGAGTATGTGTTCGAGTTCGGTGACATGGCCGGCGACGTGGACCGCGACGCATGGGCCTACTTCTTCTCGGCCGACTACACCTTCGCCGACGTGGCGACCTCTCCTTACGTGAGGGCGACGATCCTGAGCTTCTCCGGCGACGATGTCGACACCGCGGATGAGAACGAGAACTTCTACGGCTTCTCCTACGGGTTCACCGGCTGGGGCACCTGGTTCCTGGGCGAGATCGTGGGCGAGCAGCAGGTCTTCAACTCCAACATGACCTGCTACAAGGCCGAGGCCGGCTTCTATCCGACCGAGTGGCTCCACGCCAAGGCCATGTATTTCAAGACCATGATCAACGAAAAAGAGGCCTTCGGCCTGGCGGACGACGACTATGCAGACGAAGTGAACCTGCTCTTCGAATTCCCCATCGCCCCGGACTTCGTGTTCGGCGGGATCCTTCTCGGCGCGGCCAAGCCCGGCGATGCCGCAGAAGAGATGTGGGGAGACGACGAGACCGCATACGTGATCATGCCTCACATGGTCTATGTGTTCTAACCGAACATCGGTTTTCAAGGAAGAGCATCACGGAAGAGACGGGCATCCCGCAGGGAGCCCGTCTTTTTTATTGTGCACGGCTCGTGCTCTCTCGGAGGTCTGAAATGTTTGACCTGATGTGCCGGGGCGTCTTTCCTGTTTGAGGGACGGAAGGAGGATCGTGAATAGCGAGGCTTCGAATGAACCGCATGGGTAAATGCATGGCCGGGCACGGGGAATCTCCTAGAGAAAAAAGACTATGACGTGATGAAAAAATAAGGACATGGGTCTATGTACCCATCCTGCGTGGTCTGCTAAAAAAAGGCGGGCACAGACGCTTTTCGGCAGGGAGACGTCCTTTGGAGGCGTCCGAAGGGGAAAGGGCACGGATGAATGTTTTTTTCACCGATGGAAAACAGATGTTTCACGAACGGTTCCCGGGTCCTGGTGTAAAAGACATATCGAGGGGACACTCGATCTGCTCTGCCGCGACATTCCGGGCCGCAGGGAACGGGATAAGATCCTGGAAAACCGGTCGGTCTTGTGTTGACACGACAATATGCGGCAGGTTGCGCGCTCTTGATCAGGTGATGTGCAAGGCTTGCCGCCGGATCACTGGTTGCGCCTTCCGGAGAAGCATGATAAATGCAAGCCTGTCTGAACAGCAAACCAAAAATGTGAACCTATGAACAAGGGCGAGTTTAACAGGCTGCACAGGGAATAATCGGTCGGATACAGCATGCGGGAGTGCCCCCGGAAGGGCGGCCGCCTTTGCTCCTGCAGGCATGGCGCGTTGCCGTACCGTCGCACGGGGCAGGAGCCGGATGACGGCTGACGGAGCGCCAAGGGTAACGGCATCATGAGAGAAAAACAGGAGGATCCGGCTTTTCTTGTTTCGAAAAAGAACCGGACAGTCACCCATGTCTGAGTGCGCACAGTGCAAGTTGCTGCAGAAGAGAATAAACGATTTAGAGACTGAGCTCTCGCTGCTCCGGGAGAAAGACCGGACCCAGGACGAAGCAGGGGAATCTCTCGCGTATCAGGCTGCATTCGAGCGCCTTGCGACCAATATATCCACCAGGTTCATCAACATCGATCCGAAGATGATCGATTGGGAGATAGAAAAGACCCTGAAGATGATCGGCGAGTTCGCCTGGGTTGATCGCTGCTATGTCTACGAGTTTTATCGGAACGGTGCAATGTGGAGAAACACCCATGAGTGGTGCGCTCCCGGTATCGAGCCGCAGATAGGTCTGCTCAAGGACCTGAAGGTCGCCGACTATCCCTGGCAGGCCGAGCGGCTGAGTCGGTTCGAAACAATCTATGTCCCTGACGTGTGCAGCCTGCCTGAAGAAGCGTCGGCAGAGAAGAGGCTCCTCGAGATACAGGACATCAAGTCGTGCGTCATGGTTCCCATGATAACCCGGGGGGCACTCTGGGGTCTTCTCGGTTTTGACTCGGTCCGTTCCCGCAAGGTCTGGTCTCGGCACGCCATATCACTGCTCAATATCGTCGGAGAGATCTTTGTGAACGCCCTGGAGCGTAAGAGGATTGAAGAAGCCCTCGAGCGAAGCGAGGAAAAAACCCGCCGGATCATCGAGCGGCTCAAGGACGACTACTTCTTTTACCGGCACGATGCCAAGGGCATCTTCACGGACGTGAGCTCGTCGGTGGTGAATGTCCTGGGATATTCCCGGGAGGAGTTCCTGACCGAGTATACCAGATATCTCACGGACAATCCGATCAATAAAGAAGGAATCCGGCGGACGCTGGAGAGCCTCCAGGGTGTTCCGCAGGAGCCCTATGAGCTCGAGGCGGTTCGCAAGGACGGTCAGAAGGTCGTCCTGGAGGTGCAGGAGATACTGATTTCCTATGAGGAGGGGCGTGCTGTCGCCATCGAGGGGTTGGCGCACGACATTACCAAGCGGAAAAAGATCGAGGATAACCTCCGGACAGCCAAGGAAGAGCTCGAGAGGCGGGTGCAGGAACGAACCGCCGAGCTGCGCGATGCCAACCTCCAGCTCAGGCAAAAGGTCGAGGAGTACCAGTGGGCGGAGCAGATGATCACCCAGCTGCTCCAGGAGCAGCAGATTCTGCTTGATTCCGTTCCCGCCCTCATCTTCTTCATGAGCAGCGATTACCGGATGATCCGGGTCAACAAGGCCTTTGCCGAGCTGTTCGGGAAGACGAAGGAGGAGCTCGAGGGCGAGTCGTACTTCTCCATCGGACTGGTTGAGAACGATGCACAGGCGTTCGCAAAGGAAGACGAGGAGATCATCCGCACGGGCCGGCCCAAAAGGCACATCCTCAGAAAGTTCACCATAGACAACCAGCCGAAGTGGGTGCTGACCGACAAGATTCCGTACACGGACAGAAGCGGGAAAACCATCGGGGTCATCGGGTTCTCGCTCGATGTATCGGATTATCAGATCGCACAGGAGGTCATTATCTCACTGAGCCAGAAGCTGATCAAGGCCCAGGAAATCGAACGCCAGAGAATTTCCCGCTATCTCCACGACAACGTGGCGCAGAACCTCTCGACCGTGCGCATGGACTGCGAGACACTGTGCAAGGACCTCTCGGTGCAGCATCCGGCGCTGAGGGGCAAGGCGTCCGAGATGTCGGACATCCTTCAGCTCACCATCGCCGAGGTGCGCAACCTGTCGTATGACCTGCGCCCCCCGGGTCTGGAGCAGATGGGGCTCGCCCGGACGATTTACCGGCTCTGCGAGGACTTTCAGAAGCGCAGCGGCATCGCGGTGGATTTTTACTCCGCCGGGATGGACAACCTCAAGCTGGATTTCGATACCGAGATCAACCTGTACCGCATCGTGCAGGAGGCCCTCAACAATATCAAAAAGCACGCCGAGGCCGACCTGGTCGTTGTCAGGCTGGTGGCGTCCTATCCGAACATACTGCTCCGCATCGAGGACAACGGCAAAGGATTCGAAGTGCCGGACCACTACGATATTCTTCTGAACAAGAAGTGCATGGGGCTGCAGAGCATGCACGAACGAGTCCGCCTGATTCAGGGTAAGATGAAGATCCAGTCGAAGCTGAAGAAAGGAACGAAGATCCTGGTGGAGTCACCACCCAGGCCCGAAGGGAAGAGGTATGAGCGATAAGAAAACCATTGTGATCATCGATGACCACCCGCTGTTCAGAGAAGGCTTGAAATCAATGATCTCCCGCGATCCTCATTTCGAGGTCGTCGGAGAGGCCGGGACCGGCCGGGAAGGCATCCGGGTTGCGAGCGAGATGAAGCCCGACCTCGTGGTCGTGGACATTTCGCTGCCGGATAAGAGCGGTATTCAGGTAACCCGGGAGATCCGCGGGGTCTTGCCCAAGGCCAGGGTGATGGTCATCAGTATGCACTCGAAGATCGACTATGTCACGGAATCACTCAAGAGCGGCGCATCCGGGTATCTGATCAAGGAAACCGCATCGGATATGCTGATCCAGGGCCTCCAGAAGGTCGCCAAGGGCGAATATTTCCTGGACAACTCCCTTTCCCATGAGATCGTCTCGAATCTGATCGGATTTTCTGCAAAGGAACAGAGCATGTCCGATATCGCCTACCGCGATCTGACGTCGCGGGAGCAGGAGGTCATGCGGCTGCTGGTCGAAGGCTTCACCTCGAAGGAGATATCCGACAAGCTCTGCATCAGCCCCAAGACAGTTGAAAACCACCGCACCAATATCATGAACAAGCTCGGTATTCACCGAACGGTCGAGCTGATCCGGTACGCCGCGCGGCTGGGCCTGATCGATGTGGACAGCTGGAAGGAGTAGCAGCGCCGTCCTTTCGGGCTGCATATACCACAGTCCGTTCTCCAAAGGATGCCCTGTCTTCCTGGGCCCTCGATAAGAGAGTCAGCAGAGGGGATCGTGTCTTGATTCACGCATGGGTTGATTCACCTAGCCCGGTTAGGGAAATCTCCCGATTCAATGATGTTATTTCCTAAGAATATGAGGTTTTGGCTCTATGGACCTTTTCAGGCCAAAAGTGGATAAACACCGTAGAATAAATTCTCCAGGAGGAACAAGATGGTCATTGGAGTTCCAAAGGAAATCAAGGATAAGGAATTCAGAGTTTCAGCAACCCCGGTGCAGGCATACGGGTTTGTTGCTGCGGGGCATAAGGTTCTTGTAGAGAAGAATGCCGGCATCGGAGCAGGTTTTCCTGACAGCGAGTATGCTGCTGCGGGCGCAGAGATCGTCGACAGCGCCGATACGGTATGGGCCAAGGCGGATATGATCTACAAGGTCAAGGAGCCGCTCGAGGCCGAGTATCCGAGGATGAGAGAAGGCCAGGTGGTTTTCACCTACTTCCATCTCGCACCGGCACCGGAGCTCACCCAGGCCTGCCTGAAGAGCAAGGCCACCTGTATTGCGTTCGAGACCATTGAAAAGGGCAGAACGCTTCCCCTGCTCGCACCCATGAGCGAGATCGCAGGCCGCATGTCCATTATCTGCGGCGCGTACTTCTCACAGATCCATGCGGGCGGCACGGGCACCCTGCCCGGCGGTGTTCCCGGCGTTGCCCCCGGCAACGTGCTGATCGTGGGCGGCGGCATCGTGGGAACCAACGCTGCCAAAATGGCAGTGGGTCTCCGCGCCAATGTCGCGATCACCGACATCGACCTCGACAGGCTGCGCTATCTGGACGACATCTTCGGCGGCACGGTGAAAACCATTGCCTCTTCACCGGCAGCGATCGCCGATTATGCCGCTCAGGCAGATATCCTCGTGGGCAGCGTGCTGATCAAGGGCGCCAAGGCACCCCAGCTCGTGACCGAAGATATCGTCAAGACCATGAAGAAGGGCGCTGTGATCGTGGACGTGGCCATAGACCAGGGTGGAGCTGTCGAGACGTCCCATGTCACCTATCACACGGACCCGGTCTTCATGAAGCACGGTGTGTGCCATTATTGCGTGGGGAATATGCCCGGTGCCTATGCGAGAACCTCTTCGCAGGCCCTTGCGAATGCGACGTTCCCCTATGCGATGAAACTGGTGAACATGGGCTGGAAAAAGGCCCTGGCAAGCGATCCGGGATTCCTGATGGGGCTGAACGCCCACGACGGCAAACTCACCTGCGCACCGGTGGGTAAGGACCAGAACATTCCCTGCGTGGCTCCCGAATCTGTTCTCTAACGTCAGCAGCGAGCACATGGCATCGGCATGAATCACGGTGAAGGGTTTTCACGAAAATAAGAGTGAGGGTGAATCTGCCGGTGCCTTTACTGACAAACAACTAGGAGGATGAAATGACCAAAGAGCAAAGAGAAGCAAAGATTGCGGAACTCAATTGGCCGGAAGCTCCGAAGCTCGTCACCAGCCTTCCCGGGCCCAAGGGCCTTGAGATGTTCCAGGAGGCGATGCAGTGGGAGACCATTCAGAGGCCTGCCGGCTCTGTTTTCCCCATTGCCGCCGCAGAATCCTTCGGCGCATGCTTCAAGGATGTTGACGGGAACGTTCTCATCGACCTCGCGGGGGGCGTGGGTGTGAAATCCACCGGCAGCTGCCACCCCAAAGTGGTGGAGGCCATCAGGAAGCAGGCCGGCATCCAGGGCCACGCGGTCGACTTCGCAACTCCGATCAAGCACGAGCTCGTCAAGATTATGCGCAAGACCGCTCCCAATGGACTGAAGGACAACTGCTTCCTGGCATTCTGCCAGAGCGGCACCGCAGCCGGCGAAACCGCCATAAAGCAGGCGAAGATGATCACCGGCAGAAATCAGATCGTGGTATTCGAGGGTGCTTATCACGGCGTGTACGGTCATACCAACGCCATGACCACCGGCGAGGGTTATCGCCACGGTTACGGCCAGCTCATGCCCGGCATCGTGCATCTGCCCTATCCGTACTGCTATCGCTGCCCCTTCGGGATGGAGTATCCCAAGTGCGACATGCAGTGTGCCAAGTATGTCGAGTGGAAGATCAACACCCCCTACACCGGTGTAGATGACGTCGCGGCCATCGTGTGCGAAGGTCTGCAGGGTGAGGGTGGATACCTGGTCGCTCCCAAGGAGTGGTGGCCGATGCTCAAGAAGACAGCCGAGAAGGCAGGTGCACTGTGCGTCTGTGACGAGGTACAGTCCGGATTCGGCCGCAGCGGCAAGCTCTGGGCAGCCGAGTACTATGACTTCGACCCGGATATCGAGATCTTCGGTAAGGGCGTGGGCAACGACATGCCGGTTACCGGTGTCATGACCGACAGCAAGTACTGGGATAAGCTCACCGGTCAGTCCCAGCCGAACACCTTTGCCGGCAACGGTATCACCATGGCGGCGGCAAAGGCCAATTTCGACATCATGCTCGATCCCGAGATGAATCTCATGGCCCGCGCCAATGAGCTCGGTGCACATTTCGAAGCAAGGATGAAGGAAGCCCAGAAGACCATCGAGCAGATCGGTGACATCAGAGGCGTAGGTCTCTTCCGGTCCATCGAGCTGGTCAAGGATCCGGCGACCAAAGAGCCGACCGATCCCAATCTCTTCAACGAGCTGCTCCCCGCGATCTACTCCAAGGGTGTTCTGAGCATTCCGTGCGGCAAGTTTGCGAACGTCATGCGGTTCATGCCCTCTCTGACGATCACCCAGGAGCATTTCGACAAGGCGCTCGACATCGTCATCGAAACCCTCGGCGAGTTCAAGGACAAGATGGCAGGCAAGAAATAGTACGTTACTACCCCGTGAACGACATCCTGGTCCCGGCTTTAAGCCGGGGCCAGGATCATCCATACAAGGATGACGAACACCAAAAGCTGTACCCATGTCCAAACGTGAAGAGACCATGCAGCAAACAGCTTTAAGGATACACATGCCCACAGATGTTCACGTGTCGCTGATCTCCAGCCAGCTCTTCCCGTGAACGTTTAAGAACCTGAATCATCGAGAGGGATTACAAGCCGTCTTGGCTGTGATCTCATGAAAACACTGCAAGAAAGAAAATGGGGGAAACTCAATGAGAAGGTTATTACGAGTCAATCTGAAAAAGAAGACGTATGCCTGGGAGGAGTTGAATTCCACGTATAGGAAATACGCCGGACACGGACTCATCACCAGCATACTGTTCAACGAGATGGACCCGAAAGCGGATGCGCTCGGCCCGGAAAACAAGCTCATCATCGCCACGGGTCTTTTGTCGGGTACACCCTTTCCCAATGCAAACAGGGTCAGCATAGGAGCCAAGAGCCCGCTGACCGGCGGCATCAAGGAGGCGAACTCCGGCGGAACCGCCGCAAAGGTTCTGGCCCAGATGGGTATCGCAGCTGTCGTTTTCGAGGATGCGGCCGACGATTGGACAACCGTGAAGGTTACCAAAGACGGCGCGACCTTCGAGAGTGCTTCTGCCCTGGTGGGTAAGGGGAACTATGACATCCTGAATACGTACAATAAGGACTATGCATCGGTTATCTCCATCGGACAGGCGGGCGAGAAGCTTGCGAAGAGCTCAGCGATCTCGGTGGGCACGTCCGACGGTCACCCGCGCATGGCTGCCCGTGGAGGCATCGGGGCGGTTATGGGATCGAAGAAGCTCAAGCTCGTGCTCATCGATGATACCGGTGCCGGCAAGGTAGAGATCCCGGCAGACAAGAAAGACGTTTTCAGGGAAAACGTGCGGGCCATGAGCAAGGCTATCATGGATTTCCCCATGACGGGCGGCCTGAAGGCACTGGGAACAGCCGTGCTGGTGAACCTGGTGGATCAGATGGGCTGCGCGCCGACCAAGAATTTCCGTTACGGGCGTTGCGAAGGCCACGAGAAGCTCTCGGGCGAATACATGATGGAGCTCTCCCAGAAAAGGCCGAACTTCGTCATGACCCATAAGTGCAGCGATGGTTGTCTCGTAAGCTGCTCCAACATTCTCACCGACGAGCAGGGCAATCTGCTCTGTGCGAGCGTCGAGTACGAGACCCTGGCCCTGGTGGGCACCAACTGCTGCATCACTGATCTCGATGCAGTGGCGAAGATCAACTATATCTGCAACGATGTCGGGGTTGACACCATGGAAGTCGGCTGCGCCCTGGCGATCTGCATGGATGCCGGACTCCTCGCATGGGGCGACGGAGATGCCGCGGTCAAGCTTGCCTCCGAGATGAAGGAAGGAACCGAGAAAGGCTCCATGCTCATCGACGGCGCCCAGGCAACCGGCGAAAAGCTCGGGGTCTCCCGGATTCCCACCGTGAAGCGCCAGGCCCTCGCAGGCTATGATCCTCGCTTCCTGAAGGGAACGGGCGTCACTTACGCCACATCGCCCATGGGTGCAGACCACACTTCCGGTAATATCATCCCGACCCCGGACGGTGACTATAATCCCATTGCACAGACCGGCCAGGGCCCTGTGTCCACGTTTGTTCAGAGGCACAACACGGCTGTCGACTGCATGGGATTCTGCCTCTTCCCTTATCTCGTCTGCTGCGCAGTACCCGCGCTCTATCAGCACATCAACACGTGCGCAGGGATCATGCTGGGCGAAGATGTCTCGGAGAATTATTTCATAGAGCTCGGGGCGGACGTCATCAACATGGAGCTCAAGTTCAACGAACGCGCAGGCATCACCAAGGCGGACGACAAGCTGCCCGACTTCTTCTACTCCGAGAAGCTCGATACCTGTGATCAGGTATTCGATGTCGACACCAAGGAGATCGAGGCGGTTCACGATCGTTAATCATCAAAGAATAAGGTTGTCAGCACCAATTGTTGCAGGGCGTATGGGTCTGGTTGAGATGATCTCTACTGCATCTGAGACGGAAGCGGGAAAAGCGACTGGGAAGGTTGATGCGAAACTCATGATTCATAATCAGCTCAGAAACCCTGCAACAGTTCCACAGGTTGGCCCGAGGGACTCCATCCGAAGAAAGGCCGTTTCAAGCACGAATCTTCGGGCCATAACCGAGAGCATGCATCCTCTATCGGACGTCCAGGTACATCCGGATCATGAACCAGATCGATGTCCGAACCTGAAAAATCCCACGATATTTTTATATGATGAACACGGGATGTTCCTCTCATACCTGGGCCGAGGACACGTACGATCAGCGTTCGGAACGACTCCCCAGGGAAACACCCGGACGGAAAGAGGGCATGAATATTTCGCGTCCTCGCGTTCGCTCGGATTTCATCATGCCTCAGGGCTGGTGAATAATCATACCGGCACGAGAAAAAGCCCGAAATCGGAACACCCGATTGCGGGCTTTCGATCGAGCAGCGCCGCAGGACACAGGCTTTCCACAACGGGTACATTACTCTGCGACTGCTCCGGGAAACTCACACCTTTTCAGACCAGGAACGAGCATTGTGCGGATGAAGACCTTTGGTCGCATGCCGGAGTCTTCGACTGTTCACGAGCGTTCTCCAGTCATGGAACCGTGAGAAGAGCGGGGCTTGATATATAAAAAACGGAAAACTGGGAGGGTTTTTATGGAAAATCCAACACAAGAAATGAATAACAGCAATAATGCAGAAGCAGCAGTAGTTTTCCCCCCGTATCGCTGGTTTGTTTTATTCGTCGCTTGTTTCGCGGTAGGGACCATGTACATTCACATGACCTCTATTGCCCCGATACTGGGTACCATTGCAGAACAGATGAATCTCACCATGGGCCAGGCCACCCAGCTCTTCACGGCAAGAATGCTGGGTGAGGCGGTCTGGATGGTTTTTGTCGGCTGGTACGTTGACAAGCACGGAATCTCCAAGGCGATTATCGTAGGCCTGTTTGTCGGTCTGCTGTCCGTACTGGCCACACCGCTCATATCCGGCAGTTATGCAGGATTCCTGGTTGCGCGTTTCCTGCAGGCCATAGCCATCGGTACCATCTTTCCGGTCGTAGGCTATGTGGCTGCGCACTGGTTCCCTGAAAGGGAGCACGGTCTGGCCAACGGCCTGTTCTTCGGATCGGTCTGTGTAGGTGCGGCGCTCGGCGCGCTCCTTTCTCCCTTCATCATGTCAGCTACCGGCAGTTGGGAATGGACCATAGCGATACTCGGTATCTTCAATATCATCGGCATCGTGTTCGCTTACATGGTGGCAGGCAAGAAGGGCCCCATGCAGGAGATGGCCGATCAGGGTCAGACAGTGGCCGTCGAGAATCCCATGACCTATGCAGACACCCTCAAGTTCCCCATCACCTGGATCGGCATGCTAATTGTCTTTGCAAATGCCTGGATATTCTTCGGACTCACGAATTTCATCCCGGCATTCCTGGCAGAGCCCCAGCCGATGGGTGCAGGTCTCGGTGCCGAGACCGCCGGCGTGCTCAATCTCGCACTGACCCTCATCGGAATCTTGGCCGTGCTCCTGGGCGGCTGGTTCTTCGATACGGTCATGAAGGGCAAGGCCAAGATCCCTGTAGCACTCGGTTTTGTATCGACCATGGTGGCATTCCTGCTCATTTATCAGGGCGTACAGGCCAGCATGTTCCTGATCGTGGTCATTCTCATGCTCGGCGGCTTCGGGATTCCGTTCCAGAACCCGGCGCTGAGCGCCTACGTGGTCAAGGTCTATCCGCCCGAGGTTGCAGGCTCCATGATCGGTTTCTGGTTCGGCGGCGGGACCTTCGGCGCGGCTGTGGGTCTGTTCCTCGGATCCATATCCATCGAGAAGACCGGCAGCTTCAACACCGCCCTGGTCATGATCTCGATCGCCGCCGTGGTGGGCTTCATCCTGACCATGCTCTATCTCAAGCACAATCTCATCATGGATCATCCCAGGTCTCGGGAAATTGCGAAGGAATGGACACGGTAGAGAGCAGGGGGAACAGATAAACGGCAAGTCTTGAATAGAAAAATGGCACAAGTCGGTGAGAACCCCTTGATCAAGGGGTTCTCACCGGATCTTCCAGTTTACCGCCATACTGCGGATTTCGAACAGTCGACAGTATGCCGGATTTTGGGAGAAGAAGGCATTTCTTGTCCAGACCTTATTTGCATGGGCATGCCGGGTGCGCCGGGTGTATTGACCGGCCGGAGATTTTACCGGAACCGCCATCCGGGAAGAATGAAACGGGAACCGTCATGAGTCATATTCTGACTGCAACCATAAAAAGAAATATAGCCAGACTGAGAGGAAAGACAGTCGGCTTCAAATGCCGGTGCGGCTTTGTCTGCATGCAGGAGTTCATCAGTTAAGAACCGGATATCCGGATGAAGATGCAGGCTCGGAACCCTAAGGCGGATTCGGCATCTTATATGAAATCTGCGAGATAGAAAGGTGCACGCAGACCAACCCCGCTCCGAAGCCGCATCGTCGATAACGTCACTTCTTTTAAACAAAAATCCAAGGAAGAAGCAAAGGAGGCGTCGTATGATAATGGGAATGGGTTGGGGTAACTTTCTGGCTTATATCATCGGAGCGATAACCATAGTTCTCGCTGTCATCTATCCGTTCATGGCCAGCGAAGGCGAATGGGTAGAGAAGATAAACCAAGAATAAGACCATACTCATAGACACGACAAGAAAGGATCATCAGGAGCTGTTTATGAATGAAAGTTATATCACCATAGCAATCGGGGTGTTTATCGTATACATCCTCATCAATGTCGGGATCGGAGTCTGGTCGATGATGAAGGTCAAGAGCGCCGCGGGCTACTACACCTCGGAGACGGGTATGGGGCCGTGGGCAATTGCTCTGGCATTCGGCGCGACCTGCTACAGCGCGACTCTGATCATCGGATACGGTGGAACGGCGTATAATGTGGGCGCATCCTATATCTGGATAGCGGCGACCAACCTGTTTTTCATGACCTACCTGGTCTGGGTGGTCCTCGGCAAGAAGGTCCGGAATCTGGTCGCACGGATCGGATCGTTCACCGTGACCGAGATGATCGTGGCCCGCTACCAGGCACCCAAGCTCAGGCCTATTCTGGCAATCGTCATCCTCTTTGCCATGATGGCCTATACCATTGCCGTGCTCACGGCAACGGCACGGCTTTTCGAGGTGCTCTTCCACATACCCTTCTTCTGGTCGCTGATCATCGTGGCGGTGGTGGTGGGATTCTACGTAACGACCGGAGGTATTGTCGCCACTGTGTACAACAACTTCCTCCAGGGTATTGTCATGTTTGTCGGCCTGTTGTGGCTGGGGATCGCGGTCTTTGGCACAACGGGGTTTTCGACCGGCTATGCCGAGCTCGCCGCGCAGTTCGGCGAGAAATTCGTGACCCTGCCCGGGAACATCACCTGGTGGGGGCTCATATCGGTCTGCATGATAACCTCGCTTCTGCCCTGGGGCATGCCGCAGATCGTGCACTACATGTTCCTGGCCCGCAAGCCCAAGGACGTCAACAGGGCGGTTCCCATCGTCACCATCTGGTCGGGCGTCATCCTGTTTTCCCTGTATTATGTGGGGCCGGTCTCGCGCGTGATTCTCGGCGAGGGGATGAACGTCGACAAGGTCATTCCCACCCTGATCAAGACCGTCATGTCGCCGTTCGGGATCGGCGTGGTTCTGGCGGCGATCGCTGCCGCTTCCATGTCCACCATGGCGGCGACCGCACTGCAGGCGTCCTTTGCCTTTGCCCGGGATCTCTATCAGAAGACCTTTTTCAAGGATACCAGTGACGAGAAGATCCTGAAGATATCCAAGATTACCACCCTGGTGGTGATCATCATATCCATCATCATGGCATACATGGAGATGTCCAACATCGCGGCCATCTTCAACATCGGCGCCGCGGTAAGCTGCGCAGTGTTCATCCCACTGCTTGTCGGCGGGGTGTTCCTGCGGGTGGGAACGAGCCAGGGCGCTGTTGCAACAGCCTGGGTGGGATTCATCGTGGTTCTGCTCTGGGCTCTGATCTTCGGGCTGAACGGACAGAAGGCCATGGGGATCCACCCCATCATCCCGGGTCTGATCTGTTCGCTCATCACCTATTTTGCCGTGAGCAAGAACACCGAGCCTCTGGACAAGAAATTTCTTGACCAGATTATGGGTTAGGTTGCGAAAAAAAATAAAAATAACATACGATTCGAGCCAATTGCACCAAACAGAGCCGTACCTGCCGCTCATACGGGCAGGTGCGGTTCTGCATCATGCGTCAACATGTGATAACAGGCAACTGATTACAGCGTGAACCGGGAAAAGCCGGATAGAGGACATTACATGAAAGTTTCGGTGAAGCTCTACAGCATCCTGGTCGAGTATATGCCGGAGAACGCCGACAGCTATCCGATTGAGGAAGGCGCGAGCCTTTCCCATCTGATCAGGGCCCTGGACATTCCCGAGAAGTTGCACAAGGGGCTGGTGGTTTTCGTGAACGGCCGGGTCGTGAAGGATCTCAACACGAATCTGGCAGACCGGGACGAAGTCAAGATGTTTATCGCGATCGGGGGAGGGTAGGAGCACATGCTGCCGGATCTGGATGAAAGGATCCGTCGCCTGGCGAGGGTAACCGTGTTCCCCGATGCATCACGTTGTCCGGTTGTATCGGTCAATGACCTGGGCCGGCTTGCCGCTGAAGTGGGGACTCCGGGAAAAGACCTTGCGGTAAGGGCGCTTCACTTGGGCATCGTTCCCGAGAGATACATCAGGAACATGAATACGCTTTCTCCTGCGGATCAGGTGCGCCTTCTCACGTCCCACGCGGCAGTCATCGGCCTCGGCGGTCTCGGGGGGGCGGTAACCGAGGTGCTGGCGCGGGCCGGTGTAGGCACCCTGACCCTGATCGATCACGACAGCTTCGAGGATCACAACCTGAACCGCCAGATCATGAGCTCGGAGGCGAACCTGGGAGAATCGAAGGCAGATGTCGCGATGAGACGCGTTCATGAGATCGATCATTTCCTGGACGTGCACGCTTGTGGCGAGTATCTCTCCACAGACAACGCACATGTTCTTGTCCAGGGGGCCGATATCATCGTGGACTGCCTCGACTCCATTCCCACGAGGTTTGTCCTGCAGCGGATTGCGGAGAAAAGGGACCGGCCGTTCGTGAGCGCGGCGGTGGCAGGCCTGTCCGCGCACGTCATGACGATATTCCCGGGCGATCCAGGACTGGAAGTCCTTTACGGAGATCCTCTCGATGCCCCCGAGAAGGGAATCGAGACAATGATCGGAACATTGCCGCAGACAGCGATCATGACAGCCGCCATCGAGGGCTCCGAGGTCATCAAAGTTCTTCTGAACAAGGGAAAACCGCTCAGGGGAGGTATTCTGATGATCGATCTGCAGGAGAACAGCTTCGAGCTCATGAAGCTTGGCGGATAAATTCCACGGGCACCGGGAACCGATCAGCACATAAGTCTCACTCCTTCGGCTTGCACCGTCCAGAGGGTTGCTCGCATGAAAAAGCCGGCGGGCCATCGTGCCCGCTGTACCGCTCTGGATGAGCAGGTATGAGAAAACCCGTTAAGGTTCCGGCCCATGAATTCCGATAATCCTCACATGAACGATTATCGCGTGCAAGGGGAGGCTTCATGACCGAAAAGAGGCGGATGGGCGAGATTCTGGTTGAGCTCGGTCTGATCGATGAGCACAGGCTCAGACATGCATTGGATATTGCCAGGAAAAAGAAAAGAAAGCTCGGCGAAACACTCATCCGCCTGGCCTATCTCAGCGAGGACCAGGTCCTGGGGATATTGAAGAACCTTACCGGGGTGCCGGCCCTCGACATGAAGGATGGCGTGATCGGAAAGCAGGCCCAGACCGTGCTGCCGCCCGACAGGATGAGGGAGCTGAAGGCCGTACCCATAGAAGTAAAGGATAAGATGGCGGTAGTGGCCTTTGCCGATCCCCTGAACTATGTGGCGGTCGAAAACGTCAAGTTTCTTCTGAACCGGGACGTGACGCCGGTTCTCGCTTCAGAGGCACAGGTCGAGGATATTCAGGAACAGATGGAGCGCAATGGGCATGGAAAGAAGCCGCTCGTGCTCTCGGAGGTAAGGAGGAGCATTTCCGGCATAACCATTCAGGAGATGCGGCCTTCCAATATCCTGAAGCTCCTGGACGACCCGGAGAGCACCGATCTTCACATCTCCCTGGGAGCGGCCCCCGCGGTCAGGAGCGGAGGGGTGTTCAAGCGCTGTCACATGCCCATCATCACTCCGGGTATCATGCAGGAGTTCCTCAGAGAGGTCCTGACCGAGGATGAAAGGCGGGAGCTGGAAGAGAAAAAAGAGATAGAGTTCACCTACCTCAAGCCGGGTATCGGGCGATATCGCATGAACATGTATTATCAGAAGGGCGGAGAGGTCACGGTCGCGGCAAAGAAGCTGGTGGAAGACATCCCTTCTCTCGCTTCACTGGGACTGCCGGAATCCCTTACCTCGCAGCTCGACCGCAAGGGGCTGCTTGTGGTGAGCTCGGCAAGGGGGCAGGGAAAGGACACGACCATCGCGGCCCTGGTGGACCATATCAATTCGACGAGGTGCTGCAACATCATCACCTTCGAAGACCCCATCGAGTATATTCATCACCACAAATCGTCCAACGTCAACCAGCGCGAGCTGGGCAAGGACACGGGGCGGAACTTCGCAGAGATCTTCGACCGCGTCAACAACCATGATCCGGATGTGCTCGTGATCTCCAGCATCAAGGATACCTTCATGGTCGAGACCGCGGTGCTCGCCGCACAGAAGGGGATACTGGTGATCGTGGGGCTCAACGCCATCGATGTGTTCAGCGCTATCGAGCAGCTCATTTCAACGCTCTCGGACGATTACATGAAGGCGCTCTTTTCCCGCTCGCTTCTTGCCGCGTTCGCCCAGCGCCTCATCTGGTCGAAGAGCACAAAAAAACGTGTGCTCATCTGGGAGCATCTCCTGGGAACGCCCCGGATCCAGAAATACATCCGCGACGATAAGATATACTATATCAAGGGACAGGCAACATCGCTGAAAGGCGAGTATTTCCCCGTCGAGGAGAGCCTTGCCCGGGCGGTCAAGAGCGGGGTGCTCGGCGGAGAGACGATACTGACGGAACCGTGGATAAATCAGGATGTCCTGAGGATCTATCTCGACAGGTAGTAACTTAGCGATTCCGGGTGATTAATCAGAAACGAGCCCTCATTCATTGCAAATTTCGCTTGCATCGCATAGTCCGATAGTGTATTTAATGAACCGTGATTCAGAATAATTCTCTGAATTCACAAATAATAATTTCGAGGAGTGTGCGATGAGCAGATCTAAGACCTTTGTTTCCGTTGCTTTTATGTTATTCGCAGTTTCCAGCGTTGCTTTTGCCACTGATGGGGTGGCGGCAGGATACGTAGACTGGTCCAAGATAATCTTTGTGGCGGCTTCGCTGCTGGCGGCAGGTCTCTGTATGGGTCTTGGTGCGATCGGCGCCGGCGCCGGCATGGGGAACGCGACGTCCGGAGCAACAGAAGCGGTTGGCCGCAACCCCAACGCTCAGGGAAAGATCATGCTCACCCTCATGGTCGGTCTGGCAATGACCGAATCCATTGCAATCTATGCGCTCGTTGTTACCCTGATCATCCTCTACGCGAACCCCTTCAAGGCTATCATTCTGGGTTAGGGCAAGCAGAATTGATGATTTCCATGCAACCGGCAGCCGGCAGACCCCCATTCCTTTTCAAGGAGATGGTTCTGCATGGGGAATTCTGGTGGATATGTCCGGGGAGGCGGGTTCAAAGCCTCCCGGGTCCGAGACGACCGCAAAGGTTTGCCGGTTCACAAGCGGGTTGTTTTCAGACGTTGTAGGAGATTGATATGGATCAGGAAGCCAAGTCCAGTTTTAGCTTTGCCAGTATTGCCGTGAGCTTCTTCATCCTCATCGTGCTTCCCCTTACCATCACGGGTGTCATCATCAGCAAGGGGGTCGTCAAGGTGGGGGAAGAAGCGACGCAGGCAAACTTGCGCATACTCGATGATAGCCAGAAGCTGTCCATAGGTGCGCGGGCACAGACTGTGGCTGATGCAGTGGCCCAGTTTCTCTCCGATGTGGAGAAGGATGTCCGGATAGCTTCGATTCTCCCCCGTGATGCCGGCTCGTACGCCACCTTTCTCAAGTCCAATACCCGGGGGGTCATTGAATCTTCTCAGGCGGGGATCGTGAGAATTCCCGTTCCCGTATACCATGAGATCGCCTTCCTGAACAGAGAGGGGAATACGGTTCTCAGGGTCATCTCGGACGGCACGGCCGTTACCGGGGACGGATCGTATGCGCAGGAGGAATTCTTTGTCCGGGCAAAAGGACTCGCGCCCGGAGAGTTCTACATGGGTCCGGTGGTGGGGACCGATGTGAGCAGGGAAGAGGCCGCGGCCGGGAAAAAGTTCGAGGGCGTTATCCGCCTGGCGTCTCCCGTGTTCGATTCGACCGGCTTTGCCGGCGTCGTTGAGCTGGCGCTCAATGCCGTGCACCTCGCGGAGTTCACGGATCATATCGTGCCGACGGAGCCCGGCATGGTCTTCGCCGATGTGCAGGCGGATGACCTGAACTATGCCTTCATGGTATATCAAAACGGCCTCATCATATCCCATCCTGCGGATTACGTGATCTGGGGGTATGAAGAAAATGGCCAGCCTGCACCGGTATGGGACGAGACGAATTACGCGCAGCTCTCTCAGACCGGTGATGGCGGAATAAATGTTCTGAACATGGGGTTCCTCGACGAGAACCTTCCCAAGATCCACGCGCTCGCCTCCGAAGGCAGGTCGGGGTCGCTCACCTATAACCTGAACGATACCCGGATATTCACGGCGTACGCCCCCATTCCCTACTACGGCAACGGGTTTTCCAAGCCGCAGGGTTTCGGCTGGGTGGGGATGATCGTCGATATCGACAGGTATCACAACCTGAGCCAGGAGAAGGTCGAGGAAATTCGAGCCAAGGTCGAAAGGTGGCAGAAGTCGAGCATCGTGGTCGTCTTCGTATCGCTCATTCTCCTCTTTATCATCGCGCTCATCCTCGCACGCGGGCTCTACCGCTCGATCCAGAGGGCTGCGAAAGACACGGACTCGATGCCGGGGCATGACGACGAAGACTAGACGGTAATTCTATCCTTGCCATAGCAGTACCCCATGGGTGGCGGCTTCCGGCAGGAGCTGCCACCCTTTCTTCCTGCGCTCTTCTTAAGTCTCATGGCATGGACCTTTCGAGGCAAGCCCTGGACCCAGTTAACGCCGAAAAGCGGCGGAGAATGTGACCCTTCCTTCCCAGCCTTCCACAGAGAATGCGAAGGAGGATTTAAGACCTGCTCCAGGAAAGACCGGCACATCGGTGGTGCCTGTATGAGATCATTTTCATGGAGACTTTCCAGCGGGCTGCTCATGCCGGCTCTATTTCCTGTTGAAAAAACAACACTTAACACACCGCCCACAATGAGCCCTCATTCATGAATGATATAATATCAAATGATTACAATAAGTTATAAAACCGAATTGAAAGAAGTTATTGACATATACATGGCTTTCTGATTTATAACATCAGGCTCGAATCGCACAGGAGGCAGCACATGTACTACATATTATTAATCGTAGGTGCGGCTCTGGTGAACAACTTCGTTCTGGCGCGCTTCCTTGGCATATGCCCGTTCATGGGCGTATCCAAGAGCATCGATACAGCTGTCGGAATGAGCATGGCGGTTATCTTCGTCATGACCCTCGCCACTTTCGTCACCTGGCTGATCAATTTTTACCTGCTCATTCCCTTTGAGCTGCAGTATCTCCAGACGATCGCCTTCATCCTCGTGATCGCGTCTCTGGTCCAGCTCGTGGAAATGATCATACAGCGGGTCAGCCCGCCTTTGTACCAGGCACTGGGGATCTTTCTTCCCCTGATCACGACGAACTGCGCAGTGCTGGGTGTGGCCATCCTCAATATCCAGCTGGGGTATAACCTGCTCGATGCGTGTATCTTCGCAGCGGGCGCGGCCCTGGGCTTCGGTCTGGCCCTGGTGATATTCGCCGGCATGCGCGAGGACTTCGAACTCAACAACATCCCTGAGGCCTTTCGGGGGACCCCTATCGCACTCGTCACGGCCGGTATACTCTCCCTCGCATTCATGGGATTCTCAGGATTGGTGAAATAAGATGATCAGTTCAATCTTGCTGTTGGGTGGAATCGGTTTTCTGGCTGCCCTCATCCTCGGGATTTCCGCGGTGACCTTTGCCGTGAAGATGGATCCCCGGGAAAAGGCGGTTCTCGATCAGCTACCTGGTGCGAACTGCGGTGCCTGCGGCTTTGCGGGCTGTGCAGCCTTCGCCCATGAGATCACCGTAAACCCGGAGGCCGAGATGGCGTGTCCGGCGGTGAATGAAGAGGCGCTCGAAGCCATGTCCGGGATCCTCGGCAGGTCCCTGGGCGGAAGCGCTCCGCTCATCGCGTGCATACGCTGTAAGGGCGCTCCTGCGGAGACGACAAACCGGTACGGCTACGTAGGGCCGAAGGACTGCCGGGCCGCGCAGATCGTGGCCGGCGGATCAAAGGGATGCCAGTATGGCTGTCTGGGTCTGGGAACCTGCGAAGAGGTGTGCCCCTTCGGGGCCATCATCATGGGTGAGGACGGACTTCCCCGCGTAATCGAATCGCTGTGCACCGGATGCGGCAAGTGCGTCGGCGCCTGTCCCCGGGGGATCATCCAGCTCATTCCCCGGACCGGGAATTACAGCGTGGGCTGTATCTCCAAGGATACGGCAAAGGAAATGAAGCCGCTGTGCAAGGTGGGATGCATCAAGTGCGGAATCTGCGCCGATGTGTGCCCCTTCGATGCGATCACGGTTTCCAAGACCACCTCTGCCGAGATCGATCAGGACAAGTGCCAAAGATGCGGCCTGTGCGTGAGCGCGTGCCCGACCGGCGTCATCTCGGCCCTGAGAGCGCCTCAGAAGGCCCGCGTCATCACAGAGAAGTGCAAAGGGTGCAGCATCTGTGAACAGGTGTGTCCGGCCGAGGCCATTTCCGGGAAGGTGAAGGAACCATATTTCGTCAATGAAGGCAAGTGCATCGGCTGCGGTCTGTGTATCGAGAAGTGCCCGTCCGATGCCATAGAGAGGATCATCTCATGAAAAC
Source organism: Deltaproteobacteria bacterium (assembly GCA_018433775.1). Classification (GTDB taxonomy): domain Bacteria; phylum Desulfobacterota; class Desulfomonilia; order UBA1062; family UBA1062; genus Phosphitivorax. Next base: position 33,598 of record JAHDQN010000076.1, read on the forward strand.
GTTCAAGGGCGGCATTCATCCACCTGAGGAAAAGCAGCTCGTCAAAGACAATCCCATTGTCGACTTCCCCTTGAGCTCCCGATATCACGTGCTCGTTCAGCAGCATCTGGGCGCACCGGCGAAACCCGTCGTAAAGGCGGGAGACGAGGTGAAGAAGGGGCAGGTTCTCTCCGAGCCCCTGGGGTTCGTGTCCGTGCCCGTCCATGCGCCCACCTCCGGGCGGGTCAAGGAGATCGGCAGGATCGTTCATCCCGTGACCGGACTTTTAGCCCCCTGTATCGTCATCGATGCAGACGGCCGCGACGAGTGGGCAGACGGGCTTCCCCTGGATCGCGACCCATTCGCCATGAGCAGGGAAGAGCTCCTCGACGCCATAAAGACGGCAGGGGTCGTGGGAATGGGCGGCGCGACCTTCCCCACCCACGTGAAGCTCTCTCCTCCCAAGGACAAGACCATCGACACCTTTATCGTCAACGGCGCCGAGTGCGAGCCCTACCTCTCGTCCGATCACCGGCTCATGCTGGAACAGCCCGGGCGGGTTCTGAAGGGGGCTGGGGTGATCATGAAGGCTCTCGGCCTCGACCGGGCCACCATCGCCATAGAGGCGAACAAGCCCGATGCCATCAAGCTCATGCGGGAAAAGGCGCCGGCTGAGATCCAGGTGGAGGCCTTGAAGGTCAAGTATCCCCAGGGCGCGGAGAAACAGCTCATCAATGCCCTGACCGGCCGTGAGGTCCCCTCGGGCGGGCTGCCCATGGATGTGGGGGCCGTGGTCCAGAATGCGGGGACCTGCGCCGCGGTCTGGGACGCATGCGCGCGCGGCATTCCCCTCATCGAGCGGATCACCTCGGTGACCGGCCGGGGAATCGTGCAGCCGAAAAACATCCGGGTGCGCGTAGGCACTCTGTTGAGAGAGGTCATCGATTTCTGCGGAGGGCTCAATGGAGCCGCCAAGATCATATTCGGCGGGCCCATGATGGGCATCGCGCAGTTCACGCAGGACATCGCCATCATGAAGGGCACCTCGGGCGTGCTGGTGCTGCGGGAAGAAGACACCAACATAACCGCCTATTCCGCGTGCATATCCTGCGGAAGGTGCGTGGAGGCGTGCCCCATGGGGCTCATTCCCTCGACCCTGAGCAAGCTCGGCGAAAAGGGGATGTACCAGAAGGCCATGGAGAACAGCCTGCTGGATTGCGTTGAATGCGGGAGCTGTACCTATGTCTGTCCGGCCAACAGGCCGATCGTTCACTTCGTCAAACACCTCAAGGCGCTCAGCCGTGCAGCGGGCGCCAAGAAGTAAAGGGGCATGAAATGAAGAATATATCCGCTTCGAACCCTGCCGAAGATCCGGCAAAGGAGCAGGCCGCGAAACTCAGCGTGTATGTTTCGGGCTCGCCCCACGTGCATTCTACAGAGGATGTGCCATGGATCATGAGGCAGGTCATTTATGCGTTGATTCCCGGCGCCCTGGTGGGGGTCTATTTTTTCGGCATCCCCGCCCTCAAGGTGATCGCCGTTGCGGTGGTCTCCTGCGTGGTCATGGAGGCGCTGTGGCAGAAGCTCACGGGAAACCCCATCACCATAAAGGACGGCTCGGCCGTGCTGACCGGGCTGCTGCTGGCGATGAACCTTCCTTCCGGGGCTCCCTGGTGGCTCGTGGTGATCGGCTCGCTGGTGGCGATCATCATCGCCAAGCAACTCTTCGGCGGGATCGGCAACAACCCGTTCAACCCTGCGCTGGTCGGGCGGGTGTTCCTCCTGATCTCCTTCCCGGTGGCCATGACCACCTGGCCCGAGCCGCGGTCGTTCTTTTCCCAGGCCGCGGATGCGACCACCGGTGCAACGCCGCTTGGCGCCCTGAAGACCGCGATTTTCGAGCACGGAACCATTGCGGCCGCGCCCGGAATGAACCTCATGGACCCGTTCCTCGGCAATGTGGGAGGGTCCCTGGGTGAAATATCGGCGCTGGCGCTGATCCTGGGAGGCATCTATCTCATCGCCAGGAAGATCATCACCTGGCATATCCCGGTGGTATACATCGTTACCGTTGCCGTGCTTACCGGCATACTCTGGCTCGTCAACCCTGAAGGATATGCCAGTCCGGCCTTTCACCTCGTTGCCGGCGGGCTCATGCTCGGTGCATTCTTCATGGCTACCGACATGGTGACCTCGCCCATCACGAACACGGGCAAGGTTGTCTTTGCCGCAGGATGCGGGGTGATCACCGTGGTGATACGTCTGTGGGGAGGATATCCCGAAGGGGTGTCGTTCGCGATCCTGATCATGAACGCCTTCGTTCCCCTGATCAACCGAGCCACCAGACCGACGAAATTTGGAGCCGTGCGATGAAAGAGATCGTCAAACTCATATCAGTGCTAACGGTCGTATGTGTGCTGGCGGGGCTGTCTCTGTCCTTTGTCAGCAGTGCCACTCAGGAGGCGCGCGATTACCAGGACAGGCTCGAGCTCCTGAGCTCGCTCAACATGGTTCTACCCGACCACGATAACGAGCCCGACAAGGATGCCGTGGAAGTCTCTGGCGACACCTATTATCTCGCCAGAAAGGATGGGGAGGTGAACGGCATCGCGTTCATCACCTCGTCCGACAAGGGTTACAGCGGGCTTATCCGGGTCATCGTCGGTGTGCAGCCTGGTGGAGAGATCTTCTCCATCGGAATCCTAGAACAGAAGGAGACCCCCGGGCTGGGTTCGAAGATCACCGAAGACTGGTTCATCGACCAGTACAAGGGGAAATCCCTGGAGAATGCCAGGTGGGCGGTGAAAAAGGACAACGGAGACTTCGAACAGATCTCCGGGGCAACCATATCACCACGTGCGGTCACCGGTGCGGTTCAGAAGGGGCTGCAGGCATACCAGGAAGACAAGCAGGAGATTCTCGGAGGCGGCGATGTCGTTCAGTAAGGAACTGATAAAAGGAATATGGAAGGAAAATCCGGTATTCATCCTCGTTCTCGGGATGTGCCCCACCCTGGCGGTCACCACTTCGGCGATCAACGGCCTGGGGATGGGTGTTGCCACGACCTTTGTGCTCATCTGCTCGAATATCGTGGTCTCCATCATCCGCTCGTATGTTCCCGACCGGGTGAGGATCCCGGTGTTCATCGTGGTGATCGCCTCGTTCGTCACCATCGTTGATCTCACCATGAGCGGGTATTTCCGGGGGTTGTACCACGCGCTCGGACTCTTCATTCCCCTGATCGTGGTGAACTGCATCATTCTCGGACGGGCCGAGGCCTTTGCCTCCAAGAAGTCCATCCCGCTCTCCGTCGCCGACGCCGTGGGCATGGGTGCGGGCTTCACCCTGGCGCTGGTGATGCTCGGCGCTATCAGGGAGCTTTTCGGAAACGGCACGATTTTCGATTTCAGCATCTTCGGCAGCGGCTTTGAGCCGGTTCTGGTCATGATACTGCCGCCGGGTGCATTTCTTACCCTGGGGGTCCTTACAGGAGTGTTTTCAGCAATAGAAAAATACAGATCGAAAGAATGGAGGAAATATGTCAGCCAAGATCTTGGAAAAACAGCAGTTGTCAGAGAACGTGTTTAAACTGGTCTTAGACGCTCCAAAGATCGCAAAAAAGAGAAAGGCTGGACAGTTCGTGGTCTTGAGAATCCACGAAGAGGGAGAGCGGATCCCCCTCACCATTGCTGATGCCGATCCTGCGAAGGGAACACTGACCATCATTTTCCAGGTTGTAGGAAAAAGCACCGCTCACCTTTCCGAACTCAAGGCCGGCGACAGCCTGCTGGATCTCGTGGGGCCAATGGGCCAGCCGACCCATGTCGAAAAGATCGGGACAGTGGTATGCGTCGGAGGCGGTGTGGGTGTGGCGCCGGTCTATCCCATCACCCAGGCCATGAAGAATGCCGGAAACTACGTCATCTCCATCATCGGAGCCAGGTGCAAGGACCTCATCATCATGGAGGACGAGATGAAGGCCGTCTCGGACGAGATCATCGTGACCACGGACGACGGGACCTACGGGTATCACGGTTTCGTGAGCCAGGCCCTCGAAGAGAAGTATCTCATGACAGGGGACAAAAAGATCGACATGGTGGTGGCCATCGGTCCGGTTCCCATGATGAGGGCCCTGTGCGACGTGACCAAGAAGTACAACGTCCACACCGTGGTGTCCCTGAACTCGATCATGGTCGATGCAACCGGGATGTGCGGAGCCTGCAGGGTTACGGTGGGCGGCAAGACCCGTTTCGTCTGCGTCGACGGGCCGGAATTCGACGGGCATCAGGTGGATTTCAAGGAGCTCATTGACCGGCAGCGCATTTATCTCGACCAGGAAAAACAATGCTACGACCATTACTGCACATGCAGACAACAGGGAAAGGGGGCATAAGACCATGGAAATGAAAGAAAGACTGAAAATCCCTCGTCAGCCGATGCCGGAGCAGGATCCGCAGGTACGCAAGAGAAACTTTGACGAAGTTCCGCTGGGCTACACCCCTGAAACTGCAAAGGCCGAGGCTCTGAGGTGCATCCAGTGCAAAAAACCGGAATGTGTCGAAGGGTGCCCGGTCGAGGTCGATATCCCCGGGTTCATCGCCCTGGTCGCCGAAGGCAAGTTCATCGAAGCGGCCAGGAAGATCAAGCAGACCAATGCGCTGCCCGCGGTCTGCGGCAGGGTGTGCCCCCAGGAAGTCCAGTGCGAGGTCAGGTGCGTGCGCGGCAAGAAGGCTGAGCCCGTGGCCATCGGAAGGCTCGAGCGTTTCGTGGCCGACTACGAGCGCGCCGCGGGTGAGGTGTCCATCCCGAAGATCGAGAACAAGACCGGAAAGAAAATCGCTGTCGTGGGCTCCGGTCCCTCCGGTCTGACCGTGGCGGGAGACCTGGTGCAGATGGGCCATGACGTCACGATATTCGAGGCCCTGCATGCAGCCGGGGGGGTTCTGGTGTATGGAATCCCCGAGTTCAGGCTGCCCAAGGCCATCGTTGCGGCAGAGGTTGACTATCTGAAGAAATTGGGTGTAAAAATAGAGACGTCGAATGTGATCGGTAAGGTGGCAACCGTGGATGAACTCTTTGCAGAGGGCTACGATGCAGTGTTCCTGGGCACCGGCGCGGGTCTGCCCTCGTTCATGAACATCCCCGGCGAAAACCTCAACGGCGTCTATTCCGCCAACGAGTACCTCACCCGGTCGAACCTCATGAAGGCATACCGGTTCCCCGAGTACGACACTCCCATTGTCCGCGGCAAGAACGTGGCCGTCATCGGCGGCGGAAACGTGGCCATGGACTCGGCCCGTACCGCCATGAGGCTCGGCGCGGACCATGTCTACCTCGTCTACCGCAGGTCGCGCCAGGAAATGCCGGCCAGGATCGAGGAGATCCATCATGCGGAAGAAGAGGGGATAGAGCTTCACCTTCTCACGAACCCCATCCGGTACCTCGGTAACGACAAGGGCTGGGTCACGGGCATCGAGTGTCTGCAGATGGAACTGGGCGAGCCGGACGATTCCGGAAGGCGCAGGCCGGTTCCCATCAAGGGGAGCGAGTTCATCAAGGACGTCGACACCGTGGTGGTCGCCATCGGTGCGGGCTCCAATCCCCTGGTGCAGAGCACGACCCCGGGTCTGGACACCAACAAATGGAACTACATCGTTGCCGATGAAGAAACCGGCCCGACCTCGCGCGAAGGCGTGTTTGCCGGCGGTGACATCGTCACGGGCGCCGCAACGGTCATCCTGGCCATGGGTGCCGGCAGAAAGGCGGCCAGGGCGATTCATAAGTATGTGATGTCCAAGTAAAATACAGTCTCTAGAGGAGAGAATATGACCCTTGCCGAAATCAAGAACCTTCTTGACGCGGACGTCGTCGTCGGGGAAGAAATGCTGAACATGGAAGTAAACACCGGTTTTGCAGCGGATCTGATGAGTGACGTTCTCGCATTCGCCAAGGAAGGGTCTATTCTCCTGACCGGACTCACCAATCCCCTGGTCGTCAGGACGGCGGAGACGCTGGACTTGAGGGCCATCATCTTCGTGCGGGGGAAGCGTCCGTCTCCGGATGCCGTAAAGCTGGCAAAGGAGAAGAACATCCCCCTGCTCGGAACCAAGTTCATTCTCTTCGAATCCTGCGGCAGGCTGTTCTCCGCAGGCATGAGAGGGTCAATCCAGAAGGTCGGCGAAGCCTTATAAGGCTTTGCCGGCCTTCTGACTTCACTTCTAAAAAGGCAGGCCGAACCGCTGAAGCATTCAGAAATCCCGGCGAGCTTCTCCCGGGACGCATCGGGTGAGGCCCGCGCGGCATGACACTTTCGTAGCCGTCCTTTACCCCTGCCGTTGATTCGGAGTTGCAAATGCAAGCTTAAGTTGGTAGGATTACTGGACGATAGAATAAGTGAGAGGTGATTTGATGCCAGGGCCGTCCGACATATCTGCTATACTCTCCCAGGGTGGGAGGATCGAGAAGATAAGTCAGAGCTCGTTTGTCCAGCCCGATATCGCCAAACAGGTGCTCACGGAGGAAGAGGCCAAGGAACGGCTCCGGAAGAGCAGGGAGATCAACGAGTCTCAAAAGGGGCAGCAGATCGCCACCAGGGATCGTGACAGGCGGGGTGCCCGGGATGAACGCAAGAGGCAGCCAGCCGACAGGAACGGTGATGCATCGGATGAGTCCTCGACTGATCAGGTGAAAAAACATCTCATCGACGTGGTGGTGTAAGCCTTGGACCCGACCAAAATCCTGCTTCTGGTACAGATCGCCGTGCTGGTCGTACTCCTGGCAGTGGTGATATTCTTCCTGGTTCTCGATAAGAAGAAAAAACCCCTGCCGAACGCCTTCGACGAGCTCAAGGATGTCATCCGGCAGACAAGGGATCTCTCAGGGAGCTTTCAGGAGCAGATTCAGATAAAGATCGATCTCGTCAACCGGGTAATGGCCGAGCTCGACGACAAAATCCGCGAGGCCCGCCTGACGGCGGAGGAGATCGAGAAGGTGAATCTGGTCACCCGGCAGTCACGGGACTTTACGGCCTCGGATGTGCTGAAGCTGTCCAGGGGAGGATACGAGCCCGGAGATATCTCACGGTTGACCGGGATCCCCCTTGGTGAGGTTCAGCTCATGATCAAGATGAACAACCAGGATGATGCATAATCTCGGGATGCAGATTCTCGCCGGTCAGATCCGTCCGGACTCGATCGTTCTCAGCGGGAAGATACCCTCCCTCACCATCGGCAAGACCCTCGTCGTCACGGTCCTGTCCACACCCAAGGCAGGCCGGGTGCTTGTCTCCATGTTCGGAAAGCACATCCAGGTCGAGACCACCATGGCGCTTCACAAGGGACAGGTGCTCAATCTCAAGGTTCATGCACTCAGCCCCAGGATCGTGCTGAAGCCTGCAGGGACGGGGGCGGATACCCCGGAAGGCGGATTGAGGGATGCGGGCTCCGTGGTGGGCCGCCTGGCGGGAAGCTTCGGCGAAAAGCCGGTGGAAGCCTTTCTTGTTCAGGAGATTCTCGGTCGTCTTTCCTCGCAGCCTAAGGGGGATGCATCACAGAATCGGACGGTCGCTTCGCTCATCGAACAGGTGCTTCAGTACCCCCAGGCACTCGCTTTTCTGTTCGTCCCCCTGGTGGACGACGATTCACAGGGCACCGCCAAGGTATGGATCGAGCGGGATGCAGAAGCATATGCCCTCCAGTTCCGGATCGAAACCGACCACCTGGGAAGCCTTGAGTGTACCGCCCGGGTAGATCAGGCAATCGACGTGGAGATCAGAACACCCTTGCCGGAGATCGCAGACTATCTGAACCGGCACGTGCACGAGCTTGAGCAGAGCCTGGAGCCCTTCGGCGTCCGGCACGTCGGTGTTTCCCTTGCTGCGTTGAGAGAAGGACCGCTTCAGGGGGTGGACGTTCTCGTATGAAAAAGGAACAGGACAAGGCGGTTGCGCTGAAGTACGAACGGGGCAAGGACCCCGCCCCACGGGTGGCAGCCAAGGGACGGGGCGTTGTGGCGGAGAGGATCCTTGCCGTCGCCCGGGAGCACAACATCCCGATCAGGCAGGACAAGGCGCTTCTCGATGCCCTGTACCGTCTCGATATCAATGAGGAGATACCCGAAGACCTGTACCGGGTCATTGCCGAGATACTGGCCTTCGTCTACCGGATGAACAGGATGAAGGCGGACCGGTCATAGATCCAGCCGGCCGGGCGGCCTTCGATCCCTGATACCGGGTCCCGCTCGGGGGATCTGCCGGCGATTGCTTCGCACAATACCCCGGACCATCCGGGGCCTCCCGGCAGGAATTCCAGTAATCCTTTGAAATAATATGTCAATACGCTCATTATTCCTGCTCAAGCGCTTGTTGCTTTCCCCGTGCACCCGGTTATTCATTATTCTAAAAGAGTGGACCATTGCTGTTTTCAAAGGAGAAGAAGCCATGAAAAAGACACTCATGGGCCTTGCCCTTGCTGCTGTTATCGCAGTTGGATGCACCGGCCCTTTCCCGCTCACCAACGAGTTGTACCAGTTCCACAGGGAAAAGGAGCGGTGGGTGGATGAAGCGCTGTTTCTCGTCTTTGCGGTGACCCCGGTATATGGCACGGCATTGATCGCAGACGCGGTTCTCCTGAACTCGATCGAATTCTGGACCGGCGAGAATCCCCTGGAGGCAAGCGGGGACGAGACCATCCCCGGCAGTGACCGGGAGGTGATCGCCGGGGATGGCGAAGAAAGCGTCACCATGCGGTATGATCCGAGCACCCGGGTGGTGGAGGTCTGCCCCGATGCAGGCGCTGGTGAGCCCTTCTATCTCGCCGCTACCCCAAGCGGGGTGATTGCCATGGATGAAGGGGGACAGGTTCTCTACTCTTCGCAGAGGGATTCCCTCGGCGGGGTCATGGTGTATGACACGCGGAACAATACCTCGCATTACTTCCCGCCAGAGGCGGTGAACAGGGAGTGGGACAGGATCGGACGTTAAAGGGCCTTGGGTACGGGAAGGCGCGTTCCGGCCTTCCATGGGCTCATGCCCTTTCTTCGCTCACCGGAAGTGGATGACGACCACGTCCTCGTCGCGCAGCACAAACTCCCGTCCCTCGGTGAGCACGGCGCCTGCCTCCTTTGCTCCGTGCATGCCCCGGTGCGAGAGGAAATCCGGCAGGCTCACCACGTCGGCCCTGATGAATCCTTCCTGGATATCGGTGTGAATGAGACCGGCGGCATCGTGGAGGGTACCGCCTTTCCTGATGGTCCATGCCTTGAGCTCATGGCCCACCGGGGTGTAAAAGGTGATCAAGTCCAGGATCTCGTAACAGGCTCGGATCAGGGCATCCACCCCGGACCGCTCGATCCCGACGGAGATGAGGAACTCCCTGCGCTCTTCCTCGGTGAGCTCCGAGGCCTCGGGCTCGAACTTCGTGCAGATGGGGATGACCTTCCTCCCCCGCTCTCTCCCCCATTGTTCGAGCTGCTCATACTCCTCCGTATGCTCGACGACGTCGTCTTCCCCGATATTCGCCACCACCAGGTAGGGCTTTGCCGTGAGGATCCCCCAGGATTTCATGAGAGAGCGGTCCAGGTCCATGCCGGTGTCGATCAGGCATGTGCCCTGAAGAAGGATCCGCTCCATCTCCTCGATCATCGCGATCTCAGTCTTATCCACGTCCTTCTTGCCCACGCGCATGCCCTTGATCACGGCTTCCTTGCGTTTCTGGACGATCTCCAGGTCAGCCATGACCAGCTCGGTGAGAATGATCTCCAGGTCCGAGACCGGGTTTATCTCGTTATAGACGTGGGTGACGCCGGCGGCCTCGAAGCACCGGACCACATGGATGATGGCGTCCACTCCCCGGATGTGCCCGAGAAACTGGTTGCCGAGCCCTTCGCCCTTGTATGCGCCCTTGACCAGGCCCGCGATGTCATAGATCTTCAGGGTGGTGGGGGTGATTTTTTCGGGACGGATGATCTCGGCGATCTTCTGAAGGTTTTCGTCCGGGACATTCACGATCCCGACATTGGGGTCGATGGTGCAGAAGGGGTAGTTCTCGGCCGGCACACCGGCTTTGGTGATCAGGTTGAACAAGGTCGACTTTCCCGTATTGGGAAGTCCGACAATCCCGCTTAAGAACCCCATGAACCGTATTATACGGTATTCAGGTCGATGCGCGCAAGCAGAGCAGCGAGAAGCTCGCTGATAATCGAGCTGATAAGCATGTCTTCCTTGGAAAAGCCGCCGTTCGCCTTGTCTGCGAGATTCAGGACCCCTTTCGTATCGTCGGCGTGTCTGATGAGGATGCACATGAAAGACTTGGTGGTGTACTTGTCCTTGTTCTGGATGCCGATCTCCTCTTCGATGTCCCGGATGATGAGCGATGCGTTGCGGGCCAGAACGAGGTTCATGATGCTCTCCTGCTGCGATCCCACATGGATGAACGGGTCTTCTCCGATATCGGTATGGTTGTGCGCCTTGATCTCGAGCTCGCCGGAAGAGGGGTTTCTGATAAAGAGCGAGCAGTATCTGGCGCCTACTACCTTGGGAAGGTGGGTGATGACGGCATCGAGCATGGTGGGAATGTCTTCCGAGGTATTGAGTTCCTTTGCCAGGGTATAGAGCATATCGAGGTGAGACTCGTTCATCGTTACCTCCGTGATTTGATATTATCCGTATCTATCGGATGTTTTGCCGGGGATTGTTAAGCAATCTTTATGATGGCTCTCAGGCAAGAAACGGAAAATTTTCGTGCCGATTTTCTCAACAGAATGTGAAATTCTCTGCCTCTAGGAGAACGAGGCGTACAGCGGCTCAAATGCATGCAGAATAGGTCCTTGACTTGGGAGGGTAGAATAGATGTATAATCAAACGACTGATACACGAGGTGATACTGTTGGAAAAACTCGATATATTGGAGCAAAAGATACTTGGCTTAGTAGAGTTGGCCGCCACGCTCAAAAACCTCAATGGAGAGCTGGCCGCCAAGCTGAAAGAAAAGGAGGAAGAGGTAAACGGGTTGAGACAGGAGATGGAGAGTCTCTTGGGAGAAAAAGAACAGGTGAAGCAAAAGGTCGCGCACCTCATCGAGTGCGTGGAAGCATTCTGATATCTTGTGC
>JAHDQN010000089.1 GCA_018433775.1 Deltaproteobacteria bacterium
CGCGAGAATGCGCACTGAACCGCTCAAATCCAAAAAAAGCCTCCACATCCAGCTGATCAAACAGAACAAACCGCGTGTCCTCTATTCCAACTACCCTTTTGCTCATCAGAAGCACTCCTCCTTGCTGCTCAATTTGACCGGTGAACAACCTACATGGTTTAATTAATGAACGCCCATTATGTTAGTTAACGTTCGTTAATTTTTTATTTCATTCTGCCGATGATGTCAAGCTCTTTAAAGCCCTCTCTGCTCTTTGCTACTTTGATACAAGACCGCTCAGCAGAAACCTTTCTTGATGATAGCGCGTTCATGATACCGGGCACGGCACCCCTGCCCTGAACCGTGAAGCGACCGGCGGCTGTCATCTTTCATCCAGCTCCGGAGTTAATGTAGGAAGCATGGCAATGGTATTGCGGCGGGAATGATCTTGCCGGGCACGGACTGGATTTCCCCCGCTTTTCCTTTCGAAATGAGATTTTTAAGCCTCGATCGAGATAGGGAGGTCTTTGACTTGACACGACGGAAACCCCCGCCCGGTTGCGAAACAAGGCACTACCGGTGCCACATAGTCCGAGACGGCATATTTTTTTCGCTGGAGCGAAAACCTGCCGGAAAATATACTTCTTACAGAAACAAGGTTTTGTATCCTGTGGTTTTTTTCAAAGGGCCTTAAGCCCTTATCGGGCGAACTTCGGGGTGCGTTATGAAACGTCCGGGCACCGGCATCCTCACAGAATCCCGGAGAAATCGACATGCCTGCGTCTCGGTGCCAGCGGAAGGCACCGGAACGTTCCGTCCGGACGGTTAGCAGGCGGTGTGTTTATCCCCTTGCACTATTACAGTGCGGTTTTCACAGATCCGAACAGCGGCCTGATTCGCGGTCATGTTTTCCGGTATATCGAGAGGGCACGCTCCATCTGCTCCTTGGAGGGGGCCTCGTAAAACCCCTTTCTGCTTATTGTTGTCCCCGAAACCTCTTTCAGGACGATCATCATTTCGGTCATTTTCATCAGGGCTCCTGATACATCTAATACAGGCGCCCCATCGATCCGGTTCATTCCGCCGTTTGCGATGATCAGGTTCAGGCAGCCGCAGCCGGGGATCAGAACCTCGGCCCCGTTCTGGATCGCTTCCTTTCCTGCCCTCTCAAACCGCTCAAGAACAGGTTGCGGATTTGTGAAGCCCTTTTCCAGCTCCGGCAGCGGGAGATCGAAATTGGCGAATTTCGCCGCCCGCCCGGACAGACCGTACTTGTGGGGCAGCTCGCCAAAAACCTTTTTATTGCTTTGCGGCACATAGGAAATGACCGAGAAGTACTTGCCCAGCATGCACGCCGTTAGCATGCCGGCTTCACCCAGGGTCAGAACAGGAATGTCGACAACTTCCCGGAGCTCGTCCAGGATCGGATCGAAAAAACATCCTATGGCTACCGCGTCGAACCCCTCTTTCTCCGCTTGCAGAACGCTATCAAAGACATTGGCATTGTTCAGGAAGTCAAACGCCATGAAATGGATATCGGGTGTTCCGTTCTGGACACCCCTGACCGATATCTCGAATCCTGGGCCGAGTATCCTTTCTGCATGCTTCTCGATAGCCCTTTTATAGTCCGGGAATCCTGCTATTGCCGTGCTGCTTTGCCAGAGTATCTTGTAGCTTCTCATTGTTCCCCCTCCGAGCTCCAGCGCTCTTCCTTGATACACTGGTTTGGTTCCATGATTTCCCTCGTGCATTCCCAGGGCCAGGAAGCTTCTTGGCGAGCACCCGGGAATAATCGGCCTGCCCACGCTCACCAGGGGATTTCTGCGCCTGCGCTTCTCCGGACGGAGAGCATTGAGAGCGTCAGCTCCCTCATACCCTGACAGAGATCCCTGATGAATGCGGGCCTCCACCCCCTCCTCGGAGCCGAAACATGCGAGATGCCTGCATGCCCGGCAAGCAGTCCCACGCAGCTCATCTCTCCGCGGGTTGTTGAGAATTCATAAACCGCCACGTGCTTTGCACGATCCATCTCGGCAGCCACGTACGGAGGGAGAGGCACCTTCTCAGTCCATGATCCAGCCACCGTTTACGTTGAGTGTTTCACCCGTTATAAAACTCGCTCCATCCGAAGCAAGGAACACCACGGCGCTGGCGATTTCATCGGGTGTTCCGAACCTCCCCATGAGGGTGCGCTCCAGCATGGCATTATTCCATTTCGGTGATGCAAGCTTGGACAAAGGGGTTGCGATCCTTCCAGGGGCAACGGCATTGACGCGAATCCCGAACTCAGCCACCTCACTCGCCAGCCTCTGGGTCAGATTTATGATTGCGGCCTTGGACGCATCATAGTGTGCTCCCGTTGCCATGGGCTCATAAGGCGCCTTCCCCGCGACGGATGAAACATTGACAATCGCTCCCTTCTTTCTTGTGAGCATATACTTTATCGCCTCCTGCGAACAGATAAGCGTTCCGTTCAGGTTCACCCCCATCACCTGGTTCCATTCGTCCAGTCCAATTTCCCACGTCATTGCAGGCTCTCCGTTCTGATTTTTCGGAGAGATACCTGCATTATTCACCAGAACATCGATTGCCCCGAACTCCTTGATGGTTTCCCCGATCAGTTTCCTTGCCTCTTCCGGCCGGGACACATCCGTTTGTATCGGTGTCGCTTTCAGGCCCAGAGCATGGATCTTATCCGTGGCACTCACAGCATTTTCAAAGCTCCTGTTGCTCACGACAACGTTGGCCCCTTCCTTCGCAAATGCCAAGCAGATCGCTTCGCCAATGCCCCGTCCACCTCCGGTAACTACTACCACTTTGTCCTTCAGGTTTAAATCCATGATGTCATCCTCTCTCAAGTGTATGAACCCGACATTGTCCCGCCTGTCTTTTCACGAGTGCAAAAGACGCCTCTCCAACCATTTACCGGAATGATAGTTCCGGCACATACTTATATCAGCAGGGAATACCATACAGAGGACGCAGTATTCCCTATTGCTCGAATGAAACATGGGATAACCAGGACGGATATCGAAAACAGACCCTGCATCAAGGACAGTGCCGCCACACCATCCTTCCGTGGCTCTTTCGTGATAGATAATGCATACCGTGACGCCTCCGGTATGCCCTTTCTCTTTGCGGCCACTCTTTTTTACCCCATGATGCCTGCTCAACTCTGTCGACCATAACGAGGGGCAAGGCCTTTTGCCTTTAAAGGCTTCCCTATATATTGATTAAATTTATCGAACTACCGGTTTTTCAACCGGTTTATGTGTTCTGCTGCGTCTTTCCTCTTTTCACACTCCGTCTCTTGTTCAGGCCGTTCACGGAAAAATTGTATATGAACTCGGCTATGTCTTCGACTGACAGAGGACCTTTAGGGGAATACCAGATTATCGTTCGAGTGATCATGGAGGCGATGTACCGTGCCGCGAGCTTTGCATCCATATCACTGAACTCTTTGCTGTCAACGCCTCGCTGAATTATCCCGGTAAGGATTCGGTCATACAGGTCGCGAAAACTGATTACTTTTTCCCGGTTGTTCTTGGAAAGTCTCTCCAGCCCAGTATCGAACAGAAAGCGGGAGGTTTTCTGATAGTTCAACACATGTTTGACATGGATGTGAATGAACTCTCGCAACTGCTCGCTGGGTTTTGCCGTTCGATCGTCTTCGAAATGTTTGATCATTTCGAACAAACGCATGTTCTGGGTAAAGAGAAACTCAAACAGTATCTCTTCCTTGCTTTCGAAGAAGTTATAGATATTCGCAGGCTTGCACTTGCAGGCCTTGGCGATGTCTCTCATGGAAGCGCCGCTGTAGCCCTTTTTCCAGAAAATAGTACTTGCGCTATCGATGATCTTCTCTCTTCTCGGGCTTGAGCTTTTTGTTTTTTTCCTCAATGCATTTCTTCCTGCTAGATCAGATGATCGGTCTGCACTTCGAGCAGTGCCTTATCGTTCATGTTGATCGCCTCTATCTTCCCATAAATCCCGGGAAGCACCGATC